>CAKQJE010000019.1 GCA_934247225.1 uncultured Clostridia bacterium
TAAAGTAACGTTCAAAAACGGCGATACGACACTGAAAGAGGAAACTCTGGATTACGGCACAATGCCTACTGCACCCGTAACCAATCCGACCAAAGATGCCGACGTTCAGTATACCTATACTTTCAAAGGTTGGGATAAGGCAATCGGCGAAGTAACGGGCGACGTTGTTTACAACGCGGAATTTACGAAAACTCTCAATAAGTATAAAGTAACGTTCAAAAACGGCGATACGACACTGAAAGAGGAAACTCTGGATTACGGCACAATGCCTACTGCACCCGAAGATATCCCGACCAAAGCCGCCGACGCTCAGTATACCTACACTTTCAAAGGCTGGGATAAGACAATCGGCGAAGTTACGGGCGACGTTGTTTATACCGCGGAATTTAAGGAAACTCTCAATCAGTATAAAATAACCTTTAAAAACGGCGATACGACACTGAAAGAAGAGACTTTGGATTACGGCGCAACGCCTACTGCTCCCGAAACAACCCCGACCAAGGGTTACGACTCCGAAAACCATTACACCTTTAAAGGTTGGGATAAAGATATATCCGCAGTCAAAGGAGAAACGGTTTATAGCGCGCAGTTCAACGCAGTAAAACACGATTACACGGTTGACTCTTCCGACGAAAAGTTCGATTATATCCTTTGTTCCTGCGGTTATAAAGACGAATCGTATTCTTACGATAAAACGGTTACGTCCGCCCGCAAGGAATTGGTTGTAAGCGCAAGCGGACTTTCGCTTACTATCGAGGGCGCGACGGCTTACGAATCCGTTGAAAAAATGGTTATTAACGGATCGGAAATAAGCGGTTCGATTACTTCTTTCGAACTTCCCGCCGCGGTACAAAGCGACACGCAGCGCCACGGCGAACAGACGATCGTTGTAACCGTTAAGGACGCTCGCGGTTTTGCTCACGAATTAAAGGTTCCCGTACTTCTTATCACAAAAGAAATAGCGACCATGGAAGAGCTGAATGCCGCCCTTGCAGGTCCCAAAGACACCCCGGAATACACGATTTTCGGCTATTATAAACTTGTCGCTTCCTTGGGAGCAGCAAATTATAACGGAATACAAAACGGTAGTGCAAATGGCGATAATTGGGCGAATGCGGGCGGACCTTGCGGTTTCCGCGGAACGTTCGACGGAAACAATCAGAGTATTTCCGCTATTATTTACAGTAACGGAATATTCGGAATGATCGGTAAAGGGGCTTATATTAAAAACCTTACGATAAACGCGTATAACTACTCGAACGGAAGAACAACTATCGCACGTACGATAACGGAAGCTACTCTTGAAAACATAACGATTAACATTAAGAGCGGTTCGAGCAATTCTTATTATTCGGAAGGCGGTGTGATCACTGCTTTGCTCAGTCACTCTTCGAGATATGTGAACGTAAAGGTCAATTCTTCTTCCGATCTCGATATGTTGTTTGGCTTTTCTTACCAAAACTACTTCCCGAGCAAAGCCAACACATTTGAAAATTGTACGGTGGAAGCAAAATCTATCGGCGGTTTAATTTGCATTACGACAGCGGATAAGGTGGAAAATCCGATCGTTTCGCTTGCGGGCGTTGAGGGGCTTTCCGTTACGCTCAATAAAGATGCCGTCGTTGCCGATAACATGACGTTAGGGGAAGCTGCGGAAATCGAGTTGTCCGATCTTTCGGAAATCACTTTGATAACTTTGGAAAACGAAGAATTCACCGCATATTCTTTTGCAAACGGAGTTCTTACGATCAACGCGGACGCGTTCGCGGCAAATCAGATAGGAGTTAAAACATTCTCCGTTAAGGGCAAAAACGCGCAAGGTCTTACGGTTATTTTCGAAATAACTATGACGGTTGAGCTTGTTGCAACCCCCGTAACTTTGGATGGAACGCAAGAAATCGTACTTTCCAATGATACCTATGCCGTTGATTTAGGCGATTACTCGGAAGCGACCGTATTGAGTGCGACCCTTGCGGGCGAAAACGTGACATATGCGGGCGGTAACTTGACAATAACCGAAGATTTCAAAGCCGCCACTCAGAAACACGGCAATCAGACTTTGGTTGTTACCGTAGAAAAAGATGGTAAATATTATAGCGTAAATGTAAACGTACTTGTCGTAACGAAAATCGTTTCCACAATGGAAGAGATTACGGCGGCGTTAACGCCGATTGCTAATGATGTCGTTTACGGATATTACAGATTAAAAGACAAATTAAATTGCGGCGATTGGTATAGTGCAGATTATACATGGTCATCGGCTCAATGGAGTAATGCTAATTTAGGTTTCCGCGGTACATTCGACGGCAACGGCAAAACGATTAAGTCGTGGTTCTGGAAGCATGGTTTATTCGGAGTGGTCGGCAACAACGCGGTAATCAAAAATCTTACGATAGACGTCAAGCAATATCGCGGTGATAACGGCAATTTTAATACTTTGTTCGGTTATTCCATGATGGGCGCGACTTTGGAGAATGTGACGATTAACGTTCTTAAAGGAGGAAACGACAGTATTCCTACAAGCGCCGCATGCGGATTGTTGACGTGTTTGGGAGCATATGGCAACACGTTGAAAAACGTAAATATAAACGCCGCCGGATTAGCGATAGACACATTATTCGGAACGGGATGTTGGTTCAGTTATCCCGCGGCTTATGCGGATAACACGTTTGAAAACTGTACGATAACCGCAAAATCGCTTATAGGTCTTGCTTGTACGGATAATGCAAATAAAACCGTAACTTCTTATGAAAACGTCAGCGGACTTGAAGTAACCTTAGGCTAAAAATCATAACAGAATTCGTGGCGGGCGAAAGGGTTTTCGCCCGCCGAATAAAACAGTCAAATCGCCCGAAGAAAAATCATTAGAAAAAATTCTTCGGCAGTTTAATAAAAACATAAGTAAAAATAAAACACAAGGAGCAAAAAAATGAAAAGCAAATTTTTAAAAAGAGCATTATGCGGTGCTATGGCGCTTTGTATGTCAGCCGCGCTTATTTCGTGCGGCGGAGGCGGAACTTCCACAAGCGGAAACGGCGGCGACTCCACCGGAGGTAACAGCGGCGGCGGAGAGTCGTCTGCGGCAACGAACATAAACGTTCTTATCTTCACAGGAACGGCAACGAGAAACGGCGCAAACAAATGGATTTTCGACGCTGCGGAAAGATTTACCGAGCTTAAAAAAGAAGAGACGTACGAAAGCGGAAAGAAAGGCGTAAACATAACGATTCAGGATAACAAAAACATTCCTTACGACAGCCTTAGTTCGGACGGTAACGATATCTATCTCGACGAAGCGAAAGCGGATATGTACACTTATTCCGCTTCGAACGAACTTATGCAGCTTGACGAAATCGTAAACTATATCGAGAGCGATCAGGGCTTGACGATCGACGCGGACGCCAAAAAGAGAATGCTCGGCTACCAAAGCGCGGACGGTCAGCGCCACTATTACGGACTTCCGCAGTACGAGTGGAGCAACAGCTTAACTTACGACGTGAACTATTTCGAAGAAGCGGGTCTTTATTTCGCAAAACCCGACGCGACCAAATCGGTGACTCACGAAGGAAACTACGGCACGGTTAAATTCGTCGATCCCACGGATATACAGAAATCCTGCGGTCCCGACGGCGAATACAACACCCCCGACGACGGTTTGCCCTCTTCGCTCGAAGAATTCGCTCAGCTTTGCGATTACATTAAATCCAAAGGCGGTTCGCCGTTCATAATCCCCGGCGGAGCAGGCGGTTCGGTTTATTCGTTCCATATGGTTCAGGCTATCTGGGCGGCTCTCGAAGGCGCGGAAACCATGAGAAGCATAACGGCGGAATTTTCCGAAAAGCCCGTCGAAGTCGTAACGGGTTTCAGCACAAACGAATATTTCTTCGGAGATAAAAACATTCCGATGCCGATAACGGAAAAAGTCGTTTTAAACGATCAGAACGGTTACAAAATGTACGATATGGCGTCGAGATATTATGCGCTTGCGTTCATGCAGCTCGCTTACGACAACGATTGGTTCCATTCCGAAACCAAATCGGATACGAGTGCGGATAAAGTTCAGACGACTTTCATCGCAACCAACGCCAACGAAAGAGCGGCTATGTATATCGACGGTACTTATTGGTACCACGAAGCCAAACTTTACAACAAAGGTTCGGCGTTCACTCAGTGGAAAAGAACGAGCGGCGGAAAAGAGCGTAAACTCAGCTATATGTGCCTGCCGACGACTTTAAAAGGTTCCGTAGCGGAAGGCGCAGGCAAGAAGAACACTATGCTTAACGTAGGTTCGTCCTTTATGTTCGTAAACAACCGCGTATCCGAAAACGCAGGCAAAAAGAAAGCCGTTACCGACTTCCTTAAATTCCTTTATTCGAAATCGGAACTTGCGGCGTTCACCGAATTCCTCGGTATGAACATTCCCATTAACTACGATTACGACGAAACCAAACTCGGCGATTATTACTACACGAGTTTTAAAGAACTCAGAAGTAAATCCGATATCGTAACGACCGCTTCGAGCAATCCCATCCAGTATAAGAACCTTTCGAACTTCATTCTCGGTTTCGGCGGCGCGCTTAACTATTACAATTATAAAGGACAGGTTTGGATGGAAGGATATCTTCAAGCGTACAGAAACGGAAGAACCGCAAAGGATATTTACACGGGTTCTACTTTAAGCGAAGCAACCTGGCAGACTATTCTGGCAAACGCAAGTAAATAAAATAATTAAAATAATGTCAATCGGCGATAATTTTCTGCCGATCGATCTCACAGCCACAGGCGATTGCCTTTTAAAGCGGTCGCCTGCGGATAGCCACAGGCGGTTGCCGAAAACGGTGACCGTCCGAGGCGAAACATTACAAGAGGTGTTTTTCTATGACGTTCGGAAAAACGGGTAAAAAGATAATAATCGAAAACAAGCGCAGGGCGGTTTTCTCGCTTTTAATGCTTGCGATTCCTATCGCGCATTTCCTGGTTTTTTACCTGTATATAAATTTAAGCTCGTTCGCTTTGGCGTTCAAAAAATACGAAATTATCAGCGGAGTGGGTCTGGTAACGAGTTTTGCCAAGCTCGAAAACTTTAAAAACGCGCTCGGTCAGCTGTTCAGCGTAAACGGTTGGAGCATGATAAAAAATTCGCTTATTTTCGAGGCGATAAATCTGTTTTTCGTAACGCCCCTCACGCTTATTTTCTCTTTTTATATCTATAAAAAGTGCTTTATGAGCAAATTCTTCAAGGTTATGCTGTTCATGCCGTATATCCTTTCGGAAATAATCGTGGCGACCCTTTACAGATGTATGACGAACAACGTAATCCCCGAAATAATGAGCGAATGGTTCCACGTAGCCGACGCCGCGAAATATCAGCTTCTTACGGAAGAATCGACGAAAGCGGGCGCGGCGATCGTCTTCAACGTCATAATGTGGTTCGGTATAAACAGCCTTATTTATTCGAGTTCTATGGAAGACGTAAACGTTTCCATGTCCGAGGCTGCGCAGCTCGACGGGGCAAACGTCGCTCAGGAATTTATATACGTCACGATACCTACGATTTTCCCGACGATTGTAACGCTTTTCACCGTGGCTCTGGCGGCGCTTTTCACCGACCAATTCAGAATGTTCTCGCTGTATAAATACAACGAGGTAGGTTCGCTTGAAAATATCGGACACTTTTTGTATATGGAAGCGAGCAGGGTCGGAAAAACCGTCGGCGGCGGACAAAGTACCACAAACAACACTTACGGCTCGTTATCGGCGATGGGGCTTTTGCTTTCGTTCGTCGTGATCCCCGTAACGCTCGTCACGAGACATCTTCTGAACAAATACGGACCGAGGGCGGATTGATATGAAAAGAAAAGCAGAAAAAAATACGGTTACGACCGTCATATTCGCAATTGTCCTCGCGCTTCTTGTTATTTATTCGCTGTTTGTCATCATTTCTCTTTTATGGGGAGTTATGACTTCGCTTAAAAGTCTCGAAGACATTAACGGCGGATTTAACTTTTACACAAAGAAGAATATTCTCGGCTTTCCCGATCTAAACTCGACTCACGTGTGGGTCGATCCCGAAACGGGAGAAGAATATATTTACCACAGCCGCAGAGAGTTCTTTCAGTTTTTTAATTACAGACAAGTAATAGAATTGTTTACATACAAAAAGACGACTTCTTTCTATGTGAACGGCAGAGCGGACGCGGCTACGCACTTCCAGAAAGTGTGGTTCGGCGGCTCGGCAAACGGCGCGAACCAGGCAACGTTTATCGATATTTTGATAAACACTGTTTTATACACGGTAGGCGGCGCGGCTATAATGTGCTTTATGCCTGCGCTCACGGCTTATATAACCGCGAAATACGACTACGTCTGGTGCAAGGCTCTGCATATGATAAATATCGTTATAATGTGCATACCCGTCGTCGGAAGATATCCGACCGAACTTACGTTTTTGAGAAACAGCGGATTATACGACAATATGCTCGGCAACTACGTGCAGAAAATGACGGGTTCGGGAACGTATTACCTCGTGTATTACGCGTTTTTCAAAGGGCTTTCCAACGTTTACAGAGATGCGGCTTCGATAGACGGCGCGTCGGAGTGGACGATAACTTTCAGAATTTATTTTCCGCTCGCGCAGAAGATGATTCTCACGGTATTCCTTATTCAGTTCGTAAACCTGTGGAACGACTATCAGACGTTGTATCTGTATCTTCCGTCTTATCCCACGTTTGCGTACATGGTATACTATAAAGTAATTGAAGCGACAGACAATACAACGTTCCAGGAACTGAATATGAAAACGGCGGCATGTATGTTCCTCGCCGTTCCGGTTCTCATATTGTTCATAATATTCAAAGATAAACTTATGGGCAGCATATCGCTCGGCGGTATCAAAGAATAAGGAGGAAAAATGATTAAAACCAAAAAGGCGAAAATTTTATCGGTTTTGGCTTTGGGCGTGATCGCGGCGCTTGCGGTAATGCTTTTTTCGGGACTTAAAAACCCCGACAAGGTATACGCCGCGGAGGTTTCCGTAAGCGGAATCAAAACCGAATACTTATATAAAGACGAGGTAACCGTTCCGAAAACGGCGACCCTCGTTATCGACGGAGAAAGTTACGACTCCGACTCGTTTTACGTGATTTTGCCCGACGGCAACCGCGTTTCTTTGTCGAATTTAACGCTTGACGATTGCGGAGAATATTCGATCGTTTACGAAAAAACGTTAAACGGCAAACGTTACGGCGCGGCGAAGACTTTTACGGTGAAGAAAAAGGTTTTCGAGCTTACTTCGGGCAGCGAAAGCATAGAATACGGCGCGCTTAACAAGCAGTTCGCCGCTATGGGGTATAACCAGGGGCTTAATATCGGTCTGGCGGAAGGCGACGTTTTCGCGCTCAATAAACCGTTCAATATTTACGAAAAAAATCTCGAAGATTTAATTTCGTTCAACTGTATGCAGACCGAACCCGTGCTTTGCAACTTCATAACGTTAAGACTTACCGACTGTTACGACCCGTCGGTATATCTCGACATAACCTATAAGCGCGGCGATAGATATTATTCCACGAATATCGTTGCGGGTACCTGCGGCGGCAAAACCGTAGGTCTTGCTCAGAACGAGCAGGGTAACGTAAAGGTCGGGGGTAAGTCCTATCAGATCGACGGAAACGGAACCACCGTATACGGAAACAGTCCGTCCACCGGCAACTATTCAAACCTTAGTTATTATCTCGATACGACGGATAGAAACAAAATCAAAGTTTACGTCCGCGTAGGCGACGGAACGTCTAATTCGCTCGTGTCGGAAATAAACAACGACAAGGCTTATCAGTACAAGTTCAAAGGGTTCACCGACGGAAACGTGTTCCTTTCTCTTCGCGCTCAGTCGCTCGTAGGCGTAAGCGAAGCTCCGATTCAGATAGCTAAGTTCGGCGACTATTCGGGCAGAGACTTTCTGACTACCGATTATCACAACGACGATTTAAGCCCGATTTTCCAACCGAACGACTTTGAAAAAGAGTATAAAGTAGCCGTCGGGAAAGAAGTTTCCGTTCCCGAAGTGAGCGTTAAGGACGACTACGGCATAAGAGGACTTGCGGACTTTATCGTAACTTACGAAAAGAATACCGCGGGCGCAAGCAACGTCAGCGTTAAAAACGGAAAATTCGTTCCGAACAAAAAAGGCTCGTATACGATAGACTATTTCGCTTACGACGTTTACGGCAACAAAAGCGAGCTTTCGTTTAACCTTTACGCCGTAGAGGCGGAAAACGGAATTACCGCGGTTAAGGAGTTGAACGCGGACGTTTCGGCGGGCGACAAATACAGACTTTCGGATATCGTAAAAATAAACTCGCTCAACGAAAAAATTCTCAACATCGGCATAACGATAATAACGCCGGGCGGAAAAACCGTCGAGGCGGAGAGTTTCTCGCAGGTTTATATGTTCGACGAAGTCGGAACGTATTCGATAAATTATTCTTATTCGGATATATTCTACGGCGGAGAAATCACGGCGGACGTAAACGTCGTGCCGAACAACCTCCCGAAATTCGAAAACGACAAATTATACAGCAACAAATACTACATTAAAAACGCGGAATATTCGCTTTTCAACGTAAAGGCGAGAAATTACAGTACGAGCGGAAGCGAAGTCGTCGATACGAAAACTTACGTTTCTTACGACGGCGGGGCGTACGCGGAGATAGATCCGAAGAAATTCGTCGTTACGGGAAATTCGACCGTTAAATTCAAAACCGCGTGCGCTGATAACGAGAACGTGTATATCGAAAGCGATTTAAGGCAAATCGTAGACGTTAGCTACGGCAGCGAAAATTCGGTCGAAATAACGCGGTATTTCGGCGGAAATATGTCCGCGGAAATAGATGGCAGAGTTCCCGCATTGACGGCTGCGTCTTCCGACGCGTACTTCGAGTTTATAAACCCGTTGACGTTCTCGCAGTTCGGTCTCGGAATCGAAATCCCCGTAACCTCGGACGGAAGAAAACAGAGCGTTTCGTCGATGACGATAACTTTAACCGATTATTTCGACGCGGACAATAAATACGAAATCGTAATAAGCGGTAAAAACGGCAGATGCGTCGCCGCCGCGGACGGCGAAAGCTATTCGCTCGACAACGATTGGAACGGAGCGAAGGTTCCGATAAAGATAAACAACGGAATTCTGCTCATCGGAACGACTAATATCGAAGTCGTAAATAAATTCACGGGCGATCTGTGCTTTATGTCGGTAAAATTCGACGGCGTTTCGGGCGGATTTAAGGTTAAAGTCAACGAAATCTGCAATCAGTCGTTTACAACCGTAAGCGCGGCTTCCACAAAGGTAAGCGACGTAGCCGCTCCTTACGTCTATGCGAAATTGCCCGACGAAATAGGTTCGCTCGGACAGGAAATAATAATAGGCAAGCCTTATGCGACCGACGTTCTGTCGCCCTCGTCTTATGAAAAACTCTCCGTAACCGTTTTAAAGAGCGGTGCTGACGGCGACGAGCCGGCAAAGGACGAAAACGGCAGAGAACTTAGCAAAATCACCGATTTCGAAAGCGAAATCAAGCTTGTTTTAAGCGATTACGGCGAATATACCATAATTTACAATTATGTCGACGGCAGAGGCAACGGAAAGGATTCGAGTTTGTTGTTCAGGGTCGTCACGGTTGTCGATATCGAAGCTCCGACGCTTAATCTCGAAAACGAGGGTAAGACGGTGAACGTAAAGGTCGGGGAGAGGTTCAAACCGAAATTCACGGTGACGGACAACTTCACCGCGAGCGAAGATCTTCTCGTGTATTATATCGTGAAAGATTCCAACGAAAACTTCGTTTCGATCACCACTTCTTCCGATATCGTGATTTATAAGGAAGGAACTTATACGATAATCGTTTACGTCCTGGACGAAGCGTATAACAGCGTAAGCAAGAGTTATTACGTCAACGTAAAATAAGGAGAGCTTATGAGAAAAATCGCAATATTACTTTGTTTATTGATGTCTCTTTTGACTGTTTTCGCTTCCTGCGGCGGCAAAGGGGACTCGGGAAATAATCCGTCCGGAAGCGATCAGCCGCTTAATCCTTCGGAAAACGACGTTATCGAGTATTCGGGCGAGCTTGCCGTCAACAATTCGGCGCTTAAAGAGTTTACGAAGGTTTATAACGAAAATCACAGCTTTTCGTATAAAACTACGAACGAGTATATGGTCAAAAACGGGAAAACTTCTTATAAAGTAGTCGTTCCCGAGGTTGAAACTCAGGCTGTTTCTTACGCGAAAAGCGAGCTTTCGAGATTTTTCAAAGAAGCGACGGGCATAGATATCAGATTCGTTACGGATAAGGGTCTCACTCATAACGAAACCAATCGTTACATTTCGCTCGGAAACACTTCGCTTTATAAAAGCCTTAACAGAAACGACGATATAGCCGCTTTGAAAAAGGACGGAACGAAAATTTTCACGAAAGACAAAACCGTGTATATCATCGGCGGAGAAGAAACGGGCGTTTTAAACGGCGTTTACGATTTTCTGAAAATAAACTTCGGCTTCGAATTTTTCTTCACCGACAGTTACACTTTGAGAAGCAACGTAACAAACCTTAAACTTCTCGATTACGACGTAACCGATATTTCGGATATAGAATATCGTCAGAGAATAGGTTATGCGGCAGGTTCTTCCGACACGACGGACGGCAAGATGATTTCTTATCGTTTAAGGATCCTCGACAGTTACGGCGACCTGCTTCTTCCCATTCACATCGGCGATACGAAAACGACGGAAATCAAGAACAACCATAACAGCTTGTATTTCCTGCCCGAGTCCAAATACGGCGCGGATTATTCCGAATTTTATTCGGGTACGGGGCAGCTTTGCTACACGGCGCACGGAGAAGATACTTACGATACGATGACTACGCTTTGCGCGGAGAAAATCGAGCAGTCGCTTATGTGGTATCCCGCAGCGCAGTACCCGCAGTATAAAGCCGTTCTTTTAGGGCAGATGGATAACGTTCCGATGTGTAAATGCGATACGTGCATGAAGATGAAAAGCGACCATAACGACGCCAATTCCGCCGCGCTTATGAAGTTTATGCACGACGTCGGCAAAAAGGTCGACGCCTGGATGGATCTCGAAGAAAACGCGGAATATCGCAGAGAAAACTTCAAATATATGTTCTTTGCGTACCTCGACACGTCGAGACCTCCTTTCGGAGAAGACGCGGACGGCAATATAGACATTGCGGAGGACTTGAAGTTTAAAGACGACGTGAACGTCGCTCCGTTCTTCGCTCAGAGCAACCTGCACACGGGCGTTTCGTTCGACGACAACGCGAATATCGAGCAGAAAGAATATATCAGACTCTGGGGCAAAGCTTTCCCCGGAACGTGGGCGTGGTCCTACGGCGGATTCTATAACGATTTCTTTACGTTCTGGGATCTGTACAGTTTCTACCCCGGTTACTACAAATATTTAAAGGAAAACAATTACAGCCTTACGTTCCCGCAGATAAAGAGTTGTCAGACGGGCGCGGATACGGGTTTCAACGTATTGGCGATTTATATGTTCTCTAAGCTCGCCTGGAACAGCGAACTCAGCGTGGAAAACATTTTCGACGAATATTTCAACGCTATGTATGCCGAAGCGGCTGAGCCTATGAGAGAGATGTTCGAAGATTTAAGATTGTGGTTCGGAAGATGTCTTACGGATTATAATTGGGGCTGGTCGGCTAATATGAACGGCAGTATCTCGGGTTCTATGGAATACGTCAGACAGGGCGATATCGTGACTATGTTCAGACACTTGAACGACGCGTATTCGAAAATCGAAATGTATAAAAAAGACCCCGCGAAATATGCGAGTTTAAAATCGCATATCGATATGGAATGGCTGTTCCCCGCGAAGGTGTCTATTTCGAACGATACGGGTTTGTTCACCGAAAGTCAGGTTACGGAAATAAAAACGAATTTCAAAACGTACGTCAGAACTCTCGGTATACAATACATCAAAGAGTTCACGATCATAGAATCTTTTATCAATAGTCTTTAATAAAGAGGGAAAAAATGAAGATAAAGAAAATAATTCTTTTAATAACGATCGCTCTGTCCGTTTTGTCGTTGTCGCTTTTCGTAAGTTGCGGCAAAGGCGACTCCGCTTCGGGAAGCAATTCCGGCGGGAGCGCGAAAGAAAGCGTGAAAGACCCGACGTCGAACGAAAAAATTTCCTTGTCGGTGATTTCGAAGAATATGATTTTCGGAGATACGCTCGATATCATATGCTTTTACGGCGGAGAAAACACCGTTATATGGAGTTCGTCGGACGAGTCCGTCGCGGTTGTCGACGATGACGGCGCGGTTACCACGGTAGGCGTGGGAACGTGCGATATCACGGCAAAGGCGGGAAATTCTTCGGCGACGTGCAAAATAAACGTTTCGATGGGGAATTATCTTCCCGAACTCAAAGTTCTGCACCTTTCTAACGACGAACTTACGATGAGAGTCGGAGACGAGTTCGAACCCGAAATAAAAGTGCTTTTCAACAAGGTTTACTATGATTGCGAGGTGAGTTTTTCCTCTTCCGCAAGCGGCGTAGTCGAATATTCGAACGGTAAAATAATCGCGAAAGCGGAAGGCGAACTTACGGCGACTTTCACGGGCAAATGGCTTAATTTCTCGGCGGATAAACTCAACAAAGAGATCGGAATAACCGTTAAAAAGAACGCGGAATACAATAATTCCATCGTGATAGGCGGCGAAAAAGTTTCTTCCGCCGCGGCGGAAATATCCGTAACGCCCGAATGGCAGGGCAAAACTTATCCGACGGAAGCCGAGATTTCGTCTTCGGTTTCCGTAGACGGAAAGACTTACGCTTGCGAGTTTACGACAGGTGACCCGCTTTTAAACGTCGAGAAAATCGCGGACGGCAAGGTTCGCGTAACCGCAAACGGTATCGGAAACGCGGTTCTTACGGCAAAATACGTTCATACCGACGGCAAAGCTTACGAAACCGAAATACCCGTCGAAGTTTACTGCCCGACGGAGGTTTATTCGGCTCAGTTCGACTTCTGTCCGTCCGAACCCGTAGACGTCGCAAAGATTTTCGGAACGCAATATGCGAAAATTCTTTCCGCTTCGCAGGGCGGCAAGGAATTGAAAACCGAATTCAACTATATAAACGGCGTTAAAATCGCGGGCGAAGACACCGAGGCGATGACTATTCTCACAAACGTCGGCGGATTTGTTTTCGAGGACGTGTTTGCGTACGACGTCGAACTCAGTAAAGATA
This sequence comes from uncultured Clostridia bacterium, assembly GCA_934247225.1. GTDB lineage: Bacteria > Bacillota > Clostridia > Christensenellales > Borkfalkiaceae > UBA10281. The sequence continues at coordinate 13,292 of CAKQJE010000019.1, forward strand.
ATATTTACGATATATTGCAGCTCGGCAAAGGCGATCTGATCAAAGACGGATATTATATTCTTAATTCCGATATAACCGAAACAATCGATTTCACTTTGCAGGCAAAAAGCGTTTATAACGCGGGCAGTCCGGAGAACAACACCTATTTTTGCGGAACGTTCGACGGAAGAGGACACACTTTAAAAGCGAAAGTCGGTCAGCAGGGTATTTTCGGCGGACTGTACGACGGCGCGACGATAAAGAATACAAAATTCGTGATCGAATTTTCGGATAAATCCGAATCGTGCGGCTTAGCGGGCAACGACGGAACGTTCAGTCTGTCGGCAGGTTCGATCGTTCTCAGCAACCTTAATGTTGAAACCGTAAACTATTTCAAAAACTCCTATGCGCTTTTGGGATATTGCAACTATAACCTTGAAATGTACGATATTTTCGTCAATATACAAGGCACGGAAAATCTTCCCGATTACGAAAACGTGGGTATCGAGTCCGAAATGGCGGCGTTGTTCCATTACGACTTTACGTCAACCTGGGCTTCCAACGACAGCAAATTCAAAGGCGGATTCAGAAATATTTTCGTGGTAACCGGTAAGTTTATGCCCATGGCATGCAGCTTCTATAGTTACGACGGTTACAGATTCGTTTCTTACGCGAAAAACGACGAGAGCAAGCTCGGAAAATTCAAGGCGACGGGGTACAGTCACATTTACACCTACTGCCACGTGACCGCCGATGACGACAACCAGGACAAAGACAAATACTTCGGAACCATAGGTTACAGCAAGGACACGAACGAAGGCAAGAAGTACGCCTGGATATTCAAAGCGAGAGAAGATATCAAGGACGGCGGCATCGAAAGATACGACAGCGTTTACGAGTTGTCTATAAAGATAGATAAAATCGGAAGCTGGGACGTTGCGTAAAACAGCATTACGAATAATGAAAGAGAAAAAGCAAGGGATAATTAAAATAGAGTCGACGAATACCGACGGATACGGCAAGGTGTTCGTCGACTCTCACAAAAAAATTCAATCGCTGAAATTAACGATAAAAGACAACTCCGATCACATACATACGTTCGGTTTTAAGTGGGGAAAAGACGAGGCTTTTCGCGGCGAATTTTTCATTGAAAAACCGACGTTGTGGTCGCTGTCCGATCCTTATCTGTACGGATACAGAGCGGAAATAGAATACCAAGACGGCGAAATTTCCGTTACGGAGGGTAAATTCGGTTTCAGAACGCTCGGGCAGAACGGAAAAAACATTACCGTGAACGGCAAGCCCGTCTATATCAGAGGGTATATAAGAGGAGCAAAAGCGCACGACCACGCAAATCTTCTCGGTCTTTCGCTTAAAGATTTTTACCTTAAAAACCTTAAAGAGGCGAAGAAATTCGGGTTTAATTACGTCAGATTTCACTCGGTCGTTCCCGAAGAGGAACTCTTCGAGGCGGCGGACGAAGTCGGTATGCTCGTTCACGTCGAACTTCGTCCTCCTCACGATATTTATAACAATCTGGAGGAAATGGTTACGACGGGAAGCGCGATAGTTCCCGAAGAGTTCCTGAAAGAGACGGTTGACAAGTGTTTTAATCACCCGTCGGCTACGGTGTATTGTATAGGTAACGAGATTAAAAAGGCGAGCGCGGACGAAATTCGGAAAATCAGAGAGAAAATCGACGAACTCGACGGAACGAGGCTTTTTCTCGACACCTGCGCATGGGGAAAGAACAATCGTCCGAACGTCGATATGGACGTTCAGCATTTAAGCTATTATTTCCCTTACGGCAAGCACGCGGGGATGTACGACGACACCGAGAACCTTCTCGCGGCTAACGTTGACGAAAACGAGCCGATGAAAGCGGAAACGGATAATTGCGAAATCGTAAGAGATTTGTATTTCAACGTTCCGCTTATCGCTCACGAAGTGTGCCATTACACGGCTTTAAGAGATTTTTATTCTCTTAAAGAAAAGTTTATAAAAAGCGGCGCGACAGAGCCGTGGTGGGTCGACGAAGAGATTAAACTCATAGAAGAAAAAGGTTATAAAGAAGTTTTCGGCGAAATGTTTAAGGCGAGCAAGCATTTTCAGTTTATCTGCTGGAAAACGGCTTACGAAGAAATGCGCAAAAGCAGTCTGCTCGGCGGTTTCCACTTCCTGCAATTCGCCGACACCGACGCGTACGAGAACTCTAACGGAATCGTCGATTGTTTCGACGACGAAACTTGCGTAAAACCCGAGAAATTTCTCAAATTCAACGGCGACAGAGTACTTATCGCGGAGTTGAAGACGAGAAATTATTTTTGCGCGGACGAAATAACCGTCCCCGTATATTTTTCCAACCTCGGCGAGGATGCGGAGAAAAGAGCGAATTTTGCCGTTTCGGTGGAAAAAGACGGCAAAAAATACGTCGATTGCTCTATGAAAAACGTTGACGTTTCGAGGAAAGGTTCATACAGATTGTGCAAAACGAAACTGACCTTGCCGAAAGAAGCGGGCGTTTACGTTTTAAAGATAAAACTTACGACAAAAAGCGGAGTTTATTCGGAGAACGAATGGGCTTTGTGGATATACGACCGCCCCGCGGAAAAGGAGACTTACAGGGAGTTCGTTTCTTATGATAACGGAAATACGGTAATTACGGACGATATCGGAAAGACGTTCGATTTGCTTAGGAAAGGCAAAAAGGTCTGCCTCGTATATCGGTCGGACTGGACGAGACACCGCTTAAACCCCGATATGAAAAAACCTGAATACGCTTTTAAGGCGAGCTGGAACCGCTTTAAACCCGTTATCTGGGACAGAGGGACGAATTTCGGCGGCATAAACGATAAAAATCTGCTCGGCAAATACGGTTTCCCGTGCGAAGATTATTACGATTTCAATTACGGCGGGTTGAGCGAAGATTGCGACAAGGTTATTCTCGACGACTTCCCCGTCAAGGCAAAAAAGCTTATTTCGGGGATAGACAAGAGTTCGAGAGATCGTTTCGACGCGTATAAAGACGCTTACAATCTCCCCGAACTCATGCCCGACAGAACGCTCAGAGACTATGCTTATCTTTTCGAAATAAAAGTCGGCAGGGGCAGTCTGCTTGTGTGCGGGCTAAACCTTACGGGGCTTGACGAAAACGAGCCGTCTGCGGCGGCGATGTCGGAATTTATAAAGAACTATATAAAAAGCGAAGATTTTAACCCCGAAAACGAAATATCGCCCGAAGAGTTGAAGTCTTATATGGCAAACTGCGCGAAAGAACCCGTAAGGGAACGCACTATGACGCAGTTCTGGGAACTTGACGACGCGCCTGTGGAAAGCCCCGAATTCTGGCGCGCGGCGAAAGAATATCTGAAATAAGAGAAAAATTTGGCAATATGAGTAGAAACCGCAAAGAACTGAAAAAATTGATATCGGAAATGAGTTTGGAAGAAAAAGCGTTGCAATTAACGCAATTTCCCTCATATGAGCTGGACGACAATCAGGAAAAGATCGTGACGGGTTTCAGCCGTTTAGGCAGTGTAGAACGCGAGTCGTTATGGCGGCTCGGTACGGTTTTAAACGCGCCTGACGCTAAAGCGGCGCAGTCGCTTCGAAAAACGCGTAAGGAAAAGGGTATAGACGATCCCCTTCCGATAATGTTTGACGTAATTCACGGTTACAGAACGGTTTATCCCGTGCCTGTCGCTCTTTCTTGCAGTTTCGATACCGCGCTTATCGAGGATTGCGCCGAACTTGCCGCAACAGAAGCAAAATACGACGGTATAGACGTTACTTTTTCGCCTATGGTAGATTTAGTCCGCGACGCGCGTTGGGGCAGAGTTATGGAAAGCGGCGGCGAAGACCCGTATTGGGGCGGCGAAGTCGGCAAAGCGACAATCCGCGGTTATCATAAAGGCGGAATTGCTTGTTGCGTGAAGCATTTTGCGGGTTACGGAGCCGCCGAGGCGGGAAAAGAATACAATACGACGGATATTTCAGTTCGGAATCTGCGCGAATACTATTTGCGACCGTATAGAGAATGTCTCAAAGAAAACCCCGAAATGTTTATGAGTTCGTTTAACCTTTTAAACGGAAAACCGATTTTAGGGCATAAAGAAATCATGGTCGATATGCTCCGTAAAGAATGGGGTTTCGACGGCGTGGTTATTTCCGATTACAGTTCGGTTGAGGAACTGTACGAACACGGCTATTGCCAAAGCGGCGAGGAATGCGCCCGCGTTTCGATAGAAAGCGGACTCGATATCGAAATGGGTTCGTCGGTATACGCGGGGTTCTTGCCGAAACTCGTTCGGGAGGGCGTTATATCGGAAGAAACGCTCGACGAGTCGGTTTTACGCGTTCTGGAACTGAAAAACAAACTCGGTATGTACGAAAATCCCGACAGGTATACCGATATTCGGAAACGAGACGAAGTAACGCTTTCCGAAAGCGCGAGAAATCTGGCGCGTAAAGCCGCGGAAGAGAGTTGCGTTTTGTTGAAAAACAACGGAATGCTTCCTTTAAAGGAAAATGCGAAGGTTGCGTTTGTAGGTCCTTTCGTCGAGGAACGCGAAATTATAGGCAACTGGTCGAAAAAAGCGCATATCGAAGACGCCGTATGCATAAAAGAGGGCGTCGAAAGGCTTTTGAAACGCGTCGTACCGAGCGCAAGCGGTTGCTCGCGGAAGTTGTTCGATACGGACGAAAGCGGATTTGAAGAAGCGGAAAAAGTGTGCAAAGACGCGGACTTTATCGTTGCGTGCGTCGGGGAGTATATGTTAAATTCGGGCGAGGCGCACTCGCGCGCGGATATCCGTATTCCCGAAATTCAACGTAAACTTATCGCCCGTCTTCATAAATTAAACAAGCCGCTCGCGCTTGTCGTATTCGGCGGCAGACCGCTTGCTCTTAGCGACGTCGAGAAGCTTGCCGATGCGATTTTATACGTCTGGCAACCGGGCACCGAAGGCGGCAACGCTATTGCAAATCTCATATACGGTAAAGCCAACCCTTGCGGAAAAACGGTTATGAGTTTTCCGCGCTCTGTGGGGCAGTGTCCGATTTATTACAATCATTTTTCGACGGCAAGACCGAAACGGAAAGACATTCCGTCGTTTTATAGTGACGAAAGATTTCGCTCGGGTTATGATGACGAATATAATTCTCCGCTTTATCCCTTTGGTTACGGGCTTTCGTACACGGAATTCGGGTATTCGGAATTTGAGTTGTCGGCAGCGAAACTTAATCGCGGCGGAAAAATTACGGCGAGCGTGAAGCTTAAAAACGTCGGCAAAAAAGACGGCTTTGAAACGGTTCAGTGGTATCTGCACGATTTGTTCGCTTCCGTCGTCCGCCCCGTAAAAGAATTAAAAGGGTATGAAAAGGTTTTCCTGAAAGCAGGGGAAGAAAAGATTATTACTTTTGAAATTACGGAAGAAACGCTGAAATTTTACACCGACGGCGGCGAGTTTGCTGCCGAAACGGGCAAATTCGAATTGTTTGTCGGCGGAAATTCCCGCGATTGTTTAAAAGCCGATTTCGAACTTGTCGATTAAAACGAGAAAAACGGATAAAATATCCGAAACAAGAGAACAGACTTTGAAAGAATTAAAACTAAGGTATAAAACTCCCGCCGAAAGAACAAACGAGGGGTGGGAAAAATATTCTTTGCCGATAGGTAACGGCTATAGCGGCGCGAGCGTTTTCGGAGGAACGGACGTGGAACGCGTTCAGTTTACGACGAACGCTTTCGCTAATCCTTTTCGGCTGGGCGGCGCGTCGAATTTTCTCGAACTTCATGTCGATTTTAACGACAAGGCGAGAGATTACGAACGCGGTCTCGATTTAAGGACAGGCATTGCTTATTCCGAATATCTTTCCGATTTCGGGAAAACCGTAAGAAAAGCCTTTTTCGGTTATCCCGACAACGTTTTTATCTACCGAACGGAATTTTCAAAGCCGAAGGATTTGCTGCGGGTAAGAACCGAGATACCCTATCTCGGCGACAGACCGCTCGACGAGGGCGGAAGAACGGGCGAGGTGAAAACACGCGGCGAAGAGATTGAAATTTTAGGAACGCTACCTTCGAGAGACCTTAAATATTTTGCGAAAGTCGCAGTTGTAACCGACGGCGAAAAGAGATGCGAAAACGGAGAAATATCCATAATAAACGCCTTATACGCAGATATTTACGTTGTGTTTGATACGTCGTACAAACTTTGTTCCGAAGCGTTTTCAACGCATAAAGCGGTTGGGAACGACCCGACGGAAAAAGTTGTCTCAAGGCTTGAAAACGCCTTGAAACTCGGCTATGAGAAGTTGCTTGAAAGGCATGTCGCGGATTTTTCGTCTCTTATGAACAGAGCGGAATTCGACCTTAAAGGTAAAGACGACGGACGGGCGACCGACGAGCTTTTGGAGTCTTACCGAGAGGGAAACGCCGAACCGTATTTAGAAGAAATATACTATCAGTACGGTCGATATCTGCTCATATCCTCGTCGAGAAAAGGAACTCCGCCCGCCTCGCTTCAGGGCGTGTGGACGGTTCACGACAAATCGCCGTGGGGAAGCGGATTCTGGCATAATATCAATATTCAGATGAACTACTGGCACGCTTTTTCGGCAAACATTGCCGAGGCGTTCGACGCATACGCGGATTTTTTCAAGGCGTATCTTCCCGAAGCGGAGAAAAACGCAAAGGCGTGGATTGAAGAAACCAACCCCGAAAACGCGGACGGCGACTGCGGTTGGATAATAGGTACGGGCGCGTTTTGTTACGAGGTCGAGGGTAAGAACCCGAACAGTCATTCGGGACCGGGAACGGGCGGGCTTACCGCCAAAATGTTTTACGATGCTTATGATTTCACCCGTGACGAGGAGTTTTTGAAAAATTACGCCTATCCCGCGGTACACGGCATGGCGAAATTCCTTAAAAAGACTTTAAGAGATTACGACGGCAGAAAACTCTGTTCGTTTTCGGCTTCTCCCGAGCAGATTTTATCGGGCGAATGGGTGAACGAGCATAAATATCAACAGTATTATCATACGGTCGGTTGTTCTTTCGACCAACAAATGGTAAAAGAGATATTCGAGGACGACCTGAAATTGTCCGAAGTTCTCGGAATTTCGAACGAAGTAAACGACTACGAAAGGGAAAATATAAACTCGCTCGACCCTGTACGGATAGGTTACAGCGGGCAAATCAAGGAATACGACGAGGAGCATTTTTACGGCGAGATAGGCGAAGCGAAACACAGACACCTGTCTCAACTCGTCGCTCTGATGCCGGGCGAACAGATAACGAGCGATACTCCCGCGACCTTGGACGCGGCGAAAATAACGCTCGACCTTCGCGGCGACGAATCGACGGGCTGGGCTCTCGCTCACAGACTTTGTTCGAGGGCGAGAACGGGCGAGGGCGATCACGCATATATTTTATTGCAAAATCTTCTGAAAACGAGAACGCACCCGAATTTGTGGGACGTTCACCCGCCCTTTCAGATAGACGGCAATTTTGGGGCGACGGCGGGAATGACGGAAATGCTTTTGCAGAGTCACGGCGGGTATATCTCGCTTCTTCCGTCGATACCCGAAAATTGGCGAAATATCGCTTTTAAGGGGTTAAAGGCGAGAGGAAACTTTGAAATCTCTCTCGATTATAAAAACGGTATTATAGAAAAATGCGAAATTATCTCGTTTAAAGGCGAACAGATAACGCTTTATTACGGCGGAGAAACGGACGGAATAACCGTTTGTAATAACGGTTGTGAGATACCCGTAAAACGTTTTGACGGCAAGGTTATATTCAATACGACGGCGGGCGAAAAATATTGCCTGTCGGGTTTTGAAAAGCGCGATAATCGACCTATAGCCCGAGATTTTGTTGCAAAATGGCAAAAAAACGGCGTTAAACTCGAATGGGAAAACGACGGAAATGAATATGATATTTTCCGCGCGGAAAACAGCGAAGCGAGATATACCTTTATAGGAGAATCCGGGAACGGCAAATTTACCGACGGCGATTTTTCCGAAAGCAACAAGGCAAGGCTTACGTATAAACTTGTTTTATCGGGCGGAGATAAACGCGGCGGAGGAAACGGAGCGACGGCGGTTTTAAACCCCGCGAGCGAACTCGAAAAAGAGAGGTACGCTTACAGATATAAAGTGAACAACTTAAACATAAATACAAAAAAGTGACGATTATGAAAGAAACTATGAAATTCCCCGCGGCGGGGCAAACGACAGCGAAGGGTTATCCCGGCGAAATGATTAAATACACGATTGACAAGCAGTTTTCGGATAAAAATCTGTGGAAACTCACCGTCAATCAGTTCAGAACCAAACCCGACGGATCCGACGGCGGTTGGAGAGGCGAGTTTTGGGGTAAACTCATGCGGGCGGCTTGCCTTACTTACAAGGCGACGGGAAACCGCAAACTTTATGCCGAAATAACCGAAAGTATAAAGGATATGCTCTTAACCCAGGAGAAAAACGGCAGATTTTCCACCTATGATTTGCAATACGAGTTCAACGCGTGGGATATGTGGTCGAGAAAATACGCTATGCTCGGCTTTCTTTACTATATCGATATATGCAAAAATAAGGCTCTCGTAAAAAAAATAACGAAAGCGCTTAAAAAACATGCCGATTATATTTTAAAGAAAGTGGGAAAAGGCAGAGGTAAAGTCGAAATTTACGACACGACGAATATTTACGGCGGAATGAATTCCTGCTCGATTTTAGAGCCGTTCGTGAAACTTTATAAACTTACGGGCGAAAAGAGATATCTTGATTTTTCCGAATATATCATCGGCACGGGTTTTTCTAAGGATCAGGACATAATTAGCCTTTGCAAAACCAAAGAGAAATTCCCTTTTGAATTCAATCATACAAAAGCATATGAGATGATGAGTTGTTTCGAGGGACTTTTGGAATATTACACCGTAAAGGGCAACGAGGACGACCTTAAAGCCGTAATCAACTTCGTCGATATGGTTCTTGAAAGCGATTATACCGTTATAGGTTGTTGCGGTTGCACCCACGAACTTTTTGACAATTCTACGGTTAAGCAAACCGAGCAAACGGAGGGCGTTATGCAGGAAACCTGCGTTACGGTAACGCTTATGAAACTTTGCGCAAGACTGTTTGCGATAACCGGCGATTCAAAATATGCCGACGTAATCGAAAGGTCGGGTTACAACGCGCTTTTCGGCTCGGTGAACAGTGAAAATCAGACGATGAAACGCACGACCGGCGTCGTCTGGAGAGGTAAAGAAGCCGTGCCTGTCCCGCACGAGGCGTTTCCGTTCGACAGTTACAGCCCGCTTTGTTTAGGTCAAAGGGCAAAGAAGGTCGGCGGGTTCAAAGTTATGGAAAACGGCAGGTCGTACGGCTGTTGCGCGGCTATCGGCGGCGCGGGAACGGCTATTTTCGGTTTGGCGGCGATTTGTCGCGGCGAAAACGGGTATTTTGTCAACCTTTATAACGACGAAACCTATTCGGATAAGTCGGACGGCTTGAAAATAACGGTCAAGGCAAACCTCTACAAAAAAGGCGAAGCGAAAATCGCGGTGAAAACGAGCGGCGAAACGACTCTTTATCTGCGTATTCCCAAGTGGACTAAGGGCTTCGCCTTATCGGTAAACGGCGAAAAAATCGACTTCGCGGAAGAAAAGGGTTACGCCGTTGTTAAGGTTAAAGACGGCGATAAGATTATCGTTTCGATGCCGATGAAAGTCGAAAGAAAGGTTTTAAGAGGCAAGGTCGAGTTTGAACGAGGCCCCGTCGTCCTCGCGAGAGACGAAAGGTTCGGCGAAGATTTAAAAACCCCCGTCGCCGTGTCGAAAAAATCGGGCGGAACGGTTGCGAAACTCGTTAAAAACGATAAATTCTATACGAACGAAACTGTAAAAATCAAAACCAAGGGCGGCGAAATAACGCTTTGCGATTATTCGTCCGCAGGCAAAAATTACGACAGCGAAAACTGCAATATGTCCGTTTGGAACGAAATAGGTTAATTTAAAAAGGGTATAAAAAGAATGAAAATCATAGCCGTACAAATAGACCTCGGAAGACAGAAAGAGCGGTTCGATTTTATAAAAAGTTTTGTCGATAACGCGAAAAAGTCGGGCTATAACACGATTATCCTGTATTTAGAGTGTTCAATAAGAACAAAAGTCACCCCGTTTTTCGACGAGGACGACACCTATTCTATGGATGAAATCAGGGAGATTGCGGACTATATTGAGTCGAAAGGACTTCTCGCTATTCCCGCGTTCGAGAACTTCTATCATATCGAAAAATTACTGCAATATAAAGAAGCCGCGAGCCTTTCCGAATTTATAGACGAAAGGACGGAAGGCAGAGGTTGGTCGCCCGAACGTTTTAAACGCGGTTCGGTCGGCTGTACGTCGAACCCCGATTTCAACAAGTTTTTCGACGCCTATATTACCGAAGTATGTTCGGCGTTTCACGGGAAATACGTTCACATGGGGTTGGACGAAGTTTTCGAGTTCGCAGAGTGTCCGAGATGCAAGGCTCGACTTAAAACGGGCGTGACGAAAAAGGATATATTCTTCTCGCAGGTTATACACGATTACGAACTCGCGAAAAGCATGGGCAAAACGATGCTTATGTGGGACGACTTTTTCGAGTATTACGATATAGTCGAGGGTCTCCCGAGAGATATAATTCTTTGCCATTGGAATTACGGCTTTATCGGTTCGGAGACGAAAGGACATTGGACGAACAGAGTCAGAAAAGATTGGCTTTCGATTTACGATCGCTTGGGCTTCGAGTATATTTTCTGCGCGTACGGAAGCAACGCTTCTTCGACTTATAACGTTGATACTATGACGAGATACGCGTCTAAACATAAGCCGCTCGGGGCGATTTTAACGATATGGGAAAGAGCGGCGAGTTTTTACAACGGAATTTATCCGCTCATAGCCCTTTGCGGGAAACTTTGGAACAGACAAATCAAAGGTTTCGACGACAGAGTGAAAATTTACGAAGAGGTAACGGGCGATAGAGAAATCGCCGAACTTCTTTTAAAAACGCAGGTTCTGACCTCGTGTCTTATCGGTACGAATATCGGCGAGAAAGCCGAGGACGACAATTCCGTAAAAATGATTTACAGAGAAGTTTTAAAGGGGTTCGTCGGAAAATTGCGTAGTTTCCTCGCGGACAATGCGAAGGCGGACGGGGAGAAAAGGGATATACTGCTCGATATTTACGACTTTTCGCTTGAAAAATATCTTACTTATCTTATAAATTCTATGGGGTATAAGGCGTTCGACGAGTACGAAAAGGAAAATTTCGGAAACGGAACGGCTGATTTTTCGGAAGTATTCGCCACGCTCGACGAAGCGGGAAAGGGCTTTGAAGAAATTAACCGCAATGCCGATTATCTGTGGAAAAAGTACCGCGACGGAATAAAGAGTTCAGGCGGACTTATGGAAGCGGAGAAAGAACGCAGGAAAACGCTCGTCGAAAAAGTAAGGCGGTCGATAGAGAAGAATAGAGGTTGCGGCGTTTTGTACCTCGATATGGTAACGCCCGACGGCTTCGGAACGCCGAAAATGAAGATTACGGTTAGCCGAGAGGGATTCGAACCCCATCAAGCCTTAAAGCCGTCTTTTTTGCCTGTTTAGGCAAATCTTTGCTTGAAGTACGTCAAGTACGTCTGCGCAAATCTTCGCCAAAACCGCCTAAAAAAATACAGCTTTAAGGTGCTACGCATTTAGCCACAGGTGATTGCATTTTAACTCGCCCAAACGGCACAATTTTCGCGCTTTGAGGCAAATTCTCTCTTGTAGTACGAAAGTACGTCTGCGTTCGCCTTTTCCCCAAATCATCGAAAATATTGCCGTTTGGGTTGGGGCAAGTCTCACGGCGTGTTTTTAGACTAAGACAAGGCGCGCGAGCGCGTTAATACTTAACGTATAACACACGAGCGGAACGACGTATTAGTCAAAAACACGCCGTGAGACCGGGTTTAAATGCAATCATCTGTGGCTGCCGGCGATAAATTTAGAAAAATCAAGGCAAACGAACGCAATCATACTAGACGTATTATAAGTGAGTTTAACGCAGATTTTGCAAATTTTGCGCCGTTAAAACTTAATGTGGTTCGAATCTCTCTCGGCTAAGTACCGCGACGAAAATTCGGGAAGCGAACTCTATTTCGGCGGCGTGAAACCCGAGGCGGTAACGTTCGATTTGGGCGGTTCGTCCACGATTCGTTTCGCTATGAAAAACAAGCCCGTCGAGTACGTAGTTTTGGAAAGTTTCGGCGAAGATTCTCTTTTCGTTTCAAACGTAAGACTGCTCGTCGGCGGCGTAAAATATTCCGTATGCAACGCGGAAAAGACGAGCGGAAAAGTCGTAAACGAACAGAACGTTTTAAAATGCGATACGACTTTCGCCGAACTCGGAGAAAGTAGCGGAATAAAGCATTTGGACGACCTTTTGCTTGCGAAAATACCGAACGGCGTGAAGTTGTTTTTCGACGAGATTGTATAATATAAATAATTTAAAATTCGATTCGATTTTAACGGGCGGCAGATATCCGAAAGAATTTAGTCTGCCCGATTATTTAAGAGAAAACGGGAAGTTTTCCCGTGAAAAAACCTTACGCGAAATTGTCGGAGAGGAATACGGCGAAATCGACGAAAAAGGCGTAAAAATAAGCGTAAAAGATGTTACGGACGAGAAGTTCGACGGCAATTACGGGTATTTTTTCTGCGGCAGGCAACACAAAGGGCTCCCGAAAACGAAAGCGTTTTCGGGAAGAGGAGAAGCAAGTCGTAAGGTGAAGCCGTTTTTTTTTAAAACGGCGCACAAAGAGGCTTAGCTTCGACGAGGTGACGCGATTGCGGATTTTTGTTTTTGGAAATAAATAAGTTTGAGTGTCCGAACAATCGCTATTCCGTCGCTACGCTCCTTACAAATCCGATCAGCGGCACAAACTTAAAATCCCGCATAAAACCTACGATTTTAGAGGTAAAATCAAAGGAGACGGCGGGGTTTTTTGTTTATTGAGGTCAAAAAGAATAAACAAAATTTTGGGACTAAAATTTGCCTGTTGTAAGAAAAATAGCAAAATCAGAAATATTCACTAAAATGAATATTATACGCGAAAAACATAAAAAGCCCCCTGCTTTTGGGACTAAATTTGGGACTAAAATTCGTAAAATCAACGGCTTTAAAACCCGTAAGAAGGCGTTCTTATGAAAGCGTGAGCGATTCCGTGCGATACTTCGCGGCGTATTGCGACGGCGTAAGTCCCGTTTTTTCCTTGAAAAAGGTGCAGAACCTCGGATAGGTGGCAAATCCTATGCGCTCGGCGATAAGGCTGTGCTTATATGTTGTGCTGCTTAACAGCTTTTTAGCGTAAGTAAGGCGTTTGTCTTTGAGGTATTCCGACGGGGAAACGCCGATTTCTTTTGTGAAAATGCTGTTCATATGCGAATAAGAATAATTCGTCATGGCGATAAGCTCGCGCAAAGACAGGGCGAGATTTTCGGTTTTCGTTAAAAGATAAAGAAACGCGTTCACCCCTTCGGAATACCCGGGCGAACGTTTTTCTTTGCCTAAGTGGTTGATCACGCTTTCCGTAAAAGCAAGCAAAAATGCGTCGCAGGCTAAGTAATAATCGAAATCGGACGACGCAAGGAATGTGTTTTTAATGTCGTTTATATGCTTGTCTCTTGTGGATGAAATCTGAAATTCGATTATATCCGAAGATAGCAGTTTATTAAGTATTTCCCTGCTTAAAAAATCGAGAAAAACCGTGAAATAATCCGCTTCGATACGGCACGTGATATAAGTCGAATCGGGAATGTTCTCATGAGTGGAATGCGAATCCTCGGGGCGAAGCACGCACATCGTTTTTGCTTTCAGAATGCGTTTCTTTTTATTGATTATATGGGTATATTCTCCCGATGTTACATACATAAATTCCCAATATCCGATATGATTGTGATATGTCGGGTAATCGCCCGTCCTGAAATTAAAAAATACTTTTTCGAAATATTTGTTTTTGTTGCCCGAAGTATTGCGTACCATCTTTTTTCTCCTATAACGATTTTAACATATAATTTTGCCGTTGTCAATAGTCGCCGTAAATAAAACAATACCGTAAACCGAATTTTAAAAATCAGTAAAAAAAGAAATAATGCAAGTAAAAAGGGTATTGAAAAGCAGATTGCGTTATCCTATAATAAGAAAGTCGAAAAAATAACGATAATGTGATTTTGGAGGTAACTATGAAAAAATCGATTTTTAAGAAAATTATCAGCTCGGCGATGGCTTTTGCCGCCGCGTTTACGCTGATATCGTGCGGTTCGGGCGGAGATTCCGAAAGCAAAAGCAACTCGGCGGACTCGGCGAACAAAACCAAGCTTATGGTTTTCAATTACAAGGCGGGCTACGGCGACGAATGGCTTAAAAGTCTCAGCGAATCGTTCGAAAAGGCGTATGCCGATTATCCTTTCGAAGACGGAAAGAAGGGCGTAACCGTAGAGTTCAGAGGCGATATGCGCGGCTTTACGACGGCGCAGATGAAAGAATCGGTTTACGATGTTTTCTTCTTTGAGAATGAACCGTATTACAACTTTCTCGACGGCACGCTCGAAGATTTAAGCTCTATCGTAAACGCGAAAGCGAGCGCAAGCGATTCGCTTACCGTTTTTGAAAAGCTCGATAGTCAGCAAACCGATTACTACGGCGTTAAAAGTAACGGAGAGACGCATTATTACGGACTTCCTTCCTATATCGGAAACTACGGTATCATATATAATATCGACTTGTTCAAGGAAAAAGGATATTATCTTGCAGAAGATCGTGATAATGTCGGCGTTATAATCGGATCGAATAAAAACGCCAAGAAGACCAACGGTCCCGACGGAAAACCGAACACTCCCGACGACGGACTCCCCGCGACTTACGATGAATTCTTCGATCTTTGCGCCGAAATAAACATCGACGGCAACACGCCCGTCTGCTGGCCCGGAAAATACAGACAACATCACCTCGAAAACCTTCTCGACAATCTCGTATCCGATTACGAAGGCGTGGAACAGATGCGTCTTAATTACACTTTCAGCGGCACGGCGAAAGATCTCGTCGTTCTGGACGCGAACGGTAAGGTTAAGAGAAATGCGGACGGAACGCCCGTGACCGAACAAAAAGAGATAAAGAAGACCAACGGCTATGACGTTGCCCGCCAGGCGGGAAAGCTTTACGCGATGGAATTCATCGAAAAGCTTATGGCAAACAAGAATTACTATAACGACGGCGCGTTCGTAGATTCGTTCACGCATACCGACAACCAGGAATTGTTCCTTACGAACGGAACGGAAATCAGCGAAACCGACAAGGCGACCGCAATGCTTATCGACGGACCGTGGTGGATGGAGGAATCCGCAGGCGTTTTCGAATCGATGGCAAAAGAAGACGAGAAATATTCCGAGAAAAACCGTAATTTCGGCTGGATGCCGCTTCCCAAGGCTACGGCGGATAAGGTCGGAAGCAAAAACGTATTCTCCGATTATCTCAACGCGTTCGTGTGCGTTAAATCGGGACTTGCGGAAGGCGTTAAGAAAGCCGCTCTCGAATTCGTCAAATATTCCTGCACGGACGAAATGCTCAGAGACTTCACCCGCATTACAGGTACCGTTAAGGGTTATATATACGATATGACGGAGACGGACATGGCGGAGCTTTCCGAGTTCTCGAAGAGCGTTATCTCGGCGGTAAAAAATTCCGACATAGTTTATAAATATTCGTCCGACTCGTTCTACAACTCGCATATCGCGAATCTTGCTTACGACGTCGTTTATTCGGCAAAGGTCGGCGGCAATACTTATAAAAACGTCGTAGACGGAATTAAAGAAGGCGGAACGACGGGCGTAGGGTATTTCGAAAACTACGTTAAATACTTCTCCGATTACAGCTTCTGGAATGCTTGATATTAAGACCGAAAGACTGAAAATCGGTGATTTAAAAACACAAATCGAGTAGTTTTTTGCGCGTCGGCGGAATTTTCCGCCGACGCGCGATAAAAAACGAAAAATATATTCGGGGCAAAAATGCGAAAATTAAAAACAAAAGCGTTTAAAAGCGCGAGAAGTATGTGGTTTTATATAGGGTTTATGGCCCTGCCGATACTTCAATTCATTATATTTTATATCGGCGTTAATTTCAATTCGTTTCTTCTTGCGTTCAGAAACATCGTGTTGAACGGTGAAACCAAGCGATACGATTATTTCTGGACATTCAATAACTTTGCGAATTGGTTTAAAGACACAAACGAATTCGAGCTGCTTTGTCAGACTCTTAAAATCTCTTTGAAGACCTATGCGATAATGCTTATTGTAGGCGTTCCGCTCGGGTTGTTTTTTGCATACTACATTTTCAAAAAACTCCCGGGGTCGATGTTTTTCAGATTTATGCTGTTTATGCCGTCGATAATAGCGAGCATAGTTCTCGTTACGATTTTTCGCTATTTTACCGATTATGTCGTTCCCGAAATGCTCAAACTGTTTAACGTAACGCTCGAAACGACGCTGTTGTCGGGCAAAACGACGCGTTACGCAACGGTTATGTTTTACAATATTTTCGTCAGCTTCGGAACTTCCGTTTTGCTTTATTCCAACAAAATGGCGAGCATATCCCCCGAAATGACGGAAGCGGCTGAGCTTGACGGCGCGAACGCTTTTCAGGAGTTTTTCCGTATCGTTCTGCCGCAGGTTTTCTCCACGTTGTCGGTATTTCTGATAACGGGAGTAGCCGCGATATTCACGAACGAAATCAATAACTTTTCGTTCTTCAACTACAATTGGAAACCGGATACCGCAACGCTCGGCTTTCTGATGTATTTCAGAACGCAGAAAGCAAAATCGGATATGTCGCAGTATCCGCCGCTCGCCGCGCTCGGACTTATGATGTCCGCGATAGCCATTCCGCTCACGTTTTTAGTCCGTTGGCTTTTAAACAAATACGGACCGAGCGAGGACTAAGAAGGAGGGACGATTATGAAAAAAATAAAAGCGAAAGACGTAAAAAGCAGATTGTCGCCTCTTACGATAGTCATGCTCGTCGTGCTTATCCTTTACAGCGCGCTTCTTCTGGCGATGCTTTTGTGGACTGTTTTAACGGCTTTGAAAGAGCCTCTCAAATTCAATAACAACAGAGTCGGGCTTCCCCGACCGTGGTATTTCGGCAATGTTCCTTACGTTCTGAAAAACGCCGAAATACTCAAAGAGCAGGGCGTTGTTCCGTTTTACGAAATAGTCTGGAATTCGGCTTTGTATTCCGTTGGCTGTTCGATCGTCAACACTCTCGTTACCTGTATCGTGGCGTATCTTTGCGCGAGATACGACTGCAAATTTTCCAAATTCGTCTATTCGCTCGTGCTTGTCGTAATGGTAATTCCCGTGGTCGGAAATCAGACTTCGGAACTTCAAATGTCGATAAACCTCGGGCTTTACGATAAAATGGTCGGAATGCTCGTTATGAGAGCAACCTTCCTCGGGATATATTTCCTCGTGTTTTACGATATGTTCAAAGCCGTGCCTATGGCGTTCAGCGAAGCGGCGGAGATCGACGGGGCGGGAGATTTCCAGATAATGGTTCAGATCTTTTTCCCGATAGCGTCGAACACGTTTTTAACGGTTCTGCTCATAAATTTCATCGGATATTGGAACAACTATCAGGTTCCGATGGTTTATGTGCCTAATCATCCCACACTTGCGGAATATATGTTCCAGATTTCCACGTTTTCGAAATACCCGTTCAGTAAAGCGCCCGTGCAGCTCGCGTCTTCGCTTATACTGCTTATTCCCGCCGTGGCGATATTCCTCGCCATGCACAAAAGGCTTCTCGGGAACCTCTCGATAGGCGGCGTCAAAGGTTAAACGCCGGCTTACGACTAACATAAAATCAAGGAGGAAAAAATGAAAAAGAAAAGAACACTGCTTATGATTATTTTCGCCGCCGTTTTTTGCGCCGCTTTAAGCGTAGCGGGCGTAATCAGCGTTTACGCGGAGGCTGAAAAGTGGAGCAACGTTGATATTGCCGACAGTTACGTATACGGCGAAACGTTCGTCGTTCCCGAAAGAACGGTCACGGTCGGCAGCTCGACGGCTACGGCGCTTACCGTCGTGAAAACTCCCGACGGCAAAGTTACGCAAGCGAAAACCGTTCGTCTCGGCGCTATGGGCGATTACGTCGTGAGATATTACGCGAAAATCGGCTCCAAGCAATACGCGAAAGAAGAGTTGTTTTCGGTTAACGGCGTAGGCTACGAAACGAAAAACTCTCTGAGCGCGGTAAGCTACGGAAAATATTCGGAATACGGCGCGGACAGCGACGGTCTGATCGTGAAATTGGCCAATAAAGACGAGCTTACGTTTACGAAACTCATAGAGGTCGGCGGGCTTAACAAAACCGCCGCGCTTGTAAGATTCTTTATCACGCCCGAACGACAGGGAACGGCGGATTTCAACAAGCTTACGTTCAGACTTACCGACTCCGCGGACAGTTCGGTTTATCTCGATATAGAGGTGAACCGCAGTCAGTTTGCGGGTAGCGGCCTCGGATTGTCCTGGGTTATGGCAGGCGGAAACGGGCAGGATATGGTCGGCGAGGAAGCCGGCAAGATGATCCACGTCAACGACAACGTCGGAACGTCCGTAAACGGCTCGTTCGTTGCGCAGGATAACTCCGGAACATGGAACGGACCTGCGAGTAACCATAGCCCCGACAGATATATAATCGGTCTTTTCTACGATTTTGCGGAAAAAGCAGTATTCGCGGGTTCCAAGAAAGTATCCGTTCTCGACGATCCCAATTTTTACGCGGATTTATGGAGCGGATTCCCGAGCGGGAAGGCTCGTCTTTCCGTCCGCGCGAGCGGATATTCGAACGCGACGGCGAATTTCTGCCTGACGGAAATTTTCGGTATGACGGCAAGCGAACTTAAAGAAAATACGTTCGCCGATACCGACGCTCCGAAAGTGACCGTTTTGAGCTACCGCGACAATATTCCCGTTGCGGAAGTCGGCAGGGCATATCCTATCCCCGAAGTTTCGGCTTACGACGATTACGCGGGCGTATGCGAAACGGAAATTAAAGTTTATTACGGATATTTCTCCGGTTCTCCTCTTTCGGTCGGCGTGAAAGGCGGAGCGTTCGTTCCCGACAGGGAAGGCGATTATGCGATAGTATATTCCGCGAAAGACGGTTTCGGTAATTCGGCGGAAGAAGTCCTTATCGTAAAAGCGGTTGCACAAACCGCCGACGTTAAGATAAAGTTACCCGAAAATCCCGTAACGGAAATCGAACTCGGAACGTATGTGGAATTTCCCGTGCCGACGATTACGGGCGGAAGCGGCGAAATCAAGCTTGAAACAGCCGTTATTTTCGGCGGAGAGCGCACGCTCGCGGAAAAAGGTTTCAGACCCGAAAACGCAGGCGAATACACGATAGAATACACCGCGACCGATTATATCGGCAAAAAGGCGGTCGCTTCGTTTAAGTTCACCGCGTCGGCGGGAGATAAGCCCGTGTTTATCGACGACGTAACTCTTTCTCCCGTGTATATTTCGGGAGGAAAATACACGTTGCCCGCTTTATATGCGAACGATTATACGGGCGGGCATTTAAACAGAGTTTTGTGCGACGTTAAGGTTAAGGACGCAAGCGGCGAAAAAACTTACCGTTCGGGCGACGATTTCACGCCTGCGGTAAACAATAACGGCGACAAAATAGAAATAACCTACTTTGCGGGCAGCGCCGAATACGGTACGATTTCGGTTCCCGTAATTATCGGAAAGTCGGATAGTTCCGTTCTTATGTCCAATTATATTTACGGCGAAGACGTTATCACGTCCGTCCGCGGCGAAGACGGAACGTTATATCCGAGCGGTATAGCGGTTTCTCCCAAGGCAGATAAGAAAAAGGCGGGCTGGATATTCGCCAACGCGCAGGTTGCGGACGGAGCCGCGCTCGCGCTTAAAACGATCGCGGGGAAATCCGATTTCGATAAACTCGGATTTACGTTCGCCGATTACGCGGACGGAAACCGCTCGGTGACGATAATCGCGGAAGTTAAGGCGAGAAAAGTGATTTTAACTCACGGAGACGGCTCGTATTCGGTAAACTCCGCGATAAAAAACGGCGGAGAGATATCTGTTTCTTATTCCGACGGAAAGGTTACGGTAAATTGTAACGAAGGCGAGGCTTCGGTTTCCGTTCCGCTTACGGTTTACGATAACGGAGAAGCGTTCGAAGGATTCCCGTCGTCGAGAGTGTTCCTCGGCGTTTACAGCGAGGGCGATCCCGCAAACACGAAATATTTCGTCACATCCGTTTGCGACAACGCTCTTTCTTACAGAAACAACGATTCCAACGCCCCGTCTTTCACCGTTTCGGGCGATTACGGCGGCAAATGGGAAATAAATTCCGTTTACACGATAAAAACGGGCGTTTGCGGCGATACGTTCGCGCCTTCGTCCGACGTGGAATTTACTGTTACCGCGCCCGACGGCTCGGTCGTTAAGGACGTAAACGGAAAAGAACTTAAATCGGTTAAACCGAACGAAGAATACAAGATTTTGCTTTCTTCTTACGGAAAATACAAAATAGCTTACACGATAAAGGAAGTCGATTGGCTCGGAAACGCGAAACAGTTCAATATAACCGTTTTCGTTGTGGACGAAGAGGCTCCTGAGATAGAGTTCACGAGCGACGGAACGAAAGAAGCCGGTGTCGGCGACGTGATCGTTATGCCGGACTTCAAAGTTTCGGATAACGTTACGGCGGCAAGCGACGTAAAAGTTTCCGTTTACGTCGTCAACGCGCAAGGGAAGCTCATTAAGCTTGCGGACGGCGCGAATTCGATAAGATGCGCTTACAGCGGAAAATATTCGTTTGTCGTCTGCGCGACGGACGCGGAGGGTAATTCTTCTTCGCTCGTATGGAACGTTATCGTTAAATAAAGAGGTGAAATGATGAGAAAAAATAAATTACTGACAATGTTTGTCGCATCGGCGATTGTTCTTTCAAGTCTTGTAAGCGTCGCCTCGTGCGGTTCGTCGGGTTCGTCCGAAAGCGGCGGATCAACCGGGAAAAACGGTATTCCGAACCCCGTTGCGACGGTCGACGACGTGGAAGCTCATAAAGTAGAGGGTACGCTCCACGACGTAAACGTAAACTACGAAGCTCCCGTGGGAAAGCTTGTCGAAGGCGGCAGCGCGCAGTACGTCATAGTCGCGCCTGCGGAGTATTACACCGCGGCAAAGTTTATGGCTAATCATCTCGGAGCGGCGGTCGGAGCGGCTTTCAGTACGGTCGTTTCCGATACCTGCGATTTCTCCTCGGGCAAAATAATCGCTCTCGGGACGGATAATATAAAGGATGCGATAACCGTACCCTCGCAGGAAGAACTCGGAAATCAGGGTTATTATATAAAAACCGTCTCCGACGACGCGCTTATATATTGTTCGGGCGCAAACGGCGCTCAGCTTGCGGCAATCGCATTTTTGCGCGCGGCGGTGGGTTACGATATGCTTTCCGAGGACTGCGTGGTTTACGAGAAAACGGACGGAAAACTCCCTTCGATGGAGATAAAAGAACGTCCCGACTACGAGTTCAGAAACAACGCCAACACCATAAGCGAAACGGCGAAATACGGCATGGGATTTATGATGAACGGCGGAATGCTTTCCACATCGCTCGGAAACGTTCATAACCTTTGGGATTTCTTCTCTCTTTCCGATTTCGAGAACCATAAAAAGTGGTTTTCCGATAACGCGGCAATGAAGGACGACAGCGGCAACAGCGTTCGTATCGGTCAGCCTTGCTTTACGGCGCACGGAGATAAAGAGGAGTATAACGCGCTTATCAGACATTTTGCGGATAAAATTATCGCGATACTCAAAGAAAAACCGACGGTGGCGAACATGCGTATATCGCAGAACGATACCGTTGGCGACAACGTTACGAGAAAATGCAACTGCGTAGCCTGCACGGCAAGCTATGATTTTTACGGTACGCTCGGCGGCGCGATGCTTTCGTTCACCAACGACGTTGCCGAAAAGGTCAACGCATATATCGACGAAAACGATCCGGACAGAGAATTTAATCTTATAGTTCTTGCTTACGGCGAAGCCATTCAGGCTCCCGTTCAGCGCAAAAACGGAAGCTACGTTCTCGATTCCAAAGGTAAAGGTATCCCCGAAATTCGTTACGAATTCAACGAAAAAGGCGAAAAAACGGCAGTTAAGGACGAAAACGGCGACCCCGTGAAACTTATTTGCGAGCGCGGCGTCGGCTATGAATTCGCGGCTTCCGCGGCGAACTGGATTCATTCTTTTTACGAGGCGGAAAACAGAGAATATGCCTCGGCTGTAGAAGCATGGGCGGGACTCGGATCGTCCAACCTCTATATCTGGTCTTACGAAATAAGCTATTATCAGTATCTTTATCCTTACAACAACTATCAGATATTGCTTGACAATTTCAAATATTTCAAGGAGTTCGGCGGTTATTACATTTACCCCGAGGGGACGTGGGAAAACAGAAACAACCCCGGGTTTGCAAAGCTTCGCGATTATATAAACTCCAAGGGAATGTTCGACGTCAACTCCGATTATAACGAGCTTGTGGATAAATTCTTCAAGTATTACTTCAGAGAAGCCGCGCCGATAATGCGCGCTTACTTCGACGAAATCCAGGTCGTTTTAAGCGATAACGAAAGAATAACGGGCGGCGGAGTCCATTCCTACGCGCTTTCGGACAGCAGAATCTGGCAGGAAGGCTTGGTAACCAACTGGAACAATTCTTTCAAAAAAGCAGAAGAAGCGATCGAAAAGTATTCGGCTGTCGATGAAGAGCTTTACGAAGCTTTGAAAAAGCATATTTTAATCGAATCGCTCTTCCCGAGATACGTTCTTTGCACGACGTACGCAAGATCTTACAGCGCTGCGCAGAGAAAGGAAATGCGCAAGGCGTTCATCGAGGATTTCGAGAAGCTCGGAAACACGACGCATCAGGAGCATTTCACGATCTCCGCGATCACTTCGACGTGGGATTTAACGTAAAGGGGGACGGCGATTATGAAGAAAAGTTTAATTAAAATCGTTTTAGTTATAACCATGGCGACGTTGTTTTTTGCCTGCGTCGTCGGGATGACCGCGTGCGGAAAAGACGGCGGAAACAGTACCTCGGAACCTGCGGACAGCAGTTCCGTCGGGCAGGAAGTCGTCGTTACGATTTCCCCGAATCCCGTTACGGTTTCGGAATACGAATACGTCACGCTCTCGGCAACCGTCGAGGGCAGCGACGAAGCCGTCGTCTGGTCGACGAGCGATAACTCGATTGCCGAAGTAAACGAAAACGGCAGGGTTTACGGCGTGAAGCAGGGAACGGCGGAAATCACCGCGACGGCGGGAAAGGCAAGCGCGAAATGCGCGGTTACCGTAACGAAAACTCTCAACGCGCCCGTGGTTAAGTTCACGGACGAAATTACGATCGAGGCGGGAAAGAGCTTCGCGGGCGAACTGAAAGTGTATTTCAACGGCGAGGACGTCACAAGCGAGTCGGAAATCGAATGGTCGTTATCCGACGGCTCCGCCGAGGACGTTTGCATAGTTACGGGCGGCGAAAACGGCATGGTTACGTTTTCGGCGAAAAAGATCGGTACGGCGACGTTTTTCGTTTCCGTAACGGCGAAAGGCATTTACGTCAACAAATCGGTTAAGGTAAACGTTGTCGGCGGCATAATCAATATAGTTCCCGAGGGCGACGCGGTGAGAGCGGGCGGCGACGGATACGTCGTTAACCTCTGCACGGCGGAATTTAACGGCAAACGCACTTCTTCCTCTTTGTCTTTCTTAGCTCTCGACAAAGACAGTATTGTCAGAAACGCCGAAATCGCATGGGATCTCGACTCCGAGTTTTACAATTCCGACATAGCCTCGATAAGCGGCGAAAACGGAGCTTATACCGTAAGCAAGGTGTCTGCGGGCAAAACCCGTCTCGTCGGAATTTACACCGCGGGCGACGGTTCGGAAGTTCCCGTAAGCATAACGGTAATCGTCGAAAAGGCGACGGTTAATCTTTCGGAGCATTTCGTTATAGAAGTCGAAAATCTTACGGAAGTCGATGTTCCGGGCGAAATAGAAGAAACGGTAAGTGCCGTAACGCTTGACGGAAAGAACGTTCTCGCGAGCGTAGAAGACGGCAAAATTTCTTTCGATAAAACCAATTTCCCGACCGAAGGAAGCAAACTCGGCGAAAAAAATCTTACTATTTCCACCGCGAATTACGATTATATCGTTTCCGCCGAAATTTACACGCTTATCATAAAGAATAAAACCGACTTCGATTCGATGCGCGATTACGCGCGTGCAAACGGCGATATTAAAAATACGGGCGTTCTCGACGGTTATTTCGCGCTCGGCGCCGATATAAGTTACAACGACGAATTTTTGTCCATGACGGATACGAGCGAGATCTGGAGCGTGTGGGCGAACGGCGGCAGAAACGGCAGCTGGCACGACAGCGCAAGATACGGCTTTAAAGGCGTATTTGACGGAAAAGGGTACAATGTTGACGGGCTTGTCGTTAAAACGATTTCCTCCACGGAAAGCGGCGGAATTTTAGGATATATGAACAGCGCGGGCGTGTTTAGGAACGTTTCGTTCACGAACGCGGGCGTCCCGGAAAACAGCGGATATATATGCGCAATCGGCGGCGGGCTTATCGAAAACGTAAGCATTTCCTTCAGAAACCTCGGCGTCGGCAATGCGAACAGAGAGCTTAACAGCTCAACTCCGAGACGTATGGGCGCGTTCTTCCCGTACATCGGGCTGGACGGCTCGGTTGTAAGAAACTGCGTCGTAAACGCGATAGGCGCGAAAATTTATTACGAAAAGAACGCCGATTCGGGTTTGTCCAACATTAAACTCGGCGGCGGCGCGAAAACGATTGAAAATCTCATCGTTTTGTGCGACGGAGCATATGGCGAAGAGATTCTGTCTGTTTCGGGCGCGACGCATACCGCAGGATCCTATTCCGCTCTTGCCACGGACGGCGATTGTCTCGCCGCAATGGACGAGTTTGATAAAAATTACTGGACGACGATAAACGGAATACCGTTTTTCGGCACGCTGGCGGATAAAATCGACGAAAACGAAGAGATAAGGTTTGTCGATATGCCGTCCGCGGCGAATACGGGCAGCGAAATCGCGATAAAAACCAACGTCGAATATTGCGAAATAACCGTTGAAGGGCTTTACGACGGCATAACCTACGAAAACGGCGTGCTGAAAGTTTCCGAAACGGCTGAAAACGGACAAATAACCCTTAAAGCGGTTTCTCTTATAAACGGATCGACGGCAAGCGTGACATTGGCTGTCCGGAGCTGCGAAAAGGTTGAACTCGCGCACGAAAGGCTTCTGATAGAAGCGACCGCGACCGAAATCGATCTTTCGTTCGCGGGCGATTACGCGGAGACGGGCGCGTCGATTTATTACGGAACGACGCTTTTAGGCAGCGGCGCGCTGAATAACGGAAAACTTACCGTTAATATGTCGGGCGTTTCGGAAACGGGCGAGCTTACGTTCACCGTGTACGGCGAAAAGGGCGAAAATATTTATCTTTTCGGGTTGAACGTGAGAATAGTCACGAAGGTTATTCGCACGGCGGAAGATCTTGCCGTTCTCAGAATAAACCAGTCGAACCTCGATAACGACGTTTCTATAAGGGGCGTTTACGTCCTCGCTGCCGATATCGATATGAACGGCGCGAAGATAGGCGGCGAGCTTAAATATAATAACAGCGGCAATGTGCCCGTATACAGAGCCGATTTCGGATTCCTCGGAACATTCGATGGGCAGAGACATAAGATTTCCAATTTCACGCTGGGTCACGGCGGAATATTCGGTCACGTAGGAAAGGGCGCGGTTATAAAAGACGTTACTTTCGATAACGTCACCTATTCGGAGAATAACCGTACGGCATTGTTTGCCGTAACGGCGAGAGAAGCGGTGTTTGCAAACATCACGATAAACGTTTCCGCATACAGCTACAATTCCGGGGCAAGTCATGAGGAAGGATTTATATCTTCGAGATATATGAGGGAATGTACGCTTGCGGGCGTTACGATAAACGCGCAAAGCTGTGACGTGTACTCTGTTTTCGGGCGCAGTATAGGCAATAACGAAAACAAATGCTCGAACGTAAAGGTCACGGTTAAATCGTATGTAATGCTCGGTTATACCGGCGATACGGCCAGTGACGCTTACAAAGTTATGTCGATGATCGGCGTTAACGTAACCGGGAAGACTATGGCGTAAAAAAAACGGGAAAAGGTGAGCAATGAACGGTTTTTCTTTTAAAAAACTTATCGCGATAATCGTTTCCGTCGTTATGATCGCTTCGATTTGCGCCTGCGGCGGAAATACGAGCGGCGACAGCACAAGCGGCGGAAAC
The DNA here is from genome assembly GCA_934247225.1 of uncultured Clostridia bacterium. GTDB lineage: Bacteria > Bacillota > Clostridia > Christensenellales > Borkfalkiaceae > UBA10281. The sequence goes on from CAKQJE010000019.1 coordinate 39,767, forward strand.
ACGAGCAGCGAAAGCACGAGCGGCATAAACGGCAGCGAAAGCTCCAAAAGCTCGGAAAGCGGAGGTTCATCCGAAAGCGGAGGTTCTTCCGGCTCGGACAGCCCGATTTCGGGCGAGCTTAAATTTTCCGACAACGTTTATACCGTCGATTTATGCGACGAAATAACGCGGGAATATATAAACGCGACCACGGACGAAAAAGAATACGAGATTGTGTCTCGCTACGCGGGAACGATCCGCGATTCTCAGAGCGTAGCCCGCATAACGCTTAAAAACGGCAGCGCGCCTTTCACGGTGCGCGTTGCCGACAACGAGGCGATGACGGGCGCGGAAGTGAGAACGACGGCGACGAAGACGTTTGTTTTCGGCGGTACGGCGGTTCCCGGCGAGACTTATTATTACGAAGCGACGGACGCTTCGGGCGAGCTTACCGAACGCGGAACGATAAAAACGACGGACGCGCCGATAAGAATAATAAACGCCTCTGGCGGAAGGAACATCCGCGACGAGGGCGGCTGGGCTACGGAAAGCGGAAATAAGGTGAAATACGGCTTGATTTACCGCGGCGCGCAGCTCAACGGTTACAGAAGCGGCGCCAGACTGACCGAAGACGGCATCAAGACTTTCCGCGATACGCTCGGCATAAAAACCGAACTCGATCTTCGCGGAACGAGCGACAGCGCGGGTCAGACCGAATGTTATTTCGGTTCGGACAGAAATTATAAGATGATTTCTATTTCGCAGTACGACCGCGCGCTGACGGGCAGCAAAACACAGATAAAAGAGATTTTCGGGCTTTTGGCCGACGAAAACAACTATCCCGTGTATTTCCACTGCAACGCCGGCGCGGACAGAACGGGAACGATAGCCTTTCTTTTAAACGGACTTTTAGGCGTTTCGGAAAGAGATCTTACCAAAGATTTCGAGCTTACGTCTTTCGGCGGGCAGGGCAAACGTCTCAGAAGCAAGGATACGGGCAGCGGCTATGACGACAGCGGAGTTTATCAGGACGACAGCAGCAATTACGTCGCATGGGGAGCTTTGGTCGATTATATCAGGAAGAATTATGTAAAAGGCGAAGTTACGACCCTTTCCGGGGGTATAGAAAAATATCTTCTCGGCACAGGCGTTTCGCAGAACGATTTAAACAAAATCAAAGCCCTTATGCTCGGGCTTGAAGAGAAAGCCGACGACCGCAGCGCGGAAGCGACCTGCGAAAAGAGCGGCGTTAAGGTCTACGAGCTTGGCGGAAAGGATTTCACGGTTGAAACGCCCGCCCTCGGGCATAATTTCGCCGTCGCGGGAGATAAAGCGACTTGCGGAAACTGCGGGCTTTCGGGCGATTACGTTCACTTGAACGCCGATTGTGCATCCGCGGTGGATTTCTCCGAAAAGCTTTCTTTAAGCGGGGCGGCGGTCACGGATAAATTCGGTTTAAGCGTTAAAACGAGCGTTTCTTTCGCGAAATCGGACGCTTCCGACGAGATTAAATTTTATATCGCGAAAACGGCGGATAAAACGGTTATCGCGGGCGTTACGGTCTGGTCGAAGATCATAAAAACGGCGGAAGACCTTAAAAACGCCAACGCGTACACGACGACTAACGCCGCGATGAAAACGGTAAAAGGCTATTTCTTGTTCGACGAGGATATAACGCTCGGCGAAAAGTGGAAAGAGGCTTATTCGATAGGCTACAACGCGAGCGGCTATACGTTCTCGGGGCTTATCGAGGGCAACGGCAAAACCATAAACGGACTCGATACGGAAAAACGCGCGGGGCTTGTTTACGCTTTTTCGGGAGAAATCAGAAATCTCACGGTTAAAGGCGAGGCCACGGAAGATAATTCGCAGTTTCTCTGCGCTTCCTCTTACGGCGGAAAGGTATCGAACGTTAAACTCGAAGTTCTTCTCGGCGAGAAGCCTATCGAAACGGCAAATTCCGCCGTCCTCGGAAACATAGGCGAAAACGGCGAAATTTCGGAATTGTACCTTGAAAACGTGACGGTTATCGAAACTTCCGCGACAGAAAAGAAAGCTAACAGAAAAAAATCGAGCGCGATAGGCAAAATGTTCAACGAAGCCGACAAGAGCAAGCTTTTTATAGACGGACTTACCGTCGTAGGTGTCCGCCCGCTTCTCACGGCAACGTTCGACGACTCGGACGTCGCGGGGGAAGTCACTTTGAAAAATTTCCTCGGGGATAACGCTAAAAACGTTAAGGTTTATAACACGACAGCCTCTTACGAAGCGGCTTAAAAGAGAATAAAAACAAAAAAATTTTAAAACGGATTAAACGCTAAAAAATGCGTAATCAATAAAAAAACGGAGGGTCAATAATGAGACGAACAATTAAGGCGTTGTTGGTTTTTGTCTGCGTACTCGCTTCCGCATTCGCGGTTGCGGCATGCTCGGGAACGACATCGACAACGGAAAAAACAACGATCGAATCGCCCGTTATAGCGAGCAAAGTTTATAACGGCGCGAAGCAAATCGCAACTATCGCGGCGAGCGACGATTACGAGGTAACGGAAAACGCGGGAGGAACGGACGTCGGCGAATATAACGTCGTGCTTACGCTCAAAAACGCGGACAAAGCGAAGTGGGCAACGCCTGACGAAAGCGACGAAACCAAGCTTACGCTTAAATTTTCGATAACCAAAGCGTCGAACGCGATAACTTCGCTTACCTTAGAGGATTGGACGGTCGGAAGCGATCCCAACGCTCCCTCGGCTACGGCGAATTTCGGAACGGTTAAATACACCTATTCGGATGCGGAAAACGGAACTTACGCCGAAACCGTTCCTACCGCGGCAGGCAAATATTACGTAAAAGCGACTGTCGAAGGCACGAAGAACTACGACGGAGCGGAGAAAACCGTTTCTTTCGAAATTAAGAAAACTCCCGCAACCGTAACGACGGCTCCCGCCGCGATTTCGAATCTTATCGTAAACGACGATTTATCGGCTCAGGTTCTTATAACCGCAGGCGCGGCGAACGGCGGCGAAATGTTTTACGCGCTTATCGATGGCGAAGAAACCGTTCCTTCTCAGGAACTTCTTAACCCCGCGAAATGGTCTGCCGAACTTCCCAAAGCGGGCAGAGCGGGCAAATACACCGTTTATTATATGGCAAAAGGCGACGCCGATCATTCCGACAGCGAGTACGGCAAAGTAGTCGTCGAAATTTTCAAAAAGGCAAACTCGATTTCGGGTTTCACCGTTGCGAACATTAAATACGGCGAAACTCCCGCGCCTTCGGCTACGGCTTTGCACGGCACGCCGAAGTTTACCTATTCTCTCACCGAGGACGGAGGAGAATACGTTGCTTGGGAAAATATTACCCAAAGAGTTGGCGAATATTTCGTAAAAGCGACCGTTGAGGCGACCGACGTTTATCTCGGCGTTACCGAAGTTACTTCGTTCGACATGAGTAAAGCCGACAACGCTATCGCGGACTTTACGATTGCGGCAATCAAATGTCACGAAGCTCCCGTACTTTCCGCCACGGCGACTGCGGGAACGATCACTTATAAATACGCGACGGCATCGGACGGCGCATACGCCGATTTGACCGCCGAAACCAAACTCGCCGCGGGTACGTATTACGTTAAAGCGTACACCGAGGGCAACGAAAACCATAACGCTGCGGAAAGCAATGCCGCAACGCTTACGGTAACTCACGATTTCATATGGGATAAATCGGGCGAAACCGAAGATATCGAAAGATGCGCCTGCGGACAGACGGGAAGTTCTTTCGTTAAGGCTATAACCGAGAAAAACGCTCAGCGCGTCGATCTTAATATCGGTATGAATAACGGAAGCGCGGCTACTGACGAATATTCTTACGGAACGATTTCTCTTGCGGGCATATCCGAATACTCTTCGGTCGAAGCCGTTAAATTCGGAGAAAAAACCATAACGCTCAATGCTGCTAACGTCGACGATTTTGCGATAGCCGTCAACGTTAAAGATTTCGGCTTCGCTTACGGCGAACAAGATATCGTCGTTACCGTTAAGGGCGCGGGCGGCGACGCTCACGACGTAAACGTGAAAGTACTGCTTGTCACGGCTGTTTTAGGAAACAAAGAAGACCTCAATAACTTCGGCACAATCGCTAAGGCTTGCGAAGAAGACGCAGGCACCTGGGGCGGATATTTCGAACTCGGCGCGGATATCGATTACAAAAACGGTTATTGGTCTGATTTCGTCAATGCCGACAGTTATACAACTCTCAACGCGATGCAGGGCTTTAAAGGCGTTTTCGACGGATTAGGTCATAACATCAAGGGTATGAGAATTGCTCGTATTTCCGTTACCGGAACAGATCTTAGCAAAAAGATAGTCAAAGTCGGCGCGTTCATTCCCAAGCTTCATAAGGACGGAATTCTTCGCAACGTTTCGTTCACGGACGCGGCAATCGGAAGCGAAAGAAGCATGCTTGTTTATTGCGGCAACGGTCTTATCGAAAACATCTTCGTTAAGTACGTATGCTTCGGGGACAGCAGTTATTCGGATTACAACCAGGCACACAATTACGGAGCTACAAGCACGGTTTTCGGTAAAGGCGAAGGCGAAGGCGCGATTGTCAGAAACGTCATAATCGACGTGAGCGAATGCGTCGGCGTTGCTACGGAAGCAAACAATATTAACGGATATATCGTAGGTCAGTTCAACAATGTAGAAACGCTTTCAAATGTCTATGTTATCAATCCTTCTGATGCCTACGATCACATAGTAAGAAATATCGCTGTAAGCGCAGAAACGCAAGTCGAAACCAATTTCGACGCGGGCGTAAATTATTTCGTTTATAAATCTTTTGCCGAAATGGCGGCGGACGAAACGCGCAATTACGGAGATTTCGGCGCGCCGCTCTGGACTTACAAGGAAGGCGGATTGCCTTATGTAAAAGCTCAGAACGTCACCGCTCCCGTTTTCTCGGAAGCTCCTTCCGAAATCACGAAAGGAACTTCGGCAACGTTTGCCGTAAGCGCGAACGTTCGCCTTACGCTTAACGAAGAGGCTATCGCGGCAGGTCTTACGCTTGAAGACGGAGTAGTTTCCGTTCCTGCGGGAATAAGCGACGCGACGTATACTCTCACCGCGACGAGTTTGTTCGACCCGACGCTTAAAACGGTGGTAAGCTTCAACGTTATCAACGCGCGCGTATACGAAACCATAACGACAGCTCAGGAAATCGATCTCAACGTGGCGAACGACGGTTCTGTCAGTTCGTCCGCATCGGCGGAAATAGACCTTACCGAGAAGTTCCCGGGCGACGCGAGCTTGTCTCTCGTTAAAGTCGGCAACGAAATCATAAGCGGCTTTGACGGCGTTCAGATCGTCGGCGGAAAAGTTACGTTAAACGTCGCTCCGTTCGGCATTAAATATTACGGCAATAAAGAGCTTAAACTTGTTTTCACTTCCGACAATGTGGATTACGAATACACCGTACCCGTTAATTTCATAACCAAAACGATTATGGACGGGGACGCAAACGTCAGAGCGATAAAAACTCTCGTTACGGCTCTTCAGGGCGGCGGATATTACCGTCTCGGCGAAAACGTAACGCTTAAATGGGGTTTTTATTCAGGTAACGACGATTACAGAATAGCCGTCGATTATCCGTTTATCGGAACGCTTGACGGAAACGGTTACGCGATAAGCGGCTTGCACATATGGTCCTGGACGGCAGGCGGATTTATTCAGAATCTCGGCGAGACGGGCGTTATAAAGAATATCGCCTTCAAGGATGTACAACTCGGCGGCCATACCGCTATCGTCTATGAGGTGTCGGGTACTATCGAAAACGTATTCGTCGAAGTGACGGCATTCCCTGCGGCTTACGGCAGTTCGAATAAAAATTGGCAAAACGGCGGACTTACTATTTTCGGATGGCAGAGTAAAGCAAACGATATCAAGCTTAAAAACGTACTTGCCGACTTCACGCCCGCAAGCGCACAGATAAAGGAATTTGTCAAAGGCGGAATGACTAATAAAATGATTTTCGGCGCATCAACAAAGAGCGTAACCGCAGTAAACACCGTTGTTCTCGGAATCCCCGATAATTACGATAAGGCGCAGATCTCCAACTATGGCGGCGTATATGTAGGATACACGGACAACACCGATAACGGAGTAACTTTCCCCGCAGAAGGTTGGGACGAAACTTACTGGACGGTCGGCGAAAACACCGTAAGCTGGAAAACAAAATAATTCGTCGTAGTAAAAGCGACGTTAAATAAGTAACGGACGAAAGCGGGCGATGTTTCCGATCGGGTGCCGATCAGGGGCATCGCCCGCAAAATACAGAAAAAGAGAAATATGTTATATCCACAATCCAACAAATTCAGAAGCACGACTTGTTTGAACGGAATATGGGGCTATAAGCTCGTAAACGACGATTATATCCCCGTTAAAAAAGCCGTCGGCACTCACCCTATGGCGGTTCCCGCAAGTATAAACGATATCGTAACCGATAAACGCATTGCGGATTACGTAGGCAAGGTTTTGTTCGAAACGGAATTTTCTTTCCCGCAGGACAAAAATAAAATTTACAGATTAAGAATAGGCTCGGCAAGTCACAAATGCGAGGTTTATTTAAACGGCGAGAAAATTGGCGCGGGAATAAACGGACATTTGCCGGTTGATTTGCCGCTTGAAAATATAAAGGACGAAAACAGACTTTCGGTTATCGTCGACAATCGTCTCGATAATCACACGTTACCTATGGGAATGCTTAAACCCGGAAACAAGCTTCGCGAAACTACGGCGATAGGTACTTTCTGGATAGACGGCGAAAAAGCCGATTTTCCCGAGTATAAACAGGTTATAAACCACGATTTCTATAATTTCACGGGCATTCACCGCGACGTTATCGTTTATTCCGTGCCGAAAAACGGAATAGAGGACGTTATAATTAAAACCGTCGTCGGCGGGGATTACAAAAAGATACACGTGAAAACCGAAACGAAAGGGAAAGTCGTAAAATACACGGTTTTAGACGGCGAAACGGTTGTTTGTACGTCTGAAAGCAGCGATATAACTATCGATAATCCCGTTTTGTGGTCGTGCGGAAATCCGCATTTATACACTTTGCTCGTCGAAACGGAAAACGATTGCTACAAGCAGAATTTCGGAATCCGCAAGGTTTCTTACGACGAAAAAGGTTTGTATTTAAACGATAAGCCCGTATATCTCAAAGGCTTCGGCAAGCACGAGGACTTCTTTGTTTCGGGCAAAGGCAACGTTTCCGCCGTGAACGTCAGAGATTTCGAGCTTTTGAAGTGGATAAACGCAAATTCCATAAGGACGAGCCATTATCCTTACGCGGAAGAAATTTACGATTTAGCGGACAGCTACGGAATTCTCGTTATCGACGAAGTTCCCGCGGTCGGCGTGAATCATTGGGGCGCGCACACCTTCGGAGAGGGCGGCGCGGACGAAAAAACGCTTGCTTTACATAAAGATATTCTTTCGCTTTTATGGGAAAGGGATAAAAATCACCCGTGCGTGGTTATGATAAGCGTTGCCAACGAAGCGGCGACTCACGAGGACAAAGCGAGAGATTATTTCAAAGAAGTTGTCGCGCACACGCGTACGCTCTCCGATCTGCCGATAACCGCGCCCGAAGAAACAAAATTCAACGAGGATAACAAGTGCGCCGATTTATTTGATTTCATTTCGCTTAACAGATATTACGGCTGGTATGACGAAATAGGAAATCTTTCTGCCGTTGAGCCTCTTTTCAAAGCCGATTTCGAAAAGTATTACGAGAAATTCCGTAAGCCGATAATCGTCGCGGAGTTCGGCGCGGACACGATAGAGGGAGTGCATTCGCTGTATTCCAATGCTTTTTCGGAAGAATATCAGAGAGATTATATCGCCGAATGTTGCAGAGTTTTTGATAATATGCCTTACGTCGTCGGCGAACACGTGTGGAATTTCGCCGATTTTAAAACAAAAGAGGGAACTTTGCGCGCAAGAGGCAACAGAAAGGGCGTATTTACCAAGGAGCGCGAGCCAAAAGCAGCCGCGTTTATGCTGAAAAAACGCTGGGAGGCAAAAACGGAGAAATAATTCCGAAGAGTCGGGTTTTTCTTTTAAACGATATGACGGAGATTGATTTTAAGCCGTTTATTCACGGCGCATACAAGTTTACCGACCGGAACGGATACGCCGGATTCAGCCGCTTTTCAAAGAGGCAGACCGAGCATCTGAAATTCAACGATTTTTTCTATCGCAGGGCTTTTTTTTCAAGTTCGGTAACGCTGGAATTCAAAACTAAAAACTGCCGTTTCGGATTCGATTATTTTATCGCGGACGTTTCCTCAAAAGACACGTTGGACGTTCTGATAAACGGCAAAAGAGTATATTCATACAAGATATCCGAACTGGACGAAAAAGGCGAGCTTGTTTTCGCCGTTGAAAATACCGACGGGAACACCGAAAACGAGGTTGTCGTTTATTTTCCGATAGACGCCGATTTCGCCGTGAAAAACTTTCGTGTGAGCGAAAAAATTTCGCCCGTCGGGCATAAGCCTAAGGTTTTGTGGATGGGCGACTCCATAACGCAAGGCTACGGCACCTTTCAGACGAGCGACACCTTTGTGAATATCTGTCAAAGAAAACTCGGATTCGAGGTCCTGAATCAGGGTATAGGCGGCTATTATCACGACGCGGAATGTCTTATGCCGCTTGAAAATTTCCCGCCCGACAGGATAATCGTTTCAACGGGAACCAATCTGCATAACTGGAAGGACAAAGAGGGCTACATAACTGAGTTTTACGCGAAATTAAACGAAGTTTACGGCAATGTGAAAACTTTAAGCATAACGCCCCTCTGGCGGGGCGATGAATGGGCGGATGCGGACGAACTTATAAAAACCCGTCTGCTTATCGAAAAAGAGTGCGAAAAATACGGCACGATCGTTTTAAGCGGCGACGAGCTTATTTCGCACGATAAAAAAATGTTTTACGACAATCTGCATCCGAACGCTTTCGGCGCGGAGACGTATGCCGAAAATCTTTGTAAATTTATAAACGATATCGATTTTTTGTAATACGGAGAATAATATGGCTTTGGATAAAGATTTTTTATGGGGCGTTTCCTGTTCGGCTTATCAGGTCGAAGGCGCGGAAAACGAGGACGGCAGAGGCGAAAGTATCTGGGACAGTAAGTTCACGAAAGGCAAGGTTGTCGGCGATATGGACGGAAGCGTTGCCTGCGACCATTATCATAAATACAAAGAGGACGTCGAACTTTTAAAGGAACTCGGGATAAAGAATTATCGCTTTTCGGTAAGCTGGTCGAGGATATTTCCGAGCGGCACGGGTGAGGTCAATTTACTCGGCGTTGAGTTCTATAAAAACCTTGTTAATCGACTTATAGAGGCACATATCACGCCCTGGGTTACGCTTTATCATTGGGATCTGCCGCGCGAACTTTACAAGCAGGGCGGGTTTTTAAACGATAAAATCAGCGATTGGTTTGCGGAATATGCAGCGAAGGTCGTTGAGATTTTCGGTGATAAAGTAAACAACTACATTATTATGAACGAGCCGCAGTGTATTGTGGAAGAAGGGCATTTTATGGGTACGCAGGCGCCGTTTTTAAAACTTTCGAGAAAAGAGACGTTTACGGTTGCACATAACTTGCTTTTGTGTATGGGTAAAGCCGAAAAGGCGATGAGAAAGGTCGCTAAGCATAAGCTTAATATCGGAATAGCCCCGTGCTTCACGCCGATGATGCCTATGCGCGAAGAAGATAAAGATCTTGCCGAAAAGCTCAATTTTTCTCCCACGGGAGATTTTTGGGACGGCTGCTATTTTACCGACGCGGTTATAAAAGGCGAATTTACGGACGAATATAAGGAATGGTTCAGAAAATACGATTATAACCCGTCGGCGGAAGATATGAAGATAATCAAAAGCGATCTCGATTTCTTCTGCGCCAACTTTTACAGGGGTTTTTATGTCGATTTTTCCGCGGGCGAGGCAAAAAGAAAACCCGCTTGCCCGACGGACGACCTGACGGCTATGGGCTGGACGGTTACCCCCGAAGCGGTAAGTTATCTGATAAAATATTATTACGACAGATACAAAATGCCGATTATTCTTTCGGAGAACGGTATCGCGCTGTCGGAATGGAAAACCTTAAACGGCGATATCCCCGACGATATGCGTATCGACTATATGAAGCGGCATATTCTCGAAATAAAAAAGATGTCCGAAAAGTATCCCGTAACAGGTTATTTTTATTGGTCGTTTACCGACAATTTCGAGTGGGCGCTGGGGTATTCCAAGCGTTTCGGGCTTGTTTACGTGGATTACGAAACCTTAGAGCGTATCCCTAAAAAGAGTGCGTATTGGTACAAAAAGGTCATCGAAACGAACGGCGAGGAGCTTTAAAGTAATTGTTTAGAATTTCGTCGGCGGTTTGTGCGGACGATAAAAAAAAGACGAAAGATTATGAGGGTTGGTATAGTAGGGCTCGGAGCGATCGCTCCGCTTCACATAAGGGCGATTCTTGCTTGCGGACAAAAAATAACCGCTATTTGCGATATAGACAAAGAAAAATGCGGAAAAATAAACGCGGAATTTAATCTCGGCGCGAAAGAATATTCCGATTATAACGAAATGCTTTCAAGCGGCGAAATCGATTCCGTACACGTTTGCGCGCCGCATTATCTTCATGCGGACATAATATGCAAGGCGTTAAATCTTGGTATCAACGTGCTGAGCGAAAAGCCGCTTGCTATAAATTTTGAGCAGCTTGACGAGATAGAACAAGCCGTCAAAAACTCTTCGGCAAAGCTCGGCGTGTGTTTTCAGAACCGTTACAACGCTTCGGTTTTGTATCTTAAAGAATTTTTCAAGGATAAGCCGATTATCGCCGCGACGGCAAACCTCGTCTGGAAAAGGGATAAGGATTATTATTCTTCCGGCTCCTGGCGCGGCAAAAAGCAGTTCGAGGGCGGCGGGGTTATGATAAATCAGGCAATACACACGCTCGATCTTCTGCAATGGTTTTGCGGAATGCCCGAAGCAGTTGTCGCGCACTGTTCGAACAACTCACTCAAAAACGTAATCGACGTCGAAGACACCGCTTACGGAATGTTTACGCTTCCCGGCGGCGGGAAATTCGTGATAAACGCCACAAATTCGGCTTCGAGCAGTTTCCCGATCGTCTTTATGGTTCAGTCAAAACACGATTCGGCGGAACTTTTCGGGGATAATATTATTCTGAACGGGAAGTTCGTAACTAAGTCCGACGGCACGCCTGTTTTCGGCAAGGACGAATGGGGCGCGGGGCACGGCAAGCTCATAACCGAATTTTATGACTGTCTCGAAACGGGCAGAAAATTCCCGATAGATTTTTACGAGGGCGCGAAAACCGTGAAGCTTATACTTAAAATGTATGAGTCCGACGGCGAAAAAATAAACATTTAAAGAAGGTTTTCCGCCTGATCGGCGGAGAAAAAGAATATGAAAAAAATTGTTATTTTAGGTTGCGAAAATTCACACGCCGATACCTTTCTCGGCTTTATAAAAAACGATCCGAAATTTGCCGATTTAGAGGTTTCGGGCGTTTACAGCGATGAGGAAGCTGCGGCTAAAAAGCTTGCCGAAAAGTACGGCGTGAAGATTATGAACTCTTTCGACGAAGCCGTGGGAAAGGTTGACGGAGTCGTCGTTACCGCCCGTCACGGCGACAATCATTACAAATACGCCGCGCCGTACATAAAAACGGGCGTGCCTATGTTTATAGATAAGCCGATTTCGGTCTCCGAAGTCGACGCGTTAAGGCTTGTCCGCGAATGCAAGGCGGCGGGCGTTAAGCTCACCGGCGGTTCGACGTGCGTTCACGACGAGTTTGTACAGAAGCTTAAAAGGGAGCGCGAAGAGAACTTTAACGGCAAAACCCTTTCGGGGTTTGTACGTTGCCCCGTCAATTTGAAAAATAATTACGGCGATTTCTTCTTTTATTCGGAACATCTCGTCGGCATTTTGTCGACGATTTTCGGCTTTTATCCCGAAAGCGTGAAAGCCTATGAAAACGGCGGGGCGATTACCGTTGTTTTCAGATATAAGGATTACGACGTTACGGGGCTGTATGTCGACAAAAATAATTTGTACTACGCGATGAGGGTTGCCGAAAACGGCGTTCACGGCGAGGAATTGTCGATAACCGAAAACAATCCGTGCTTCAAAATAGAATTTTCCGAATTTTACGGGTTGTTGAACGGGAAAGAACAACGCCGTTCTTACGAAGACTTCATCGCCCCCGTTTTTGTTCTGAACGCTATAAAAAAATCTCTTGACGCGGGAGAAGAAATACGCGTCGAAAAATTCGAAATATAATGAATAAACTGATTTTATCCGCTTTTGCGGACGAATATGCCGACAGTTTGAAAGAACAATGTGAGGCTTTGAACGGCTTCGGCATCGGAAATATCGAACTTCGCGGCGTGAACGGCAAAAACGTTTCGGTTTTGACTTCGAGCGAAGTTAAAGAAGCAAAAAAAATACTCGACGATTACGGGATAAAGGTATCGTCGATAGGTTCGCCGCTCGGAAAAATCGATATCGACGGAGACCTCGGCGAACACCTCGAAACGGCAAAAAGAGTTTACGAAACGGCGAAGGTTTTAGGCGCGAAAAACGTAAGAATTTTCTCGTTTTATTCCAAAAACGCGCCGTTCGATAAAAGCAAAATTTACGCAGGACTTGAAAAACTCGTCGATTTGTCCGACGATACGGGGCTTACCTTATGCCACGAAA
>CAKQJE010000020.1 GCA_934247225.1 uncultured Clostridia bacterium
CTTGTTCCGTTCAAAAGCGTGAATTATATAGACATAACGGCGACCGACCCCGAAAAGGAAGCCGAAAGATACGGAAAACTGTTAAAAGCAAACCCGACCGACATTGTAGTAATGGGTATAGGCGAAAACGGACATATAGCATTTAACGATCCCGACGTTGCCGATTTCAACGATAAAAAGGTTGTTAAACCCGTTAAGCTCGACGGGATTTGCCGCAATCAGCAGGTCAACGACGGTTGTTTTAAGACGATCGACGAAGTGCCTACGCACGCGATGACTTTGACCGTTCCTACGCTCGTTGCCGCTCCGTGGCTTTTCTGCATAGTTCCCGCGGCAACCAAGGCAAAGGCTGTTTATGAAACTATAAACGGAAGTATAGACGAGCATTGCCCCGCTAGCATTTTAAGAACGAGAAACAACGCGAAGTTATACCTCGACGACAAGAGTGCGGCACTTTTATGATAGAGATAAAAAGCGATAAAATAATAACTCCCGAAGGTTTGCGATCGGGTTATTTATACGTCGATAATCGACTTATAGACGGGTTTTCCGAAAAACAAAGAACCGATATCGCGCCCAGCGGGCGATATGATTTCACGGGGAAATACGTTTCCGCGGGGTTTATCGATTTGCATACTCACGGCGCGGGCGGTTATCCGTTTATAAATTGCACCGAAAATGACGTAGTAAATGCGTGTAACTTCCACTTAAAACACGGAACGACGAGCATTATGCCGACGGTAACGGCAGGCGCGTTCGAAACAATGCGGGAAGCCGTAGCGAAAATAGCTTCCGCAAAACGCGGAAACAAAGCGAAAAACAACATAATAGGCGCACATATGGAAGGACCGTATCTTTCCGCAAAACAGTGCGGCGCGCAGTGTCCGAAATTCATAACGAAACCGCAAAAAGCCGACTATAAGTCGATTATCGAGGAATTCGGCGACTCAATAGCGCGTTGGACTTACGCTCCCGAGAACGACGAGAACGGCGAGTTCTGCAAGTGTTTAACGGAACACGGCATAATAGCTTCCGCAGGGCATACCGACGCGAAATACGAGGATATGAAAACCGCGATAGATAACGGTTGCAACCTCGTAACGCATTTGTATTCGTGTACGTCCACCGTTACGCGCGATCACGGTTTCCGCTCGCTCGGCGTAATCGAAAGTGCGTTTTTGCGCGACGAACTTTGCGCCGAAATAATAGCCGACGGCAAACACCTTCCGCCCGAGCTTATAAAAATGATAGTGAAAATCAAGGGCGCGGATAAAACCCTTCTTTGCACGGACAGCTTAGCGATAGCGGGAACGAATATAAAAGAAGGCGTGATGAGCGGTACCGAATTTATCGTGGAGGACGGAGTTTGCAAGCTCAAAGACCGCTCGGCATTCGCGGGCAGCATCGCCACCGCCGACCGCCTTGTGAGAGTAATGACGAAAGAGTGCGGCTATGATATGGTAACCGCGGTAAAAATGATTACGGAAACGCCCGCGAAAATTGCGAAGATAAACGCGGGTAAACTTGAAAAAGGTTATAAGGCCGATATAGTCGTTTTTGACGAAAATATCAACATAGAAACGACTTTCGTCGGCGGAGAAAAAGCGTAAGGCAGGCAGAGAAAAATCCGAGATAAAAATTATCTTACGGTGACGTTTTTCTCGTTCGACGGGGAGTATCCGAACGTTTTCATATACTGTTTGTAAAAACCAGGGTAGGAATCGAAACCGCATTTAAGAAATACTTCGGTGGGTTTCATTCCGCGGCGGATCATATCCTGAGCGTAAAGAAGTCTTTTGGAATTTATATATTTTTTCGGGGTGATTTTGAGCTGAGTCTGAAATTGCCTGAATAAATATTGTTCGCTTACGTACAGTTTGTCGCTGATTTCTTTTATGCTTCCGATAGTAAACAGGTTGGCGTTGATATATTCGATCGCTTCGGTTATGAACGGGGAAAGCCCCGCGGTTTCGCCGCTTAAATAGTTTTTGGCATTGCGCACGTTGTAAAAAAGCTCGGTGAGCAGACAGCGGAGCAAAACGATAAAGGATTTTTCGTCGTAATTGTTCTCGTAATATTCCATCCGCGCGAACAGATCCGCGATAAGGCTGCCTTTCGGGCAGTTTAAGATTTCGAGCGACTCGGGAATGCTTTTCAAAAGCTTCTCGTCGAGGAAATATTTGTTGAACGCTAAGTTGAACCTCGAATATTCGGAAGTGCCTTTAAGTTCGATATAATGGTATTTGATGGGGCGGATAAGCACGAGGTCGCCGCGGTTAAGCTGATAACGCTTGTCCTCGATCACGTATATCGCGTCGCCCTTTTCAAAAAAGATTATTTCGTAAGTATTATGCGAGTGCTTCTGAAAATTCTCGGGGATAGACGTAGGGTTTTTGTAGCGATAATGATTGTATTTAAGGTAATCGGTTTCGATATCCATTTTTCCGAAACTCCTTCGTAAACAGATAAAATTGTCCGTATATGTTTGATTGTACAATAAAAAACGGATATTTGCAAGCAAAAAAAGACTAAGTTTTAAAAACTTTGATTTAATATAGTTAATGTCAGGAGGCAATGATATGAAAAAACTGAATCTTGCGATAATAGGTCAGGGCAGAAGCGGAAGAGATATACACGGAGTGTATTGTCGCTCCGAAAGAAACGTTTACTACAACGTGAACTACGTCGTAGACTTCGACGAGCGCCGTCGCAATCAGGCGAAGGATCTTTATCCCGGCTGCGAAACTTTTTCCGATTATAAGGAATTGTTCGATAAAAAAGACGTGGATCTCGTCGTGAACGCCTCGTTTTCGTATATGCATTTCGAGATAACGAAAGACCTTTTGGAGCATGGCAAAAACGTTTTGGTCGAAAAACCATTCGCAAGGAATATGTACGAATGCGAAACGCTTATAAATACGGCTAAGAAAAACGGCGTAGTTCTTGCGGTGTTTCAGAATACTCAGCTCGCGCCGTTCTATCTCCACGCCTTAAAACTTGCGTCCGACGGTACGCTTGGCGACGTGAAACAGGTGAGTATCCGCTATAACGCGCTCGCGAGAAGGTGGGATTGGCAGACTTTGCAGAAATGTATGGGCGGAAGCGCTTACAACACAGGTCCGCACCCGATAGCCATGGGTCTCGGTTTCCTCGGTTTCGATAAAAATTCGAAAGTAGTTTATTCAAAACTCGACACTTGTCTTACAAGCGGAGACGCGGAAGATTACGTTAAAATTCTTTTAACCGCGCCGAATAAACCGCTTGTCGATATAGAAATGAATTCAATCGACGGGTTCAGCGATTACAATATTAAAATTCAAGGCTCGAAAGGAACGCTGAAAAGCACCCCCAAGCACTATGAACTTAAATACATAGTCGACGGAGAAAACGCAGAACAGCCCGTTCGGGAACACTTCCTCGAAGACGAGAACGGAAATCCGCTTTACTGCGTGGAAAAACTTAAAGTTCACGAAGAAAGCGGCGATTACGACGGTACTGCGTTTGACGTGGGAACTGCGGGGATTTACGAAAATCTTTACTACGCTATAACGGAAGGCAGGGAACTTGCCGTTCCTCTTTTCCATTCCGCAATGACGATAAATGTAATCGAAGAAGCTCACGCGGCTAATCCGCTTGAAGTAAAATTCTGAAATTTTTTAGCCGTTGAAAATTAAAAAGCCCGACCGAAAGGATTTTCCTTTCGGTCGGGCTTTTTAGGTAAAATCACTCGTTAATCGACTTATAGCTAGACATTTTAATGTTAATTAAGCGGGTTTTACAGTTTTACCGCCCGCTTTTCGGCGGCACGCCGACATCGCTTTCTCCCGCGCAGATGAAAGCGGCGCTTACGGAGCTTAACGACAGCTTTTCGATCGCGCGCGGCGCGGAGATCAGCGTGGAAACCTCGGCGACGGGGCTTTCGGACGAAATGATCGAAGTTCTTATAAGCGGCGGCGTGAACAGATTGTCCGTCGGAATACAGACTTTCGACGACGACGCGAGAAAGCTGCTCGGCAGGCGCGGAAGCGGAGAGTTTGCCGCCTCGCGCGTGGCGGCGGCGATAAATGCGGGAATACGGAATACGAGCGTGGACCTTATCTATAATTATCCCGCGCAAACCGATAAGCAGCTTTTAAACGATCTCGAAACGATTTCGCGGCTCGACGTAGCCGGCATATCCCTTTATTCGCTGGTACTTCACGAAAAAACGCCGCTGTATCGTCGGCTTGACGAAAAACAAAAAGCCGAAATGCTTGATATGCGGCGTGAAAAAGAGCTTTTCGATATGATTTTCGATAAGCTCGAACCGCGTGGTTACAAAATGCCGGAACTGACAAAGCTTGTAAAGGACGGGCGCGACCGTTACGACTATATGGAGATCCGTCACGGCGGCGGAAGCTGTATCGCGCTCGGTCACGGCGCGGGCGGTAATATAGAAAATTATTTCTATCACAATTCGCATAGCGTACCCGATATTTCGGACGATATACGCATTTGTTCGCGAGGCAGGGTTCTTCGCCCCGAATACCGCGTGCTGGACTCGCTTATATACGCAATGCAGAAGGGCAGCGTAAGTCTCGACGAGTATTCGAAAAAGCTCGGCGTCGATCTCCTTTCGGTTTTCGGCAAAAAGCTTGCCGCTTTTGCCGACGAGGGATATCTCAAAGCGGACGGCGACAAAATCACTCTTACGCGCGACGGAGTATTTTTCGGAAACAATATCGTTTCCGAACTGATAGATTGTATCTGAACTTGTAAAAATGCCGCGATTGAGCGAGTTTTCTACAAAATTTCTTCTTTGACACAGAAAAAAGCACTTGCATTCCAAGTGCTTTTTAATCTTTCCTGGCATGTGCGCTAAATTTTTTTGGGGATCATTTTTCGGTTTTTTTCGAGAAGGAATGACGGATCCGCGGTGTTAATCGAGGATATTTCCGTCTGTGGAAACGGTTACGACCTGCCACGGAATAAACTTTCCGCTTTGTTGCAATGCGGTTTTCGCCGCGTGTTCCAAACCGCCGCAACAAGGAACTTCCATGCGCACGACGGTCACGCTTTTAATATCGTTATTGCGGATAATTTCGGTAAGTTTTTCCGAATAATCCACGCCGTCTAATTTAGGGCAGCCGACAAGCGTAATATGCCCCTTTATGAAGCGTTCGTGAAACGCGGCGTAGGCGTATGCCGTGCAATCGGCGGCAATAAGCAATTTGGCGCCGTTAAAGTAAGGCGCGTTCACGGGAACGAGTTTGATCTGTACAGGCCATTGAGAAAGACGGCTTTGCGTTTGGGCGGGAGTAGTTCCTTCGCCCGGGTTTTCCGTGTGGCGGATTGTTTTCATCCGCATCCCGGGACAGCCGCCGTGAAGACTCATTCCTTCCTGTTGCATTTTCTTTTGTTTGTTTATAAGTACCGCCTGTTCGTCATATGCGGCAGCCTCGCGTTCGACAAAAGATATATTAAATTATCGATACTGCAAATTTTTAGGCGTGCCTTGCGATTAAGGCAAGGCGTTTCCGTGGGTTAGTATACAAATACAAGCCGCGGAAAGAACGATGAATTAAGCGTAAGGCACGCCTAAAAATCGAGTTTATCAGGGATTTTTCTCGGCTATCAACCAAAACGCCGCTATTTTTGATGATTTGTGTCGAAGGCGACTTTGTTCGTACTTGCCGTACGGGCGAAGGCGAATTCGGCAGAAAGCGCGAAAATATCGGCGTTTTGGCAAGGTTCGTATTATTCTTGTCTGGCATATGCGGCGTGAAATCGGGGTTTTTGCCCGAAAAATAGATATCGAGCCATTTTTTCGTTTGCGTAAAGACGGGAAGTTCTTTTTCTTCGCAGACTTTCGGCAGATTATCGGCGTAAAATTTCTGTTTGTCGAACCACACGCCCGTGAGTTCGGTTTCGTTGCTTGCGAGAGTTATTCCGCCTATAGGAGAATCGTATTTGCTTATATAAAACATATTGACACCTTAATCTGTTATTTTGGATTTTCTTTATTGTAGCACGTTTCTTTGTTTTTTTCAATGTTTAATTCAAAAAAACAATCGGATAAAAAAACGACATGTAAGAAAAACTTACAGGTCGTTTCGTTGTGTGTGTACGACAAAATCTCGTTTTTGAGCCGATTTTCGGGAGTGTGTCGGACGATAAGTAACTTTTTACAACCGCCAACAAGTACAGATGTCTACACTTATTCAACATTGTTCTATCTACCGATTTCAATATAGTCCAGCTTGCACAATGAATAATTGGCAAAATCCCCATTATCGTTTACTGTTATTTTGCCGTTTTCAATGACGGCACACCTATGAGTACCATCGTTCATTGTAATATCCAGCTCATCATAGGAAAAATGATGAATGATATTTATCTGCGATATGTTTTTTCGAGTAACAAGTCCTTGCTCGGTTTGGATATTCAATGATTCGGGTGTTATAATACAATGTAAGGATTTATCCCAACTTCTCGCATATAAATAATCCGATGAAACACATTTGTCGAAAAATTCCTTCGTTTCGTTATTTCCATAAGTGATTTCACCATCGTTCTTTATGTAGTCTACCAAGTCATTGATGTTATTAAACCATGTATTCTCAATAGCAGTAGAAATTCCTTCAAATTCGTTATCTTCAAAATAAATAACGGAATTTATCCATACATTACCCGATATTTCTTTTCTCAACAGGAAAATGGCGCGATCCAATTGTTTGAACGGGGACTTTTGATATTTGCTATGAATTTCACCCGTCCACCGATCGGTTTTCTCTTGTATAAAACCATTATCCGTTTCCGTCAAATGTCCTTTCCACCGTTTTACTTCTATTGCAAACAACTTATCCCGATACAATACCAAACAATCAATCTCTGCATTTCCGTACGATGTATTAATTATAATATTTCTCTTTATTCGAGAAAAGGGCAACTCCGTTTTCAATTTGCCTATAAAAGACTCTTCTCCGATATATCCGTATCTTTTAGCCGATGATATGTATGGAATAGATTTTCCACTTAGACGAGCAAATCCTGTTTTGATTTTATGAAAAAAGCCCTTTACCCCATCAAATTTTCTCCGCATGCATTACAAAATCTCTTCTTTATGTAATGCCTTCTCAAAATCGATTTGTTTATTTATTACTAATATGGTATAACACGTTCTTTAGAAATCACAAAATGCAAAAATGATGGTCTATAAGAAAAGACTTATAGACCATCACATTTGGAGGCGCCACCCGGATTTGAACCGGGGCATAAAGGTTTTGCAGACCTTTGCCTTACCACTTGGCTATAGCGCCGCTTTTGTCGCGTTCGTTTTAAGCTTCACGCTCAAAGCTTTTTAAGTTTAGCATAAAAGAATTTTCTTGTCAACCGTTTAAACCAAACTTTTTTGCAATATTTCGTCGTTATTGTTTTTTCGTTCGTCTTTTCCCGAAACGTGCGTGTTCTCTTTCTTTTTTAATAAAAAATCAAAAAAACGAAAAGAAAGTTTAAAAACGATTTACAAATTCCGCTTAAAAATATATAATATGACCGTAATACTATTTTTTAAGTAACAGATTAAAGGAACAGATTATATGATTACTTCAAAAGAACTCAGAAAATCCTGGCTTAAATTTTACGAGGAAAGAGGTCACGAAAATATCGGGGCGGTTTCCCTTATCGGCGACGGTTCGACGGGCGTTATGTTTAACGTCGCGGGTATGCAGCCGCTTATGCCGTATCTTCTCGGAGCCAAACACCCCTCTGGCAAAACGAGACTTTGCAATGTTCAGGGTTGCGTAAGGACGGTGGATATAGAGAGCGTCGGCGATCCCACTCACTTCACGTTTTTCGAGATGATGGGCAATTGGTCGCTCGGAGATTATTTCAAAAAAGAAAAAACTCAGTGGTCTTACGACATACTTACAAAGATTTTCGGGCTTGACGGCAACGAAATTTGTTCCACGGTTTTCGAGGGCAACGACGCCGCGCCGAGAGACGACGAAACCGCCGAACTTTTAAAGAAAGTCGGCATAAAGCCCGAACATATTTTTTATCTTCCCAAAAAGGACAATTGGTGGGAACTCGAAGGGACGGTCGGCACGCCGTGCGGACCGGATAACGAGTGGTTCTATCCCCGCCACAACAAGCCGTGCGGACCGAACTGCGGACCCGATTGCGGCTGCGGAAGATACGTCGAAATAGGAAACGACGTTTATATGCAGTATAAAAAGACGGCTACGGGCTATGAGCCGCTCACAAACAAAAACGTAGACACGGGCTTCGGCTTAGACAGGCTTCTCGCGTTTTTGAACGGCGTTACGGACGGTTACAAAACCGACTTGTTTATGCCCGTTATCGAATATCTCGAAAAAGCTTCGGGTAAAAAATACGACGAAGACGAGGAAGCGAGAAAAGCGATGAGAATTATCGCCGACCATATCAGAACGGCGACTATGCTTATCGGCGACGTGAACGGAATAGTTCCGTCAAACGTCGGAGCAGGTTATATTTTAAGAAGACTTCTGAGAAGAGCTATCCGTTACGCGAGAAAGCTCGGACTCGAAACGACCGCGCTTACCGACGCTTCGAAGATTTATATCGAAAAAATTTACGACGAAGCTTATCCTTTGCTTGTCGAAAAAGAAGAATACATTCTTTCCGAAATCGCGAAGGAATCGGCTAAATTCGAAACGACTCTGGCGACGGGACTTAAAGAATTCAATAAATGCGTAGAGGGAATCGAAAGAAAAAACGCGTTTATGTCGCAGAAAGATCCCGCTTACGTTCCCGAAAAGGGCATAAACGGCAAGCAGGCGTTCCGCCTTTACGACACGTTCGGTTTCCCGCTCGAACTCACCGAGGAGCTTGCGGGGGAAGTGGGTTACACCGTAGACGCGGACGGATTCAACGAAGCGTTCAAGGAACATCAGGAAAAGAGTAAACAGCAGCCGCAGGGCGCGTTCAAGGGCGGACTCGAAGAGCAGAACGAAATAACCGCTCGTCTTCACACCGCCACGCACCTTTTGAACGCCGCTTTAAAGAGCGTTTTAGACGACGACGGAATAAATCAGAAAGGCTCGAACATCACCGTTGAAAGACTTCGTTTCGACTTTAATTTCGACAGAAAAATGCTTCCCGAAGAGATTAAAGCCGTGGAAGATTGGGTGAACGAGGCTATCCGCGCGGACGTTCCCGTAACGATGGAAGAAATGACCGTTGAAGAAGCCAAGGACCAGGGAGCGATAGGCGTTTTCACCGCAAAATACGGCGATAAGGTCAAGGTTTACACGATCGGCAAATACAGCAAGGAAATCTGCGGAGGACCGCACGCGGCTCACACGGGCGAGCTTCATCATTTCCATATCGTCAAGGAAGAGGCTTCCTCGGCGGGCGTAAGAAGAATAAAAGCCGTTCTCGATTAAGATATTTTATTTAAAATTAAAACGGGGTTGCCGAAAGCTTTTTGAAAAAGCTTTCGGCAACCCCTTAATCGTATTTCGTAAATCAGTAAATCAGAGTAATAATGACGCCCGTAATCGCGCCGATAAGATAAAGCGAGGCGATTATGATAAGGTTTCGCTTGATTTTTTTAGTGTTTTTCAGAAGTATCGCAAGGCCTACGCCGGCGTTGGATATAAGACCCGCAGTCATCGCGCCGAAAGAAATCGCTCCGTTTATATACGCGCTCGTTATAACCGCCGACGAAGCGCAATTCGGGATAAGCCCCACAAGCGCGGTGATAAACGGCGCAAAATATTCCGAGCCCTCTAAAAACGCCGCGAGATTTTCCGCTCCGATAATTCCGCCTTCGGCGAATAAAATTCCGAAAACAAGCGTTACGCCGAGAACGTAAGCGAACGTTTGAAGAGAGTGGAGAAAAGGGATAAGCAGATAACGCTTTAAAATCACATGCGATTTTTTCTCGCCCTCGGTTTCTTCCGTGCCGTGATTGTGGCAGTGCGCGCATATTTCCTCGTGTTCGAAATCTTCGTCCTCGGGGATCGTTTTCTTTCTGAAAATGAAGTTCGCGATTTCGCCGATAACTATCGCGAGCATGATTTTTATAAAAAACAAGGGGATAAGAGTCGCTCTTTTCGGGCTGGAAATAAGTATCGAAAAAGCTTCGTCGCTCGTCGAAATAAACACGGCGAGAAGCGTTCCTATGCCTATAAGTCCTTTTTCGTAAAGTTTTGCCGACATTACGGAAATTCCGCACTGCGGGAACGCCCCGAAAAGAGACCCGAACACCGGCGCGGCTTTTCCCGTAAGAAACTTGCCGTTTTTCGCGAATTCGGCTTTGCGTTCGATAATTTCGATGATAACGTATGTCAAAAATATCACAGGCAGCATTTTCAGGCTGTCGAAAAGGCAATCGATGATTATCTCCCGCATATTTATTTATCCTCCTTTCGGTAATTTTTTTCGTTAATCGTCCGCGGCTTGATTTTTACGGTCGAAAATCCGTAAGAAACATTCGCAGTATAGCGATACAACCCTTATTATACTTGTTTTTTCGAAAAAAATCAAACGTTCAACCTTATTGTTGCCGTAATTTTCCCCGAAATAACCCGAAGCCGCAGAAAAAATCTGCGGCTTCGGGCTATAATGGAGAATGATTTATAAAAACAAGAAAAAACTTGGGGTGGGCTTGTTTTGTTTTTTGCGTTTGTAACCTTTGACGACGATCCGCGCGTTTCGGCTTTATTGTGCCGGTGCCACGTCGGGGCTTTCGTAACGTCCGTTTCGATTTCGTCGCTCCGATATCGTCGGGAGCTTTCGTAACGCCCCTTTCAGATTACACCGTAATTATAACCCGAACATATGTTGCGCGTTTGACGGCAAAATATATCTTTGGTGAAATAAATTTCACTCATTTTTTCCTTGACAAAGGTTATTTTTGTCCTAAAATAGCTTTTTTATACCTTTAACGGCGATAAAAATCGGATTTAATCGTTTTTGTCGTTCCTTTCGTCGGGAGCTTTGAAAATCGAGAGAGATATAAACGATTTTTTCTTTCCGCCGCTTTGGAAGAGCGTGGAAATGATTATCATTGCCTGCAAAGGTATTCCTATAAAGAATATCGGCCAGAGATTGTACGAGATGAGTTGGAGATACGCCGCAACTATCAGCCCCCAATCTATAAGCGACAGCAAAACGGTGTTCACCCATTTAATATTGCCGTGAACCTTGTTGTATTTAAGGCATACAAACGCCGAAACGGGGACCGCCCACACGAACACCTGCCAATATTTTTCGGTTTTGATTATCATAAATCCGACGTAAATTATCACGGCGACGGTAAACACCGAAAGAACGGACAAGCAGAGCATCGCGATGTCGTTCGAGTCGTTTTTAGGCTTTTGCGGCTCGGTTTTCTTTTTAAGGATTTCTACGGCGTTTTCCTTAACGAGGTCGTCCACCTTAACGTTGAAAAGCTCGGCGACGGCGCAAAGCGCGGTTATGTCGGGAACGGACGAACCGTTCTCCCACTTGGAGATTGTCTTGTCGGAATAAGAAATCCTCTCGCCGAGTTCCGATTGCTTCATTCCGCTTTCGAGACGCATCTCTTTTATGTTTTTTGCAATATTTTTCTCTATCTGGGAATCCATACCCGAATTATACCACCGTTAATCGACTTATGTCAAGCTTTATTTGTAATTCTCCGAACGAGAGAATGACTTTCTCTACTATATAGAGACCCGTAGAATAAGGAGAGAGGAGATTTTTTGCTTATTCGCTTGATATTTTTTTTGAATCGGACTACAATGCAAAGCGTAAACGAGGGTTCGTTTTGAAAAACTCGGACGCGGTGCTAAAGCTTTAACCGCGCCGCGGGATAAACTTTAATACGGAAACATTAAGGAGCGATTATATTATGAAGAAAAAGGTTTTGATTTGGGCGTTGGCGGTTATGACCGTTATTTCGCTCTTCCTTTTTGCGGGATGTAAAAAGGGGTCGGATAAAATTCCCGAAATCAAATCCGACAGCGACAAGGTGATCACGAGCGAAGTAAATTCTTCGCCGAGCGAGAGTGATCCCAAGGACGCTTTGTACATAAGTCTCGGAAAGCTTTCCTCTCTGAATTCTTACAGAACGGAAAACAAAGGTTCGGCGGTTTCGACGATAGCGGGCGGGCTTTTCAATTACGTTCAGAAAAACGACTGCGGAATGGTCAAAAGCGGCGATAAGTATTACACGTTCAGCAATTCCTATTCCAAGTTCGTTTCGGTAAAGCACGAAGCTTTCGGAAAAGGCAATAACGTCGCTTATAGAAAGAACGGCAAAGAAATAGTAAACGCTTCCGCGATTGCGTACAAGGAAGTTTACGGCGTTCTGCCGACAAAGCTTCTGAGCGGTCACGTTTTCAACGATGAAACGATTAAAAGCGCGGAACTTACCGAGTCGGCGAACGGAAATTACGTATTTAAAATAGTTCTCGATAAAGAAAAGGGCAACGTCTTATTATATAAACAAATGAAAGAGTTCGGTAAACTCAACGGATATCCCGTCTTTACCGACGACACGGTCGCATATCTCACCGTTAAAGAAGATTACACGCCCGTAAAATTTTCTTACGAAAGCAAATATAAGGTAAACGTTTCCGTACTCGGCGAAATTCCCTGCACGGAAAAAAACGAAGTTAAATTTTACGACATAAACGGCAGCGTTACCATTCCCGACGAGGCGGCTTTCGACGAAGCCGTCGCCGAGAAGCCTTTGGCGATAACTCCGTCCGAGGAAAAACCCGTAGACAAGGCGAGCGAGAAAATCGTAGCCGCGCTTTTAAAGAGCGATATTAAAAACGGCGTCGCGCTCACGGGCAATCTTCGTTATAACGGCTTGGAAATTCCCGTCAAGATCAACGCGAAAGCCGATCTCGACACTATTTTAAACGACGACAACGCGGATATCGCGTCTCTTATCGACGTAAAACTTTCGCTCGGAACTTACGAGGACGTGTTCTCGGTTATCTATCACGACGGAAAGCTTTATTTAAGCCTCGGCAGCGTTAAAATCGCCACCGACGTCGCTATGGGCGGCGGTGCGGACGGCTCCGACGATACGACGGGCGGCATTTCTTCGATAATCGGTTCGCTCGATCCCGCTTCGCTCATTCAGATCGAAGAGGACGGAGCTTATTACACGATAAGACTCAACGATTTAAAAATCGACATGGCGATCAAAACCGCGCTCAGACAGCTCGGACTTGCGGGCGATAACGTCGATTCGGATTACGATTTAAACGTTAAGTTATACATACCTTCCGACCGCATCGGGACGATTTCGTTCGGACTTAAAACCGACGTCATCGATTGCGGCGCGAAAATTAACCTTTCGGAAGAGGAATTCCCCCTTCCCGACATAAACGATTACGTTTACGAACCCGAAAATATCAAATTCGGCGCGGAAGCTGATATTTCCGCGTTCGGTTTCAACGTTCACGCTTCGGCGAAATTGAGTTATAACGTTCTGAAACCCTCGGCAGAGGCGTTGAAAGCAGAAGTCAACATAACTTTGGGCAGTTCCTTAAAGAACATTCTCTCTTTGGCGAGCGGCATTTCAGGCGATATCCCCGTCTGGGTCGAAAAGATAAGCAGAGCCGATTCGCTCAACATCGTCGTCGACGGCAGCAAGGTAATGTTCGTTGCCTTAAAGGACGGCAAACCTTCGTTTGCAACCGAAATCGCTTCTTCGAAAGACGAAAAGGAAGACGTTAAGTATGTCGGCGACGGCGGAACGGATATAGGAATAGATTTCAACGCGTTCCTCGAATTTATGCTGAGCGCCGTCGAAAGAACGGACGAAGGCAAGGCGGCTTATTGGAACGTTAAAGAAGATAAGATGTCCGTCGTCAACGCGTTCTGGAAACAGGTTCCCGAAATGATTATTTTAAAAGCGGGTAAAACCGTCGGTAAACTGTTCGGCTCGTATGTGGGCAAACCGCTTGCTTCCGTCGGCGCGGAAATTAACGCGGAAACGAATTCCGCCAAAATGATCGTTACGGCTTACGACGTTGCGGTCGGCAGCGGAGACGTGTTTATAGAGGGCAGAGATTATGCGACGACCGAACTTCTCGCTGTTTCTTTGCAGTACGGCTTGCTCGACGAATATACTTTCGCATGGGACAGCGAAACTCTTTATAACGATATCGTTGCCGCAAAGCGCGTAATCGATATGGTTGAGACGGTGAAAAATCCTTATCTCGACGTAGCGTACAAGGAAAGAGTTCTCGAAGCCGAAGACGCGTACGCCGCGCTTACGACCGATCAGAAAGTGCTTGTATACAACGTTTCGGACGAAAGCTATTTCTCGGATCTTGTAAAGAAAGGCAACAATTTATTTACGGAAGTTGAGAGTTTCGCCAAAGCAGTTGATTTTGGTCTTATAAGAACACTCAACGGTACCTACAATTCTTTCTCGAAAGAACAGAAAGCTTATTTTGAGCAGGCGTATCCCGCGGAGGCGGAAAAGTATTTCGCTAAGAGAACGGAGTCGGAAAAGGATTACACGGACGAACTTATCTCGTTCATAAACAACCTGACGGTTTATTCCGAAGCTTCGCTTAAAGCAATGAGCGGACAGCAAATAAGCGAACTTTTCGCGGCATATGCGGGCGCTTATGAAAAATACGTCACGCTTTGCACGGCTTCGCTCGCTAAGATGGACGCGGCTAAATTCGAAGCCGAAACGAGAAAGGTCGTAAAGGCTTATGCGGAATACGTTATCGGTCTTTCCGATAAGGCGAAACACGAAATCATCGTCGCATCCGAAAAATCCGTTGCAGAACTTCTCGCTCTGTATGCAAAATACGACGGATTTAACGAAACTTACCGTGACGGTATCGAGAAAAAGGCGATAGTGAAACTCGTCGACGAAATCGCTCCCGAGTACGCTTCGAAGTGCTATATCGTAGATTATTACCTTAAAACAAACGGCTCGTATTTCAGAAAGTATGCGGTTCTCGCAATCGAAGAAGAGATTAAAACCCTTAAATCGCTCAAAGCTTCGGGTGCAAACGCGTTCGAGCTTGCGCCTCGCTTCGACGACGTCGACGCGCTTTTGAAAAAGACCGACGATTCGGCTGTTTCGAACCTCGGCGAATATCAAACGCTTAAAAACGACGTTTTGTCGGAATTGCAAAAATTGCTAAAAGCAGAGCTTCCCGTAATCACGCAAAAGCTTAAAGACGTCAATTCCGACCCGAAAGCGAGCGGAATAGATTGGAAGGGACTGAATGCGGAAGTCGCCAAATACAGAGACGGAATAGAAAGGCTTTCGGCAAAAGGAATCTCTCTGACCGCGGAAATCATTCCGTTCAAGATTGCCGCTTCCTCGTTCGACAAGAACTATGCGAAATACGGAGCATAAAAATTACAATATAGTTTCGGATAATTAAAGCCGATATTTTTGCGGCGGGCATCGTTTAGATGTCCGCCGTGATTTTTATAACAAAAATGATATAATACTTGACTTGTGGCATAATATAGTATATAATTAAGCCACAAGAATGCGGAGGTGAGAAAGTATGGTCATAATCCCGATGAGAGATTTAAAGGATACCGTTGAAATCGAAAGAAAATGCGCGGAAGCAAACGGTCCCGTTTTTGTAACCAAAAACGGATACGGGCGGCTTGTGGTAATGGATATCGACTACTATGAGCAAACCATGCAAAAAATTTACGAAGCAAAACAAATAAAAGAAGGGCTTTCGGATATCGAAAACGGACGGGTGGTTGACGGCGATACCGTAAAACAGAGGCTGACGGACAAATATGGACTTTGAATACTCGTATAAATTTACCGAAAAAGCAGAAAACAATTTGGATGAAATTATACGATATATCCGCGAGAAGTTGTTAAATCCGTCTGCTGCGGTATCTTTTTTTTAAGAGAGTTTTCGAAAGCATAGACAATTTGCGCAAGTTTCCGCTTTCCGGAATGCTTGTCGAAAACGAGTTTCTGCAAAATAAAAATATTCGAAGGGTTGTTGCCGATAATTACATAATATATTATCTGACCGACGAAGCGCAACGTGAAATAATAATCGTTCGCATTGTTTACGGCAAAAGGAATCTTGAAGAAATTTATCTTGAAATAACAGATTGAAACAACTTAAAACCCGGAACGGAGTCGTTTTTAACGGCTCCGTTTTTTATTAGTTTATTCTTGTTCGGAACGGAATGAATTTTCGATAAAATAAGGCATAATACGACTAAGGTTATGATTTTAAAAGGTTTTAATTATGGTAAAATTAGGCGAGAAAGCGGCAAGCCGGACTATTTAACGGCTTTAAAGTTTGCTTGGGTTTTTAATTCCGCACAGCTTATAGTTTTGCTTGCGGCTCGGCTTATGAAAAGGAGAAAGTATGGCAAGGAAAATAGTCGTTACTTCGGGTAAAGGGGGAGTCGGGAAAACGTCGGTTGCGGCAAATCTCGGCATACGTCTTTCGCGCGCGGGAAAAAGAGTTTGCATAATAGACGCCGATTTCGGCTTAAATAATCTCGATGTCGTAACGGGCGTGGAAAATCTCGTGATTTACGATATTGCGGATTGCGTGGAAGGCAGGTGCAGGGCAAAGCAGGCGCTTGTGGAATGCCCTTCGGCAAAGAACGTTTTCATTCTTCCGTCCGTCCATTCTTTTTCACGCGATATTATAAACGAAAAGGGCGTTAACGAACTTATAGAGGGACTTTCTTCGCTTTTCGATTACATAGTGATAGATTGCCCCGCGGGGATAAACGAGGGATTTTCTATCGCCGTAAAGGCGGCGGAAGAAGCTCTGGTCGTAACCACGCCGCAACTTTCGAGTTTAAGAGACGCGGATAAAGTTCTGTCGCTTTTAAGAGGTTACGGGCTTAAATCGATAAGGCTTGTCGTGAACAGAATACGCGGCGATCTCGTCGCGAGCGGCGATATGCTTTCGCCCGAAGAAATCGAAAAAACTCTTCGTTGTCCGCTTGCAGGCGTTATCCCGGACGACGACAACGTCTTTTTGCGCAACGCCGGGCTTATTCCGTCCGATTCGCCCTCTTTCAAGGCGTTTAAAACGCTCGCGCAGAACGTTGCCACGGGCAAAAGCAGAATTTACGATTACATTTCGAAATATTCGGGATTTTTCGGCGCGATCCGCCGCGGAATAAAACGCAATATGTGAGACGGGCAAAAATAACGCAATCGCGTCCGAACGAAACAACAAATCCGACGGGAGAAAATTATGAAAAAGCAGGAACTTAAAAGACTGAAAACGGTTATCGAAAACGACAGACTTTCCATGACGAACGAAAATATCGGACTCATAACGCACGACGTGACCGCCGTGCTGGAAGACTATTTCGCCTTATCGGGCAATCCCGAGGTGATTGTCACGGCAAAAAACTGCGAGTATATCATAACCGTAAACGCGACGGCGACGGGCATAAAATCTTTTTCCGTCGGCAGATAACTTTCCGTCGGAAGATAGCTTTCCGTCGGCAGATAGCTTTCTGTCGGACGATAGCATTTCGTCGGCAGATAACGTTCTTTTCGGGGCGGGTCGGGAAAACGAAAAAATTCCGACAAAAAATTTTAACAAAAAAAACACCTCAAACGCTTGCAATTTTCGGCGGTCGGTACTATAATGTTAGCAGAACAGCCGAAAGAGTGCTAACACTTAATTAAGTTGTTTGCTAAAATTATATTGCTTGCTTTACGGAGGTGCATTATATGAAAAGTTTTAAAACGCAGTCGAAAAGAGTGCTTGATCTGATGATCAATTCGATTTACACGCACAAGGAGATTTTTTTAAGAGAATTATTGTCAAATTGCAGCGACGCTATCGACAAATTATATTATAAGGGCTTGAAAGAGGGGCTTTCGGGGCTTACGAGAGAGGATTTTTACATTAAAATCAAAGCCGACAAAGACAACGGAACTTTGACGATAACCGATAACGGTATCGGTATGACGGCGAAAGAACTCGAAGAAAACCTCGGAACGATCGCAAAGAGCGGCTCGTTCGATTTCAAAGCCGAAAACGCGGAAGCCAAGGAAAAGGACGACGTAAACGTAATCGGTCAGTTCGGCGTAGGTTTTTATTCGGCGTTTATGGTCGCGGACAAGGTTGAAGTTTATTCCAAGGCTTTCGGAGAAGAACAGGCGAACGTCTGGACAAGCTCGGGAACGGAGGGTTACGATATCGCGCCGTGCGACAGGACGGAAAGAGGAACGGAGATCGTGCTTCATCTGAAAAAGGACACGGACGACGAGAAATACAGCAAATATCTCGAAGAATACGAGATAAGGAGCCTTGTCAAGAAGTATTCCGATTATATTCGTTACCCCATAAAAATGGAAGTAACCAAATATAAGGAGCTTACCGAAGAGGAGCGCAAAGAGGGTAAATCCGCCGAATCTTATAAGGAAGAGGAAACGCTCAACTCGATGGTTCCTATCTGGAAAAAGAATAAAAACGAACTTACAAAAGAGGATTACGACGCGTTCTACCGCGATAATTTCTACGACTACGACGCGCCGCTTAAATACATTCACGTAAACGTCGAGGGCGCCGTGAGCTACAAAGCTTTATTGTATATCCCCGCAAGAGTTCC
The DNA here is from genome assembly GCA_934247225.1 of uncultured Clostridia bacterium. Taxonomy (GTDB): domain Bacteria; phylum Bacillota; class Clostridia; order Christensenellales; family Borkfalkiaceae; genus UBA10281. The sequence continues at coordinate 18,574 of CAKQJE010000020.1, forward strand.
TTACGATTATTACAGCAAGAACTACGAAAAAGGCTTGAAGCTTTACACGGACGGCGTGCTTATAACCGACAAATGCGCGGAGCTTCTGCCCGATTATTTCAGTTTCGTGAAAGGTCTTGTGGACAGCGAACTTCAACTCAATATCTCGCGTGAGACCATTCAGCATAACCGTCAGTTGCAGCTTATCGAGTCCAATATCGAAAAGAAAATCAAAAACGAACTTCTCGATATGCAGAAAAACGACCGCGAAACATACGATAAATTCTTTAAAAACTTCGGTTTGCAGCTTAAATACGGGCTTTACAGCGGTTGGGGAATGAACAAAGAGGTCTTGCAGGATCTTATAATGTTCAAGTCCGTCAAACTCGGAAAGTACGTCACGCTCAAAGAATACGTCGACTCTTTCGGCGCGGATCAGAAGTACATTTATTACGGTTCGGCAAAGACCGAAGAGGCAGTGAAAGCTCTTCCGCAAAGCGAAAAGCTTTTAGACGAAGGTTACGATATCCTTTGTTTTGCGGACGACGTGGACGAATTTGCCGTTAAAATGCTCGGTAAATACGACGATAAGGAATTCAAGAACATTCTCGACGAAAGCGTGGGTGCGTCTCCCGAAGACGACAAAAAGAACGAAGAGGACAAAGATCTTCTCGAAACTTTGAAAAACGCTCTGGGCGATAAAGTTTCGAAAGTCAGAGTTTCCACCGCGCTTAAAAATCATCCCGTATGCCTTTCTTCCGAGGGCGAAGTTTCAATCGAAATGGAAAAGGTTCTGTCGGGTATGCCCAACGCCGAAGCGGGAGCGGTTAAAGCGAACAAAATTCTCGAACTTAACGCCGATCACCCTCTTTACGCTAAACTTAAATCCGTTTACGAAGCCGACAAAGACGGCTTAACCGATTATGCGGAAATCCTTTATCAGTCGGCGCGCCTTGTTGCGGGTCTTCCCGTGGAAAACGCCGCGGAGCTTACCGACAAACTTTTCGCTCTTTTGGCTAAGTAAACTTTTTCGGAGCAGGTTTTCGGCGCAGGTTTTCGCCGTGTAATAATTTCGGCGATTGACGCTTAAAAAGCTTGATAATCGACTTATATCCCGCCGTTTGCAAAAACATTTTGCAAACGGCGGGCGTTTTTTTTATTTTACCGCGGCGCCGCAGACGGGGAAAATCCGTTCCCGAGACTAACCGCCGTTTGACATTTTTTGTTTGAAATAGTATAATTTCATCGCAAAGTATAAAGAATGTTACAAAAGACAAACAAAGAAAACGCAAAAGAAATATCGGATAATTTATGAAAAATAAAAAACGAAGAACAAAAATTTACGTATCGCGATTTGCGATAATCCTGCTCAGTATATTTTTACAGGCAACGGGCATATGGTTCGTCCTTTTCTGGCTCGGGCAGAAAGTGCCGACGTTATATGCCGTTTTTGTATATATTTTGTCGGGACTTCTGATGGTTCTTATCGTAAACAAGGATCAACCCGCATGTTATAAATTGCCGTGGGTAATTCTGCTTCAACTTTTGCCGTACGGCGGAATAATGATTTATCTCACTTTCGGCAACGTGAAAATGAGCAAGCGGCAGATGAAAAAATACCGCTCGATATATAGCGAGCATCACGACGAACTGTATCGTCAGGACGAGGTTCTTTCCGAGCTTTCCGAGGAGGGCGGCAAGGGTGCGGCGGTCGTAAAATACCTTCGCTACGCAACCGCGCTTCCCGTTTTCGATAATTCCACGGCGGAATATTTAAAAAGCGGTTCGGTGTTTTTCAAATCTTTGGAGGAAGAGCTTGAAAAAGCCGAAAAGTATATTTTTCTGGAATATTTTATAATAGAAGACGGCGTTGTTTGGAGCGAAATCGACGAGATTTTACGCAGAAAAGTACTCGAAGGCGTGGAAGTTTTCGTTATGTACGACGACGTGGGAAGCATGCCGAAGGTTTCGCCCGATTTTTATAAAGATCTTTGCAAAGAGGGCTTCGACGCCTGTAAGTTTCATAAATTCATACCCGTGGTTTCCGTCAGCCACAATAACCGCGACCATAGAAAAATCGCCGTTATAGACGGTAAAGTCGGGTATATGGGCGGCGCGAATATTGCCGACGAATACGCGAATATCACCCGTCCTTACGGCAGGTGGCTGGACTGTTCGGTAAAAATCGAGGGGCAGGCGGTGGACAGCCTTGTGCGTTTGTTTATCCAGCTTTTCAATATGGCGGGCGGCAGAACTCTCGAAGAAGCCGATTATATCTGCAAGGAACACGCTGTTTACAGCGACGGCTATATGTTCCCGTTCGGCGACTCTCCCGCGCCGATAACCGAAGAACATATCGGCGAAAACGTCTATCTCGATATCATAAACAGGAGCGATAAGTATCTTTATATCGCAACGCCTTATCTTATCGTGGACACGAATATCACCACTGCGCTGAAAAACGCCGCGAGAAGGGGTGTGGACGTGCGTTTGTTTATCCCCGAAATACCCGACAAGAAAATGGTTTATATAATGACGAGAAGCGCGTGCTTGTCCTTAATGTCCGCGGGCGTAAAAGTGTACGCTTACCGAAACGGATTTATTCATTCCAAATGCTTCCTTTCGGACGGCGACTCCGCCGTTATCGGAACGATAAATCTTGATTTCCGTTCTCTCGTTCACCATTTCGAATGCGCCACGTTTTTCTATAAAAATAAATTGATAAACGACTTATACGAAGACTTTTGTTATTTAATCGAACGCGAATGCGACCTTATGACGCAGGAGGATCTGTCGCTTAAATGGCACGAAAAACCCGTGAAGTGGTTTTTGACTTTTATCGCCCCGCTTATGTAGCCGAGAGGTGTTCGAACGCAATCACCTGTGGCTAAACGCCGCAAAAATCGAATAATAAAAAAGCTTTTGCCGATATATCGCCATATCGCCGAAAGCTTTTTATTTGTCATTTCGATATGTTTTGTCTTGATTTTTTCTGCCTGAAAAGCAGCCGCGGGCGACAGAAAAATTTCTGTCGTCCGCGGCTTATTTTTAGTTTTTAAGTTAAGTAAACCGACGACGATTTTCAGTCGTTACTGCTTTCGGTTTCGGCGGCAGACGATTGTTTGTTGTAATCGTTAAGCTCGTCTTTTAAAGCGTTTTTGGTTTTAAACGATAAAAGGAAGCTGTATTTCTGCTTGATTTGTTCGGTTTTGAGCTTAATCGAGAGCCTGAATTCTTCGAGTTTGACGACGACGTTGTTTTCTTTCGCCCACGAGCGGATTTTGTTCACGACGTTGAACGAATAGAATATATCGATAATGAAAATACCGAAATAAATACCGATAAAGAACGAATATATTTCGTTGAGATTTATCCAATCTACCGCTTTTAAAAGAAGCGGATGAACGAAAATCGCGTACAACGCGCCGATCGCACCCCAGAAAAAGGTGAAAAGCGGACAAATTATGCCCTGAATGTTGCCGGGGCGTTTGGAGTAATCCCAAAGCTTGACTTTAAGACCTTTAATAAAGATAAGACCCGTGATATATTCGATCAAAGTCATAACCACGGTTATGAGCGCGATCACGAACACGTCCCGCCAGATTTCGCTTTCGATAAAGCTGTAATCGAACGAACAGATTATGAACAGGAAAACGACGCCCGTTCCGTAAAGCGGCAGGCACGGACCGACGAGAAAGCCGGGGTTTACCCATTTTTTATGCGCGAACCTGCGGAAAAAGAGTTCGATAACCCATCCGCACGAACCGCCGACTATAAAGAGAAGGCATAAAGTTATAAATATTTTCATAAAAACCTCGCGTTGCCTTGCGGCGTAGTTTTTAAAGCTTGTCTTGTTCTTTTTATATTGTCAATGCAGGCGGGAAAGCGGTGTTCGCCCCTACATATGGTTGTTGTCCGTAATGTATAAATCGCGATTATCAATCGCCCGCACAAATTTATTTGATTGGCATTATCAGCTTCTCCCGAAAGGTTTTGTTCTTCGAAAAATTCGGTTGAATGGGGAAGCCTGAAACTATCGATAAACGACTTATAGGCGGGGTTTTGACTGTTATTCTTTTTTGGGGGATGTCCTCTTCCGTAAAATTTTCGCGGAAAGCCGCTTGATTTGCCACCTTCTTCAAGGGGAGAAGGCAAGGAAAATTTTATCTGTTACACAAACGGGTTTTCTATGGTTATGACCGCGTTCAGTTTTTTGTCGTAAGCCCGTAGTTTTTCGTTTATCGTCTGCTTGATCTGCTTTTCGGGAACGGTGTTTTCGGGCGGAATAACCAGATCGAAAATGACGTTCGCGTGCGTTTCGCCCTCGTTCATTCTGAAATCGTGCAGAGAAAAATCGGGGCTTATATCCTTGACGATTTTAACGCATTCTTCCTTTATGGCGTTAAGCCTCGGACTCGTCGTGACGACGGGGTCCATATGAATGGTCGCCAGGCAGTTGAATTTGCTTTCGAGTCCGCGTTCGATATTGTCGATAACGTCGTGAAGGTCGAGCATATCGCCTTCTGCGGGAACTTCGGCGTGTAAAACTATTATTTTTCTTCCGGGACCGTAATCGTGAATCATCAGATCGTGAACGCCGATTACCTTTTCCTTATTGAAATTCAGCACGTAATCCGCAACGCCTTTCACAAGCGCGGGGTCGGGAGCTTCGCCGAGAAGCAGGTCGATAACGCTTTTTATCGATTTAATGCCCGAAATCGCGATAAATAACGAAACTATCGCTCCTGCGAAACCGTCGAACGGCACGTTTTCGATAAACGCCGAAAGTACGGACGAAATCAAAACCACGGACGTTGCGAGACAGTCCGAAATACTGTCGGTTGCGGTTGCGAGCATTGCGACGGAATCGATTTTTTTCCCGACGGAGCGGTTCATTATCGCGAGATAAGCTTTTGCAAGTATTGAAAAAACGAGAATAACCGAAGTTATTACGAGCGTTGTTTTCGAGTCGGGAGAGACCGTTTCCCACGCCGTGATTTTTTCGACGGAAGAAATGAAAAGCTCCGCCGCCACGACGAGAACGATTACCGAAACGCCGAGTCCCGCGCAATATTCCATTCTGCCGTGTCCGAACGGGTGTTCTCTGTCGGGTTTCTTTTCGGAAAGTTTGAATCCGAACAGGGTAATTATCGAACTGCCCGCGTCGGACAGGTTGTTGATACCGTCCGAGACAATCGAAATCGCTCCGACGATAAGCCCTGTGGCGATTTTCATTGCGCAGAGAAGAACGTTTACGATAATTCCTATAACGCCCGTCCGCTTTCCGCATTTTGCCCGTATTTCGTGTTTGGCAAGGTCTTCCTCGCCGTATTTTTTTAAAAATCCGTCAAACATAAGTTTCCCGCCAAACGAATTATTTTTGCCGCGAATATAAAATCCTTAAATCCGTCGGGCGAAAGCGAGCGAAAACAGAAATTATTCTTTTTCGTTGTCTTCTTCCGCTTCGGGATGAATTTCGACCTTTACTTCGAGGACTTTTTTCAAAGTTCTTTTGGTTACTGTGATCGTTAAATTGTTATAGTCGAAAGTGTAACCGATAGGCGGAATGTCTCCCGATCTCTCGATGATCCAGCCGCTCACCGTGTTGGAGTCGCTTTCTTCGTCCTCTTCCTGCGAAAAGATTTCGCAAAATTCCGAAAGTTCGGCGTTGCCGTCGACAAGATAATGTTCGTCGTCGAGCTTGGTGAAGTAGTCCACGACTTCGTCGTGTTCGTCCCAGATTTCGCCGACGAGTTCTTCTAAAATATCTTCGAGCGTAACTATTCCGAGCGTTCCGCCGTATTCGTCCACGACGGTAGCCATATGCACTTTCTGCTTTTGCATGCTTCTTAAAAGCGTGGAAATTTTCATATGTTCCGTGGCGAGAGCCATGGAAGTGACGATCCCCTTTATGTTTGCCGCGTTGTTCATATATGCGGCGTAGAAATCCTTTTCGTGGATCATTCCGATGATAACGTCGATAGAACCTCTGTAAACGGGCAGTCTCGAAAATCCGTGTTCGGAGAAAATCCTGCGGATCTCTTTCATCGGCGTGTTTTCTTCAACTGCGATCACGTTCACTCTCGGAACCAAAATGTCGCCTACCTCCGCGTCGTTAAACTCTATCGCGCTTGAAATAAGTTCCGTTTCGTTGTTGTCGAGCGTGCCGTCCTCTTTGGCCTCCTCTATGTAAGTAAGAAGCTCTTCTTCGGTGATCACGTCATCCGATTTAAACTTGAAAATCTTTCTTAAAAGCAGCTTCCAGCCCGTGAAAATCATATTTAGCGGGAAGAGAATTATCGTGAACACGTCAACTATCGGCGCGACGAACATCGCCACCTTTTCGGGAGCTTCTTTTGCTAAGGTTTTGGGCGTTATCTCGCCGAAAATAAGAACGGTGATCGTCGAAATGATCGTCGACATAGTCGCCGCGAGGCTTGCGGAATTAACGTAAATCGCCGAGAACAGCAACGTCGAAATCGTTGCGAGCGTGAGGTTTACTATGTTGTTTCCGATAAGGATCGTATAGAGCAATCTGTCGTAATTTTCTACGTAGTGAAGGGCTTTTTTCGCCGATTTCTTGCCGTCGTCCGCCAGGACTTTGAGCCTTGCGCGGTTGAGTGAGGTGAAAGCCGTTTCCGTTGCCGAGAAAAATGCCGATAAGATGAGCAAGGCTACGAGAACGATAACGTATATCGTTATGTTCTGACTGCCGGGAGGGGGTTTTGCGTCTGCGTCCATAAAAAAATTAAATACTCCTTTTTGTCGTCCGCCTTTGTTTTTACGTTTATTTGTCGGCTTTGCCGACGGCGGGCGCATATAGTTAAATACTATTATATCACAAAAATTTTTATTTGTAAATCTTTTTGCAAACTATTAGTCAGAGAAAAAGAAATTCGTAAATCAAAGGCGGCAATTTTAACAAATTTCCTTTTTTTGTTCACCAAAAAGGTTGACATAATTCGTCCTTTATCATATAATTTATTCAACGAGTCAAGTTAATATAACGAAATAGGTGGAGTCTGTCGCAATTGGTATGAATGCAATAAGTATGAATACTGTCGGCAGGCTTTTTTAAAAATCGGATTTAATTCGGGTTATAATCGGACATAAATATTTTTATTCGGATTGTAATCGGGTTTTATTCAGAGGCGGACAAGCCTTAAAGGTCTCGGAGGAAACAATGATAGAAGAAGTTCTCAAAAAGGTTTCTTTAAGCGAAGAAACGGCAAAAAAGATAAAAGAAGAAAGCGAGGAAAAATCTTCGCTTATTCGCGCTGCCGCCGATAAAAACGCCGCCGAAATCATAGAAAACGGCGCTTCGGACGCACGCGTTAAGCGGCTTTCGGAGGTGCAGAACGCGAAAATGAATGCCGCGGCGCATTTCGAAACCGAGAAAAAGGCGTATTTTGCGGAAGCCGTGAATTTCAAAGCCGAAAAAAGCGGAAAAGTCGAACAGCTCGCAGAAGAGCTTTTCGGGAGGATAAAAAATGGCGATTGCTGAAATGTCGCGCCTTTCCGTAGTCGCGCTGCTTTCCGATAAGGATAAAATTTACGACGCGCTCCAAAAAACGGGCGCGGCGCAGATAAAAAGCCAGACGGAAAAGGAGTACGCCGTTCCCCTTGCGGCGGCGGACGACGCGGAATTGAAAGCGAAAATCGACCGTGCGAAAAAATGTCTCGATTTTATTTCGGACGAAATCGAACTTTTGCCGAAAGACGAGCGGGGCGCGGGCGTTATAAAGGACGGATTTCCCGTCACCACGACCGAATTTTTCGCCGTCGGAGAAAAAACGGACGAAATCGAAGGCGTTTTAAGCAAAATCGAGGAACTGTCCGATAAAAAGAACGCGCTTAAAGCCCGTCAGGCAAAGGTGAACGAAAAAATCAGAAATTATGAGCCTTACGCGCTTTTGAAAAACAAATTTTCCGAATTTTCGGATACTCCGTCGGTCAAGGTCTATTTAGGTATCGTCCCCGCGGACAAAACCGAAAAATGCCTTAAAGAGATAAAGGATTGCGAGCTTTCGGAAGCTTTTATCGAATGTGACGGCAAAAACGGCGAGGTCGTGTCGGTTGCGGCGTATAAGCCCAATGCAGAAGCGGTCGAAAAAGTGCTTTCTTCGTGCGGATTTATAAAGTGTCCGTTCAAAGAAGACGTTACTGCGGCGGAAAAAATTTCCGAAGCGGAAAACGAGCTTAAAGAAATCGAAAACGAGTTTTTAAACGTTTCGAAGCAGGCGACGGCTCTTGCCGATCAATCGCGAGAAGTCAAGCTATATGTCGATTATCTCGCATATTTGGTCGAAAAAGCCAATGCGGACGGCTCGCTTTATCACACGGCGGACGCTTTTGTTTTAGAAGCCTATGTACCCGCGGAAAAGACGGAAGAAGTAAAATCGGCGGTGGAAAACGTCGCGAGGGCGTGCGAGATTGAGTCGGAAGTTATTCCGCGTAACGAATTCGCGCCCACGCTTATGAAAAACAGCAACGCCGTGTCCAATTTCGAGGCGGTTACTAACATGTATTCCGTGCCTGCGTACGGCGCGCTCGATCCTAACGCCGTGATGTCCTTTTTCTTCTCCCTGTTTATGGGGCTTATAATGGCGGACTTCGGCTACGGACTTTTAATGATAGTCGGCGGATTTTTGTTCGCGGCGAAGCAGAGAAAAGGCACGAGCATTTATCGTATGGCAAAAGTATTCGCTTACGGCGGCTTTTTCGCCTGCGGATTCGGCGCGCTTTTCGATAGCTGGCTCGGCTATCCTCTTATAAGAACGATAACGGGCGAGGGATCGGCTTACTGTGAATTTTACGCCAATTACCTCGACGCGATAAATTCTCCCGCAAACATCGCGGGGATAACCGTTCCGCAGATGCTTTTGTGGTGTCTGGGACTCGGAACGATACAGATTGCGGTAAGTTTGATAATGAAAGCCGCGCAGTGTTTTTCGAGAAAACAGTACGCGGAAGGATTTTTCTCGGGTATGGTTTGGTCGATAGGACTGCTTGCGTTTGTCGCGGCGGTGTTCGGAATGGCTTCGAACAACGATTTTCTCACAAAATACGGCGCGTATGTAGCGATAGCGTTGATCGCGCTCGGCGTTCTGACTTCGGGCATAACCGAAAAGGGTTTCGGAAAAATCATGAAACCGTTCTCGTCGTTATACGGACTTATAAACTATGCTTCCGATATATTGAGTTACGCCCGTCTTTACGGACTTATGCTTTCGGGCGCGCAGATAGCTTCGATTTTCACCAACAATTTAGCGATAGATCTTCTTTTCCCGAAGGGCGTCATAGGCGTTGTTTTCGGGGTGGTAATAATTATCGCGGGCAATCTGTTCAACCTGGCGATGAGTCTTTTGGGCGCGTTCATTCACGATTCCAGATTGCAGTACGTAGAATTCTTCGGACGTTTCTACGAGGGCGAAGGCGAACTTTTCACGCCGCTCGGCAGAAACGGAGAATACACTTACTTTATTTCGCAGTAAACGACTGACAAAACGCGAAAAGCGGGCTATAAGTCGATTATTGAATATATTTTTAAACGAAAAACAATTTCGGAGGAAATTAAAATGGAAAAATTCATCGGTATTTTAGGTCTTTCGCTTTGCATGATTTTGTGCGGCGCAGGCTCTGCATTCGGTCTTTTTAAAACCGGTTCGGCTGCGGCGGGCGTGCTTTCGGAAGACAACAAGAAGTTCTCCAAGATTATAGTTCTTGCCCTTCTCCCCGCAACGCAGGGTATTTACGGATTCGTTCTCGCCGTTATGAAAATCGGCGCGATCGCTCAGGGCTGGACGCTTTTCGGCGCAATGCTCGGTCTCGGAGTAACCGGTATGCTTTCGGCGATTTTGCAGGGTATCACCGCTTCTTCGTGTATTTACGCGATCGGCAAAAACCCCGCAGGCTCGGGTAAATACGTTCTTTTCCCGGCGATGATAGAGTTCTACGCGATTCTTTCTCTCGTTCTCGGAATAATGATCCCCGTTGCTTAAAAACAACTTCGGGCTGTGTAAAAACAACATAAAAAAATGGAAGAAAAAAGAGATATTTGTTCGGCGATAATCTCCGACGCGGAAAAATACGCGGACGAAACCGTGAAAGCAGCGGAAGAATACGCCGAAAAAAAACGTAAGGAAGCCGAATTCCGTGTTCAGGCGTACGCCCTTTCGCAGGATGATCTTGCGGCAAAGGAAATAGCCGACGTTTCGGCTAAAAACGCCGCGGCGGAAAGAATGGAGAAAAAGAAAATTCTCCTCGCCGCCAAGGTCGACCTTTTAAACGAGGTTTACGCCCGTCTCGAAACCAAGCTCGGAACGCTCCGCGGCGAAGAACTTAAAGCGTTCGCCGAAAAACTTATCGGAAAATACGCCGAAGAGGGCGACGAAATCGTCGTTGCGGCTAATTCCGCGATAAACGCGGAAACGGTTGCGGAATTTCCGATCTGCAAAAAGCTTTCTCTGAAAGTTTCGGGCGGCGGAGATTTTTCGGGCGGCTTTATGATAAAAGGTAAGGCTTACGACAGGGATTTTTCCTTCGGAGCGATCGTAAGGTCGGTTAAAGAGCAGACCGAGTCCGAAGTTTCGGTAAAACTTTTCGGCTGAAATCCGTCGGAAAGTCCGAAGTTTCGGTAAAACTTTTCGGCTGAAAATTTCGGCTGAAAAACGTCGGGCGGCGCGGCGATCGCGTTTCGGATTACTCCCGACTTAATAATAAGGAAATAAATTATGGCGATCAAAGATATGACTTTTTCGAACGGAATAATCAAATCGCTCGAAAAAGATCTTCTTACACCGTCCGCGCTTATGCGGATTATAGACGAACCGGATTATAAAACCGCGGTGTCCGCGCTCAGAGAACAAGGTTTCGGAAAGGGCGTTTCCGCCGAGGGCGACGAAGAGCGGCTTTTTACAGCCGAAACGCTCGCGCTCGACGATTTCGCCCGCGAATTTTCCCCGAGCGGAGAATATTCGGAATTCTGCCTTTCGACGATCGATTTTTATAACGCCGAAAGTTATTTGCGCTCTGAGTATATCAAAAATTACGAGTACGCCCCCGTTCGCACGGGGCTTATCGCGGATATTCCGTCGTTTTTGAGCGAGGCGAAAAAGAAAGGAAAATGCGCGAACGAAGAGCTTGTTTCGGCTTACGAAGAGGGCAAAAAACTTTTCGAAAGCGGAAAGGCGACGGGCGCGGAAATTTCGTCGGTATTTTTAAACGCGAGATACAAACGGCTTTTGAAAAAATGCGGCGGAGACCTTAAAAAGTATTTGAAAAACGAAATCGATTGCAAAAACGTTTCCACGGCTCTCCGCGCGAAAACGGAAGATGACGTCGAAAAACTATTTTTAAACGGCGGAAATCTTAAAAAAGAAGACGTGCTTTTTATTTTCTCGGCGGACGGCGAAAAAATCGAAAAGAAATTCGCGTTCACGCCGCTAAGCGAATTGCTCGGCGTCGCGATAAAAGAAAAATCTGCTTCCCTTCCGCTTATCGGATTCGAGACGAAAGCCGAAGGGTTCGCGCTCGGCGAACTTAAAAAGAAAAAATACGAAACGGAAGGAGCGACTCCGTTTTTGCTTTACTATCTCTATAAATCCGCGGAAATTACCAACGTAAGGATAATTCTCGGCGGGAAACGCGCGAAATGCTCCGCGGAAGAAATAAAAAGGAGAATAGAAACGGGTTATGACGGGTGAAATCGCAATAATCGGTAAGGGTGAGAGCGTTCTTGCGTTCAAAGCGGGCGGCATAGACGCTTTTTATGCCGACGACGAAAAACAGGCAAGAGATCTTCTCAGAAAATTGGCGAAAACCTATAAGGTTATATTCATCACCGAGGATCTTGCCGAGCAAATCGACGATCTGATAAAAAGAATGTTGGAGCAGCCTTATCCCGCAATAGTTCCGTTGCCGTCGAAAAACGGCGGAAGCGGATATGCGAACGCCAAAATGAAACAGTATGCGGAAATGGCGCTCGGGGCGGACGTTTTATTCGGTAACGAAAAGAAATGACCGTTACGGGGTAAATCGTACCGACATATAAAATTTTTGCGGCGCAGACTTGTAACGTAAAAAGTGTTTTGCGGCGTTAGACCGCGCTTTTAAAGTTAAATTGCGCTTTTAACAAAGAGGAAAATAAACAATGCAAGGAAAAATCGTAAAGGTTTCAGGACCGCTCATCGTGGCGGAAAATATGGCGGACGTAAAAATGTACGACGTCGTTAAAGTGGGCGAAAAGGAGCTTATAGGCGAGGTTATCGAGCTTAGGGGCGACAGAGCGTCCATTCAGGTTTATGAGGAAACGTCGGGTCTCGGCGTGGGCGATAAGGTCGTTTCGACGGGCGCGCCCCTTTCCGTGGAGCTTGCCCCGGGACTTATCGAGGGTATTTTCGACGGTATCCAGCGCCCGCTTAAAACGATCGTCGAAAAGTACGGCGACAGAATAACGAGAGGTCTTAAAGTAAACAATCTCGACCGCGAAAAGAAATGGCATTTCGTACCCGCGAAAAAAGCGGGGGACGAGGTCGTTGCGGGAGATATTCTCGGAACGGTTCGGGAAACTTCGATAGTATCGCATAAAATTCTCGTGCCTTACGGAATGAGCGGAAAGGTTTCCGATATTTCCGAGGGCGATTACAATATCACGGAAACGATCGCAAAAGTCGGCGGCAAGGACGTTTCGATGCTTACCCGCTGGCCGGTCAGAAAAGCGAGACCGTATAAAGAAAAACAAACTCCCGATATGCCTATGGTTACGGGTCAGAGAGTCATCGACACTCTTTTCCCGATAGCAAAAGGCGGCGTCGCGGCTGTTCCCGGTCCTTTCGGAAGCGGGAAAACGGTCGTTCAGCACCAGCTCGCGAAGTGGGCGGACGCGGAGATAATAGTTTACGTCGGTTGCGGCGAACGCGGCAACGAAATGACGGACGTTTTAAACGAGTTCCCCGAACTTAAAGACCCGAAAACGGGCGAGCCGCTTATGAAAAGAACGGTTCTTATCGCAAACACTTCCGATATGCCCGTCGCGGCGAGAGAAGCGTCCATTTACACGGGTATCACGATAGCCGAATATTTCAGAGATATGGGATATAACGTCGCGATAATGGCGGACTCCACGTCCCGTTGGGCGGAGGCTCTGAGAGAAATGAGCGGACGACTCGAAGAAATGCCGGGCGACGAGGGTTATCCCGCATATCTCGCTTCGAGACTTGCCGAGTTCTACGAAAGAGCGGGCATCGTCAAGGTTTTAGGAAGCGTAGACAAGCTCGGTTCGGTTTCGGCAATCGGCGCGGTATCGCCCCCGGGCGGCGACCTTTCGGAACCCGTTTCTCAGGCGACTTTAAGAATAGTAAAAGTATTCTGGGGCTTATCGGCACAGCTTGCTTACAAGAGACATTTCCCCGCGATCGATTGGCTTATAAGCTATTCGCTTTACGCCGACAGAATGGGCGAGTGGTACGAAAAGAACGTCGGAGCGGACTTTATGGAACTTCGCGCGTTCATAATGAATATTTTGCAGGAAGAAGCGAGCTTGGAGGAAATCGTAAGGCTCGTCGGTATGGACACGCTTTCCTATAAGGACAGAATGACGCTCGAAACGGCTAAAATGATAAGAGAGGACTATCTCCATCAGAACGCCTTCCATGAGACCGATACTTACACCTCTTTGGATAAGCAGTACAGAATGCTTAAACTTATCAAGAAGTTCTACGATCTCGGAAACGTTGCCGTAGCGAATTATGCGGACATAGACGAAGTCACCGCAATCGAAGCCAAAGAAAAGATAGGCAGAGCCAAATATATAGAAGAGAGTTCGATAGCCGCTTTCGACGAGATAGACGCCGAACTCGAAAAAGAGCTTAAAGCGCTTGCGCTCAAAGGAGAGAGCGATGTATAAGGAATATAAAACGATAAAAGAAGTCGTAGGACCTCTGATGCTTGTAGAAGGGGTCGAGGGGGTAACTTACGACGAGCTTGTCGAAGTAACGCAGGAAAACGGCGAGATAAGAAGAGGTAAGGTTCTCGAAGTCAAGGACGACAAAGCCGTCGTTCAGCTTTTCGAAAACACCCAAGGATTGAAGATCTCCACTTCCAAAGCCAAATTTTTAGGCAGAAGCTTATCGCTCGACCTTTCCGAAGATATGCTCGGAAGAGTTTTCGACGGAATGGGCAAACCCCGCGACGGCGGCGCGCCGATCATTCCCGAAAAGAGTATGAACGTAAACGGCGAGCCGATAAACCCCGCCGCGAGAAATTACCCCAACGAGTTCATCCAGACGGGTATTTCCGCGATCGACGGGCTTAACACTCTGGTAAGAGGTCAGAAGCTCCCCGTGTTCTCGATGAGCGGACTTCCGCACGCAGAACTTGCGGCGCAGATAGCTCGTCAGGCGAGAGTTTTAAACGCGAACGATAAATTCGCCGTAGTTTTCGCCGCGATAGGCATAACCTACGAGGAAGCTCAGTATTTCATAGACGACTTCAAAAAGACGGGCGCGATCGAAAGAACGGTTCTTTTCACCAACCTTGCGAACGACCCCGCGATAGAACGTCTCGCAACGCCGAAAATGGCTTTGACCTGCGCGGAATATCTCGCGTTCGATAAAGGCATGCACGTTCTCGTTATTATGACGGATATAACCAACTACGCCGAAGCGTTACGAGAAGTTTCCGCGGCTAAAAAGGAAGTTCCCGGAAGAAGAGGTTATCCCGGTTATCTTTACACCGACCTTGCCACGCTTTACGAAAGAGCGGGAAGAGTGAGAGGCAAAGAGGGTTCGATAACGCAAATTCCTATCCTTACGATGCCCGAGGACGATAAAACTCACCCCATTCCCGACCTTACGGGATATATAACGGAAGGGCAGATAATCCTTTCGAGAGAACTTTTCAAAAAGGGCGTCAATCCGCCGATAGACGTACTTCCGTCGCTTTCGAGACTTAAAGATAAAGGTATCGGAGACGGAAAAACGAGAGAAGATCACGCGGACACGATGAACCAGCTTTTCGCGGCGTACGCAAAAGGTAAAGAGTGTAAAGAACTTTCGGCGATCTTAGGCGACTCGGCTCTTACGCAGACGGATAAGCTTTACGCGAAATTCGCCGAAGAATTCGAAAAGCAGTACGTTTCGCAAGGCTTCACTACGAACAGAAGTATCGAGGAAACGCTCGACCTCGGCTGGAAGCTTTTGAAAATTCTTCCTAAGTCCGAGCTTAAACGTATTAAAGAAAAGTATATCGAAAAATATCTTGATAGACATTAAAATGCCCCGATAATCGACTTATAGACGGGTTTTAAGGTAAATAATATGACAAGATTGAACGTCAACCCCACGAGAATGGAGTTGAAAAAATTAAAAGCGAGACTGTCCACCGCAACGAGAGGACATAAGCTTCTCAAGGATAAATCGGACGAGATGATCCGCCGCTTCACCGCTTTGATAAAGGAGAACAAGCGGCTCCGCGCGGAACTCGAAGCCGAGCTTGCGGATTGCCTGGACAGGTTCGGTATGGCGTGCGCGCGGCTTTCGAAGGACGAGATCGACAAGGTATTTTCGATGCCCGTTTCTTCCGTCAACGCCGAGTTCGGCGTTAAAGACGTCATGAACGTCGAGGTTCCGTCAATAAAGATAACGGAGACCGAAAGTACGGCGGCGTTCCCGTACGCGTTTGCGGAAATCACGAGCGAAGCCGATTATTCGGTGGAAAAGATCGGGAAACTCGTCGGAAAACTTTTAAAACTCGCGGAGATAGAAAAGACGGTCGCGATGCTCGCGGTGGAAATCGAGCGTAACAAGCGAAGGGTAAACGCGCTCGAATATATTATGATTCCGCAGATAGAGGAAACCGTTAAATATATCAAGAGCAAACTCGACGAAAACGAACGCGCGGCTACCACGCGACTTATGAAAGTAAAGGATATTTTAAATAATTAGTAAATTTTAAGCTGAAACAAAGCTCTTTTTCGGGATTTAAGCCTTGAAAAAGGGTTTTTTATATTGTTTCGACGCGCGAAAGCCATACCGATGATTATCGGTGAAGTAAAAAGGGTTTTAAGAGGCAGCAACAGTTTAAGAGTCGCGAGAAGCATAAGGGACACGGCTTATAAGGTTTTGCAGGCGCGGAGCAAAATCGAAGCCGAAAAGGACGACGTGGCTACAATGGCTGAAATCGCCGAAACGCTCGCCATTCCCGAACGGGAGGTCGTTTACGCGCTCGACGCCATTTCCGACCCCGTCTCTCTTTACGATCCCGTTTATAACAAAAACGGCGACACCCTTCTTGTTATGGATCAGATAAGCGACGAGAAGAACACCGACGAAAGGTGGACGGAAAACGTCGCGCTCGAAAGGGCGATTTCCTCGCTTAGCGAACGCGAAAAACGCATTTTGTATATGCGTTATTACGAGGGTAAAACGCAGACCGAAATTTCCGCCGAAATAGGTCTTTCGCAGGCTCAGGTTTCGCGGCTCGAAAAAAACGCGCTGAAAGAAGTGAAACCCAAACTCAAAGCTTAAAGTTTAAAGTTTACAAGTTTAAACGGTAAAGTCTTGTTCCGTTTCGCCCCTTTTCGTCATAATTCGACTTTTTGGGTAATAGGATAAAAGGGGAGAATAATTATGGAATACAATCTTACCGATTTAAAAAAGAAAAAAGTAATCAACGTTGCGGACGGCAAAGATCTCGGCAAAATCACCGATATGGTGATAACTTATCCCGAGGGTAAAGTCAAGGGTATAATCGTCCCGGGGAAGAAGAACGGCTTGTTCTTTTCGGGCGAACTTATCATAGGATTTAAGTGTATCGAACGTATCGGCGAGGACGCGATTCTGGTAAGTCTTTGCGAAAAACCCGCGTTGAAAAGCGGCGCGACTTCGGGCGACGAAGAGGACAACGAAGAGTAAAAGTTAGTCTATAAGTTGATTAACGCACATTTTATAGGTATATTCGTCGGGCAAAACAAAGCCCGACGAATTTTTTTCTTCTTATGTCGGACCACGGTTTGTATTATTTTTGTCCGACATATATAAAATAATTGTAAAAATAAGCGTTTTATGTTATAATACAATAGTATACATATAAAAAGAGGGTAAAACGAAATGCGGAAAATCACGGAAGCGAAAAAGGTTCTGACGATGAACAGTATCACGCTGGCTTTCGTGGGAGACGCCGTTTACTCGCTTTATATGCGGGAATATTTCGCTCTTAATTGCGACGCGAAGCCCTATATGCTGACCGAAGCCTGTTCGGAAGCCGTGAGCGCAAAAGAGCAGGCGAAAAAAATCGACCTGCTTTTAAACGACGGATTTCTGACGGAAGAAGAGATCGGCGTTTACAAAAGGGCGCGCAACGCCAAAAAGGCAAACAAAGCCAAAGGCGCGACCGTGACCGACTATCATAAGTCCACGGGCTTCGAGGCGTTGCTCGGTTTCCTTTACCTCACGGGAGAAAGCGAAAGGTTGGAGCAGATTATTTTTTACGGATTAAATTACGGAGATTATATAAAAACAAATGAAGATCGAAGGTAAAAACTCTGTCAGAGAGCTTCTGAAAACGGGTAAAACGATAGATAAGGTTCTTATTGCGAACGGTATGAGAGACGCCGAGTCCAAAATGCTCATAAGCGTTATCAAAAGCGCGGGCGTTAAAGTGGCGTTTGCGGATAAGTCGGTTCTCGACAAGGAGAGCGAAACGCGCCGTCACCAGGGCTTTATCGCTTACGTTTCGGATTATAAGTACGCCGAACTCGGCGATATTTTAAACGACGTCAAGGATAAAGAGGACGCGTTTATCGTTATTCTGGACGGCGTAGAAGATCCGCACAATCTCGGAAGCGTCATAAGGGTTTGCGAATGCGGCGGAGTCGACGGGCTTATTATCGGAAAGCACAGAAGCGCGAGCGTTACCGACGCGGTTATGCGAATTTCCGAGGGCAGCGCGAATCACCTTAAAATCGCGAGGGTTACCAACATAAATTCCGCGCTCGAAGAAATCAAAGACGAGGGGATCTGGGCGTATGCTCTGGAACTCGGCGGCGGAAGCATTTATAAAACCGACCTTAAAGGGCGTATTGCGATAGTCATCGGCGGCGAGGACACGGGCGTGAATAAGCTTACGCAAAAAAAATGCGACGCGGTTATGAGCATACCCATGTACGGAAAAGTGAATAGTCTGAATGCGTCGGTCGCCTGCGGAATAGGCGTTTTCGAGGCGTTAAGACAAAGAAAAAATGTTTGAAAAATTATCCGACGAGGAGCTTATAGCCCTGCACAAGGCGGGGAATACGGACGCTTTCCCCGTAATTCTGGAAAGGTATAAAGAACTCGTCAAAGCGGTTTCCCGCTCGTATTTCCTGGTCGGCGGAGACGACGACGATCTCGTTCAGGAGGGAGTTTTAGGGCTTTTAAAAGCCGTAAACTCTTTCGACGCGAAAAGAGGAGCGTCGTTTAAAACGTTTACGTACAGATGCGTTTCCTCGTCTATTCAGAACGCCGTTAAAAAATCGCTCAGCAAGGGCAATATGCCTTTGAACGATTCGGTGGAACTTACAGACGAATTGAAACTCGTTTCGCCGTTCAACCCGGAAGAAATGCTTATGATAGGCGAAGAGGGCAGGGAGTTTGCCGACGGAGCGACCGCGATTTTAAGCGAACTCGAATACAAAATTCTTAAATACTATCTCAGCGGAATGACTTACGCGGAGATAGGCGAAAAAACGGGAAGAAGCGCGAAGTCTGCGGACAACGCGTTGCAAAGAATAAAGAAGAAATTGATGAACAATCTCGGAAAAGGTGGTTTTTGATGGCGTATCTTGCATTATACAGAAGGTTCCGCCCGAGCGGGTTCGACGGACTTATCGGTCAGGACCATATAGTGAGAACTTTAAAAAATCAGATAAGTACGGGCAGAATAGGACACGCGTATCTGTTTTGCGGAGCAAGAGGAACGGGCAAAACCTCGGCGGCTAAAATTTTCGCGAGAGCGATAAACTGCCTTTCGCCCGTGGACGGCTCGCCTTGCGGCAAATGCGAAACGTGCAGGGCTTTGGCGGACGGAGCCAATCTCGATATCCTCGAAATGGACGCCGCTTCCAACAATAAGGTTGAAAACGTAAGAGAAATCCGCGAAAAAATTCAATATCCGCCCGTAAGCGGAAAATATAAGGTCTATATCATCGACGAAGTGCATATGCTTACGACCGAGGCTTTCAACGCGCTTTTGAAAACGCTCGAAGAACCGCCCAAGCACGCGGTTTTCATCCTCGCGACGACGGAAGTGCATAAGCTTCCCTCGACGATTTTGTCGCGTTGCATGCGTTTCGATTTCCGCCTTATCCCCACTTCGCTCATTGCGGAAAATATCGGGAAGATCTACAAGGAAATCGGCAAGGAGTACGACGAAGAAGCCGTTACGGCGATAGCGCGCGCGGGTATGGGCAGTATGAGAGACGCGCTTTCCATAGCGGATATCTGCGTTTCGTATAAAAACGAAAAACTTACTTATAACGACGTTCTCGAAATTCTCGGGGCGACCGATTCTTCGAAAATAACCGAACTTATCGAAAATATCCTGCGTTCGGACACGGGCGCGGCGCTCGAAACGGTCGAAAGTTTAACGGAATCGGGCAAGAGCGTGGGCGTGCTTTGCAAGGACGTTATCGCAAGGCTCAGAGAAACGATAGTCTGCAAAACCTGTGCGGGCGCGAAGAAAATTCTTTCTCTTCCGGACGACGTTTTCGAGTCGGTAAAACGCGCCGCTTCGCTCGCGGACGAACACAGAATTTTGCGCACGATCGAAATTTTCAGCGAGGCGGAAGGCGCGATGCGTTACAGCGTAAGCCCTAAAATTCTGCTCGAATGCGCTTGCATAAAGGCTTCCGAACCGTCCGCCGATTACAATATCGACGCTTTGCTCGGACGTATTTCCGCGCTCGAAAAAGCTCTTGCCGAAGGCGGTTTCGAAAGGAAGCCCGCTATGGGCGCCGTCGGCGGTACGATGGTCGCCCCCGCGGCAACCGCGGCAACGGAAAAAACGGCGGAAAAGCCCGAAGCTAAACCCGTAGAGAAACCTGCGAGAAAAGCCGAAACTTACGACGACTATGCGGACGAGGGAATTCCCGTTCCGCCGCCCGAAGAGGAATATGAAACAGAAAAGCCCGCCTATAAGTCGATTAACGAGCAAAAACCCGTTCAATCGGAAGTGAAACCCGATAAAGGCGAAAGCGTTTTCGCCGAAAAGAAAGATTCGGCGGCTTCGGGAGAACAAAGCGCGACGGGGCAGAAAACCGAGTCTATGAGCGCGGGGAAAATCTGGGGAACGGTCGTGAGAAAACTGAGAGCCGAAAAACAAATCGTTTTATGGATAGCATGTCAGGAAATGACGGCAACGCTATGCGGAAAAACGTTGAAAGTCGCCGCGGCGGACGAAGCGGGATATAACGCGGTAACAAAAACCGCTAACCTCGAAATTCTTTCAAAAATAGTCAAATCCGTCGGGGATTACGACATAGAAATAGTCAAGGCGACCGAAGAGAAAAAGGACGGCTTCGAAAAAGACGTGGACGAAGTTAAAAAGACTTTCGGCGCGAACTACGTTAAAGTCGAAGATTGATTTTAATCTTTGGAAAATCGGTCGACAAGTTAATAAATTATTAAAATATTAAGAAAATTAAGGAGAAACTACTTATGGCATACGGCAGAGGCGGTTTCGGCGGCTTCGGCGGCGGAAATCAGATGCAGCAACTTATGAAACAGGCGCAGAAAATGCAGGAACAGATGGCTCAGGCTCAGGAAGAGCTTGAAGAAGCCGAAATCGAGGGCGAAAGCGGAAGCGGACTCGTAAAAGTGGTCGTGAACGGCAAAAAAGTCGTAAAATCGCTTTTTATCGACCCGAAAGCCGTCGATCCCGACGATATCGAAATGCTCGAAGACCTTATCGTCGCCGCGCTTAACACGGCGTACGAAGCCGCGGACGAAATGTACGAGGAAAAAATGGGTAAATTCGGCGGAGCTGGCGGTCTCATTTAAGTATGAGCGCGTACATCGAACCGATAGGCAAACTCATAAATCAGTTCACGAAACTCCCGGGCGTAGGCGCGAAAACCGCGCAAAGATACGCTTACAAGGTGATAAACATGACCGAAGAGGAAGCCGCGGAATTTGCGGAAAGCATTCTCAAAGTCAAAAAGGAAGTGCATTATTGCAGAATTTGCGGAAACTACACCGATAAGGACGTCTGCGATATATGTTCTTTCAGAGACGGCTCGGTTATCTGCGTGGTAAAAGAGCCGAAAGACGTTCTCGCAATGGAAAAAGCGCACGAATTCAAAGGCGTTTATCATGTTCTGCACGGCGTGTTGAGTCCTATGGAGGGCATAACTCCCAACGATATAAGGATTAAAGAACTTCTTTCCCGCATTTCGCAAGGCGGTGTCAGGGAGGTTATAATGGCAACCAACCCGGACGTCGAGGGCGAAGCCACCGCGATGTACATTTCGGGGCTTTTAAAACCGCTCGGCGTGAAGGTGACCCGTCTCGCGCACGGAATTCCTATCGGGAGCGAACTCGAATATGCCGACGAAGTAACCATTTCCCGCGCGATTCTGGATCGTAAGGAAATGTAAAAGGAAACGTAAATCGTTAAAAAACGTAAAAACGATTGACAATGATATTGTGATGGTGGTATGATTTTAAAAAGGGAATTCAACGGACTTTTGCCGTTTTGGCGGGGTTCGGTTCCCTCGGTTCCGCCTAATTTCTTTGCCGAAAGCTTTTTCGGCAGCAGTCCGAAAATTTTCGGCTGAGAACCGAAAGTTTTTTCGGCGATAGTCGCGAATGATCGAATACGATTTTTTGCGGCAAAGGAGTCACTATGAAAAAAGCATTATGTAAATTGTTTGCTTTAACGGCTGCCTGTCTTATTTCGATAGCCGTTTTGGGTGCATGCACGATGCCGACTAACGTTTCGGTCGAAGGCAGACCCGATCTTAGCAGAAATTACTACCTTGACGTTGTCGATATTCCAGAAGCCGTCAAAGCAGGGGAGTTCGATAAGGCGGGGATTAAACTGAAAGTCAGTTATGTTAAAGGCGAGGAATTGCTTTACGACGTAACTTATTCCATGCTGACCGAAGAATATCGCCAAATGCTCGATACGGTCGGCACGCACAGAGTGGAGCTTACATACAACGACAAGAAAGTCGATTTTATCGTGAAAATAGTCGACGGTTATCACACGGTGCGTTTCTTCGATATGAACGGCGAGCTTATTTCCGTTCAGAAAGTTGCCGAAGGCGAGGCTGCCGAAGCTCCGACGGACGCGCTTCGCAAAGTAAACGGTTACGTTTTCAAATCCTGGGATAAAAAGTTCGACAATATCACCGCCGATACCGATATTTACGGGAAATACGCTAAGCTTTACACCGTTAAATTCCTCGACGCAAACGACAGAGTTATTTCCGAGCAACAAGTCGAAGAGGGTAAAACCGCGAAAGCTCCTTCGGATGAAGAGGTTGCGCTCGACGGTTACAGGTTCGACTCCTGGGATAAAGAATTCAAAAACGTTAAATCCGATCTCGTCGTCAATGGCGTTTACACGAAAGCTTTCGTCGTGAGATTTCTCGATATGAACGGAAGCGAAATCGCCGTTCGGAAAATCTTCGAGGGAGACGAAGTAGTCGAGCCTTCGGAAGAAGAAATCGCAAGAGACGGCTATCGTTTCAAGAATTGGGATACCGATTTTTCGGAAATTACCGCCGATACCGATATCCGCGGAGTTTACGTCAAGGTCTGGACGGTAAGATTTTATAACTGCGACAACGAGCTTATTTCCGAACAGGAAGTCGAGGACGGAGAGTCTGCGACGGAACCGTCGGACGAAAGCAAATACGTTGCGGGCAAAAAATTCGTCTCCTGGCTCACGTCTTTCGAAAACGTTCGCGAGGATCTCGAAATTAGGTCGGTTTACTCGGTTGACTACGAAAACGAAACTCCCGATATCGGCTGATTTTTGGCGGACAATTTAAGCGATGCCGAAACATGCGGCGTTCGCTTGATATCAACACATAAAACATAACACATAAAACGGGGCTGCAAACCTGTCCGAAAGGATAGGTTTGCAGCCTTTTTGTATAATTGATTATTGTGTAAGATTAACGGTCGTAAGAGTGTGGGCGAAAGATTAAAGACTACAATAAAAGTATGCCTATAAGTCGATTATCGCGTAAATTCGATAAGGAACGACCTGAAATCCGCGTCCGAACAGATTTCTTCCGAAAGCCTGTATTTCTCGTATGGAATTCCTTCCGATAAAACGTCTCCGCCGATAACGAACGTGTCGAAAACGTCAAGATTTTTATCGTAAACGGTCACGGTGTATTTTTCGTTTTTATCAAGTCCTTTGAAAGCTATCTTTCGATTGGAAACGCCGTTTTCGCGGCTCGGCATTATAACGCTTGCGAGCGCTCTGTCTCTGCGCGGGGAAACGACCTGAAATCCGCATATTCCCGTCGGCAACCTGTCAGAAGTCGGGCTTGAAAAACAAGCGTTCAAAGCTCCGCCGCAATCAGCCGATGTTCTGCCGCCGAGCCTGTAAAAATTGCCGTAAAGGATGACGTCTCGCCTTTTCTTGTAAAAATCGGACAATTTTGCCGTGGCTTTTACTTCTTTGTCGGTATAACCCGAACAATCGAGTTCGTAACCGAAATTAAACAAACACGCTACGTTAAAACGATTTTCCAAAGAAAATTCCCTTTTCGTAAATCCGTTCGGCGAGGCGGAAAGGTGCGCCGTCATGCAGGACTGCGGATAGCAAATCGAAGTGTTGGTCTGTATTATCGTGCGGACGGCGGGGTCGGTGTTGTCGCTCGTCCAGATTTGCGGGAAATAGGAGAGAATTCCGAGATCGAATCTCGCTCCGCCCGCGGCGCAACCCTCGAAAAGAATATCGGGATGGTTTTCGGTGAGCGTTTTCATGATCGAGTACAGCGCGACGACATATCGGTAACAGTATTCGCCGATAAACGTCGTTTTCGAGAAACAATCGCTCATAACCCTGTTGAAATCCCATTTTATGTAGGCGGGTTTTGCAAGGTCTATGATTTTTTCGACGCTGTTTATAACGTAATTTTTAACTTCTTCGTCGGTTAAATCGAGCATCATCTGAAATCTGTGAAGAAAGGGCTTTTTCCCGGGGATCGCCATCGCGTATTCGGGGTGACGGCGGAAAATCTCGCTGTCGGGCGAAATCATTTCGGGTTCCAGCCAAATTCCGAAATCGAGTCCGAGCGCGCGGATATCGTCCGCAAGACGGGATAGTCCGCCCGTTTTTTCCGCGTTATCGAACCAATCGCCGAGCGAGGATTTATCGTCGTTTCGTTTTCCGAACCAACCGTCGTCCAGAACGAACAGTTCCGCGCCGATTTTCTTACCTTTTTTTGCGATTTCGAGTATTTTTTCCCTCGTAAAATCGAACCCCGTACCTTCCCAATTGTTTATGACGACGGGGCGCTTTTTGTTTTGTCTGCGTTTGGGAATTATGTGTTTATTAACGAACGAGTGTAGATTTAAAGTCAATTCGTCCTCGTTTTTCGAAAAAATCATTACGGCTTCGGGCGCATAAAAGGTGTCGCCGCCCGCTAAACGATATTCGAAAGCGAAATCGTTCACGCCGCAGATGACCCTCGTTCTGTTATAAGAGTCTGTTTCGTACGAAGTTTTATGGTTTCCCGAATAAACGAGGTTGAAAGCGTAAACGCCGTTCGCGTTTTTTATAAGCGAAAACGGATTGTGCTGAGCGGACGAAGCCCCCGCAAGCGATTGATTTACGAAAAGCCCCGAGTTGAGCTTTGCGTCGTGGCGGTATCTTTCGCTCGCCCAGCCGCCGTCGAACGTGGAAACCGTGAAATCGCTTTCCGAAATATCGAGCTGAACGGAAGCGAATTTCTTTATCGAAAGCGTTTTTTCGTCGAGGTTTGTAAGCGACGAACGGGCGGTTATAACGTCGGTGTCGCGATAAGAGGAATAGCTTATCGTAAGCAATAAATTCTCGGTTTCGTCGACGAATTCGAAAGTGATCGTCTTTTCCGCGCCGAACGAGGAGGGGAGATCGGGTATTCCTTTCTTGCCTTTGGAAACGACGGCGTTTTTAAATACGAATTCGTTTGAAAACGAATTGTCGGGATTGAAAAGAAGTATAGACTTGTCGCGGTGATCGTCGTCCCCGAAACAGGAGAAAAGCTTGTTTTTTAAATCCGTGCCGATATTATCCCATTTTAAATAGCAGATTTCAGGCGGCATTTCGCCTGTTTTTTTGCCGTAATAAAGGTAATAAACTTTGTCCTCGTCCTGAATAAAGACGAGCGACGTGTTCGGCGTGTCGAGCCTGTAAGTTTTCGCGTTCATTTATAAATTACCTCCGCCCTGATCCTTTCGCCCGCGTTCCCTTTCGGGAGAAGGTTGTTTTCCTGCTTTATTCCGTTTATATATACGCCCGCGGTTTTTTTATCGTCGCGTTTTGCGGCTATTTCGTATGTTACGCCGCGAAATTTTCTCACAAGGTCGAATTTATCGATTTCTTTCGGCATACAGGGCTTAATCGTAAGTCCGTCGGGAGTCGGTTTAACGCCTAAAATATACTGCGAGGCGTTGACGAACGTCCAGGCGGCGGTTCCCGTGAGCCAGCTGTTTTTCGCCGAGCCGAAATCGGGCGCGTCTTTTCCCGCGATCATCTGACTGAAAACGTACGGCTCGGTTTTGTGTATCTCGCTTATTTCTTCGAGATACGCGGGCGAGATTTTGCGATAAATCTCGAAAGCTCTTTCGCCGTTTCCGACCGTCGCTTCGGCGCAGCTCACCCACGGGTTGTTATGGCAGAAAATGCCCGCGTTTTCCTTGTAACCGCAAGGGTAGGACGAAACTTCGCCGAGATTTAAATGATATTCTTTGTATGCAGGTTGCAAAAGCACGATGCCGTACTTCGTGTCGAGATGTTTTTGCACGCTCGACAACGCTTTTTCTGCCTTTCCGTCCGAAACTCCTATTCCCGCCATTACGCACATTCCCTGCGGTTCGATAAATATTTTTCCGTCCTCGCAGGTTTTACTGCCGACGGGCTTTTCGAACGCGTCGAACGCGCGGATAAACCATTCTCCGTCCCAGCCCGCCGTTTCCACGGTTTCGGTCATAACGGCTGATTCTTTCAGAATGCGTTCGGCTTCCGCCTCATCGCCGAGGAGTTTGCAAAGCTCGGCGTATTCTTTGCCGTACTTAACGAACATACCCGCAATGAAAACGCTTTCGGCTTTGCCGCTTTCGAAGTTCGAGCAGGTCTGAAAGCTTTCGCCCGGGGTTTCGGAGAAACAGTTGAGGTTAAGACAGTCGTTCCAATCGGCTCTGCCGATCAGGGGGAGTCCGTGCGGTCCTTTGTGGGTTACGGTGAAATTTATCGAGCGTCTGAGATGTTCCATAAGGGGCGCTTTGTCGTTTTCGTCGTTGTTGAACGGAACGCTTTCGCTTAAAATCGAAAAGTCGCCCGTTTCTGAAACATAAGCGTAAACGCACGCGATAAGCCATAACGGGTCGTCGTTAAACCCTCCGCCCACGTCCGCGTTGCCGCGCTTTGTCAGTGGTTGGTATTGGTGCCACGTCGAACCGTCGGGCAGTTGAATGGAAGCGATATCGATAATCCTTTCGCGCGCCTTTTCGGGCAGAATATGCACGAAACCCAAAAGATCCTGGCAGGAATCGCGGAAGCCCATACCTCTGCCTATCCCGCTTTCGTAATAGCTCGCGCTCCTGCTCATGCGGTATGTGATAAGGCATTGATATTGGTTCCAGATATTAACGATACGATCGAATTTTTCGTCCGAGGATTTAACGCGGAAATTTCCGAGGAGATTATTCCATTTGTCTTTAAGCTTGTCGAATTCGGCGTAAACGCTTTCTTCGCTTATATATTTGGCGATGAGTTTTTCGGCTTTTTTCTTGTTTATAACGTTCGGAGCTTCCCATTTTTCGTCTTTTTCGTTTTCGGTATATCCGAGGAGATAAACGAGGGAAATCGTCTGTTTCGGTTCAAGCGTAACGTCCTTTCTCAAAAACGCGGACGGCGCCCGACCGCTTGCCTTTTCGTTGAAAGAAACGCCGAGTTTAACCGCTTCGGGGGAGTCGAATCCGTTGAATTTTCCGAGGAAAGTATCTCTGTCGGTATCGTAGCCGTCAAGTTCGGTGTTTAAAGAGAAAAAGGAATAGTGGTTGCGCCTTTCGCGGTATTCGGTTTTATGATAAACCGCGCCGTAACGCTTGTCGGCGATTATTTCCACCTCGCCCGTGTTGTAATTACGTTGGAAGTTGGTCATGTCGTCCAGCGCGTTCCAAAGGCAGAATTCCACCCCGCCGTAAATTTTGAGATTTTTCGTTTCGTCCGACTCGTTGGTTATTTTCAGTAAATTTATCTCGCAGTCGTCGTTTAACGGAACGAAACATAAAAGCTCCGCGCGGATATCGTTTTTCACGCTTTCGAAAATCGTGTAATTCAATCCGTGGCGGCATTTATAGCTGTCGAGCGGGGTTTTGCTCGGCAAAAATGAAGGAGAAAAAGTCGTTTTTCCGTCGGTTATATAGTAATATCTTCCGCCGTTATCGGTTGCGGGGGAGTTATAGCGGTAACGGGTTATTCTCCTCAGTTTCGCGTCGCGGTAAAAAGAATAACCGCCCGCGGTGTTGGAAATAATCGAAAAAAAGTCGTCGTTGCCGAGGTAATTTATCCAGGGCAGAGGGGTAAAAGGCGTATCTATAACGTATTCTTTACGTTCGTCGTCGAAGTGTCCGAATTTCATTTTCTAAAAACTCCTTTATCGGTTTTATTCTTGTCCGGCATCGGCTAAATAATAACAAATAAGGGCGCGCGTGTAAACGGTAAAGGCTTTTTATCCGAAGAAATCTAAAAAACAAATTAAGAAAACGTATTGCAAATATTTTGTTTTTGCTTTAAAATGGCGGTATGACGATAACGGGCGATTTGCCCGAGAGGTGTAAATTTATGAAAAAAGATTTTGTCTGGGGCGCGGCTTCCGCGGCTTATCAGGTTGAAGGCGGTTGGAACGAGGGCGGCAAAACCCCGAGCATATGGGACGAGTTCACTCACGCAAAGAAATCCTTCCGCGAGCAGACGGGAGACGTCGCCTGCGACCATTATCACAGATACGAAGAAGACGTTTCGCTTATGAAAGAGCTTGGGCTTAAATCGTATCGTTTTTCGGTCTCCTGGGCGAGGATCATCCCCCGCGACGGATTTGTCAATGAAGAGGGCGTTTCCTTCTATAATCGACTTATAGACCGACTTATCGAGAATAATATCGAGCCTATGCTCACTCTTTATCATTGGGATATGCCCGTTTGGGTTTATGAAAAAGGCGGTTTTTTAAACAGGGAAACGGTTAAAAAATTCGCGGAATACGCAGCCGTCATCGCGGAGCGTTTCGGCGACAGGGTTAAAAAATTCATAACGATAAACGAACCGCAATGCGTTCTTCACGGCGGGCTTTATTCCGACGCTCTCGCGCCCGGGATTAAATTAACGCTTAAAGAGCTTCTTTCGGCGGCGCATAATCTTCTTTTGTGCCACGGGGAGGCGGTGAAAATTCTCCGCGAAAAGGTGAAAAACGCAAAAATAGGGTTTGCGACGTGCGGCTGGGTGACTTGCCCGTCCGATAATTCGCCCGAAGCCGAGCAAAAAGCTTACGAGGACTTTTTTAAGGTTTGGAAAGAGCAGCCTATGAACTGTATGTCCGTTCTTGCCGATCCCGTTTATCTCGGCGATTATCCGAAAGAGTATTACGAATATTTTAAGGACGATCTCCCGAAAATCACTCCCGAGGATTTAAAACTTATCTCCGCCCCTCTCGATTTTATCGGACAGAATATTTACTCGGGCTTTTTTATGGATAAAAACGGTGAAGTCGCGCCTTTTTACGACGGTTCGCCGCTTAACGATATGGGTTGGGACGACATTCCCGAATCGGTGTATTACGGAATGAAATTCCTGTATAAAAGGTACAAAAAACCGATAATAATAACCGAAAACGGCACGGCTCAGAACGACAGAGTGTGCCTCGACGGCAAAGTTCACGATTTTTATCGCATAGACCTTACGGCGCGGTATCTTCTCGAAATGAAAAAAGCCGTCGACGATGGGATTCCCGCGGACGGCTATTATCATTGGTCGTTTACCGACAATTTCGAATGGAAATGCGGATTCGCAAGGCGTTTCGGTCTCGTTTATATCGATTATCGGACGCAGAAAAGAATTAAAAAGGACTCGTTTTATTTCTACAAAAAGGTTATAGAAACAAACGGCGAAATCTTATCGTCGCCCGAAAAGATATTCGGCGGCAACCTGCGGTAAAACTTAGCCAAAGGCTTTGCAGTCAAAACGCTTTGCGATAAAAATTTTCAGATAAAGTTGTCGTAAAGCTTGCCGATCTCGGCTTTTATATCGTAAAATTTAATAAGTTCGGAAACGGAAACGACCTGAAATCCCCTCGCTTTAAGGTCGGGGAGAAGTCTTTTCACGGCGTTTATCGTCCTGTCGTAGCCCTGGTGCATAAGGACTATTCCGCCCTCGGAAAGGTTTTTCGACACGGTATCGTAAATGTCGTTTTCGGTTGTGCCGTCCTGCCAATCGGACGCGTCGAGAGACGTTGTCCAATTGATAAAAGTCGACCTATAAGTCGATAAAACGCGATTATCGGCGTGTCCGCCCGCGGGGCGAACGAGATGAACGGACTTGCCGTCGAACGATTTTAAGGCGTTGTCGGTGCTTGATAGTTCCTCGATTATTTTCTCGTCCGTAAGGGTCGTGAGGTCGGTGTGCGTGAACGTGTGGTTTCCGAGTTCGAATTTCATCGAAACGGCTCTTTCGAGAGTCTCTGAATATCCCTGAGAAATTTTCGAGCCTATCGTAAATAAAGTTGCGTGGGCGGTAAAATCGGGATTTTTCTCGTTGAAACTCGCGAAAACGTCTAAAAGCGCGTCGGTTTTATCGGTCGGTCCGTCGTCGAAAGTGAAAGCTATCAGCCTGCTGTTTTCGCCGATATGCGAAATATCGACGTCCGAAACGTCCCATAAATCGGCTTCGGGCAAATCGTCAGAGTCGCTTTTCGGATTAGTTCCGGAAGAAACGGAATTTTCGGGAAAAGAGTTTCTTTCGCTTGCGTTGGTTTCGTTTCTGCCGCCCGTGCAGGCGGTCTGAACGGTCAAAATTCCCGTAAAAACAACGGTCAGCAATAAAATAAGTAATTTTTTCATTTTTTTCACCTCGCGGCGATAATAACATATGTAAACAAAAAATAACAGTCGTTTTGCGCTAAAAGAGAAGAAATCTAAAAAAAATGATAAAAAAAAGACTATCATTGAAAGCGGAAATAAGATACAATTCAGGAAGAAAAGATTCAGGCTAAGGAGAAAACGATGCGCGTAAACATAAAAAAGGCTGCGGTTAAAAAAGCGAAAGCGCCGGGGTCGAAATTTAATTTCAAAAGATACGTCGGCGATAACAAATACGTTTATCTGATGATGTTGCCCGTCATCGCCTGGTTTGCGATTTTCTGCTATTGGCCGATAACCTGGATACGAATGGCTTTTTACGATTACAGCTTAACAAACGGTTTTAAGGGAAGCACGTTCGTACTTTTCAACAACTTTCTCGACTTTTTCGAGGGCGAATTTTTCCATCTTCTCGGGAACACCCTGGCGATAAATCTTCTCGCGCTTATTTTTTTGTTCCCCGCGGCGATAGTGCTTGCGCTGGCGTTCAACGAAGTAAGAAACAAAGCGTACAAGAAAACTCTTTCGATAATAAGTTATTTGCCGCACTTTTTATCCACGGCGGCGCTTGTAGGCTTCATAACTTCCTTCCTCGATCCCGACAGCGGACTTGCGGGGCAGGTGTGCAAACTGCTTAATATTCCTTACGTAAATTCGCTTTTGTATAAAGCCGACGCGTTCCGCGGAATACAGGTCGTGTCGGGAATATGGCAGACGGTAGGCTGGAATTCGATCATATACAGCGCCGCGCTCACTTCCATAGACCCGTGTTTATACGAAGCTGCGGAGATCGACGGAGCGGGGAAATGGAACGAGATTTTCAACGTAACCCTTCCTTCGATTCTTCCCACGATCGTCATAATGCTTATAATGCAGATAGGCGCGATTATGGGCAGCAACTTCGAGAAAATTTACCTTATGCAAAACAACGGCAACCTCGAAAAATCGGAAGTTATCGCAACTTATGTTTACAAAGTCGCGTTCAACGATTTCAAATACGGACTTTCGACCGCGGTCGGACTTTTCAACTCTCTGGTTGCGCTTTTGCTTGTGACGATAGCGAACGTTTTCAGCAAAAAACTTGCCGAAACGTCGCTCTGGTAAGGGGGCGTCGGAAAAATATGGAAAGAAGAAAAATAAAAAGAAGCATAGGCTCCCGTATCGGTTACGCCGTACTTTTAACGATTTTAACGATTCTTGCGGTCACGATAATCTATCCGTTTATAAATATGATAGCGATATCCCTTTCGGATACGTCCGCCGTAAGAAGCGGCTCGATAACGCTTTTGCCGCAGATTTTCAAAAACGGAAAATACCGCGTCGGCGCAACGTGGGAAGCTTACAAACTCGTGGCTTCAAACAAAGCTATTTATCTCGGGTATTTCAACACGATAAAAATCTGCGTTATAACCTGCGTTCTGTCGCTTCTTCTGACGAGTTTCGCGGCGTACCCGATGGCTTTTTCCGACATAAAGTTCAAAAAGCTTTACACGCAGTTTATCGTTGTCACCATGTGGTTTTCGGCGGGAACGGTACCGAACTATATGGTTATAAAACAGTTGCATCTTATCGACACGCATTGGTCGCTTATCCTTTGCACTCTTTTAAGCGCGTACAACATAATTATTATGCGCAGCTTCTTTTACGGAATCCCGAAATCGATCGTCGAATCGGCTAAGCTCGACGGTGCGAACGATTTCGTCATCTTGTTCAGAATGATTCTTCCGAACTCGGGTCCGATTCTCGCGACGATAGGGCTTTGGATAGTCGTAGGGCAGTGGAATCAGTATCAGAATCCCCTTTTGTATATCGAATCGTCCGAAAAAAGAGTTTTGCAGCAGGTTTTAGCCACGGTCGTAAACTCGGCGAGTTCGGCGGATTTCGATATCGGCGGAAGCAATCTCAGCATAGAACAGGTCAGAAACGCCGCGCTTATGTTCACGATGCTTCCGATTATAATCGCTTTCCCGTTCTTTCAGAAATTCCTCATTTCGGGAACGATGACGGGCGCGGTCAAAGAATAAAACGCGGTCAAAGAATAAAACGCGGTCAAAGAATAAAACGCGGTCAAAGAATAAAAC
>CAKQJE010000021.1 GCA_934247225.1 uncultured Clostridia bacterium
TTGGTTCGGAATAGTGTAGTGCTGGCGGTCTATCTATTGTTTTCGGTTGCTTGCTTCTTTACCGTACATGAGCATTTGCCGAACTCGGTAAGCATAACTTCCACCTCCGATTTAATTACATTTGATATTGTATCACAAAACTTTTATCTTGTCAACAATATTGTATACGTTAAACATAATTTTGTTGACGAATTTCTCCACAGTTTTTGTGGACAGTTTGTAACATAAAAATCATCCGTTTATATCCCTTTATACCCAATTTGCAACCGTGGCGTGTGCTTGTCTTGATACGAGAGCGCCGCTTCGCGGCGCAGACAAGCACACGCCAAAAACTTAACCGAACCGACCGAAATAACGGAAAACGAAAGCGTAACGAAAGCGGTGTTCGCCGCTAACCCGCTTGGCGAATCACCGCTATTCTTCGTTTACGGCAATTTTCCGTTTTTAGCCCGTATTTTCAGGCGCGGATTTCCGTTTAATTGCTTTTGCGCATTTGTGCTATTACTTCTTTGCTCACCGGTCCAACAAGACATCCTTCGTCCCAACAATTAAAATTATCGTAAAGCAACAGTTTCCTATCTTCCTGCCCTATCGTGCATACAACGTCTTCGTCCAGAATGTCCGAAATAAAATACTGTGGCAAGCCTTTGGAATACACAATCTTCTCGCCCGTCTTTTCCATATATTTCGTCAGATACGCTACTGCTTCGCCCAACATCCGCCTATCCACTACGGGCTTAAAATCGGAACGTCCGAACCGTTCGTTGAAATATGTATTCTGTATCGTATGTTGCACTTTCTTTTTTATAGGAGAATAATCGTGTACTTCTATTAGTTCGCCCACCATTGCGCCGTCGGGAATATAGAATAATCCGTGAAAGTGTAACCGTTTCTTTTCCGGCGATCGTTCCCACACCCCAACGTATTTCCAATTCCTTCTATGGCACATCATCTTAAAACAGCCTTTTAATTTCCGCATAAAACTTTCTTCCGTGTGCTTAGCATTATCGTAAGTAAAAGTGCAAAAATAGTTGAATGTTTGCAAGTTGACTTTACGCATAAGCCTGACTCTTCGGCAAATAATGTTCCTTAGTTTTCTTTCAAACTGTATGTTGACAAACTCTGCCGTCGCTTGCTTATCCCGAAAATACGGCAACATCTTTTCCGTTATTATTTTCTTTCGTTCGCTTCGTTTTTTATCTCGCGTTTCATTATATAATTCTTCAAACAATTCCTTACGAGTCAGCTTTCGCTCCGTTTTCTTTTCCGTTACACCACCGTTTTCGACGGTCTCCACAACAGGTGTTTCGCCCTTTTCAGAAGTTTCGTTAGTAGGTTCATCGCTCTCGGAAAGTCCGCCTATAGTTTCATTATCTGCATTTTCGTCCACGACGGTAATCTGTTCTTCGGGCGGTTTTGGTCGTCGTCTTCGCGGATTAGGAACATACGGTATGGCGATAAAGTGACTTCCATCGTGATAGATTTTAGCTTCTCCGTATGGCATAATATCACGCTCCTTCTTCGTCGCGGTAAAGACCGTTTATGAAATAACTGTTTTGTGCTTTGAGTTCGTCAACACTTGCTTTCTCGGTTGCATATTCGATATAGTCCATAAGTCCGACGTTCGTTTTACTTGCCAAGTCGTTGAAATAGTCCGAGAAACAGTCCGTAGTGAAACGGTTACGGTAAATCTTGTAGTTCATAAGGAAATACTTTTTGTTTTCGGGCTTACCGTCCATCGTGCCGCGTTCTTTCTCTATTTTGACAATTGAATAGCCGTATTTGTTGTAAATTCTGACATTTCGTTTCCATAGCCACGCGGTTACAGATTTTAAGATATGCACGAGCAAAGTATTGTCGCCGCGGCGGTATCTGAAATCGTAATATAGGTCTATAAAGCGATTAAACGCTATTTCGGACAACATATCTTCTATCGTGTAAAGCGGCAAAGCAAGTTTTGTATCACCTGCGGAAACGATATTTACAATGTCGCAGAGATCTCTTGCGTCCGCGCCCCAACTTTCGGGGCGTTGTTCATCCGTAAACACTTTTATAAACGGGAAATTGTCTACCGTTGCGGAGTGTCTGCACATTTTGAGCCACGAATTGAAAAGGTCGTTCTTTTGGTTCGTTTCGTCGTTTTTCTTCTTGACTTCCTTTAATTCAAGGTTGTTTCCACGCTCTTTACCTATTTCGGTTATAGCGACAACGCCAAACTCGAAACTGCCGGCTTTCGGGTTATTATCCAATATCTTTTTGCCTAAACGTAATACGTCGAAGTCCAGAATATGGGAGTGTCTGCTGCACCTTTGCCCGTCGGTGAAGAAGTCCAACGCCCACAACGGGAAATTATCTTCCGTCAATATCTGATTGTCCGTTCGTATGGAGTAGTTCGCAACGATAAGGCTCGTTTGCAAAGCGTATATAAAAAACGCCTGCGCATACGTTTCCAAAACGTCGAATAATTCGCTTATCTTTAATGCGTCGTTGTATGTAAGACCGTATCTTTGACAGTCATATCCGTATAGTTGCCACTCTGAATTATGATGTCGCTCGAAACGCGAACGTTTGAGTTTTACCCACTCTTTAACAGTCGCGAGATTATACACCGTGCCGTGTTCCATACATTTACGAAGTTCCATTTCAAAGGCTATCCACCCAAAATACGGAAATTTCATATCCGCTTTTTGCAAAATGTCAAACGCCTTTTGTCTGAACATTACTTCTTGGGATAAAGCCATATCCGTTATCATTGTGGTTTTGCGTTTTCCCATACTTCCGCAAGTCATCGAAACGATAGGCAGAGCGTTTATAAACCCGCAGTTTTTCGCCTCGCATTTGCGTAGTTTGTTAAGTGCGAATTTCTTACGCCAATGCTCGAACAAAACGTAGGCAAAAATGAGCAGCGACCACCACGGGAAGAACCTTAAAAGCGGTTGCAAATCTATTGCCAATTTTACGAATTGCGTGTATATCGTGTCCACCCGGAACGATACGGAAAAGAAGAAGTAGTAGGCGAAAAATTCTATCACGATACTTGCTATGTTTAAGTGAAACGCCCACATAATAAGCCACAAAATCCATATCCAGTTATGCTCTCGCAAAAAGTCTATATATCCGCATATAAACCGCTTTGTCGGCTGATACGTTACGGCAGATATTTTCTTGAATGCCCGCAAGGGAATCGTATCTACATTGTGCTTTGTATTGCCTTTTGCATACAGCCGTTTTATAGCGATTATGACCGCTAAAATACACGGCAAAAGTATGACGAAAATCTTTGCCCAAACGCCCGCTTTTCCGCCTGCCGTATTAAGCCACGAAAGGAAGTTTTCTTTGCTTATAAACAGTCTGAAAAAGGCTATGCAATTTGCCTTGAACGTTTCAAAATCCGCAGGCAAAATCACGTCCCAATTCAGCACCTTTGAACGCTCCGCAACGGACGGAATACCATCGACGGGAAAACCGAATAATACGCAGAAATAATACTTAAAACTGCCGTATAAGTCGATTAAAGCCTCGAATATGCGACAATAGGCAACTCTGAACACGAACGCTCCGAGCAAAATAAATGCTATCGTAAGGGCTACCGTGAGCGCAATATTAAGTCGTTTTTGCAATCTCATACAGCACCTCCGAAATTGTATTTTCGGGCGGTATTTGCTTTACCGTGTAAACGACATAACTTACCGCCAGAATGGTTATGAATAGCAGTAAAACCGCTATAATTCTTTTTAGTGTTTTCATATTGAAATTCTCCTGTTTTTTATAGATAAAATTAACGCCGACGAACCCTAAGATCCGCCGGCGTCTTTTCGTTAGATTTTATTTCCCGCTTGTGTTCCACCGGTCGGCAAATTCTTTTCTGACACGCTTCTCGGCGCGCCGTCGTTTCGTGGATTTTACAACCGCCGAAATAACTTTGAACGGTAGCGAAATTATCCATACGATTGCTTGCAGAACATACGACAAAATCGGGGCGAGAAGGATGATTAAAAGTATGAGCATCAAGAGATACAAAATCATCTTTCCGCGCTTATTCAGACTTATGTCGATGTCCGTTTCGTTGGACGGATCTTTGCTGCCAGATTGTTTGTTGTCTATAACGCCCAAGTTGTAGGTAATTCCATCCGTTTCAAACTTCAAACGAAGGATTGTTACGTCACCCACGAGCGTATAACTTTCAAACGTAGAACCGGTTGTAGAATAGCCGCTCAACGAGTAACTCGTTTCTGCAAAACGTAGCACCCATTTCTTGCCTTTGAGTTCGGTCAAGGCTTCATCTGTCAGTTTCGATGAAGTTTTTACGTCAAGGACTGCGCCGTAGTAGATATTCTCGCGGTTTTCGCCCTTGATAAAGTCGTCAATCGTCTGAATTCTGTCCCACTTATAAGTTCCTGCAAATAAACCTCCGCCGGAATGTTCAACTTTGTCGGTATATTTGAGATAGGTGTACTTGTCTGCTTTATCCCCGAAGGTTTCTTTTACCCCGACAAAGGGAGCGGAAGACCAATCGTAACTTTGCGTTGTGTAATACACGTCCGCTTCGAGAAGTTTATCTATAGGTTTGTCCGTGTTGAACGCCACGAAATGGCTGTCGCACGCTCCGACGTAGAGTTTGAAACCGTCTTTATATCTTACGAACCCCACGAATTTATCCGTAACGACTATCGTTTCTATATCCACGCAATTTACATACGGTTTGCCGTTTATCTCGCCGAAACAATACTGCTTATTTACTGCATAATTGACTTCGGTAACGGTATTGCCTCCGCTTGCCTGTTTATCTATACTCTCATCGAACGGACGGTATATTGAACTTATGGCGTAATATCTCACGCTTTCGTCCTTCACCGTAAGCCCAGAAACTTTGTATTTGTAGAATACGCCGCTACTGTTTAGCAATTCGAGTTTGTAATTCAGATACGAAATCGAATCGTTTATAGTGGTCGAAATGTTGATGGACGACGCTTTGAAGTCTTTTGCTTTACCGCTCGGCTGGTAGACGTAAACGAAAAGTTCCTTATTTACGCTTTCGGCAAGTTGAATGATTTGCAAGGAATAATCGTCGGATTTAGTCGGATAGTTTTCCGGCTTAAACGACGTATCCTTTTTCAAATCTTCCATTACTCCCGAATAAGTTATGCTTTCCGCTCTTGCCACAAGGGGCGTTTGTGCCGCCGTGGTAATGACGGCACATATTCCCAAGACAAAAGCGAGAAAAATTGATACTAATCTCGTTTTTGTCGCTTGCGTCAAAACACAATCACCTCCCGATCCAAAATAACTCCGACCACTTTTCCCGCAATCGTAAAATTGAGTTTAACGCTTGCTTCGCCGTTGTAAGACGTTACGATTATCGTAAACATATCCGTATAGCCTTTGTTTTCACAATCGGTTACTTCCGTGCCGTAAAACACAGTCAGGACTTCGGTCAGCGATTTTCCTTTCGGCTTAACGGTGAAAGATTTTTCGCCTTTGTCTATTTCAAAGGCAGCCGTCAGATCCGTTTCCAATTGAAACGATTTGCTTTCGCCGTCAACGGTATATGTAAAATCGCTGTTTTCAATCTTGTTCGGGATTATCTTTACGGAATAGTCTTTCGTTTCGTTTTTGTTGAATGAGCCGAAAGTGTATTTCACGTCAACAGAGAGCGGTTCGTTTTTGGATATAACGTAACCGTTACCGGAAATCATAACGTCTTTACCGTCTACCGAAACATAAAAAGTCTTGAAATCGCTTGTAAACCCGTTTGTGAAGTGAGCGAAAACGCCGATGACGGCTACGATAACAAGCAATATGACTATGTAAGAAACAACTTGTCCTATTTTAGATTTTGTCATTGATAGCCTCCCTCTCAATCGTTCTCGTTAAAATTCCATTTCCGTAGAACTTACTTTTACGCCCGTAACACTCGACTTGTCGAATACAACTTTTATCGTTTTCGTAAGCCCGGACTTCGCTTCCGTCAAAGTGATATTGAAATAGCAATCGCTCACATAAGAATGGAATTTATCGTTATATCCGAGAGTTCTGCCACCATCAAGCCTTGTTGTACTCTTGTAGTAACTTTCAATCGCTTTTAACGTGTTAATCGTAAGTTTTCCGTCAGAATAGGAAACAGAAATAAGGCTGTCCTTAATGCTGTCAAGGTCTATTGTCGAATATGACGAGTCGTACCACTTGTCGTTTCCGCTTTTATTGAAGTGTTCCATATAACCGACTTTAATCTGCCCTACGCCGGTGACGATTGCGGACACTTCGTTGAATTGCGAGCCGACGGAATTAAACGGATTAGTAAGAGTTACAGCGTAATTGTAAGACGTTCCTATACCGAGATTGTATGCGCCGCTCACTTCGGAAACAGAGCCGGAAAGGGCAATATCCGTAGGATGTCCCGCGAAAGTAACCGTACAGGTTGCCATATATCCGCCTTCGCGAGTAGTACAAACAATGACAATTTCACCCGTAAACGGCTTTTTGCAAGTTACGGTTGCCGTGGTAGAGCCATCGCTTGCGGGTATAACGGTGACATAATCCGTAACCGTACCGGTTTGCTCGCCACCCCACTCTACAGACCAATCTACCAAAGTATTTTTAGCCGTAGCGGGCATAACCGTTGCCGTAATCGTCTTGGATATGGTTTGCTGACCGTTTGCGGCTGCCTTGACGACATAGTTCGAACTCATTTTAAGAGCCACGGGAGCAAATTTCGTATTGTCGAAATCGGGCGTTTCGACATCTATATTTCCCGAAATATCCGACTTTTTGACTTCGCCGACGGGCTTGTTTCCGATTGCTATCACGAGCGAAGAAATTACACCTATAAAGAGAAGAACGATTGCCGTAAATACGGCTATCCATCTGATTTTATTGCTTTTTTCGTTATACATTTTTTACCTCCTGTTAAAACGTGATGGTTGTCTTACTCGGCGTGACTTTGCTTACTTCTTCGCCGATAAAGAACTTATACTGCGCGGAAAATCCGAGCGTTTTGTGCTGAACCTTAACAATCAGATACGGTTTATTTCCGTCGGAATCGGTGTTAATTGAATACAACTTATTAGTGTAAGTAGTCGTTTCGCCGTTGCCTTCGACTATTTTTGTTTCCTTGGATTCGTAATAATCGTAAAGCGACTTTGTTACGTTAATCGAAAGCGTATTACCGGAAGTCGAACAAGTTACGAATTCTTTTGCAATTTTACTGAAATCGACAACATTACTGTGAGAACTCCAACCTGCGCCCCTGCCTGATTGAGAATAAGTACCGCAAGTAACAGATCCTACTCCCGTAACGGTTACGGTAAAGTCATTGTAATTACTGCCTACGCTATGAAAAATGTTATCCATTGCGAGATTAAGGGAGTAAGACTTACCGACATAAAGCAAATCCACGGAATCTTTGCCAAGATTGTATTTCGTAACGCCCGTAGGAGCGGTGATAGACATACTCGACGGCACGCCTTCGTAAACGATGTTGACAGTTCCGGTTTTACCGCCTTGTCTTGTCAGGCAGGTCAAAATTGCTTTACTGCCTTTGAAAGACTTGTAGCAGTTGACGGTTGCCGTAAGATTGCCTTGCGAATCGTCCGTCACCTTGATATAGTCCGAAATGTTCTTGTCTTTGAGCGGTGCGTCGTTTGCCCATGCGACAGACCAAGTAACGTATTTATCTACGACCGTAGTCGGCGTAATTGTTGCCGTTACCGTTTGCGAAACATATACCTGTTCGGGTGTGTCAACCTTGCTTACTTCGGGCGCAGCCCGAAAGATAGTTGCATTGCCCATAGTAAGCAAAACCATAGGGTTATCCTCGGTTGCAGCCGAAACATCCTGTCCTTCAGTCTTTACTTCCACGGGCTTATTGCCGATAGCGATTGCAAGCGCAGAAATTACGCCTGCAAAGAGAAGAATGAGAGCCGTAAAAACGGCAATCCACTTAAATTTTTCTTTGTTAATCATTGAGTTTTCCTCCGAAATTTAGATTTTTAGTAAAAAAACTACGATCTGCTTAAAAGCAAACCGTAGTTTTTACAAAGGTTATGCTTATCTCAAAAGCATATTCAACAGTGCTTTATCCGAACTCTTGAACGGTTTTACGGGGCATTCGTAAACTTCGCCGTTTTCGTCAACGGTTCTTACGGCATAAGTATTGCCGGTTGCCGTTACCTTGCCCGTTTTTTCGTCTTTCAGTTCATACGGCTTAACCACAAGTTCGCCTTGATTGGTATCGCTGAAAAGGATATCGAGTACTGCCCAACCGCCTTTATCGGGCGGCATCAACGCTACCTTTACGTCCTTTCCCTTGATTTTACCCGCAATGAAATACGAAGAATATTCCTTGTCGTTGTATTCAAAAGTGCCTTTTTCTACGATAATTTTGTTTTCCATAACTGTTTGTCCTCCTGATTATTATTTTTTACCTTTCTGTCTGGAAATCTTTTTAGCTTCCGCTTTGGTCTTGCCCTCGGCTAAAGCCTTTTTGTACTTGAACAGCCCCGCGTGATCGGACTGAGCCTGTAGATAGCCCGACCTCATGCCCGCCTCGTAATCGGTAAGTTCCTTACCTTCTTTAGGTCCGTGCTGATGGACTTTTGCCTTACGTTCTTCCGCGTAACCTTTTGCACGCTTGGACGGAACGCTCCAACGTCTTTCGTTGTTGTTTGCCATTGAAATTCTCCTTTTGTTTTTTTAATGTTGCCCATAACGCATGGCATTCGCGAATATAACCGTTGAACGATATTTTACGAAACATTGCGTTTCAGCCGATAAATTTCTTAACGCGCGGCCGCTGTGCGTTGAATTTTTTATCGCTACACCCTTTTATCGTTCAAGAATTATCTGATGCTCAAAAAGGTAAATATCCGTAAAACTCCATTAACTCTTGTTTTGCCGAATATTCCTTTTTAGCAGCACAATGATGATACGTTACCTTCCATAATTCCACCTGCAGGTCGCTTTCTATACATTTATAGAAATACCTACGAGCATTAAAGATATCGTCAAAATACTTACTGCCGAAATTACATTCAACTCTGAATCGTTGCATTTCCTTACGCCTCCTTTTCAACGTTCTCACTATATAGGCTCGAAATCCGCGTTTTGCTACGGTCTAAGCCAATAATTTTTTTAATTTCGCCTTGATACGCTCTACTCTTTGGCTGATTGCCTGATGGCAAACGCCTTCTTCTTTTGCAATTTCAATTATTTTCTTGCGTTCGATAAACACCTTTTCAAACAGAACCCTTTGGCAATCCGTCAACGTTGTCAAAGCAGCGGCTATTCTTTCTTTATCTATTTCCGCGACCATTTTTTCAAACGGATCTGCCGAATAATCGGCAAAAGTTTCGCCCTCATAGTCCACTTGCGAAAGCGGATAATTGTGTCGCTCGTAATTGTATTTTTGCTTTCGTTCCGCCTCGTCCATTTCTTTAAGAAGGTCATACCATTTTTCTTCGACTTCTATGGTATTCTTTGTGCCGTCCGCAAAGTAATAAGTGTATTCTTTCATTTTTTTCGCTCCTTGAATTTGATAAAAATCCGCAGAGCCGATACTTTTCCGCA
Organism: uncultured Clostridia bacterium; assembly: GCA_934247225.1. Taxonomy (GTDB): domain Bacteria; phylum Bacillota; class Clostridia; order Christensenellales; family Borkfalkiaceae; genus UBA10281. The sequence continues at coordinate 9,565 of CAKQJE010000021.1, forward strand.
AACGAAAAGACGGCATAGAAAAAGCGTTTGAGATTTGCTTTCCTTTGCCGTCTTGCGGTCTGCGGATTATATGATTTCAGACACTACGCAGTCTGCGCGTTTTTGATTTCTACCGTTCCGTCCGACTTAAAACATATCGTCGTTTTATAGCCCTTCATTACGATTTCCACGAGTCTTTCCGACTTATCTATGCGACAGACAAGTTTGTCGCAACCGTTTCTTACGTCTTCCATAGTTTCACCTATCCTTTTTTTGTTGTTCTTTCAGAATGTTTTCGAGAAATTTCTTTGCTATCGGCTCTAAAACAGTTTTCGGTATATTCGCATAATTCGGCATACCATTGACTTTGACCGTATAATCCGTTTCCGCTTTCTTCGTCATTTTTTCGCTCCTTCTAATCCGAATGTTTTCAAAATCGTTTTCATCACTTCGGCGTCTTTGCCGTCAAGCCCCGGCAAAAGCCTTTCCAATAATTTCTGTTGCTCGCTTTTGAGAAATACCTTGCCTAATCTGAAATTTTTGTCTACATAGATTCCGCCTCCATTACCTTGGGCGGTGTAAATCGGATATTCTAAGGACAATATCATAATATCGTTACGGATCGTTCTTTCCGTTACGCCGTACTGAAACGCAAGATTGTTAATTCTTTCAAATCTGCGCATACACAAATCCTCAAGGATCGCATTTCTGCGTTCGCTTGCCATCATATCCGATTTCACCTCCTTCGCTTTTCTTGGCGTTATTCTAAAACTCAAACCGGAAGGTTTTTTTCCTGTTTGAAAAAATTTTTTTGATTTTTTTAATTTTTTCTTGAAACGAAAAAAGACCGCCGATAAACGACGGACTCTACAAAATTATAGAAATCCTATCGTCTATCGGCGGCCTCTCATATACGTCTGGTTTAACCGTCCGAAAAGAATTGTTTATCCTATGGCTTTACATTGTCTCTGTTTCAGACCGACCATAAGCCTACGCAATTCCGTATTAAATTGTTTTACTTTTACATATCTTCGTCCAGCAGTTCTTGTCCTGCGGGCGCATATACGTCTAATTGAACGTGCCTTCTGCCCATTACTTTCGATACGCTTGTTGCTCCGCATCGCGTGCATTGGTACTTAACAACTCCGTTCTCGTCACGATAACCCGTAGTTATGCGAAAACAGTTGTTACAAACCACTTTTATCGCTTTTGGTTTCAATTTAATGCTTCCCATAGCGTTCTGTTGCTCCTTTCTCCCGTAATATAATGCCGTTTGTATTTGACAAACCTACGATACGGTCGGGAATTCCTATATCAAAGTAAGCCACGGCGTTATACCTCTGAACACAAAATCTTCGGGGCTGAATTTTGCGTTCGTTATTATATAAAAGCCGAAAAAGGGAAAAATCGGCTGTTATATCACGTCTTTGATTACCTTTACGGCTATGCCGATTACGTCTATATGCTCGGCATAAAAATCTTTCATATTATCATTTTCGGGATGCAATCGAAAACGCTTATTCTTATCATCCCGATACACTCTTTTCAAAGTTGCCATACATTCATCCGAACAATCGCTTTCCGTAAGCACTACCGCTAGTTGTCCGTTTTCAAAAGCGCTTTGCTTGCGTATAAGCACCAAATCTCCGTCTTTTATATCGGCATTTATCATCGATTCTCCGCTTGCCACCAACAAGAAGTATTCGCCTTTGCCGAAATAATCCATATTGAGCGGCAAATACCCTTGAATATCCTCTACCGCAAGTTTCGGCTTTCCGCATGCGACCATTCCGAGAATCGGAGCATACCCCATTTCCCAATTATTTACCGAAGAAGTTATTCGTCCGCGCCCTGCCGTATCTATAAGCCCTTCGTCTTTTAAGCGTTCCAAAAATTTATACGCGGTTGATACAGCACACCCTGCGTTTTTGGCTATCTCGTTTATCGTCGGGCTTACCCGATTGTTTTTTATGTATTCGTTGATATACTCATATATCCTTATCTTTGTATCTTCATTCTTTGCTCTCATAGGCGTTTCTCCAAAGGGCGAAATTATTTTCGTGTTTGAATTATAGCATAAAGGCAAATCGATTACAACAACAATATGTCCCGATTAAGCGACACATTGAAATTTTTTATATACGAAAAAAGCGGCTCACAAACGAACCGCTTTCCATATCAATAATTATCCGTTATTTCTTTTACGAATGAGTCGAATCTCTCTTTTACGTTATTCGGCTCGATAATTTTTACCTTGCCGAGTGTTCCGACCACCCACAAGAAAAACGTTTTGCTTACTTGAACCTCTATCGTGGTTGTCAATGTTCCGTCACTTGATTTATGTATTTGTATATCCATGCCGAATTTATCGTAGACGTCGCTTAGAAGTTCTTTATCGAATTGTATGGTAACTTCTTCGAGTTCACCGCCGAACATTGAAAAGATTTGTTTTCTATACGTTTCCGAATCAAAATTGCCGAACTCTTCTTTTTCAAGTATAGGCTCGGATTCCACCGTAACGTCTTCCATTTTATCTATTCTGTAACGAGAAGTTCCGTCATGCCTGTCATCGTAACAAAGAAGATAGTAATTATCTTTGCTCCATATCAATGACAGCGGATTGAAAACGTAACGCTTTTTATCCCTATGATAGACCTTCTTTTTATTTTCGTCCAGATGATAATACAAAAACGAAACCTTTTTCTTTTGCTTTATTGCCGTTTCTATGGCGTCGATATTGTAGATAATGCTCGAATTGCCGTGCTTTTTTGAATCCAAGAAAATAATATTGTCCGTGTTATCTGTATTCTTGTAAATTCCTATTGTGGAATACAACTTGTTTATAATCGTTTCTTTTCTTGTTTCCGTGAGCTTTGACGCTTTTATTACGTCGGTCAGCATTGTAATTTCCGCCGTATCGAAAAGTTGATGCACAGCGTAATAATATCGCGATTTCTTTACATACGAACAGATTTCATACCCGTATTTATTCAGCAGGTCTATATCCGACGGCAAAACTTTTCTCGAAACGGAAATGCCACGCTTTTTCAATTCTCCTATGATTTCATTAGTCGAAAGAGCGTGTTCTTCGTCCGTCGATTTTAGCAGTATGTCGTATAAGACTAATAATTTAATCGAACTATCCGTGTTTTTTGACATAGTATTGAACCCTTTGTCGGAATTAATCTTCTACGTGATTACTCACAGAAACATTGTCATATAAAACGGAAGGTAGGTTATATTTCCTTCGCGCTTTATGTCCTTACTATAAATAACGTAAGAGTTTTTCACCCTGTCGGAATACTTTGCTTGGAAGTTATCCAGCGATTTATGCGTGCTATACGACGACGATTTTACTTCGATAGGCAATAACTTTTTTCCCGACGTGAGCAAAAAATCAACTTCATACCGGTCAAATCTATGGAAAAACAGTTCATACCCCGATGAAGTAAGAGCTTGTGCAACCGCATTTTCCATAACCATACCGATATTTACGCCGAGTTTATCTACTATAAGTTGCTTATAAATCGATTGTTCTATGGGCAGTTTGGAATCGGCAAAAATTGCCGTTACGAAAAGTCCTGTGTCTCCCATATAAATTTTTTGTTTGGAATAATCTTTTGTTCTGTTTAGTCCTACGCTCGGATCGGTACAGTTGTTCGCTATATTTACAATCATCGAATCCTTAATCGCCTCATAGGAACTGTATGTTTTAGACGCTCTGTTGTTTTTCCCCAACGTAACGGAACGAAACAATTTGCTTTGCGTAGACAACTCGGACGGAATTGAGTCTAAAATAAGCGAAGTCGAAAAATGATATTTAGTATCTAATTTTTTCAAATCGTCGTGGTACAATTTCAAAATATCTCGTTTTACTTCGTCAATACGCGAAAAATCATTCGATTCTATGAGTTCTACAACCGCTTGCGGCATACCGCCGACCGCAACGTATAACATAAAATCTTTCAGAACTTTTCTATGTGCAACTTGTCCTAACGGCTTCAAATTCAGAAAGCAGTCTCTGATAATATCCGCAGTGACGGTATCTCCTTTTGCCCATAAAAATTCCTCAAAATCGAGCGGATACATATTTATAGACTTTTCTTCGCTCGGAATAAGAATTTTTTCCACGTTCTGCTTTAACGTTATAAGCGAACCCGTTTCGATATAATCATATCTCCCGTCGGCAACAAGTTGTTTTATCGATTGCCGTGCAAGCGGAAACAGTTGAACCTCGTCAAATATAATCAGCGATTTTCTCTCTATCAGTCTTTTTCCGTATAACAACGATAGATTTCGGAAAAAAGTATCGAGATCGGAAATGTCGTTCTTAAAAAGTTGTTCTACTTTACCGAGATCCGACTGAAAATTTATAAGTATATACGTTTCGTACTCGTTTTTAGCAAATTCTTCTACTATCGTTGACTTTCCGATTCGTCTTGCCCCCTGAACGAGCAAAGCCCTTTTTCCTGCCCAATTTTCTTTCCACTCTAAAAAGCGGTCATAAATTTTACGTTTGAATACCATTTCAGCCCTCCGTAAATTTTTTCATACCGACATTATACCACGTCTTAGTATAAAAATCAAGATTTTTTGAAAGCAATTTCCCCATAAATACAAAATGTTTTCTGTATTATATCCCCAAAAATCAAATATTATGCCATTCTTCGACTAAATATTCGCCCGGTCCTTTGTTGTTTTTTTTAGACGAATAGTTTTAGTGTTCATTTCAATATGCTTGATTAAAATGTCTTTCTCTTTTTTTGCGTATCAGAAAAAGTCTTGCCGTCAAGTTAAAAAAATATGGCTTAAAACTCAAAAGCATATAACCTAAACGGCAATATTTTTTTGCCGTAAGCCTCTTATTGTTTATACCGCTTGACTGCCGCGGCTTTTTCTGATCGGTTGTGGTTGTCGAAAGACAAATCAAAGCAAAAAATAATGGTTAAAATAGCGAAAAAAATTTCAAACAGGAAAAAAATCTTCCTATTTGAAGTTTAGAATACGCTCACAAACCAAAATACAAGGAGGCTTCCAATGAAGACAGCGGTCATCTACGCCCGTTATTCGAGCGATAGACAAACAGAACAATCCATCGAAGGACAAGTCCGTGTGTGTAACGATTACGCCGAAAGAAACGGTATTTTAATCGTTAATCAATACATAGACAGAGCAACTACGGGAACGAACGACAATCGTGAAGAATTTCAAAAAATGTTGAAAGACAGCGATAAAAAGCAATTCGATTTCGTTCTCGTTTACAAATTAGACAGGTTCAGTCGTAACAAGTTTGAAATGGCTATGCACAGAAAACGACTGAAAGACAACGGCATTAAAATTCTGTCTGCTATGGAGAATATTCCCGATAGCCCCGAAGGCATACTGTTGGAAAGTTTGCTTGAGGGGTTTGAGCATACAAATGGACATAAAGAATATAAAAAATTAAATTCAGAATTAAAAGCAGCGATTTCAATGTATAGAAAAAACAAAAATGACAGTTCAAGTATTATAAAGAAATTAAAATTAATTATTAGTTTTGTTTTTTTAAACGATGGCAAAAGACTCACGGTTAATCACTCTGTGAGTCTTTTGCTTTCCTTACTATAATAATGGAGTTTACGCAAACGATTAAGAAAAATCATTGCAAAAAATCATTAAATAAAGCCGTAATTTATGAATAGCGCCGTTCCGATAAAATCTCGGAACGGCGCTGGTTTAATAATATGTTGCGATTATGAAAAAATGAGTAAATTATCTCTTAAACGAAAATGCAAAAACAAGTAAATATACAAGTGTATTGCGGCATTATATTAAGTTGTTTTCGGAACAATATGGTTGCTGCGCGGATACTCGGAGCGTTTCGCCGGAACGATTTACAAGCACGGTGCGTATCGAAGCGGGAGCGATTCCTTTTTCAACCCAGGAAATCAATGCGGTCATTCCGTCTTTGTCCGTAATTCCCGGTCCATGCCACAAGCACGTTCCGTGTCCGTCTCCGGGCGTAATATATAATTTTACGAAATCGCCTAAATCCGACTTTCCGAAAAATTCAATCAGTTTTTCGTAATAGTCTATCGTGTTATCCACGGGAATCAGCGGATCGTCGATTCCGTGATCTATAATCAGTTTTCCGCCTCGGTTTTTAAAAGCGGAAAGGTCTGAAGAGTACGCAAGGCAATTTGCGAATTTTTCGACGCTTTTTTCGTATAATTCATACCATTTTTCGATAGTGATATCGTCAAATTTTTCGTTCGGGTTTCCCGTTACCCAGCGCGCGTATCTTACGGCGAGAAAAAACGGCTTCGGTTTTTTGGAAAAAAGAGGATACCAGAATGCGCCTATAGGTAAAATTTTATTCCAGCAACATACGCCCGGGCGATGAGCGCGGACTAATACTTTTCCGTTATCGTCTTTCGGTCCGTTCCATATTTTTTCGACTATTTCGGCGTCTTCTTGCGTAATAACGTCGTTTCCGATCTTTTCGCCGACAAGCGAAAACGGATTAAAAGTAGTTTTCTCTTGTCTTTTATAATACTCTTCTTTTCCGCCGACGGAATCGTGAACTTTTCTCATAAAAAAGTTCATTTTTTTATATCCGACGTAATGCCGAACGCTGTTCATGACGGCGGTTGCCCACAATCCCATCATAAGAAATTTCGACCAGTTGATTGCGGGGCAGGAAGCCCAGATTCCGTCGTAATCTTCGGGGAATTCCTGCGCTTCTACCATACATTGCCGTCCGCCGCCGCTCCCTCCGTGAAGATAGGAATACTTAACGGCTTTTTCGTGCAGAATTTCCGCAACTCTCTTGCCGATCAGCGTCATAAAATGCGTGCTTGCGGCGCGCCAGTTTTCAATCAGTTCGAAATCGAGTTTTCCGTTTTCGTCGAAAGCCCAGTCGTCCGTCTTTGCTCCGCCGTCCGTGGTGGCTGCAGTAAAGTGATTGATAATGCCTTTCGCCATCGTCATTCCGCGGGAAACGTTATTCGGCGCCGTGATATATCTTTCGCCCCCGACGCTCGTGCCGCCGCCCGGACAACCGACGAATCTTTCGTTCCATTCAAGCGGCGACCAAACGACTATCGTCTCTTCGTTTTTTCCCGTTTTACGTTTAATTTTTACCGAAACGTAAGGCGGAAGCCCTTCGATTTTCGTCGTACCGCCGATTCCCGCGAGAAAATCCGCCGCCTTGTTTTTGAACACTCCGCTTTCGTTTATCGAAACTTCCGATATTTTTATATCCGAGAACTCTCTGCTTAAAGCGGCATTCATATATTCGACGGTGGCTCTTTCTCTTATTCCGCTTGTTTCGGTAATGCCTGAAATATCGTAAAACAAATTATCGTCTTTTTCTTTCATGATTTTATTATACACTCCGTACTTATGAATTTTATAAGTTTTTCGATATCCGCAATATTCGGCGTTCCGTCCATTCCGCGTTTTATCCATTCGTCTATGAACCCGTAAATCATTCCGGCAATCATGCCGCAGATATAGGCGGAAGTATCGTCCATTTCGGGTTTCGGTCCGCAACAGGAAAATACGTGTTCTTTCAAAATAGAGGAAAGATCGTTTTTATAAATAAGCAGAATCAATTTTTCGTTTTTCTTATACACGGCGAGCAGTTCTTTCCAGAACGAACCGTTAAAACTTTCCTGCGGCTTACTGATATACGTTTGCCACCATTCGTCGGTACATTTCGTAAGATATACCGATAAAATATCGCGAACGGAAGAATAATTGCGGTAAAAAGACATTCTGCCGACGCCCGCTTTCATACAGAGTTCGGAAACGCTTATTTCGGAAAAAGGCTTTTTCTCCATAAGTTGAAGCAAGGCTTCCGTTAAACTTTCGATAACGAGATCGTGCGCCGAGTTTTTTCTGGTCATATATGTTACATCTCCTACAGTTTTGTCACAGTTGATTGTTTTTCCTTTGATTTCTCGCAAAAGTCATTGCCAAAAACAGATTAAAGTGTTACAATTGTATCACTACATTGATTGTATCATCATAGTTGTATTTTGTCAATCAAAAAAACGAAAAAAACGAGGAGATTTGCATGAACGTTAAAAATATAGACGAAACGATGAATAAATACGTCGCAAACGGTGAACTGTCGTGCGCGGCGCTTGTGGTTACGAAAGGAAAGGACGACGTATATAAAAATACGTGGGGCTATTCCGATCTGAACGATAAAATTCCCGTTGACGACAAAAGCATATACAGGCTGATGTCGATGACGAAATGTATAACCGCCGTTGCCGTAATGATTCTGATCGACGAAGGGAAATTATCGCTCGACGACGCCGTTTCCAAGCATATTCCCGAATTGAAAAATCTAAGAGTATCCGTTGACGAGAGATACGTTTATCGCGGAAAAACTAATCCGTTAAAGTTAATATGGAAATTAGCGACTTTTAACCCCGACAAGGTTAAAACCGTTCCCGCAAACAGAGAAATTACCGTCAGAGATCTGTTATCGCATTCTTCCGGACTTCAGCAAGGCGTGGTGGGTTTTATACAAATGTTAAAAGACAAAAAGCCGCGCTCGAGCATGGAAGAAGAAGCAAAAAAATACGCAGCGTTACCTCTCGGATTCCAGCCGGGCGAAGGAACGGGATATTCGCCTATTGCCGGATTCGATATGCTCGGACTTTTAATCGAACGCGTAAGCGGAGAAAAAGTCGGCGATTTTATGAAAGAAAAGATATTTAATCCGCTCGGAATGAAAGACACGTTTTTCTACCCCGATACGGAAGAGCAAAACGCAAGAATCGTTCGCGTTTATAAGCGTAAAAAAGATAAACTTATAGACGTGACGGGAGGAAAAGACGATATTGATTCGCTGCTTAAAAGAAGCAACGGTTATACGGCTTGTTCGGGCGGATTGTTTTCGACCGCAGGCGATTTTGATAAATTCGCAAAAATGCTGCTTTGGGGCGGCGAGTATAACGGCGCGAGAATTTTAAAAGAAGAAACCGTTCGCCTTATGGCAACGGAAGCGCCGAAAAAACACCTCGAACCCGATCCCGGTTGCGTGTGGGGCTTGGGCATGAAAATAAGGCAAAACCCGAAAAAAGCAAATTCGTTTGCAACGACGGGGACTTACGGTTGGAGCGGCGCGTTCGGTACGCACTTTTTTATCAGCCCGAAAGATAATTTAGCCGCGGTGTTTATGACGAACAGAACCGACCTTAACGGATCGGGATCTTATATATCAAAAGAAATCGAACGGCTCGTATTCGGCTGTTTCGGGGAGGGAAATAATAATGTTTAAGGTTACTCATCTTCGCGTCAATCACAAAAATAACCGTTTTATCGGCGCAGACGACTCCGTCGAGTTTTCGTGGCGGCTCGTAAGCGACGAGAAAAACGTCGTCCAGACGGCGTATCGGATAATCGTATCCGCAAACGGTAATACGGTTTGGGACAGCGGAAAAATTAACGGCGACGAACAAAGTTTCGTTACTTATTGCGGCAACGACTTTGACGAAAAAACGGAATATACTGCCGAAGTAACCGCTTGGGATAACAAGGGCAACAAGTCGACCGCTTCCGTCATATTCGAAACTGCATATAAAAAGAATCGCCTATGGGAAGCAAAATGGGCGGAAAGCCCGTTTGAACGCAATTCCGTGCCTTACTTTACTTACGGCGTTGAAAATCCCGTCGTTTCGTTTACCAAGACTTTTTCGTCCGATAAAAAAGTAAAAAAAGCGCGGTTATACGCGACGTGTTACGGCGTTTATCGTCCGCTCATAAACGGAAAACGCATAGACGATTGCGAATTTGCGCCCGAATTTACGCCTTACGATAAAATATTGAATTATCAGTGTTACGACGTTACCGAATTTATAAAAAACGGCGACAACACGCTCGAACTTCTCGTAGGCGACGGGTGGTATTTCTGCGGTCAGACGGAAGTAGTTACCGCCGACAGAAAGAAAAAACCGTCGGTACTTTTCGCTCTGGACGTTTGCTTTGACGACGGAACGATAAAAAGCGTGCTGTCGGATAAAGAAGTTTTATGCCGCAAAACGAATACCTCCTTTTCCGATATTTTTATGGGCGAAAAAACAGACATGACCGCGCCTTTCGGAAAAGAGGAAAACGCCGAAGAGAAAGAGTATGACTATAAAATTTTGCGTTGCCAGCCGATAGACGGAATAATAGCGGCTGAGGAAATTTCCGCGAAAAGAGTTTTTATTTCTCCGAAAGGCGAAACGATCGTAGATTTCGGGCAGGTTATAGCGGGCAGAACGAGAGTTATTATAAAAGAGCCGAAAGGACGGGAACTTAAATTCGAGCATAGCGAAGTTCTGGATGCCGAAGATAATTATTTTACCGCGCTCGTGGCGAAACAATGCGACACCGTGATTGCCGACGGAACGGAATTTATATTCGAACCGAAATTCACCTTTCACGGTTTCAGATACGTTCGGGTAAGCGGAATGGATAATCCGACGCCCGACAGGTTTACAGCCGTGCTTTTAACGTCCGAAAAAGAGGATATTTCGTCGTTTTCGTGCGAAGACGAGCGTTTTAACAGGCTATATAAAAACATACGCTATTCGCAAAAGAATAATATGATGTCCGTTCCTACAGATTGCCCTACGAGAGAAAAAGCGGGTTGGACGGGAGATATTGCGATGTACGCGCTTGCCGCCGCGACTAACGACGATATGTCGGCTTTTCTTTCCTGCTGGCTCGACGGGTTAAGAGCCGATCAACTCCCCGACGGGGTTGTCCCCATCGTTTCGCCGTATACGAATATGTACGATATGGTGGCAAGAAAGACGATGAGCGACTTCAAGGAAGAAAAACGGATTGACGGTCTTAACGAAATCGTCGGTGAAAACAGTTTTTTAAGTTGCGGGGACAATCCCGCCACGGGCGTTGCCGGGTGGAGCGACTCCATAGTGTTCGTGCCGTATGCTTTATATAAAACGACGGGCAATAAGTCGATTATCAGCGAAAACTACGCCGCAATGAAAAAATGGTGCGATTGGATTATCCGCGAGGCTTGCGAGAAAAAAGGCACGAATCTTCCCGACGAAACAGATAAGTATTTATGGGATACGGGCTTTCAGTTCGGCGAATGGCTCGTTCCCGGAAGGACGGGCGAAGGCTTTGAAATATGCAAAGAATCCGCGTTGTATATCTCGTCGTTTTTCGGTTATAAAACTATAACTATGTTTTCCGAACTCGGTAAAGTTATCGGCGACAAAAGCGCGGAATTTTACGGCGATTACGCAAAAAAAATGAAATCTGCCATACAAAACGGACTTTTCGCAAACGATATGTTGCCACGCCATTTAATGGGCGCGTACGTCCTTGCGTTCGCGTTCGATCTCGTAGACGATATTCACCGCGAAGAATATAAACAAAGGCTTATATCGCTTGTGGAAGAACACGGATATTGCTTGCAGACGGGTTTCCTCGCAACGCCTTTTCTTATGGACGCGCTCGAAAAAATCGGCAGAAAAGACCTCGCAAAGGCGATACTTTATCAGACGAAAAGCCCTTCGTGGTTATACGAAGTCGAAAAAGGAGCGACGAGTATGTGGGAATCGTGGACGGCTATGGACGAAAACGGAAATCCCGAAAAGGTCAGTTTCGATCATTATGCGTTCGGCGTAATAGACGAATGGTTCAGAAGAAGAGTTTGCGGTATCGATTTTATCGAAGCGGGGTTCAAAAAGATTAAAATCGCGCCCGATACCTATTACGGTTTTGAAAAATTCTCCCGCACGCTCGTTGCGGAAGCGGGCGAAATAAAAGTCGCGAGAAACCGCGATATTCTTTCGGTAAGCATTCCCGTAAACACGACGGCAATCGTAGAATGGAACGGAAAAACTTACGAAATAGGCAGCGGCGATTACGTTTTAGGAGGCAACGAATGATAAACGAAAATACGACTCTTTACGACCTTTATAACGACGAATCTCTTTCGGAAATAAAAGATTGCCTTATCGCGGGCGGAGAAAATTTCTTTCTCGGCGAAACGGGCAAACTTTCTTTGAAAGATTTTAACGAGAAAGTGCAGCCGACGTGGAGTTATACCGATATGCTTACGGGGATTTTCGGCGTTCGCGACGCTTTTGCGCGCGGCGGAAAGATTATTCCCGTTTACGGCGAGAAAGAAATCGAAAACGACGAAGATAAACGCAAAGTAAAACTCATCTTTTTCCCCGCGAAAAACAAAAAAAGAAAAACGGCGTTTATCGCTTCGGGCGGGGCGTACGGCTCGGTATGCAACCTTGCGGAAGGCTTTCCCGTCGCGACGGTTCTTGCGGAAAACGGGTACGATTGTTTTTGTTTGCGTTATCGCACGGCAACGCCCGAAAGTTTTATATCGGGGCTTTTGCCTAAGCCGATGGAAGATTTTGCCGCGGCGATCAGGCTTATTACAAATTGCGCGGACGATTTAAACGTTGATATGAGCGATTATTACGTTTGCGGTTTTTCGGCGGGCGGTCATCTTTGCGCGAGTGTAGCCTGCGAAAATATCGGGCTGAAAAAATACGGACTTAAAAATCCCGCGAAAGTAATTCTCGCGTATCCTCTCGTAGACCTGAAAGATCTGACGGGAAAAATCGGCGCGTATATGCTTACGGGATTGTTCGGGAAAAACCCAGATAATCGACTTATAGACGAGTATTCTCCGATCGAACACCTTTCCGTGCAGTATCCCGAAACATTTATCGTTCAGGCAAACGACGACAATACCGTTAATCCGATCAAGAGCGCTGCCTTTGTCGAAAGGCTTAACTCTTTGGGCGTAAACGCGAAATTAAAAACGGCGGAAAAAGGCGGACACGGATTCGGTTTGGGCTCGAATACCGACCTTTGCGGCTGGATAGGCGAAGCGTTTGATTTTTAGCCGTCGGTTTAAATATTCATCGGGGGGAAAATGATGAAAACTTACGTTAAAAACAGAGTCCGTACTTATTTACTTATCACGCTTATACCTTTAATTACAAGCATAGCGGTTTACGCCGTTACTTTCAGCGCGCTCTCCTCGGCGATTAAAAAAACCGAGCAAAGCGTTTTTTCCGCTTTTACGGAATATTTTGAAGCGTCGCTTGAAACGGCAATCGAAAAAACACATAAAATCGTTTACGGATACGACTATATTTCGCTCGATCGTTCCGACGTATCGCTCGGTGCCGACGACGATAAATTTACGTCGGTAAAAGACAAGTTGGTTGCGATTAAAAGCGAAACGCCTTTCGTAACGAGAGTCGCGTTGCCCGTGTCCGACGGGTTTTTTATAACCGACGCGGGGTTGGACGATAAAACTTATTTTGCCGATACTATCTCCCGACTCGTCGGAAAGAGCGCGGAGCAACTCGAAAAAACGTACGGCGAATACTCTGCCGAGAAAATTCGTCTGATTGACTTCGGAGAGTATTCCGCGGCGATACTAAGCGTCGATTACGTTGCCGATAAAAAAGCGGTCTGGATTATCGATAACGGTAAACTTAAAAAAAGCGTTATCGATTATTTCGGTTACGGTAATTTCGTTTTGTCGATAGGCGAAATAGAAATTACGAAAGGCAGCCCGGACGAAAACGCATTCAGAAACGCAATAATCGGAAAATCTACGGGCATAAATTACGCAATGTCGATCCCGGGCGGCGAATATTCGTATATATTCATACCCTTATGGGTATTTTTCTCCGCGTCGCTTGTTTTAAGCGTAGTTTTAACGGCGTTTCTTATCGTAAAAAACGCAAAACGCGGTTATAAGCCGATTGAAAAAATCGCAAAAAAATTAAACGACGGCGACGTTTTATCGGAAAAGGGCGAATTCGACTCGATAGAAAAGGGAATCGACAAGATAATAGAGCAAAAACGCTTTGCGGAAGAAAAAGCGAAATCGGATCGCGACGCGATAATAAAAGGCATAGCGGTAATCAACGTAGAAGACGTAAAAGCGTTTTTCAATTTATTAAAAACGAAAGATTTTTCCGAAGCGGGCGAAAAATTAAAAAAATTCGTTTTGCCGATGACGGATAACGTGAGTGAGAACGAAGTCGCCGCGAGATTGCTTTCATTAAGCGGTAGATTGAACGCCGAACTCGATAAAGCGACGAAAAATTTTAAGGAGAGTTTTTTACAGGAACTCGATTATAAAACCCTTTTCTCAAACGCTTTGTCAAAAGACGATTTTATTTCCGCTACCGATAAGGTTTTTTCCGCGCTGCAAAGTTATACCGACGAATACGGCGTGGATAAAAACGATTGGACCGAAGCCGTTAAAGAATACGTTGCGGATAACTATACCGACGCAAATCTGACCGTTGCGTATCTTGCCGAAAAGTTCCATTTCAGTTTGTCGCATTTTTCGCGCTCGTTCAAGGAAACGACAGGCGAAAGTTTGTCCCTTTACATAGATAAAGTACGGATAAATAACGCCGAACGATTGCTTGAAGAGGGCTTGTCCGTTGAAGAAACGGCGATTAAAACGGGTTTTTCGGATCGCGGCACTTTTATGCGTGTATTCAAAAAAATCAACGGAATTACGCCGTCGCGATATAAAAAACGGGGTTAAAAACGGCGTATGCGGCGATTTTTGCGGTTTGTTTCAGTTTTTGTCGTAATAAAAAAAGGCTATTGACACCGAAAAAACGAAGTGTTACAATTGTCTCAACACGAGCGGCAAACGCTCGATGAAAATAAGGAGGACGATGATAAAATGAAATCGTCAAAAAGAAAATTTGTTTCAATACTCACGTTAATTTTAGCCTTAGCGCTTAGTTTTTCGCTCGTCGGTTGTAACGGCGGAAACGGATCGGATTCGCAGGGTTCCGGTAATAGCGCAGAACCGCCTGCAGCAAAAACGGACGCGTTTGAAAGCGACACCGCGTTTTATCTCGATTACGCCGTAGTCCCCACCTTCGGCGCAGGATTTACAAGCAGCGTTATCACGATGAAGAAAGACGGAACCTTCACCGTAAAACATTCGTTTAACGCGATGGGCGCGGTGCTTGCCCCCGTTTTCCTTAACGTAAACGGCACGTACAAACTTAACGACGACAAGACGGCTGTTACCCTTACCGTTGCGCAGAAATTCTACGGCAATCAGACGGAAGACGGCGCGGCTCTCGAAGATCCCGACGCGGCAAAAACGGTAACTTACGATCTTGAAACTCTCGACGACGGAAGTTATAAATTTACGCATATCTTCAACGGTAAACTTGCAATGCCCTATTACAGCAACAGCGCAAACTGGGGTTCGTTAAAAGAATTCGAATATCCCGCCGCTCTAGGCGAAAAGGTCGTATTCGCAAGCGTTCAGAATTTCGTTGCGGACGTTAGTGAAGCGGAAGTAGGTCCGCTCGGCAAAGTAACGGAAATAATTTATTCGTTTACGGATGACGGACAATACGCTTGCTCCGTTTCGTTATCGGGAGAAAAAGACGGTAAGCCGACGAGCGCGAAAGTAGAAAGCAAGGGCGCGTACAAACTCGACAATGCAGAAAACCCCACCGAGATTTCTCTTCTCGAAGAAGGAAAAACCGATATAGTAAAATTCGCCATGGCGGTTGTTTCCGAAGGCGAAAGTTCTTATATCACGATGACCTACGTAAACGCTACGCTCGGCACGTATACGCTTTATAACGACGTTGAAAAAATCCCCGCGACTACGCCTTATCCCGAAGCGCTCGGAACGCTCAACGCTTTTGAAAAAAAGACGGTTTTCAAGGCAACCGTAGCGGCTCTCGATAACGCCGAAGTCGTTATCACGATGAGGGTAAACGGCGCATACGAAATGACGACAGCCGCTCTTTCCATGACGTTTAAAGGTCATTATAATCTCGTCAAAGACGGCGAAACGCTTAAAATAAAACTTCTCGAAGAAGGCGAGGGAAAAGAAATTGCCGAAAGGACCGTTGCCGTAACCGAAGGTCTGATGAGCTTCGGCTATCCCAACGCTTCGCTCGGCGATATAACCGTTACGGAAGTGAAATAAATAACAGGTGCGATATGAAATTATTAAAAAGGATAATCGGATGCGCGGCGGCTTTTGCCGTCGCCGCAACCGTGGGTTTTTCGGCTGCCGGCTGTAAGAAAAACGAGGAAAAATACAATTTTACTATCTGGTGTTATCAGACCGACAGTTCTATAAGAAACTACGGTGAAACTTCGTATGCGTTCAAAGAACTCGAAAAGCGTACGGGTAAAAAAGTAAAATTCGTTCTCGGCGACGATTATACCACAATGCTTTCCACAAAGTCGTATCCAGAAGTCGTGTTGTTGCTCGGTTATCCGAACGGATACGCGGCGGGTATCAATAACGGACACGTTTACGATATAACGGATCTTGTTAAAAATTATGCGCCAAACTATAAAAAACTCATAACTTCCGACGAAGATATATGGAAAGGCACTACGATAGACGGCGACAGAATCGGCGGATTTTACGTAGTAAACGATCCCATCGAAAAGCCGTGGCGCGGACTGGTTATGCGCAAAGACATAATCGAAAAATACAAAAATTCGTTCACGACTTATTCCGATTGGGAAGACCTCGGAGAGAAAGACAGCAAGGGGCAAACGCTTTTAACCCCGACTTTATATTCCCATTGGACGGATATATTCACCGTAGTAAAAAAGGCTTATAACGACGGCGATAAAGAAACAGCGGTTAAATATCCGCTCTGTTTCCCCGCTACGGGCAGAGATTCTCTCGACACGCTTAACGCCGGTTTCGGCTTTGCTCTCGGCGATACGGCATATTACGATTACGTTGACGAAAGCGGCAATCGTTCGCTTAAAATCGGTTACGTCGAAGACGGGCTTAAAGATTATCTCGAACAGATGAACGCATGGTATAAGGCGGGCTTTATCGATCCGAATTTCGCGCAGTCGGCAAACGGGCTTACCACGGAAAACAAAAACTCCGTAGGAACTTCCCGCACGAAACCGCTTTCCATGGTATGGGCGGAAATGTCCACTTATATCGATTCCAAGATAGAACTTGGCAAAGCAAACGGCATTTCGGGTTATGATCTTATGGCGATTCCTCAGCCGAGAATAAGCAAAACGGACGTCAATCATCTTGTGTGCAATAACGGAAAGTTGGGAATGAGCGCGTTTGTAACGACGAAATGCGACGAGGCAAAAGCCAAAGAAATCGTAGAGTGGTTCGACTATTTATACACCGACGAAGGCGCGGCTTTAATGAATTACGGCGTAGAAGGGCAGACTTATACGCTTAACCCCGACGGCAGCAAAAACTTCTCGGACGAGATAAAAAATAACCCCGATAAAGGGTTTTACGAGTATATTTCGTTCGGATTCCCCACGAAAAACGACACCACGAAGACGGACGTGTTCAAAGGCGAAAAAGCTTTATCTGCGGAAAATATCTGGACGTACAAAAACGACGGCGCGTATAATCTGAGGGCGACAGCCGCTTATACCGGTTCGGACGGAGCGACTCACACGCAGATCATGAACGCGGTAAACACTTACGTCAGCGAAAATCTGATTAAATTCGTGAAAGGCACGCGCTCTTTGAAAGAGTTCGACAGTTACGTCTCCACGCTTAAAAGTTCGCAATACGATATAGGCAAAGCGGTAGAAATAAGCGAAAAGTCTTACAGGGCGTTCTTGTCGAGAACGATTCCCGACGACTGGAAAAATTAACGAAGGTATCATTATGAAAACGCAAACAAAATCGACGTTTTTCGGTAAACTGAAACGCGACGCTCAAAAGAATAAAATGTTGTATCTTCTGATACTTCCGGTTATCGCGTATTTCGTTCTTTTCAGTTATCTGCCTATGGCGGGTATCGCGCTCGCGTTTCAGAATTATCAACTCGGCAACGGTTTTTTTGAAAGCGAATTCGTCGGATTTGCCCATTTTATCAGGTTTTTTCGTGATCCTTACTTTTTAAGAACGATACGAAACACCTTGATTTACGGATTGTGGGGATTGATTTTTTCATTCCCCGCGCCGATCATATTCGCGCTTTTACTTAATTCCGTAAAAAACAAATTCTTCAAACGTTCGATTCAGACGTGCGCGTATATGCCGTATTTCATCTCTCTCGTCGTCGTTTGCGGACTTATCAAGAGTTTCTGCGATCCTTACGGCTTTATCGGTTCGTGGTTTGGTAAAATGGGCTGGATAGGCGAAGATATGAGCGTTCTCGGCGACAAACGTTATTTCCGCGCGATAATCATCATTTCCGATATCTGGCAAGGGCTTGGTTTCGGCAGTATTATCTACGTCGCGTCGCTTTCTTCGATAGATCCCTCTCTTTACGAGGCGGCTGATCTCGACGGCGCGGGAAGATGCGCCAAACTCTTTAATATCACACTTCCGTCGATTCTGCCGACTATTATGATGATGCTTACTCTGCGCATGGGTATGATACTGTCCATCGGGTATGATAAAATCGTCGTTCTTTATTCGGGCGAAACGTGGGAAGTCGGCGAAACGATCGGCTCTTACGTTTACCGTCTCGGATTTACGTCCAACTCGCCCGAATACAGTTATACTACGGCGATAGGTTTGTTCAATTCGGTCGCAACGCTGATACTGCTTGTGATTTCGAATAAACTCAACAAAAAAGTAACTTCTTACGGGTTGATTTAAGGAGGCGGAAGATGTTGAAAATCAAAAAAAGAACGTCGGACGTTATTGCGGACGGGATCATCGCCGTAATACTTATCGCAATCGCGCTCGTATGCGTTCTGCCCATGTGGCACGTTGTTATGGCGGCTATATCCAAACCGAAGGACTTATACGCGTCGTCCGATTTCTTGTTCAGACCCGTCGGCGGGGTATCTTTCGAAGCGTGGTCTATCGTCTGGAAGAACTATCCGATACTTCGCAGTTATTTTAACACGATTCTTTATACGGTATTATATACGGGGATAGGTCTTTTGCTTACATTGCTCGGCGCGTACGTTCTTTCGAGAAAAGATTTTCTGTTCAGAAATCTTATATTCGTATTTATGTTGCTGCCGATGTTCGTAAATGCGGGAATGATTCCGCAATACGTCGTAAATTACAAACTCGGACTCACGAATACAATCTGGGCTTTGGTTTTGCCGGGATGCTGCACCGCGCTTAACGTGCTTATGGTTCGCGTAGGCATGCAGGCGACCGACGCTTATTGCGAAGCGGCTCAGATCGACGGCGCAGGACATTTGCAGACCCTTTTCAAAATCGTTCTGCCGCTCGTTATTCCTTATGTTTCCGTAGTGGTAATGTTTTCGGTAATAACGCAGTGGAACTCCTGGATGTTGCCTAAAATTTATCTCTCCAAGGAAGTCGAAAACCTTTATCCGTTATCGCTTATCATTTACAATATGATTCAGCAGACGGAAGGAACGGGCGGTATGAGCATAGGCATAAACAAACTCGAAGAATACGGACCGAGTATTCAGATGGTAACGATTCTGATTTCTTCATTGCCTCTTCTTTGCATTTATCCGTTTATTCAGAAATTTTTCGAAAAAGCGGTTGTAATCGGCGGAGTGAAAGGCTGAACACACTAACCGCCGCAATTTCTCGCGGCGGTTTTATTTTAAGGATATTTTATGGAAAATTTGACAATCGAACAAAAGATTAGGCTTCTGTCGGGCGACGGATGGTGGCATACTTACGAAATCGAAGGCTTACTGCCCGCAATTTTTATGTGCGACGGTCCGCACGGACTTAGAATCCAGCGGAAAACGGGCGACCATCTCGGCATAAACGAAAGCGACGTTTCCGTCTGTTATCCGACGGAAAGCACGATCGCCTGCTCTTTTGATAAAGAACTGCTTTTCAGGCTCGGAAAAACACTCGGAAAAGAGGCACGCGCCAACTCTTCGGACATGGTTTTAGGTCCGGGGGTAAACATTAAAAGAACGCCGCTTTGCGGAAGAAATTTCGAATACTATTCGGAAGATCCCGTCGTAAGCGGAGAACTCGGCGCGGCTTTTATTAACGGGTTGCAGTCTGTCGGCGTAAGTTGTTGCGTAAAACATTTTGCGTGCAACAATATCGAATACAGACGGAATTTTTCCGATTCGAGAATGACGGAAAGAACGCTCCGGGAAATATATCTTAAAGCGTTTGAAATTATCGTTAAAAAAGCGTCTCCAAGAGCGATTATGTGCGCCTATAACCTCGTAAACGGCGTTTTTTGCTCCGAAAATAGAAAACTTCTTACGGACGTATTAAGGGGCGAATGGAACTTCGGCGGAATCGTCGTTTCCGACTGGGGTGCGGTGGTAAACGAAGCGGCCGCAGTTAAAGCGGGACTCGACCTTGCGATGCCCGAAGGCGAAATTTATAAAAGGCTTAAACTCTCTTACGATAAAGGCGAAATAACCGAAACGGAAATATCTGCGGCGGCGGATCGCATTGCGAAATTCGTTCTCGATTGCGTCGATAACAGAAAAAAATATGTCGAACCTTTCGATAGGGACTCCGCGCTCGCGTTGGTAAAAACCGCCGCCAGAGAAAGTGCCGTTCTTTTGAAAAACGAAAACAAGTTCTTTCCGCTTAAAAGCGACGAAAAAATATTGTTTACGGGCGACGCGACGGAAGACACTCCTTATCAGGGCGGCGGAAGTTCGCACGTCAACAACGCAAACGCAATTTCTCTGCTAAATGCGTTAAAAGAAACAAAACTCGATTACGAGTACGTTCGCGGGTGCGACACCGAAAGCGGAACGACCTGCGATATAGACTTTTCCCCTTACGATAAAATAATCGTATCCTGTAAACTGCGCGAAACGGACGAAAGCGAAGGTTACGACAGAAAAAACCTGAAATTACCTCCCGCCATAAACAAACTCGTGTTATCCGCCGTAAAATCGGGAAAAAGAGTCGGGGTTTTACTGTTTGTCGGCGGAGTGGTCGAATTGCCGTGGGCGGGCAAAACGGACGGTATTATGTTATGCGGACTTCCCGGCGAAAACGGCTGCTTCGGCATTGCGGATTTACTTGCGGGAAAATGCTCGCCGTGCGGCAAACTTGCCGAAACGTGGGTAAAATACGAAAAACAATTATCGACTTATTCTTTGGCGGTCGGAAACGGAAAAACTGTCGATTATAACGAAGGCGTTTTCGTCGGGTACAGATATTATGAAAACAAAGGCGTAAAGCCGCTGTTTCCGTTCGGATACGGGTTATCGTATACGAAATTCGCATATTCGGAATTTGCCGTTCGTCAATCGGAAAGCGATTTTACGATTTCATTTTCGGTTAAGAACGTCGGCGACGTCGACGGAAAGGAAACCGCTTTCGTTTTTGCGCGCCACCCCGTAACGAACGAGCCGCGACCGATTAAAACGCTGATTGATTTTGAAAAGAAATTGATTAGAAAAGGACAAACGGAAACGTTTTCGGTAACGGTGCCGAAAACCGCACTTTGCGTATACGACGAAAACGGAAGAAAATATTTGCCGTCGGGAAATTACGAGTTTTTGATTTGTTCTTCGTCCGCAAAAATCGAAGGAAAACTCGCCGTATCGGTTGTCGGCGAAAAAAGCGTCGTTACGGCGTACACCCTTATGAGCGAGATATGGCAAAACAAAAAACAGAAAGCGATTTTTCAAAAAAACATTATCGACAGGCTTTTGCCCCTTTTCGGACTTGACAAGTTGCCCGAAAACACCGAAAGGATTTTGCTCGAATCGCCGCTCAGAAATTTCAAAGGACTTGCCCCGTCCGTAATTACCGAAGAAATACTCGAACAAACGATAAAAAAATTAAACGAGGTGTAAATTATATGCTAAAAGCCGTGTTATTCGATCTTGACGGAACTTTACTTCCGATGGACGAAAAAAAGTTTACCGAATATTACTTCGGGCTGTTATGCAAAAAACTCGAGCCGCTCGGCTACGATAAAGAAAAACTTATAAAAACGATATGGACAGGCACTTCTCTTATGATAAAGAACGACGGCGGATCAACCAACGAAAAAGTGTTCTGGCAGCATTTTGCGGACGTTTACGGTAAAGACAAATTATCCGACAAGCGGGTTTTTGACGATTTTTACGTTACAGAGTTCAAAAGAGCGAAAATCGTATGCGGCGAAAATCCGGATGCCCGTAAAATAATCGATTACGCAAAATCCTTAGAATTAAAAATCATTTTAGCGTCTAATCCGGTTTTCCCCATAGCGGGATTGCTGACAAGGGCGGAATTTGTGGGGCTAAGCGACAAAGATTTCGATTACGTCAGCGGCTACGAAAATTCGGGATACGCAAAGCCGAATCCCGATTATTATAAAGAGATTTTAAATGCCAACCGGCTGTCTGCCGAAGAAACGATATATTTCGGAAACAGTAAAACGGAGGATTTCGATCCGGCAGAATCCGTAGGCATAAAATGCTTTCTTGTAAATAGCGACAGATTACAATACGATTATTTCGTTTCGGCAATGAACGGTGCAAAATGAAAGATAAAAGCAAACGTATTTTATTCCGTGTTTTAATTATCGTAGCGATAATCGTAGTTGCCGGCTTGCTCGGAGCAATCACGGGCAGACTGATACTCGATAATATTATCTGATTATGAAAGAAAAAAAGAAGAACACGATTTTTATCGTTTTGTGCGTCGTTTTGTTTTTTGTTTCGTTTATAGTCGGCGCGCTCGTTTGCGTTCAGATAACGGGTAGTTTGCCGCAAAGGCTTGTCAAAGTCAAATGGGACGATTCGGTCGGAAAGCAATATAAAAATCTCGATTACGTAAACGACGGCGGACACAAATTCGATTTATATATCCCGACTAAGGTTTCAACCGACGTCAACCTGATATTATACGTTCACGGCGGAAGTTTTAATTCGGGCGCAAAAGAAGACGGCGACTTGTGGTGTAAATATTTTACGAGCAAAGGGTACGTTACGGCAACGCTCGATTATACGCTTCAGAAAAAAGGCGTCGACGCAAATCTTAACAAACTCGATTTGCAAATAAAAAATTGCGTAGCGGCAATCAAAGAAGAATGTCTGAATATGGGTATAACCTTAAACGGAATGGCAACGTGCGGAGTTTCCGCCGGCGGCACTCTCGCTATGAATTATGCCTACAAGCACGATAAAGATTCGGCTATTCCCGTGAAATTCGTATTTCAACTTGCAGGGCCTTCCGACTTTACGCCCTCGGAATGGGGTTTGCTGAAAAAAGTGGATAAAATAAAAAGCGATTCCGAATTTATAAAATGGATGACGGGCAAAGATTTTTCGGCGGAAGAAATAGCCGAAGGAAAGCATTTGAACGCTCTGTATGAAATATCGCCCGCGAGTCTTGTGAACACCGATTCCGTGCCGTCGCTTGTCGGATACGGACTGAAAGATCATTGCGTTCCGCACAGTTCCCGCACTCTTTTGCTTGCGGCGTATAAGAGCGCAGGCATAAAATATGATTATGTGGAATTTCCCCACAGCAATCACGGAATGTACGCCGACCTTGATAAACTGCAATTGTTTTTAGATACCGCAATTGATTATTGCAAACTTTATTTTTAAAAAAAGATTACTCGTTTACTTTTGTGGACTCGAACAGTGGAACTGCCGTCGTTTATCATAGAGTTTTCGGCGTAGGTTTTGTTGTAATACGATTTTAGATAAAATCAACTAAAAATTAAATAATCCGGATTGAAATCCGTGCGAAAATCGAGTTTGTTTTAAGACAACCGAAATCGCACGGATTTTTTCTGCTTAAATTTATTAAAAATCTTATAAACCGGTTGTAAAACGAAAACTCAAGTCCTTGGTTAAGTAGAAATTTTTTTGTAAAATTTTCGTGAAATACCCCAACAAACGGCTCGTAACTTTCCAATTATAGTGAGGGGGTAAAAAATTTTTGCGAAACACCCCGACAAAACGGCTTACTAATGTCCATATATGATAGAGAGATAATTTGTCTTTCGTGGACTCGTAAGAGCAAAAACGGAGAGTAAAACAAAATGAAGGAGGCAGAAAAATGAAGTCGGACACAAGTTGAAAATATTTTTTAAGAATGCTTTTCAATGCAGAACGTAGAGAAAAACTTTGGAAGCAAATGCGAAGCAAAACAGAAGGCTTATGAGCAAAGTGTAGCCCACTATACTTCACAGGCGAAGTTGTGGGCTCTGCGAGGCTGTGAATCCACTAATAAAACAGTCGGCAGAGAGAATTCTACACACTTTGCTCAATGAGAATAAAAACAAATTTCAGGAGGAAAATCATCATTTCATATTTAGTGTGTCATATGGAGAAATACCATAAACAAGACGTCGCTCCTATCGAAAAGGAAAACGAACGGGACGAGAACTACGAAGCGGAGAATCCGCAGATAGACAGCGAACGAACAAGAAATAATTATCGCTTTACGCCGTATTTCGGCAAAACTTACACGGAGTTCATAAACGGCAGAATAAAAGAGTTAGGCTTATCCCCGCGTAAAGACGCAGTTGTTATGAACTCTTTCGTGTTAGGCTCGGATAAAACTTTTTTCGACGGGTTATCAAGGGTTGAACAGTATAACTTTTTCTCGGACTGTTACAAGTTTTTTGCGGAACGTTATGGCGAAGAAAACATAATCGCAGCGGTAGTACATAACGACGAAACAACGCCGCATATGCACTTAAACCTGATGCCTATTACGCCCGACGGCAGACTTTGCAGTAAACAACTTTTCGATAAACCGCAACTGCAACAATTGCAAACGGATTTTTACGAAGCCGTCGGAAAACGTTGGGGCTTACAGCGCGGAAAAGAAGGCAGTCAGAAGAAACACCTTTCCACCGCCGAGTATAAGGCAGCAAAGATAATCAAGCAAGCAGAAGTCATACGGGAAGAAACGCAGGTTTACGCTGATGCATTAACGGAAGCGAAAAACGGAGAAATCCCGAGAAAACGCGGAAAGTTACAAGAGCAAGTAATTGCTTTAACGGCAGACAACGCCGACCTTTCAAAGCGGCTTACAAAGGCTATGGACGAAACGCTTGAATATGCCCGCAAAGTAGAAACTTTGCAAAAGGAAAAGGACAACAATTTGCATTATACAAACATCGGCAAAGAACTTGCAAGAACAAATCCGACGGAATATCGGCGTATCGTCCACGGAAAGCCGAAAACAATCAATAACTTTTTCGATTCCGTTCTTTCTCTCTTTACTCCCGACGTCGTTCGGCAAGTCCCGCGATTGCAACAGATAGAAGCGGAAATCGAAGAAGAACGCAAAAAGCAAGAAAATCAAAGCAAAAACAACAATTTTAACGGCAAGTAAGAAATAAAACTTGCCAAGCGAAACGTAAGAGTCGGCATTTTATAAGAGCGAAATTAAACGCAAGAAAGTAATGAAAAGAAAAAAAGTAAGCCCGACCGGTTTCGCAAGTCGCATTCATGCGAGGCTGAGAAAAATTTTAGAAAAAGGAGCCATAAAAAATGAAAAATACAAAATTCAACGAATAACGATATGGAGGAAAATTTACGAACAAAGCAGCAACACAATTAAACGATGAGAGAAACGGCGCGCCCACCACTACTCATACCGAAATTATCGGCGGTAAAAAATACGTTGTCGTAAGCCATTACATAGGCAAAAAGGATTTCAGAGAGGTGTTCGGAGACCTCGCTTTTCGGCAAGTACTTACGGAAATGAAAAATTCCACCCGCTGACGCATATACGGCAGCTTGAAATTTTCGGCGTAATATGGTATAATCATGCTACGTTGAAATTTCAGGCTGCTTTGATTCAAAGGAGTAAAAGAATGCAATCAAAGCAAAACAACAAAGACTATATTGTCGGAATGTACGTGCGTTTATCCCGCGACGACGAACGCGCCGGCGAATCGCTCTCTATCGAAAACCAAAAGGCAATTCTATCGGATTACATAGCCGAACAGGGCTGGACTCTTTACGATATCTATGTCGACGACGGCGTTTCGGGAACTACTTTCGAGCGACCGGGCGTGAAAAGGTTGCTGGACGACGCGAAGCAAGGAGTTATCAATACAATAGTCGTAAAAGATATGAGCCGTTTCGGAAGAAATTATATCATGGTAGGACAGTATCTCGATTACGTCTTTCCTACGTTCGGAATACGTTTCGTGGCATTATCGGATAATATCGACACGGAGAATAAAGATACTCCCGCTATGGATATGATGCCGATTACCAACGTGTTTAACGAATGGTGGGCGGCAACGACGAGCAAAAAACTCCGCGCCGTGCGTATCAAAAATGCCAAAGAAGGAAAAAACGGAATGTCCCACCCGCCTTACGGTTACACGATCGGAACGGATGAAAAACGCACTTTGCAGGTGAACGAAGAAACCGCGCCTATCGTAAAACGTATCTTCGAAATGCGCGCAAGTGGTTTAACGCCGAGAAAGATTGCCGACGTTCTGAACGTCGAAAAGGTTTTAACGCCCAACGATTACAGAATTTCCACTACGGGAATAAACGGTGTAAGGAATCCGTCGCATTTATGGCATACCGCAGTTTTAAGAACGCTTTTATCGAATCAAGCGTATATCGGCAATTTAGTCCAGCACAAATCTACTACAATTTCATACAAAAACCACAAGTGGCACCGTCGCCCCGAAGAAGAATGGATCATTATCGAAAACGCGCACGAAGCCATTATCTCAAGAGAACTTTGGGATAAAGTTAAGGAAGTCGAAAAAGCCGTGGGACACGGAAAGCATACGCAACGAGGTTTTATGCACCCGCTGTCGGGATTGATGTTTTGCGCGGACTGCGGAGCGAAAATGAGGCTCGGTTGGAATATGCCGAAAGATATCCCGTATTTCAACTTCAACTGCGGCACAAAGTCGCGTATGGGTTCGTCTGCATGTTTCAGCCATTTCATTACCGTACCTGTTTTAGAGCAACTCGTCAAAAACGACGTCGCCGCTAAAGCCGAGATGATTATAGGGCACGAAGCGGAATTCAAACAGCGGTATTTACAGCGGCAATCTTCGCTTGCGGACAAAAACCAAGCCGACGTGAAGAAAGATCTGAAACGCGCTGAAAAACGCTTAGCAGAACTCGATAAACTGATTGAAGCGGCGTTTGAAGAAAAAGTTTCAGGCAAGATTCCCGAAAGCGTGTGCGTAAAACTGATTGAAAAGTACACCGCCGAACAAACGGAATTGAAAGAAAAAGACACATCTCTTTCGCAAGGACTTGAAGAAATAACGCAGGCAAAAACGGATGTGGACGAATTTATCCGCAGGCTGAAAACCTATTTCAATTCGCCTGCTTTAACCCGTGAAATGTGCTTGGCGTTATTCGACCACCTTGTTATCGGCGGCAAAGAATCGGTTACGAACAAACCGCAGGAAATTCATATCTACTACAAAATTGATATCGATTCCGTCCTTACGCCGTAACAAAATACCCTTGAAAATAAGTTTTATGTCCATTTGGCTTATTTGAAGGTATGAACCAATATTACAGCGAGGAATTATCTCAAAAAACAAGACGCGGACAAAGAGAAACTCGTATAAAAGGACTGCATTGTGCAGGCAAACTCAATTACGGCTACTATACCGAGAAGAAAAAAGTCTTTATCCACGATGAAGAAGGTCCTGTCGTAAAAGAAATTTTCGAGAGATATGCCGCTGGTGAACGTGGTAATGAAATCGCCATAAGTTTTGCAGAACGTGGCATCCTCTATCGCGGCAAGCCTTTCAGCGCCGCAAATATTTACGTCATTCTTCACAGTGAAAAATACACAGGCAGGTATGAAATACACGGCGAAGTTTACGATAATATTTACCCTAAAATAATCGACAAGGAATTATTCGAGCGTTGCAAAGCAAAAATAGACGCTAACCGATACGGCAATCATATTCCGGACTATTCCTACCTACTCCGAAAAAGAGTTTATTGCGGAGAATGCGGAACAAGAATGACTTCCTACAGCGGAACTTCAAAATCCGGCAAAGTGTCAAAGTATTATAAATGTTGGAACGCCATAGGCAAAAAGAACTGCAAAGCCAAATTTATGAAAAAGGACTTGCTTGAAAGTATTGTCCTAAAAGCCTTGCAAGAAACGTTGACGGGTAAAAACTTATCCGTAATCGTTGACGAGATATACAAACAGCATAATGCAAAACTGTTAGGAGATAACCCCGTCAAAACACTTGAAAAAGAGTTGTTGCGGATAAACAAATCAATAAACAACATTATGAACGCCATCGAACAAGGCATTATAACCGACACAACAAAAGACCGTTTGCAAGAACTCGAATCCACTCGCAAAGACTTACAAGAAAAACTCATTTTTGAGCGTATGCAAGAAAAAACAGTCTTGGATAAAAAGACTATTGAAACCTATCTGAAGAAAGCCGTCGAACAAGAGCCTGAAATGATGATTGAATTGCTTGTCGAAAAAGTGTATGTGTATAGCGACGACCGTATCGAAATCATGCTACACTATGTAGACACGCCAATCACCCCTAAACCAATTGAATACGATAAAGACGAGAGCCCTGAAGGTGAAAGCCTTCGGGGTTCTCTTATTTATACGACTAAAATCTTTGTCGATAACGATATCTTTAAGGGTATGAATAAAAAAATCCTCGAACCTACGTTCAAGGAAACTCAAAAAATGCCCGTTTTAATTGAAATTAGAGGATAAAACTATGGTTTTTACTACTAAAAAGTGTTCGTGCGAGGTTAAACAAATGCATATTCGCTCTTTTTAGTAGTTTATCATCTTTTTTTCCACCTAAATAATATTGCAGCATATCCGAGAAAGAATATTCGTCAAAGTTATCTTTATATACGACCTTATATAGGCTAATTAATAATTTCTTTTTGTCAAATGGTAAGTCTTTTACTTTATCGTAATCGTATTCAACACAAAAGCCCTTATTGCTGTTTGCATAATAGGCCCACATTGTATCCGAGTCATAAGCTTCCGACATAGAGAAAATGTAAATATCTTTCCTGCTCTCATTATTAAAATTTATCAAAGCACTCAGTGGCTTTTTTAAGTCTTCGGCATTATTTCTAATCTCATTTTCCACCGTTTCCAAAACCTTATTAATATAATTTTCTGAAGTTTGTCTATCGATGCCAATTTGAGAAAAAACATTTATTGCTTTTTCTCTGTCAAGCTCGTAACTTTCATTGTTAACACAACTCACCAACATTTGATACGCACTTTTATCATAAGGACTCGAAAAAATCTGTCGTTGTTTACAATTTTCTCTTACCAACGCTTCAAGATAAAGCCACGGCTTTTCCAGAAAAAGTTCCATTTGTTTATTTACATCTTTTTCCAAATCAAAATTTAATGTTGAATCAAAATCGTCATTTAAAGTATTTGCTCTTGCCATATATAAATAACCATTTTTTAAGCCATCATAGGCATAGTCAAACGATTCGCCTTCGATAGAACGATATTTATATAATTTCCCGTTATTCGGCAAAAAATCTATTATTCTCGTTATAATGTCATCTACGATACTTTCGGACAGATTTTCTAATGTGGTCGTGCCAAACATTAAATTCAAATGTTCTTGATATAATTGATCTTTATTCATACACTTTCTAATTTTGTTAAAACAATTAAAAACATACTACATGCTTTTATCATATGGTTTAAATTTGTTTACGATATCTCATCAGTTAATGTCTCACCATCAATTATAGATTCATCATCATAATCTATTTCTTCCAATTCAAAATCCTTTTGATGTAATTTCACAAAATCTGTGTAATAGGACGTATCTCTAAAATCTATAAATATAGGCCAATCTTTTATTTCAATTGCTCGATAAGAATTGGGATATGTTCCTTCCAACATATTAAATACCTTTTCGTTATTATTCAGCAAACATTCTTTTGCAATTATAAAATTATCAGTTGCAATAGAAACATCTAATCCGGATAGCTCTTGTTCAACTTTAGCACCATGCCCAAGTTGTTTTTCTGCATTAATGTAATTTATCCGATACATAGTCCTATCTTTAAATTCCAATTTTTTATACTGGCTTAAAGCATAATACCCATAACTTGCTAATTCGTATTCTTTGTCCTTTAGCCGCCCAAAAAAATAATTAGCAATTATTCCTACCGACTCCGAAGAAGCCTCTCTAATTGTAAGTAATTCAAACACAATAGAAAATAACATCTTCGTAAGGGTTAAAATTGCATTTTCAATGTATTTATCATCACATACCAGTAAGTCGCCCTCTGATACATTTTTCGTGTATTTCATTTCGACATTTTCTAAATATCTTTTATTTGCTTTTCCATTTGTATGTATATAACTGTTTCTACGATAATAAATTTCTGTAAAAGAAGCCATTATTTTATCATAACGATCAATTTTTATTTTCTCCTTCATTTCTATAAGGCTTAAAAGATCTAGAGATTTATAAATCTTTGATTCAACTTCAGAATCTATTTTATCATATAAAACATCTTTAAAATTTTTAAATATCTCTGCTACAAAAACAGTCTGTTTTTCAAAATAGTATAAAGGATTTTCGCGAATCAGACATTTATATATATTTGATAAAGCCGTTTCAAATATCGTAATAATATTTGATAAGACCGACCCCACTAAAATATCTTCATTTTTTTTTCAAGTTTATATATTTCTGGCTTGCCACAATGGGCGAAAACTTATCATTCTTATATTTCTTTTTCATAGCATAAATTAGTGTTTTTGTATCTTTCCCAAATTTTGAAATATCGCACATATCCTTTAATTTTACAGTGCCAAAAATAATGAACTCACTTATTTCATCAACTCTATTATTCTTTTCTTCAATTGTTTCATTTTCAAGTACACTATCAAATAAATCAGCGATGCATTTACCATAAGAGTACTCGTTATTTATTTCGAACTCATATGCGGTAATGCTTGTCCTTGTCCTATAATAGAATTCTTTTAAAGCCTCAATATCCCTTATTGCGTTTTGAAAAATAAAAATAAATCTGTTGATGTTAGATTTACTCATTGGTAACCTCCTACTTATCATTTTTGAGTTTATTCTATCATACAGCAAATGAATTGTCAATATGTTATTTTTCCATCCGCAACGATTAGCATTAGATAATAATGTCCGTTATTTGTAAAAATGAAAATTTAAATTAAAGTTCCTGTTTTATCTAGTACCCATCGATAAAGATTACCTTTATTTTTCTTTCGACTCTACTATTACCGCCTCGATTATTTGGCGGACAAGTCTATTATTGTATTCCTCAGTATCCGATTTTTTACCCCATCGATTAAGTTCATCATTTTAGCTATACGCGATTGTTTATTTTTATCCTTTTGTTTCAGTTCCACCAACCTATCTAACTCTGCCTATAATTTGTTTTTCTCTGCCAATAATTCTTCTGCTTTCTTTTCATCAAACGATTCTATCGTGCCCACGGAAATCATATTATGTGGTTCGTATGTTTTTCTACGGTAACAAACTTTAACATTTGAGATTATTTAATAGTATTTTTTATTTCACCCACTGCTTTGAAAATTGCGGTATAATGCTTTTACCGAATAAAACGGTAAAGGAGTAACATTATGAACAAAAGACATTCGTTGGAAGAAAAACAAAACGCAATCAAAAGATATGTTAAAGACAGAGAATCACCGCTCACAATCATCAAAGATATCGGGATTTCCAAAAGCACTTTTTATAAGTGGCTGTCCGAAGATCAGGATAAACAAAAGCAATCCAACCGCAAAAATTTAACTTTACGTAACTTCAAGTTGCTTGAAGCGAAAATAGCTCGACTTGAAGGTGTTATCGAAATTATAAAAAAAGCAAACGTCCTGCCAAATTCGCCGTTGAAAGACAAACTGTACGCGGCAGAAAGCATATCAGATGATTACAGCGTTCATATGCTCTGCGAGGCGTTAGATATTCCGAGAGGAACTTATTACAACCATATTCTCCGCAACAAAAGAGATAATACTTGGTACGCAAAACGCAGAGAAACGTTACGCGAGCAAATACAAGAAATATACGATGAAAGCAATCAAATATTCGGAGCGGCAAAAATCACTGCGGTTCTACGTCGTCGTGATATAAAATCATCAGTAAATATGGTTCGACAATTAATGAGCGATATGGGACTTGTAAGCATTCGACAAGACGCAAAAAAATATTATAACGACAATGCTCGACGACACAAAAATTATCTCAACCAAGAATTTAATACAACTGCGCCCGATCAGGTATGGGTAAGCGATGTTACATATTTTAAGTGCAACAATAAACAATACTATATCTGCGCCGTTATCGATTTGTATACAAGAAAAATTATTTCTTACAAAATAGGAAAAATTAACAGTACTCAACTCGTGAAAACAACTTTTAAAGCAGCATATGAAGAACGAAAGCCGTCTACATCGCTTATTTTTCATACCGATCGCGGTTCAAATTACATTTCAAAGGGATTGAACGATTATCTGAAATCATTGCAAATTACACATTCATTTTCCCGAGCATACGTTCCTTATGATAATTCCGTTATGGAATCATTCTTTGCATCATTAAAACGCGAGGAATTATACAGAAAAAAGTATCGTTCGGAAAAGGAATTCTATAAAGCCGTTGACGAATATATCGAGTTTTATAACGAACGCCGCCCTCACGCAAAACTGCAATACAAGACTCCGAATCAAAAAGAATGCGAATATGAAGAAAAATCCGAAGATTTTGAATAAATCAATCGGACAAGTGGGGTTCGAAAATAAAAAATTATAATTTTTGACTTTAAATTTTTAGTTTTTTCTGTTTTTAGTCCGATAAGAAAAATGAAAACAAAAGATAAAAACCTGCATAACTACTAAGAAAATAGAAAAACACTATCGATAATCGAACCGTCGGGGTTCAAATTTCGATAGTGTTTTCATATGGCGGAAGCTAAGGGATTCGAACCCCTGCGCCTTTTGGGCAAACGGTTTTCAAGACCGCCTCGTTATGACCACTTCGATAAGCTTCCGTTTGTACTCTGCTTACAACAAAGTACTTTTTAGATTATACACTAAATCTTTTTTAAAATCAAACGTTTAAATGCGTTTTCGATTATTTTTTATCGATATCGTTTATAATTGTAAACAACTTTTCTTTCAAGTCGTCTAAACTGCCGTTATTATCTACAATAAACACGTTATCGGATTGCAGGATTTTTTCATAGTCGAATTGAGATTTTACAACTTTTCTTACTTCTTCCTCGCTTTTTCCGTCTCTCGACATCGTGTTTATTAACCTTACGTCGAATTTTCTTTTTATAACAAAAACATAATCGAACAGCTTATCATACCCCTCTTCGAACAATATCGGGACTTCGGCAAAAACAATCTTTTCGCTTTCAGCCCGTGAGATTTTATCCGCTAAAATCTTCATAACTACGGGGTGGGTATATTCGTTAAGCCTTTTCAGTGCGTTTTTATCGGTAAAAACCAAGTCGGATACAGCATTTTTATTAAACTCTGTTTTACCGTTCGTCATTATCGGCGGCACGCCCATATACTCCGAAAGCGAAATAACAAATTCTTCGTTTTTTAAAAGGTCGTTATATATTTTATCTGCGGAAAAACATTTGTATCCCGACTCTTTAAGAATCTTTACCGCAACGGATTTACCGCTTCCTATCCCGCCCGTAATAGCAATTTTAAACATTATTTAGCGTCAAACCACCTTTTTCCGCATTCTGTTTCAACAATCAAAGGCACCGATAACGAAACCGCGGATTGCATTTGTTCCTTTAATATATCAAGAACGGTTTCAACCTCATCGGGATGCGCGTCGACAATAAGTTCGTCGTGTACCTGCAAAATCAACTTCGATTTTAAGTTCATTTCCTTCATTTTATTATGAACCTTAACCATAGCTATTTTTATGATATCGGCGGCTGTCCCTTGCAAAGGCATATTCATTGCCGCTCTCTCGCCGAACGAACGCAAATTGAAATTAGACGAATTTATTTCTTTAATATATCTTTTTCTTCCGAGCAACGTCTTCACATAACCGTTTTCACGAGCAAATTCTACGTTTTTATCCATATATTCTTTTACGCTCGGGTACATTTCGAAATATTTTTTTATATACTCGCCCGCTCTTTTCGGCGAAATTTTAAGTTGTTCGGCAAGACCGTAATCCGATATGCCGTAGATTATTCCGAAATTAACGGCTTTTGCGCTCTGTCGCATTTCCTTTGTAACCTCGTTTAACGGAACGCCGAAAACTTGCGACGCGGTTAAAGCGTGGATGTCGCCGTTATTTTTGAAAGTTTCGATTAAAGGTTTGCAACCGCTGAAATGAGCAAGCAATCTCAATTCTATCTGAGAATAATCCGCACCCGCGATTTTTCCGTTTTCAAAAGAGGAAATAAACAGTTTTCTTATTTCCTTACCCTCTTTATCTCTGATTGGAATATTTTGCAAATTAGGTTCTTTCGAAGACAGCCTGCCCGTACTTGTCAACGTCTGATTGAAACAGGTATGCACAAGCCCCGTTTTTTTATCGATAAGCGGCTCGAAACCCTTTACGTACGCCGAATAAATCTTCTGCAAACGTCTGTACTCCAAAAGAGCGGGAATTATCGGATGTTCGCCGTTCATAGACTCCAAAATATCCGCGCTTGTCGAATATCCCGTTTTCGTTTTGTTCCTTTTTTTGGTTTTCAGTCCGAGCTTTTCAAACAAAACTATACCGAGTTGTTTTGGACTGTTTATATTGAAATTCTCCCCCGCAAGCGAAATTATTTCCGTGCTTAACGCGTTAAGTCGTTTTTCAAAATCGGAACTCATACGCAAAAGAGCGTCTCTGTCGATCTTAAATCCCGCCTGCTCCATATCGAATAAAACATCATTAAGCGGAAGCTCTAAGTCCCTGTATAAGTCGATTAAACCCTCTTTTTTGAGCTTATCACCAACAATTTCCGAGATGGAATAAAGCGACGATGAGGGACGATTTCTATCCAGCCCGTAGCTATCGATCGCATCGAATAACGATTCGTCTTTCCCGCTGAAATCGGCAAGGTATTTCTGAATGGAAATATCGTCGACATGAGCGTCGAATGAAATTCCGTATTTTATAAATTGCGTTTTAAAAGCTTTTTTAGACCAAAGAATAATATTTCTGTTTTTATCCGCAAAAAGAGGTTTTAATGCCGCAACGCACTCCTCGAAAGAAACCCCTTCATCAAAAAAGTTCTCGGGGATTTTGAGAAAATATTCATTTGTTCCGTCGGAAACGTAAATATCGTTTTCATAAACGACGGCTATTTTCTTATTTGTATCGAAATCGGGTAATTTCTCACCTGATTTCACTTTGTAAAAATTACCGACCGCCGGCTTTGCGATTTCTTTTATTTCGGCAACTTCGATATTTTCATTCGAAAAGACCGATTCCTTTTTCAGAAGATTTTTAAATTCAAGCTTTAAAAACAATTCTTTTGCCGCCGCGGGGAACGGAAATTTATACGTAAGTTTGTCAAGCGTCAACGAAATGTTAACTTTTGTATCGATTGTCGCCAAAGTTTTCGACAGCTCTGCGATTTCTCTGGAAGTTTCGATACGTTCTTTAAGTTTTCCTTTAAGTTCGGAAGTGTGTTCGTAAAGATTTTCGAGTGTTCCGTAAGTTTTTACAAGGCTTAACGCCGTCTTTTCCCCCACTCCGCTTACCCCCGGAATATTATCGGAATTATCGCCCATTAAGCTCTTTAAATCTATTATTTGCGGAGGATTTATGCCTGTTTTTTCGACAAAATTTTCGTCTGTGTATATTTCGACTTCGGTTATTCCTCGTTTCGTGAATAACACCTCGGTATGATCGTTGACAAGTTGAAAACTATCCTTATCTCCCGTTACTATGACCGATTTTACGTCAAACATTCTCGAAAGAGTACCGAGAATATCGTCGGCTTCGATTCCCGCCTGTTCGTAGCGAGCTATACCGAGCGTGTCAAGAACTCCTTTAAGTAAGTCTATCTGCGGGCGCAGCTCTTCGGGCATAGGTTTTCTCGTCCCCTTATACTCGGAATACATTTTGTGCCTGAACGTCGGTTCTTTTCTGTCAAAAGCGACAAGCATATATTGCGGTTTAATGTCGGAAATAAGCTTTATAAGCATATTCACGAAAGCATATACGGCATTTGTCGGCGTACCGTCGTTCGTCGTAAGAATCGGCGTTGCGTAAAACGCTCTGTTTATAAGGCTGTTTCCGTCGATTAAAATAAGACTATCCATAAAAAAATTCCTTTTAAGGCATTTAAATCGTTGATTTTTTATTATAAATATGATATCATAATAAAGCGTTGTGAACGTAAACTTATTATTGCACAAAAACAATAAAAAATCAAGCGATAAACAAAACAGTATTAAAACTCTTTGTTTTTCTGTCAGATTATGTTTAATGCAATATGACGTTAAACGCGAAATATGCCGCTGTGGTGGAATTGGCAGACGCGCGGGACTCAAAATCCCGTGGTAGCGATACCGTGTCGGTTCGACCCCGACCAGCGGCACCATTAAAACAGGAAGTATTTCGATACTTTCTGTTTTATTTTTTTCTAAAAAATACTTATCAATGCTATTATTCTATTCGTTTCATTTTCGCACGTTTTTATTTTCCCGATTTTTCCCAATCTATTTGCTTGTTAAAAACTGCAAAAATAAAACTCACTGCAATTAGACGTGCATTTAATCTTGACGAGCGGGCGCGGCGCAAGCGCCGCGCCCGTCTTAAATGCACTCTACGATTTTCACAACTATTTTTCAGAAAAAGAGCGGTGGCGGCAAGCCGCTACACCGCTCTTCCTTGTCCGACACTGTCGCTCATTTTTATATAAAAAAATTACGTTGTACGACAAATACCCCCAGCGTTCGCTGCGGGCATTTTTTAAGGTCGGGAAGGCTCTGCCGCCTTCCGTGATTATATAGTCGGACTTTCGTCCGACGGACTGCCATTAAGAGGAATTACCCCTCTAACCCGTCGGCAACTCCATATATCTCCCTTACGGTCGATTTGCCGACTACTCCCCTTTAAACTACTAACTATGATACATCGTATTGCCGCCGAATATCGAGTATCGTCCCGAACAGAACGTCGTCATAAACCATATATTTCGCTCCGTAAGGCACTTTATATCCGAAAATTATATCTTCGTCGCTAAGTTCAAGCGTTATCGTGCCGTCTATTCCTCGCGAGTAATAGACGTTCTCGTCGTGCTTTAAAATATACTTTATAATATAGTTAGATACTCCCTCAATGCTGTTTTGCCTGGATATATCCTGAAAATCGTTTCTTCCGAAGCGTTGAGCAAAAAACGAATTTATATTGCTTTGTTTCATTTTATGGTCGAACGGGCTGTAATACTTCGATTTTTTCATAAAACCTTTCATTCTTCCCGCGGGTACGTAAGCAACGCCGTGAAAATGTAATCTTCCCGTCTTTTCGCCGCGCTCGAACACGCCCATAACGCGCCAGCCGTGGTCGGTGCATAAATGGCTGAGACAGGTTAAAAAGCTCTTTTTGAACGCTTCCTCGCTGTCGAATTTAGTGCTGTCGTATGTCTGAGTAACAAAATAATTCCAACAATGCAAGCGCGCTTTTTCCTTGAAACGATTCACGCGCATAAGCTTCGCGACAAGTATTCTTTTTAAACGCTTCTGAATGTACTCGGTAAAATTCCTGTCGAAGAAAGACATTTCGATAAAATCGGCGAACATAAAACGTTCCTTATAAAGCTCTTTCATACGGTCGTTTATATAAGCAATCTGAACGCCTTTCTGCAATTCTTTTTCCAAGCTCTCGTTATAAGCAATCTGAAATATTTCGTTAAGCTCGTCGGGCGTTCTTCTGCGTTGTTTATTAAATCTTTTCGGAATATAACCGACAAGACTATCTCCGTTCATACGGCACACGTATTCGCTATGTTTTGGTATTGCAACGTTAAAATCAACCATTGTTATTCTTCCTCTTCCGCTCCCGAAATTCTCGTTAAATCGCTGACAAAATAACTGTTCTGGCGTTCGAGTTCCGTCTCGGTGGCGTGTATATTCTCGTAACACGGCATATCTTTAAGCCCGTATTTGCTCTTTATGGTCTTGTTGAAATAAAACCCGCTGAAACCGTCGGTTGCAAAGCGCCGGCTATAAATCTTTTTAACCATATAATAGTATTCGTGTTCGTCGCGAACTCCGTCGAGCGTTCCTTTTTCGGTCTCGATTTTTACCGGGTAATACCCGAAAATATTGTAATCTCTTTCGTATCTTTTGTGTAAAGCCGCAAAGACCTTTGTATAAAGATAGAAAAGCAAAGATATATCGCCGCGGGCAAATCTGTAATTAAGATAAAAACTCCTGTATCGGTCCGATGCCAAACCGTAAATTATGTCGCGCATTTCGTAGAACGGCATAGCTATGCTTTTCTCGCCCTTTTCGACGATACGAACAATACTTGCAAGTTCTCTCGCGTTAGCTCCCCAGCTTTCAGGACGTTGCTCGTCGCAAACGAAGCGGACAAAACATTTGTTATGCACGTTCGCAGCGTGCCCCATCATTTTCAGTTCGGTATCGAAGAGGTCGTTTTTCTGATTTACGTCGCGACACATTTTCTTTACTTCTCTGAGTTCTAAATTGTTCCCACGCTCTTTGCCTATTTCCATTAAAAGCACTATCCCGAAATCAAAGGAATCTTTCATTATATTATCCTCGATAACCTTTCTTCCGAGCCTTAAACAGTCGTAATCTATTATATGACTATATCTCGAGATCTCGGGTAATTCCGTACTTTTGCGTTTGAAAAAATCTTCGTCCCACAGCGGGAAATTACCACAGGATTCGAGAACAAAATCTTCTCGCACGCTGTAATTCGTAACCATTAAACTACATTCTATTATATAAATAAAGTAGGCTTTTACATAATCGCCGATGTCCGTCCATATATCCGAAACCGCGAGATTATCGTCGTAAAAAAGACCGTAGCGGGTAAAATCATAGCCGAATATGTTTTTCGGAACGGGATCACGCCCGAACACCTTTCTTTTCATATCCGTAAACCGCTTACAAGTTGCCAAATTATATACGCCGTGATTTTCCATAGCCTTTTTTACTTGATTTTCTAAAATTATCCAAGGGAAATTCGGGTACTTTAAAAATATTTCGAGAAGTATATCCAAAGCTTGCTGACGAAAAAGCGTGGTTATGGATAACCCCATATCCGTTACGCAAGTCGTTTTGCCCGTTCTCATTCCGCCAACAATAAGAATTACTATCGGCTGATTATTTATAAAACCCTCGTTCTTCCTCTCCATATGGTTTAAACGCCGATAACCGATTTTCTCTCTTATAACGCACAGTAAAATATACCCCATAAGACACCAGATCGGCACGGGAATAAACTTCAGCATAACGCTTAAATCGATCAATAGTTTGTAAACTTGCCGATAGAGGTGAACGAAGTCGAACGAGAATATAAAGTAAACGTAAAATGCGATCGCTTCGATACCTATCGAAATAATATTAAAGTTGAAAAGCCACACGAAAAGCCATATTTTGTAGTAATACGAATGCTCTTTCGCGAACGTCAGAACTCGGTTTATAACTCGTTTTATAGGCGTAATAACTCTTCTTTCAAATCGTTTAAAGGCTAAAAGCTGTTTCGATTGCCTGTAGTAATTATTGTTATACTTTTTCAGCTCGAAGTTAAGTAAAAGCTTGAATACGAAAAAGAACGGAAAGAGCGTTAAAAGTATCAATGAAAAATAATACAGGAAATTTACAAGGTCGTAAAAATAACTTTTTACGTTATCCCACGAAACGAAAAGCTCCCAGTATCTTTTCCATTTAATTACGAATTCTTCCCACTCAAAAGGAATAAGAGCTTGCGACTTGATTATCTGAAAATTTTCGAGCCAGTCCCAGAACGGGTATTTCTGAACGTCCGCAACCGTCGGAACTACGGCGTTTTTGATTTCGAAAAGCTCACAAAAATAATAAGCAAAAGACAGTCCGAGGTCGCGCAAGCTCTCGAACAGTCTCCCGATTGAATACGGAAACATTAAAAACGTCGTGGAAACGGTTAAAACAGTTACCGCAATAAATAAAATATGTAATTTGTCAAGCGGCTTTTTCTCGGCTACTTCCTTTCTCGGAAGAATATCGTAAATATTCTTTACGTGTTTAAGCTTGTCCTTTTTATCCTTTTTGTTAGACCGTTTCATACGCGACACCCCGTCGAAACGAAATAGCCGACAAACACCGCTATTACAATGTATAAAAATACTTTAAGTAATTTTTTTGCCATTTTCCCGCTCCTTTAATTTTGTTTTATTTTTTCTTTTTCGAAAAAGAAAATTTCAGCTTTTTGAAAATCTTCGGCATTTTGATTTTTACCTTATTGCCCTTTGTAAGGAATTTACGTGCACTGCTGATTTTGGTATTCAGGTCATTTACATCAATATTTGGTGACAGCCGGATTTCCTTGATC
>CAKQJE010000022.1 GCA_934247225.1 uncultured Clostridia bacterium
CCTGAATTTCAAGAACGGACGCGCCTCGTGTTGGTGACCCCTACGGGAATCGAACCCATGTTACCGCCGTGAAAGGGCGATGTCTTAACCGCTTGACCAAGGGGCCTTATTCTGTTGTATATCGCAATGCACTTTAAAAGAGCAGTTGTTATCATTTGGTAGCGGCGGTCAGATTCGAACCAACGACCTGCCGGGTATGAACCGGCCGCTATAACCAACTAAGCTACGCCGCCATAAAAAATTCGTAAGCAAGCAAACGCGTCGCTTGCTTACTACAATGGTTGCGGAGACAGGATTCGAACCTATGACCTCCGGGTTATGAGCCCGACGAGCTACCTAGCTGCTCTACTCCGCGCCGTCAAATTGCTTGTTTATAATACTATATTCAAAAACAAATGTCAAGAGTTTTTTAGGGGTTTTTGAAAAAAATATTTTTTTTCTTTATCGCTTGTTTTCTTGTTAAAAATCCGCGTTCTTGTTATAATTGATTAGTGGA
The DNA here is from genome assembly GCA_934247225.1 of uncultured Clostridia bacterium. GTDB lineage: Bacteria > Bacillota > Clostridia > Christensenellales > Borkfalkiaceae > UBA10281. Next base: position 497 of record CAKQJE010000022.1, read on the forward strand.
GTTTTACGGTATGCTTAATACGGATTTAATGAAAAAAGGAGAAGTTATCGCGGTTGCGCTTTCGGGCGGGAAGGATTCGGTTTGTCTTCTCGATATGTTGCTGACCGAAAGGGAAAAGCTCGGGATAACCGTGAAAGCGGTGAATATCGATCACGGCATACGCGGCGAAACTTCCGCTCGGGACAGCGAGTTCGTTAAATCTCTTTGCGTTAAGCTCGGCGTACCGCTTTTCTTTAAAAAAATCGATTGCGTTTCTTTTTCCGCCGAAAACGGATTTTCACCCGAGGAAGGGGCGCGTATTTTAAGATACAGAGTTTTCGACGAGGCCGTAAAAAGCGGCTTTTGCGACAAAATCGCGACGGCGCACCACGCGAGCGACAGAGCGGAAACCGTGCTTTTCAATATACTAAGGGGCGCTTCGCCTCTCGGCGCGAGCGGAATCTCGGAGACTTCGCGCGGCGGAAAAATTATTCGCCCGATGCTTACCCTTTCAAGGCGCGAAATCGACGATTATGCGGTAAGGCGCGGGCTTAGCTATGTTGTGGACGAAACCAACCTCGAAACGGAATACACCCGAAATTTTTTGCGGCTCGAAGTTCTGCCGTTAATCGAAAAGCGTTTCCCCGAGGCGGAGAAGAGTATTCTGCGTTTTGCCGACACTTTAAAAGCCGACGAAGAGTATCTGACCGAAACGGCGATGAAATCCGTTACGGAGAAAAACGGCGAAATAAGTTTTCCGAGCGATCTGGCTTATCCGATTTTTTTAAGGGCTTCGTTTTACGCGATGAAAAAGCTCGGAATACAAAAAGATTACGAAAAAATTCACGGCGAAGCGGTCTATTCTTTGAAAAATTCCGAAAACGGCAAAAAAATAACGCTGCCGAAAAATATTTTTGCAGTTAAAGATTACGGCAAAATCACTTTTTATAAAACGTTCGAAAAAGAAAACGGCGGGCAGAAAACCGCTTTCGAGACGTCGTTTGCGCTCGGAGAATACGAGTTTGCGGGGAAAAAATACAAGTTCGAAATTGTTGGCAATGACAGTGTTAAAAGTGGCGATAATCGACTTATAGCCGACTTTTTAAAGATTCCGGGCAGTGCCGTTTTAAGAAACAGAAGATCGGGAGACGTCTTTTGTAAGTTCGGCGGAGGAACGAAAAAACTTAAAGATTATCTTATAGATAAAAAAGTTCCGTCGAGGGAGAGAGATAAGCTTTTGCTTCTTGCCGACGGGGCAAATGTGCTTATTATTTGCGGAATTGAAATTTCGGACGCGATAAAAGTAGACAAAACCACAAGAAATATGTTACAATGTACATTATCTGATATATGTAAACGACACGATAACTAAGGAGAGCTATGTTAAACGAAGTATTGGAAAAAACTCTTATTTCCGAAGCGGAAATAAAGGCGAGAGTAAGCGAACTTGCGAAGCAGATCGAAAAAGACTATGAAGGTAAAGCGCCCACGGTGATAGGCGTTTTAAAGGGAAGCATAATGTTTTACACCGACCTTGTAAGACAGATTAACCTTCCGCTTACGGTCGATTTTATGTCCATTTCGAGCTACGGCGCGGGCGTTAATTCTTCGGGCGAGGTAAAAATTATCAAGGATATCGACGGGAAAATAGGCGGAAAAGACGTAATAATCGTCGAGGATATTATCGATAGCGGATATTCTATGAATTGCCTTTTAAAACTTTTCGCGACCCGTTCACCGAAATCCGTGAAGGTTTGCGCGCTTTTGGATAAACCGTCGAGAAGAGAAATACCCGTTCCGATCGATTACACGGGATTCCAGGTCGCAAACGAGTTCGTCGTGGGTTACGGTCTCGATTATGCGGGACTTTACAGAAACATTCCTTTTATCGGCGTGCTTAAAAAGGAAGTATACGAGAAATAATTTTAATATTCGGCATAATTTTGCCCGTTTTACGGATAAGACGAAAAATCTTATCCGCAAAACGGGCTTTTTGTTGCGTATTGCGGGCGCGGGTTAAAAATCAAGTGTTGAAAATATTATTTGCGTCGCTGTTGTTGTTTCTGTTTCCGTCGTAATCGCGGCAGCTGTTTACGGTTGTCGAAAGAAGTGCGAGAAGGAGCAGAACTTGCGTAAGATTTATATATTCCTCGGCGTACAGTAAGTAAAGCAAACCTAAAAGAACAATGTTGGAATTCATAATACCTCCGATATAACAAAATTCTCTTTTATTATACGTTATGCGACAAAAATCGATTATATGTTTTATTGACAGCCTTTTAAAGTAAATAGTATAATTAAAGAAAAAAATATTGGGCGAAATTTTCTTGTTTTTTGCTCGGTAAATCCGACTTTGAGAGGAGAATGGTTATGGGCGCGGCGACGTTGATGATAGACAAAAAGACTTTCGATATGATAGGCGATTATCTCCCGGGTGGAGAAGTTCTGGACGATCTCGTCGACTTTTTTTCGCTTTTTTCGGATAAAACGAGACTGAAAATTCTGTGCGCGCTTTCCGTTTCCGAAATGTGCGTCACCGATCTCGCGCTCACGATAGGCGTAAATCAGACCACTCTTTCGCACCAACTTCGGATAATGCGTTCCGTCGGGGCGGTAAACGTCCGAAGGGAAGGGAAAATTATTTATTACGGAATAAGAAACGACGTGATAAACGATATAATTTTTAAAGGAATGGATTTTTTAGCGGGGTAATTTTGTTGTTTTTATGCCGCGATTGTATTCAAAATCTTAATACGTAATTTACAAAACGAGCCGCCCGAGGCTAACGCCTCGGGCGGCTCATAATATATTATAAACTGTCTGAATTGAAATCAGCCTTTGACTATAAAGTTTACAAGTCTGCCTTTAACCACTACGGCTTTAACTATTTCTTTTCCGCTTACCATTTTCGCGATGGTCTCGTTCGCAAGCGCGATCGCTTTGATTTCGTCTTCGGTGGCGTCTTTGGAAACGTTGATTTTGGCTTTAACTTTGCTGTTTAACTGAACGGCAAGTTCGATCTCGTCCTTAACGAGCGCGTTTTCGTCGCAAACGGGGTAGTTTTCGGTAAATACCGAGTGCTTGTTGCCCCTCTCCGACCAAAGCTCTTCCGCGAAATGCGGCGCGCAGGGAGCGAGAAGGAGAATAAGCGTGTCGGTAACTTTTCTCAGAAGTCCTTCGTTTCTGCCTTCGATACCGTCGTATTTATATATCGCGGTGACGAACTCCATAAGTCTGGCGATGGCGGTGTTGAAGGAGAAATTGTTCATATCTCTGTCTACGTTCTTAATGCAATACGCCTCGGCGTAAAGGAGTTCTTTTTCGTCCTTTCCGAGCGAAATATTGCCGTTAATCGGCTTATAGCCGCTTGTTTTAACGATGATTCTTTCTGCTCTTTCGACAAATTTCGCCAAGGATTTGATTCCGTTGTCGTCCCACGGACCGCCTGCGGTGTAATCGAATCCGAACATAAGATACATTCTGAAAACGTCGGAACCGTAGGTGTCGATATAGGAGTCGGGGGAGATTACGTTGCCTCTCGACTTACTCATTCTCATTCCGTCGGGGCCTAAAATTATACCCTGGTGAGTAAGAGATTTAAACGGTTCGTCGAAATCGAGATATCCCATATCTCTCAAAGCTTTTGTGATGAAACGCGCGTACAAAAGGTGCATGCAGGCGTGTTCCGGACCGCCGACGTATTTGTCGACGGGAAGCATCTTGTTGATGATCTCGGGGTTAAATGGCATATCGGCGTTTTTGCTGTCCGGGTATCTTAAATAATACCAGCTCGAACAAACGAACGTGTCGAGCGTGTCGGGATCGCGCAAAGCCTTGCCGCCGCATTTGGGGCAGGTCGTGTTCATGAACGACTCGCATTTCGCAAGCGGGGATTTACCGTCCGGTCTGAATTCCACGTTTTTCGGCAGAAGAACGGGAAGATCTTTATAAGGGACGGGAACGGCGCCGCATTTTTCGCAGTGAATAACGGGAATAGGCGCGCCCCAATATCTCTGGCGGGAAACAAGCCAATCGCGAAGCCTGTAATTGACTTTATGCTGACCTTTCGATTCGGAGAAAAGTCTGTTTAAAATAGCTTTTCTGCCTTCTTCGGAAGTGAGTCCGTCATACTCCGCGCTGTTTACCAGAACGCCGTCTTCGGTGTAGGGAAGAATTGTTTCGCCGTGCGGGTTATGAATAACCACGTTTACGGGGAGATTATATTTCTGAGCAAAGAGGAAATCTCTCGCGTCGTGAGCGGGAACGCCCATAACCGCGCCCGTTCCGTAAGAATACAGAACGTAATCCGCCGCGTAAATCGGAACTTTGCCGCCCGTAACGGGATTTACGGCATACGCGCCGATAAATACGCCCGTCTTTTCGCGCGATGTGGAAAGACGTTCGATTTCGTCCGTTTTGGAAGTCTCTTCGATGTAATGCAGAACGTCGGCTTCTCTGTCCTTTGTCATCAGCTTTTTAACGAGCGGATGTTCGGGAGCGAGAACTACGTACGAAACGCCGAAAAGCGTGTCCGCGCGGGTGGTGAAGACCTTGAATTCGTCGCCGCTTTCGGTTTTGAAAACGATTTCGCCGCCCGTGGATTTACCTATCCAATTCTTTTGCATGGCTTTGGTCTTTTCGGGCCAATCGAGTTCGTCGAGCTTATCTAAAAGTTCTTCGGCGTATTTGGTTATGCGGAAAAACCACTGCGTGAGGTCTCGTTTGACGACCTGCGTTCCGCATCTTTCGCAGTGTCCGTCCGTAACCTGCTCGTTCGCAAGCACGGTGTTGCAGCTCGGACACCAATTGACGGGAGCTTCCTTTCTGTAAGCGAGTCCGTTCTCGTAAAGTTTAAGGAAAAGCCATTGCGTCCATTTGTAATAGTCGGGCATACAGGTTTTGATTTCTGCCGACCAATCGAACATCGCGCCCATTTTTTTGAGCTGACCTTCCATCGTCGCGATATTTTCAAGCGTCGATTCCTCGGGGTGAACGCCCGTTTTGATTGCGTAGTTTTCGGCGGGAAGACCGAACGCGTCGAATCCCATCGGCTCGAAAACTTCGTAGCCTTTCATTTTTTTGTATCTCGCGAAGCTGTCCGTAAGTCCGTAGTTATACCAATGTCCGAGATGCAGTTTGGAAGCGGAAGGGTAAGAAAACATTTCGAGACAGTAATATTTCTTGTCGATGTTTTTCTTATTGAAATTATAAAGCTTTTCTTTTTCCCATTTCTGTTGCCATTTTGCTTCAACGGCTTTCATATCCATAAAAAAGCTCCTCCTTTACGTTGTTCAGAATCAATATAGTGGTTATTATATCACAAATCGAAAAGTTTTTCTACTTTTTTAACGGTGTTTGAATACTATAAAATATATTTTTTATAAACTTTAAAAACGGGCTTTAAACATATGACTTTTTTTTCGCGATGTGGTATTATTAGCCGTGGCAGAAAAGGCTTGCCGAAATTTGATTAAAGCTTGTTCTTTTTTGCCCTGCGTTAAATAAACAAAAGGTGAAATATGTTAGACAATAAAGAAGAGCGTAAACCGTCGGGAAATGAGACGAAAAACGCGGCGGAGAGCGCGACGGAGAAAATCGTCAACGATACGGAAAACGTGAAACAAAATCCGAAGGATGGCGTGGCGGAAGGCGCGTATACGTTTTTCCCCGAAAAGGAAATAGTTAAATATTCTGTCGCGAAAGACGATTGGGTCGTTCCCGAAGACAAAAGAAAAAAGACGCTTTCGTCGATACTTTTCGTATTTTTGGCGGCGGCGTTTTACGCGGTCGGGTTCCATTATTTCGTAGACCCGTGCAATTTCGCGCCCGGCGGAATCGGCGGCGTGGTGGCGATGGTTAAGTATCTGGTGTACGGAGCGGCTGCGGACGGAAAAAGCGGCGTCGATTACAGCTCGCTTCTTTTCGTATTGTGTAATATTCCGCTGCTTATTCCCGCATATAAGATATTGTCAAAAGAATTCGTGGTAAAAACGGCTGCGGTTGCGGTGATAATGGCGATCATAATGTTTGCGCTCGATAACTATATCGACCCGAACGGGTATTTTTCGATCAAATACGCAAGCGAACTTGCGGGCAACGAAAAAATCGAAATGGGGACGCGACTTTTATCCGCGTTTGTCGGCGGAGCCGTTTGCGGCTTGTCGCTTGCGTGCGCGCTTAAAACCAATGCGTCCACGGGCGGTGCGGATATCGTGGGAGCGATGATACAGAAGAAAAATCCGCATAAAAGCGTTGCTTCGATGATATTTGCGGTGAACGGCGTGATTTTCGCGGTGTCGTTCTTCGTTTACGGAAACGACACGCTTCCCGTTTTTCTTTCATTGATTTATACTTACACGACGACCAAAACGTGCGATTATATAATGTACGGAACAAAGAACGCGCTTAAATTCGAGGTTATCACCGAACACGCGGAAGAGATTTCCAAGGACATAATCGAAAAGCTCGGTCACGGCGTTACGGTCACCCCCGCGGAGGGAATGTTCGAACATAAAAACAAAGTTCTTCTTATCTGCGTTATAAAACCCCGCCAGACGGTTCAGTTCCAGGAAATAATCAACCGTTATCCCGAAACGTTCGCATACGTCGGAACGGTAAGCGAAGTAATCGGTAAATTCAATTCCGAAGGCAGAAAGGAAAAGAAGAAATAAAGAACCGATTTCGGAAAATATCTAATTTTTTACGGGATTTAAATCCGATAAGGCTGGCGAACGAAGTTCGCCCCTACGAGAAATCGGATAATAATTTTAATAATAAAGTCTCCCGCGGCGAAGCGATTTTGCTTCGCCGCGGGAGGCTTGTTTTATGTCGTTAATCGACTTATAGGCACGCTTTTGCGTTTTGATCAATAAGTATATTTAAATAAAAACCGTCAGGGTTACAAACGAAAAATCGAAAAAACAAGTATAAAAAATAAATATCGGTCGAAAATAATATCGGCAACCCCGAATATTACATACAATATAGTAGGGGGACGCTCGAAGAGCCGCCGAAAATTATCGGGAAAAACGAAACCCGTTCGGGAATGAAAAAAACGAAACCCGTTCGGGGAAACGGAAAACCGATTTTAAAACGCGCGGCAAAGTGAGGATCGATTATGATAAAGAGAGGCGAACTGTATTACGCCGATCTCAGTCCCGTTGTCGGGAGCGAGCAAGGCGGCGTAAGACCCGTACTCGTGGTTCAGAACGACGTGGGGAACAAATACAGCCCCACGGTTATAGCGGCGGCGGTAACGAGTAAGCTTACCAAAGCAAAACTTCCTACGCATATCGAACTCGACGCTTCCCTTTACGGACTGAGCAAAAATTCCGTCGTTCTGCTCGAACAGATTCGGACTTTGGATAAAAGAAGATTAAAAGAGCGGATAGGCGAATTACCGTCGGGTACTATGCAGAAAGTGAACGGCGCGCTCCTGGTAAGTCTCGGTTTCGCCGAGAAATCCGTGTAACCGAGCGGGGTATCGCCGCAAAGGTTCACAGATTTTAAAGGCGCAAAATTTCCGTGGCGGGATTTTGCGTTACGCTTTATGCCGCGCGGAAGGTTTAAAAAAAGCCTTCCGCGCGTTTTCATATTTACCGTATTATATTAAGAACGGAAAAATACTTTACAAAATTATCCGAAAATGATAAAATGACTTTATTAAATATTTTTATACTAACGAGGAAGGGTATGCAGGACGTCGTTGACAGAATAAAAAAATACAAACAACTTTTTTCCATAACGAGCGAGGAGCTTTCCAAGCGCAGCGGAATTCCTCTCGGAACGCTTAACAAAATACTTTCGTCCTCGACGAAAAGTATAAAAACGGAGACCTTGGCGGCGATAGCCAAAGGGCTTGACGTGAGCGTGAACGACCTTGTGGGGAGAGAGAAGAAGCAGGAGATTTATTCGCGCGCGAGCGTCGATCCGATTTTCTCTTATTGCCGCGTGGCGGCGGTCACGCCCGAGCTTAAAGTCGGGAACGTGGAGGCAAACGCGCAGAGCGTTCTGGACGCGCTCGAAACTTACTCTTTAAAGAGGGTTAAGGTTCTCGTTTTCCCCGAGCTTACTTTGTCGGGCTATACGGCGGGCGATTTGTTTTACATGGACGCCCTTCTTCGTTCGTGTGAAAAATACCTTGTAAAAATCGTGGATTATTCGATAAACTACGACACGCTTCTTTTTGTCGGAACGCCGCTTAGGAGAGACGGTAAACTTTATAATTGCGCCGTCGCGATATGTCATGGAAAACTTCTCGGCGTTGTTCCGAAAACTTATCTCCCCTCGTATAACGAGTTTTACGAAAAGAGGCAGTTCGCTTCCTTTACCGAGGACGACGGAACGATAACTATCAACGGAAAGGAATATCCGTTCGGCTCGAAACTTATTTTCAGAAACAGAAATTTCCCCGAAATGAAAGTCGCGGCGGAGATTTGCGAGGATCTCTGGGCGGTGTCTTCGCCGTCCGAAAAACACGCGGTAAACGGCGCGAACATCGTCGTCAATCTTTCCGCGAGCGACGAGCTTATCGGAAAAGCCGAATACAGGAGAAATCTTTGTTCGATGCAGTCGGCGAAGTGCGTTTGCGCTTACGCTTATGCGGACGCGGGGAACGGCGAATCTTCGACCGATATGGTCTTTTCGGGGCATAATCTCATAGCCGAAAACGGTAAAATTTTGTCCGAAAGCGCGGTTTTCGGAGACGGCGTTGCCGTTGCGGACGTCGATCTCGGCTTCCTCGAATACGAAAGAACCAAACTTTTCAATTACGACTATCCGACGGATAAGGGATACAGATTTATCGACTTTTCCGTTATCATAAACACAGACAGAGCCGAAAGGGCGTACGACAAAACGCCTTTCGTTCCCGCGGACAAAACCGAACTCGACAAGCGCGCCGAACTTATTACGGATATGCAGGCGGAGGGGCTTTTGCGCAGGGTCAGACACACTTCGGCGAAAACTCTCGTCATCGGCGTTTCGGGCGGCTTGGACAGTACGCTCGCGCTTCTTGTCGCGGTTAAGGCTATGGACAAGCTCGGCAGAAAGAGGAAAGACGTTATCGCCGTGAGTATGCCGTGCTTCGGAACGACGGAGAGAACGAAAAGCAACGCCGAGCTTTTAGCCGAGCAGACGGGCGTTACTTTTAAGGAAATCGACATAAGCGAGTCGGTAAGAAGCCATTTCAAAGATATAAATCAGGACGAAAAAGTCACGGACGTAACCTACGAAAACTCACAGGCGAGAGAACGCACGCAAGTTTTAATGGATATAGCCAACAAAACGGGCGGACTCGTCGTGGGAACGGGCGATTTGTCCGAACTTGCGCTCGGCTGGGCGACCTATAACGGCGACCATATGTCTATGTACGGCGTCAATTGCTCCGTGCCGAAAACTCTCGTGAGATATCTCATCGGATATTTTGCCGAAAACAGTAAGGGTAAAACGAAAAAGGTTCTCGAAGATATCCTCGCAACGCCCGTAAGCCCCGAGCTTATCCCCGCGGAAAACGGCGAAATAAAGCAGAAAACGGAGGATATCGTCGGACCTTACGTTCTTCACGATTTTTTCCTTTATCATTTTATGCGTTCGGGTTTTGCTCCCGCTAAAATCTTTAAAATCGCGGAAAAGACTTTCGAAGACGATTTCGACTCCGCAACCGTTTACAAATGGCTCGAAATCTTCGTTAAGAGATTTTTCGCTCAGCAGTTTAAGCGTTCTTGTCTTCCGGACGGCGTAAAGGTCGGTTCGGTCGCGCTTTCCCCGAGAGGAGACTTGCGTATGCCGAGCGATTGCAGCGCGGACGTTTTCCTTAAAGACCTTCGCCGCGTTAAGCCGTAATATTTCATAAATATCGCGATAATCGACTTATAGAAGGGTTTTTACTCTTTAATCTATCGACAGTTTAATACGAAAAACCGTATAATCCGACGTTATACGGTTTTTTCTTTATGCGTATGATTATTCGTGCGCTTGCGTATTTCGGGCGAAGGGAAGTTTTGCATAGCACACTTGAAACCGCTGTATTATATAAAAAAATAAACAGTTAATCGATATTTGTATAGATTAACGGTAATTTTTTATTGACAAGGTGAAAGATTCGTGTTATAATGCTGTCAAGAATACTCGGATAGTGGGCAAATTCTGTCTGTTCAACCTGTCTATTCAATAAAACTTCGGGTTAAAACGGTCGGCTTACCGTTCGGAGGAAGTAAGAATGAGAAAAAAAGTAGGATATATTCTGACAATAGCCGTTGTCGCAATGACGGTAATAGGCGTGTTGTTATGGTTCAACATCAAAGGCGACGGCAATCTGAAAGATAAAACGACGGTTACATTCGGCGGCGAAACGACCAAGACGTTAAAAGCGGAAATAGCGGGATTTTATCCCGGAAAATCTGCCGATTACACGATAGAAATATCGGATAAAAACGCGGCGGATTACAACGTTTCGCTCGTTTTCAGAAAGAACGAGGACGTCGAACCCGAGAAAAACACTCTCGGAAATTATGTAACCGTGCGTATCGTTGCGGGAGACGTGACGTTTGAAAAAAATCTTAACGAGCTTTTCGGCGGAGAAACGATAAATCTCGGAAGAAATTCGCAAAAAATCACGATAACTTACACGATGCCGCTTGAAATCGGCAACGAAGCTCAGGGCGCGGAAGCGAGATTTTTCATCGACCTTACCGTTTCGGAGGAAGGCGATTCGGGTTCGGTAAAAGATTCGGTAAAGGAAAATCCGAACGCTTCGTCGCTTATAAATCGTTAAAAAGGGGGAGTAAAAAATGTCAGACAATCCGACGCAAAACAAAGACGGCGGAGTAATCGGCGGAGATTCCAAACAGGAGAAAATAAAGAAAATTCTTCGCATAGCGGGCGACGTGCTGCTCGGCTTATTGCTTGTTTTCGCCGCGTTCGTGCTTATGGTTACGATAACCGCGAAAAAGGATACTGACGGAACTTCAAAAGTGTTCGGCTATAAGCTTTATTTCGTAAAATCGGGGTCGATGGAAAAATGCGAATACGTCGACGTAAGCAGCTATAAAATCAAAAGCATACCCGTTAAATCCTGCATATTCGTGTCTGCCGTTCCCGAGGACGAAGCCGAGCTTAAAGAATGGTACAAAACCGTTAAAATCGGCGACGTACTCACGTTCAGATACTCTTACGACGGCGGCAAACAGGAAACGATAACCCACCGCGTCGTTAAAATCGACGAAAAGGGCGACGGTTTCGTGTTCACGCTTCGCGGCGACAACAGAAACTCCGAGGAAGGCGTTCTCGATCAGGTTATCGACACGACGGTTGCGGAAAATCTCAATTACATAATCGGCAGAGTAACGGGGCAAAGTTACCTTCTCGGTCTTTTGGTTTACGCGTTCAAACAGCCCGTGGGGATTATTCTTCTTATAATCGTTCCGTGCATGATAATAATCGTGTTTCAGGTTATGCGTATCGTGAAAGTTATCGGCGAGGAAAAGAAAGAGAAATCGAACGAGAAGGAACTTAAACAAAAGAGCGAGATCGAGGAGCTTAAACGCCAGATAGAAATGCTTAAACAAAGCACTGTCGCAAACGGAAGCGAAGGGGCTGGCGGAAACGAAGGCTCAGACGGCGGAACGGAACCCCCGCAGAGTACCGAAACGGACGAGTAAACGTAAACAACTTACGGCGGCGTTATTTTATATGGCGTTATGTTATATAATGATGAAGCATTATGTGAAAACGTAACGGCGGCAATCGTTCGTTCGAAAAATCGCCGATAAGGCAAACTAAAAAAAGAAGAGGATCCTCTTCTTTGCTTACCGCGTAAGCAAAGAAAGACCTTTTATAAGCAAAAAATACTGCAAATACTGCAAAAGGAGATAAAAATGTACGTTTTGATTATTGTGTTCATTGTATGCACGCTTTTAATCGGCTTGTTCTGCGTCGGCGTTGTCAGCCGCGACATAGTCGATGAAACGCGCGAAAACAAGAAGAAGGCGAAAGCCGCGGATGCGGAAGCGGAAGCCGAAACCTGCGCTACGGACAGCGAAGCGGAAGAACTTCCCGCCGAACCCGTTACGTTGCCTTTGTCAGATCCCGTATATCCCGTCGAAACGGGAGACGATTTGCCCGTTGCGGGCAGCGACGGAAAAGTCGCGTTTTCCACGGGTTCCAAAACGTTGGACGAGAAATATCTCGAACTTTCCGCGGAATATAAAGGCTATTACGACGACGTGGTACGCTGCGCAAACACCGTAGAGGGCAGCAAGCGTTATAAAAACGCGGCATACGAAGAGTATAAAGTCGGCAAAAACCGTCTTGTTCGTCTTAAAATCCGTAAAGACACGGTAATTTGCGAATTCGTCATTCCCAATCTCGAATTCAAAAATTACATAAGCGGCAACAAAGTTTCCGTAAAGCAGGCGCCCGCAACTATAAAGGTTACGGACGAAGCCTCGCTTGCCGCTGTTAAGGACAGTATCGGAATTGCGGTTAAGGCGATCGAAGAAGAAAAGACATATAAAAAAGAACAGGCAAAACTTCGCCGCAGACAGAAAAGAGAAGCCGAAAAGGCAGAATAAGCCGATTAAGGAAAGTCTTAAAGAACTTAAATTTTTGCCGAACGCGAAAAATCCGTTCCGCAATGGCATAATTTAAGCTTGCGGCGACTAATATAATCTGTAAATAATTTTGGTTTTATCGGATTTGGTTCTTCCTTGCCCTCGCTCTTTGTAGAAGAGGAAGAAAGGAACAATAGAAAGCATTCTCCCTTTGGAGAAGGTGGATAACGTCAAGCGAAAGCAATGCAAGTACGGTTTGGCGGCATATTAGCCGCTTAATTCTTCGTTCTTTCCGCGGCTTGTATTTGTATACTAACCCGCGGAAACGCCTTGCCTTAAACAGCTACTATGCCGCCAAACTCCAAAGACCTTAAATCCATATTTTTCGATGATTTTTGGGGAAGGCGAACGCGATTGTATACACATACTATAAGTGAGCATTTCACGAAAAGCGCGAAAAAGATGCCTTTAAGGCGTGCTTTCACTGCTTTTGCTTGACGTTTAGCCGACGGAAGAGGACAATTCCAAATATATAAAGGACAATATATATAAATAACCTTACAACACGATTTCGTCGCGGTCGGGCTTAAAAACCAAAATTTTTTAAAGTTTAACCGCGAGGATATAAATTTAAAAAAATCTTAAAAAGGAGGGCATACAAATGGGAAAACGCAGGAGAACGCTTCTGATTGCGGCAATGAGTATAATGCTGAGCGTCGCCATGTTGATTGCGGGTACTTACGCCCTTTTCAGCGACAGCGTATCGGTTGAAAATCATCTTATCGCAGGAACGTTGAAAGTGAACCTCGTGCGTACGAAGCTGGAACAGAGAAAACTTGATTCGAGCGGCGTCGTGAGAAATTTTGCGGCGGACGAAACGGAAGAAGACTTCACGCATTCCACATCGAAAAACATTTTCGGTATGGGAAACAGTGAACTCATCGCTCCCTCGTCGAGCTATAAAGCCACGATGCGGATAACGAACGGCGGCAACGTCGCATTCGATTATTACGTCAGAATCAGGATCGGCACCACCGGAGACAAACAATCGGACGAGAATTTGTGCAAGCAGGTTAAAGTTATCGTCAACGACGATACCGAAAACGCAAAGTATTTATCCGAATGTACCGACGGTCTGACTGTTCTTACGGGCAGAGTTGCGGCAAGCGGAAGTCAAGCCGTGTTCAGCATTAAACTTGTTTTCGAAAACCGAAGCGACAACAACGACGCCCAATCGGAAAAGGCTTGGTTCGATTTAATCGTCGAAGCCGTTCAGGCAACCGACGGTAACTGAAATCCCGAGCTGAAAAAAGTATTTTTAAGGATTCAAAAAAGGAGAACAAAAAATGAAAAGTTCAAAAAGAAATATTATCGTTTCGGCGATAATGGTAATCGCGCTCTGCTTCGGCGTTATGGTCGGCGGAACGTATGCGTGGTTCACGGACACGGTGAGCAGTAACGTATGCAAAGTAGAGTCCGGAACGCTCAAAGTAGATCTCGAAATGCAGAAAGACGACGAAACGTGGGTTTCCGCCAAAGGCGAAACTTTGATGTTTAAAGTAAACGGTGTAACTCCCGCAGTCGGAACTCCCATTTTGTGGGAACCCGGTTGTACATATAAGCTTCCCGCGCTTCGCGTTGTCAACAAGGGTACTCTTGCTCTTAAATATAAGGTTGTCATCAACGGTATAAACGGCGACGCTAAGCTCAACGAAGTGATCGTCTGGACTATCGGCGCAAACGCTCTTACCGCAGACGTCAAACTTCTTCCGGGCGAGAACAAGGAGTTCACTATCTCGGGTCATATGCTCGAAACCGCAGGCAACGAATATCAGGGTTTGTCTATCGACGGTATCGGTATAACCGTACTTGCAACTCAGGTAAGCCACGAAATCGACAGTAACGACAACACTTATGACGATAACGCAAAATATCCCGAAATCGAGCCGGTTATCTTTAAAGGCGGCGAACATATCGTTGACTTTAACAGCAAAGCGGACGGAGATTGGGGCGTTATTCAGGCTGAGGACGGCGCAGTCGTTACGATAAAAGGCGACGTTGAAGCAATCGAAAGTAAAGATCATTATGCGATGGCTGTTTTTGCTTACGGCGCAGGAACGATCGTAAAGATCGAGGGCGGATATTTCACTCAGGAAATCACCGGTTCCGATAATCAATACGATCTGATTTATGCCGACGGAGGCGCTCAGATCGAAATCACCGGCGGTACGTTCAAGATCGGCGGCGGAGATCCTAAGTGGACGCTTAACTGCAAAGACAACAGCGGCTCGGTTATCACCGTTAAAGGCGGCACGTTCTACAAGTTCGATCCTTCTGCTCCGAGAGAGGGTCAGGCAGAAGAAGTTGTAGTACCCGAAGGATACAAGGTAGTTCGTAACGGCGACTGGTATACCGTCGTTGCTGCATAACAAAAGATTTTCACCGATAAAAAACGGTAAAAAAATTCAAATGTAACATAATTGACAGGAGAATAAAAATGAAAAGTTCAAAAAGAAACATTATCGTTTCGGCGATAATGGTAATCGCGCTCTGCTTCGGCGTTATGGTCGGCGGAACGTATGCGTGGTTCACGGACACGGTGAGCAGTAACGTATGCAAAGTAGAGTCCGGAACGCTCAAAGTGGATCTCGAAATGCAGAAAGACGACGGAACGTGGGTTTCCGCCAAAGGCGAAACTTTGATGTTTAAAGTAAACGGAGCAACTCCCGCAGTCGGTACCAAGATTTTGTGGGAACCCGGTTGCACTTACGAGCTTCCCGCTCTTCGCGTAAAGAACAATGGTAGCCTTACTCTTAAATATAAGGTAAGAATTACCGGTCTTAACGGCGACGCTAAGCTTAACGAAGCGATCGTCTGGACAATGAACGATCTTCCCGTTGCGGACTCGGAAGCGACTCTTGCTCCCGACGCTACGTCCGACGCTTTGCTCGTTAAAGGTCACATGCTTACGACGGCAGGCAACGAATATCAGGGCTTGTCTATCGAAAGCGTCGGTATAACCGTATACGCAACTCAGGCAACGGGCGAATATGATAGTGAAAGAAACGATTACGATAGCGACGCTACATATTATCCCGTTCTCGACGCGGCAGGAATGAAAGCTGCGCTTGCAAGCGGCGGAAACGTTGAACTTAACGATAACATCGTTGCGGACAACACTCTCGTTGCGGGAAAGAACTCGACAATCGATATGAATGAAAAGACCATTTCCAACACGGAAGACGTTTGGAATGAAGCCGCCGCTTCCTGGTCGTTGATTTCCGCTCGCGGAGAAGGCGTTGAGCTTGTTGTTAAAGGTAACGGTACCGTTGCCGCAAAGGAAAACGATTGCTTTGCAGTAGACGTTCAGGACGGAGCTACCGTAGTTATTAAAGACGGTACGTTTATCGGAAACATTCACGCGGTTTATGTTGAAAAAGGTAAAGCCGTAATCGAAGGCGGATTCTATTCCGTTCAGCAGAAGTATCCCGACGCGGCTAAGGCAGACGAATTCGTTCTTAACTGCTACGATGCAAACAGAGCGAACGGCACGGCTTCGATCGTTGTTAAGGGCGGAACGTTCGTAAACTTCAACCCTGCGGATTGTAAGGCAGAAGGCGTGCACACCAGCTTCCTTCCCGAAGAAGGCGGTTATACGGTTATCGAAGAAGCTAAGGGTGAAGACACCTGGTACACTGTCGTTAAAGGTGAAGGCAAAGCGGCTTCTTCCAGCGAAGAAATAGCCGACGCTATCAGCAACAACACCGAAGTTACCGTAAAGATTACCGAAGCAGGCGAATATGAACTGCCCGCATTGGATAACAAGAATGTCACTATCGTAGGAACGAAGGACGTCAAAATCAATATGGTAGACAAAGTCTTGGCACACGCTACAAATGTAAGTCTTGAAGGCGTAACCGTCGAGTTCGGTTCTTCCGACTATAAAGGTTTCCAGCATACCGGCAAACTTACTTATAAAGATTGCGTAATTAAAGGTAAACAGTTCCTTTACGGAACGGAAGTCGAGTTCATCGGCTGCACGTTCGTACAGGATGTTGTCGATTACAACGTATGGACTTACGGCGCAGGCAAAGTTCTTTTCGAGGACTGCGTATTTAACTGCGTTGGTAAAGCCGTTCTTATTTACAACGAAGGTGCTGTTTCTGCACAGACAGTTGAATTCAAGAATTGTAAATTCAACGCTTCTGCTCCCGTAGAAGGCAAAGCGGCAATCGAAATCGATGCAAGATTTACGAGCTATAACGTAATTATCGATAAGGCTACTTCCGAGAACGTAACAGGTTTCGGTACGGGTAGTAAGAGTGGTAATTTCGTTTGGAATAAGAAAGACGGAAGCAAACCGACGACTGTTACCGTTGACGGCGTAGTCGTTCTTGATGAATAAGCATAACTGATAAATTTCATTTTTCGGTTTGTGCCGCGGCTAAAAACTTTTTAATATTAAATTTTTAGCCGCGGCGCGACAAGGAGATTAAAATAAATGAAAAAAACAAAACGTAATATAGTAATTTCGGCAATTTTGTCGCTTTGCCTTTGCGTGAGTCTGATTGCGGGCGCAACGTTCGCTATCTTCACGTCGGAGAGCAAAGTAAACATTGCCGTAACAAGCGGTAAAGTAAGCGTTTTGGCGACAATTCCTAAAAAAGATCTTAAACTTTCTTCGCTTAAAACAATAGACGGTAGAGCCGACGAAGATTACACGAACGACGACAGAATCTATTCTACCGACAATAAGTTTGCTTTGGGCGGCACCGCTACTTTAAACGGCAACACGCTCACGCTTAGCAATATTATGCCCGGCGACAGAGTTGAGTTTTTGATCGTTATTAAAAATGAAAGTAGCGTCAGCGTTAAGTACAGAACGAGAGTTCAAGCCGAGAATGACAAAGATTTGTTTGCCGGCTTGAAGTTCAAAATCGACCAAAGCGAAAACGTTTCCGTGTCTTCGTGGAAGGCTATGGAAGTCGACACGAAAGAAGTAGTTTACGGTTGTTATGTTGAGCTTCCCGCTTCCGCAGGCAATGCTTACCAGGATAAATCCTGCAATCTTGTTTTTGCGGTAGAAGCAGTTCAAGGTAACGTCGATCCCGAAAATCATTATCCAGCTAATTCCGAGAGTTTGAAAAAATCGCTCGAAACAGGCGGAAACGTTCAGGTTACGGATGATATAGCAATCGCTCCGGTTATTGAAGATACAACGCAGCCCACACTCGTTTCTCAGGCAACGATAATCGCCGACACTACGATTGACCTTAACGGTAAAAAGATTAGTGTAAATTCCCAAGATGCCGACTTCGGTAAAGCAACGCCGCTTTTAATGGCTGTCACGAACGGCAGTACTCTTACGATAAACGGCGACGGCGAACTCAACTGCGAAGCGGGTAATCAACAGGTTTACGGTATCAACGTATACGGAGGAAAGGTCGTTATCAACGGCGGTTCTTACTACGGCGCGTTGACGGCAGTCCAGGTTCAGAAGGGCAGCCTTGAAATCAACGGCGGTTTCTTCGATATGGCTCCGACTTGCAAAGCCGCAGTTCCGCAGTATGCTAAATATGTAGTAAACTGCATTGACGCAAATTATAAAAACGGCACCGCAACTATTTCCATTAAAGGCGGAACGTTTGTAAACTTCGATCCTTCCGCAAATCCCGAAGGCGCGGGAACTTCCTATGTTGCCGACGGTTATGCGGTTATCCCGGAAGTCAAAGGCGAAGATATCTGGTACACGGTTGTCAAAGCCGACGAAGTAAGACTTACGTTGGAGCAGTTCAACGCGCTTACCGAAATCCCCGCAAACGTCGAACAGATTTACCTTGATTTAGGAGATACAACCGTTAAGTACGGCGAAACCTTGATGATAGGTAACGATTCTATGGCGGACTCTTTTGCTTATATCGACAAAAACGGCAATGCCGTTAAGGGCAACAGCGTAGACATTAAGTATTTCGCTTCCAAAGAACTTGCCGAGGCGGCGGTTATTCCCGAAGGATACAGAGTTAACTGTATAAGAAATATGGGCGGTACCGCAGGTGAAAACGGTGGTTCGAGCTATACGGTAATTCTTGAAACAGCAAAGAAAGGAATAAACCTTGTCGTATCGGGTAAAGTCACCGTAACGGATATGCCGTCGCTTACTGAATTCACGATGGGCAACGGCGCGGATATTCAGTTTGCCGTTCCCGGGAATTCGGTAGTTATTGCCGACGGTCTTGAAATAGACGGACTTTATAAAATCTGGACAAAAAGAGAAAGCAGTTTCATTTCGGCGTTATTCCCCCACAAAGTTCCCGAACTTGTTATGAAAAACTGCAAACTCAACGGTTGTTGGCTTACGGACGGTATTTCATTCGAAAAAGCAACGTTCGAAAACTGCGAATTCAACACTATGGCGTTCAAGGACGTCAGAAATTCCAATCCCATGTGGTGGAGAATGACGACGAAATCGGAAGTTAAATTTAACGGTTGCACGTTTACGTCTATTCTTCCCGTTAAATTCGAAACGCCGAGAGTAACTCCCGTTCTCGAAATTACGAATTGCAAGTTCGATATTTCCAAATCCGATATTTATCATGAAGACACAAGAAATTACGGCGTTATTTTCTCCACGCAGGACGCGGAGATAAAATTCGGCGACGTAACTCTTACGGGGAATAAACTTCTCGGTGAAACAAGCGGTCTCGTTTGCTTCTATGACGAAAAGACTTCATGGATCGACGGTTGTCATCTCATTATGAACGATAACAACGTTAAGGAAGGCGGAGTAGTCTTTATGTACAAATCGGGTACAGCGGTTACGGACAAGGATTATTTCGAAGGTAACGACTTCGAAAAATAATTAAAAACACATAAAGAGCGGTAGGTTCGGGGTTTTCCGAACGCGGACAACCCCGAACTCGCCGAAAACAGAAGAGGTACCTCTTCTGTGATTACTTCGTAATCACAGAAATAGTCTTAAAGGCAAAAAAAAGTCCGACTTATCGAGGGGTAGGTTTACCGCGAGGTAAACAAAAAAAGTTTGTAAAAAAAGGACAGATAAAAATGAAAAAGAAAATTATTTTATCGGCAATTATGTCGATAGTTCTCTGCGTGAGCCTGATTGCGGGCGCGACGTTCGCGATTTTCACGTCGGAGAGCAAAGTAAATATCGCCGTCACGAGCGGTAAAGTTAAAGTCGTTGCGACGATTGGCAATTTTAAAGCTTATTCGCCCGCGTCGATTTCCGCAGAAGACGGCAACGCAATTCTCGACGATACCGATATCGCCGACAATACCGATGAAAACGTAAAAGTTTTCGGTAACGGCGGTACCGCCAAACTTAGTTATGCGGAAGACGGAACGGCAAATATCGAGCTTGACAACGTAACTCCCGGCGACAAAGTGTCGTTCACGATTACGGTTAAGAATTACAGCAACGTTAAAGTTCAGTACAGAACAAGCGTTAAGGACGTTACCGCGGATTTAACCGAAGGCGAAGTAGCGTTGTATAACGGTCTTAAATTCACCGTTGGCGGAATGAGCGTAACGGGCGAGTCCGTATGGCAGGTTCTTGCTCCCGCGGCGGACGCCGAAAACGGCGACAACGTAGCGGTTTACGAATGCACCGTTGAGCTTCCTGCCGCTGCCGGCAACGATTATCAGGGTAAAAAATGCGTTCTTAACTACCTTGTAGAGGCAGTTCAGGGCAATGCTAAAACCTCGAACGCTACAACGGTTATCAAAGAACCCGTCGAAGGCGAGGCAAACCCCGTAAACGCGGCTATCGAAGAAGCTAAAAACGATTCTACGACTACGTCTCTTACTATGGAAGTTCCTACGGGCGTTACGGCTTCTCTCGAAAGCGGCGTAATGAGCGAAAATTCTCAGTCCGCATTGAAAATCATTTCTTTCGTCGGCGAACTCGACGAGAGCGGCAAGCCCGCTTCTAAGGTAGACGTAATCACCGATTCCGTATATGCGGAAGGCGGAAACCTCAGCTATCAGAGAGGCGCGGACTCTATATCGTTCAAAAACATTGAAATTCAGGCAGGCGAAGGAAACTTCGACGGTATCGTTTGCAAAAAGCTTGTTTACGAAAACTGCGTAATCAGAGGAAAGCTTACTTTCTATGCGAATGCCGTAGTTGATTTTATAAACTGCGTATTCGAAAACGATATGGCAAATCAGTATTCTATCTGGACCTGGGGCGCTTCGAAAATTACGCTTGAAGGCTGCACGTTCAACACGAACGGTAAAGCAATTCTTCTTTACGGGCAGAGAACGGCTGATAATCCTACCGACCTTATCGTAAACAACTGCGTATTCAACGATCGCAACAACGGTTCGAAAGAAAAAGCCGCTATCGAAATCGGTAACGATTACAATGCGACTTACAGTCTTACCGTTGACGAAAACACCAAGGTAAACGGCTTTGCGGACGGCAAATATACCGGCAGTAAAATTTGGGCAAACAAAAATAAAATGGACGCCGCACATCTTACCGTAGTTATCGCGGGTATAAGTCAGTACAGCTCTTTGGAAGACGCTTTCGGTCTCAAAGCGGGTTCTTTCGGCGTTAATTCGGCTCTTGCCGCAGGTACCGTTCTTGACGGAAAGGGAAAAGTAAACATTTATTTCTGGGCAGACTGTTACGTTGTGAATAATCTTACGATCAAAGGCGTTACGTTTGCCAACGGCGCAACGTTTAACGTTAAAAATAGCAACGTTAGATTCTCTGTCGAAGATTGCACTTTCTATGCCTGCGATCAGGATAAAGCCGCAATAATGCTCGATATCGATAAAAACAACACGGTAACTTTGGCAGACGGAACAAAAGAAGCCAAGGGAAACAACGGCAGAAATAATATTCTCACGAACAGCGGAGCCGGAATGTGTTTGAACCTCGAACAATCGGCAGGCACGACAGGCGTTGATCTTGTCGTAAAAAATTGCGAGTTTATCGGCGAAAACGACAAAACGCTCAGCGCGTCCGGCGATAAGTACAATAACAAAGCGATCCCCGAGTTGAAAAACAAAAAGCGCGGTCACGCAATCGCTCTTAACGCAATAAGCGGCGGCGGCACGGCAGGAACGCTCAAATCTCTTCTTATCGAAGGTTGCGTTATGGGCGGAGTTCGCGGCAACGCAATTCAGCTTTACGGCACTACCGGCGAAATCACTATTAAGGACACGAAGATAAATTCGTGGGCAGTAAATAACACGGGAGTCGGATATGCAATCCGCGGCGATTTTAACGAAAACGGAAGCAGAACGCTTACCCTTAGCAACATTTACTACGGTCTCGACGAAATTTCGGGCAACACCGAATTCGGTCACATCAAGGTCGGAGCTTTCGGCGGAAATACCGACGGAACGAAAACCGCGGGAACGTATTCTTACGGAGCGTAAGGAGCATAAAATTATTCATCTGAATAATAAACAACAATCAATCAGGGTTCCGGGGACGTGCCTGTTTCCGTAAAAGTAGAACTTCCCGAGGATGCGGGCAACGAGTATCAGGATACTTCCTGCACGCTTTATTTCAAAGTGGAAGCAATTCAGGGTAACGCAGCCACAGAAGATGTCCCCACGGATATTCTTGCGATTTACAGCGCGCAGGATCTTAAAAACTTCGCGAAACAGATAAACGAAGGCTCGCTTTCTAAAACATATACCGAAATCAAACTTATGAACGACATCGACCTCGCTGACGAAGCGTTCACCGCCATAGGTGTCGAAGGTCACGTTTTCGACGGAGTTTTCAACGGTAACGACCACACTATCTCGAATCTTACGATCGCAGGTCAAAAATACAGTAATGTCGGAGCCGGTTTATTCAATATGACTTCGAATAACGGTGCGGGTACGGCGCCGCTTGTTAAAAATATTACTTTCGATCACGTAACCGTTAACGCTTACGAAAGCTTCCATGTCGGCGTTGTCCGGGGCGAATGCTACGGCGACCTGATTCTTGAAAACGTTCATGTTACAAACAGCTCGGTTACGGGGCAGTGCAACGTAGGCGGTCTTGTCGGAAGAAACGGCGAAAGAAATAACAAAATCACATTCAAAGATTGTTCCGTAGAGAACACGCAAGTTACTTCTGTCGGCGGCGGCGATCCCGCAGGCGCTTCGGCGTTCCTCGGTATGGCACTTAAAATAGGTGCAGACAGAAATATCGACTTGGTGTTCTATGGGACTAACGTTGCAACGGGCAACACTTTGGTTTCCGCAGAAGGTCACACGGGCGGAGGTATCTACGTTATAGCAGAAGTTGTGGGTCAAAATCGGGGGTCTGCAACAGCTGTCGATAAGTTCGACAATTACAATTCTCAATCCTGATAAAAAATCACATTTTATAATTAACTCAGGCGGCGAATTCGGGGTTTTAAGAAACGGTTAATTCCGATCGGAAAGCCCCGAACCCGTCGAAATATGCACAGACAGCTTTTGTTTATATTATAGACGAAAAAATCTTGCAAAATAAAAGACTTGCGTAAAGGATAAAATTATTCGTTATGCAAGTCTTTTTTGCCCTCTTCCGTCTTTTGTTCGCTCGCGCGAGCAAAATCCACCTTCTCCAAAGGGAGAAGGCAAGGATTGTTACGTGGCAATACGTAGAGGCGAGCATTGCTCGCCCGCCTGCTCAGTAAAGTCTAAAATGAGAGATAATCGACTTATAGACGGGTTTTTGCTGTTTATTCGATCTGATTTGATAGTCCTCTTCCGTCGGCTCTGCCGTGTCGCCGTAGGCGACGAGAGAGGACATTGTATAAAGTCCGAGAAAATATAAAGCATGGAATTGTCAAATAAAGTACAGTCAGCTCCGCCGACACCTTCTCCAAAGGGCGAAGGCTTTCTGTCCTCTTCCGTCTTTTGCCTGCTTGGAGTGAAAAATGCTTACGTGGAAAAAGGATAATCGTAAGAATTATTCTTGGCGAGGTTAATTTAAAATTTTAAATAATCATCGACAAGCCGTAAAGTACAACAAGGTGCGCGGGGTAAAATATGTAAAAGAAATATTTCAGATTAAGTCTTCCGCGTTCGCCGTTGTATAACGCAATCGGTATGAGCGAAAACATACTAAACCATTCGATAGGCGTTGCGAGCATTAAACAAAGCACCGTAAGCCCGACCGTGAACGAAAGCAATCTTACAAGCGAGCCGTTTAAAAACGCGAGCTTTTCGGGCGTTTTATCCTTCGGCAGAGTGAAAAGCGAAGCGAAAACGGGCAGTAAACAACCGAAAAAATCATAATCGATATAAAACGGCTTGCCGTTGACGGTTTTTATAAGGCGGGTAACAACATAAGTCAAAAGGACTCCCGCCGCAAACAATGCTCCCGAGAAAATTTTTTCCGAAAGTCGCGCGGTTTCGTTTAAAAGTTTACTTTTGAAATAATCGAGCGCGTAAATCAACGCAATCGATATCGAAAAAGTCGTGAGTATGCTAAGGTGATAATAATTCGGTTCGAAAATAATAAAAGTGGTTTCGCAAATAAGAGCGAGCAGAAATATGCATGCAAAATGTTTGAATTTGTTTTTCGTGTGGTAACAGCCTTCCGCAATCATAAAAGCAAAAAGCGGCATCGAAAGTCTGCCGATATAGCGAAAGGGGATTATTCCCCAAAGCATACCTATATGATCGGTAAGCATTGTGAACGCGGCGATGAGTTTTATGGCGTTTCCGTTAAAAATCTTGATTTTTTGCATAATTCTGCTTTTGCGGATAAAACAAAACCCCTTCGCTCTGGTTTAATTTAAGCCGAAGGGGTTAATGGAGCGGGCGATGAGAATCGAACTCACAACCGAAGCTTGGGAAGCTCCTATTTTGCCACTAAACTACGCCCGCACGAATTCACTTCTAATAGTTTACTATATTTCAAAGCATTTGACAAGCGTTTTTTGTCGATTGAAAAAGTTTTTTTAATATAGCGCGTAGTTTCCCGAAAAAACGTTGACAATAGAGAAGCCATTTGCTATAATAATAACCGAAAAAACGAAATGCAAACGATTTGCAGAAAATAACGGGCGATTAACTCAGTTGGTAGAGTGCTTCCGTCACATGGAAGAAGTCGGGAGTTCGAGTCTCTTATCGCCTACCACGAAAAAGACACACCTTTTGGTGTGTCTTTTTCGTGGTAGGCGTAAGCCATTAGAAATCTGAACTTGTTAATCCTTAAAGCTGTCTTTTTTGACTGTTTCGGCAAATCTTTGCTTGAAGTACAGTAGTACATCGGCGCAAACCTTCACCAAAACCGCCTAAAAAATACAACTTTAAGGTGCTGCGTATTTTAACGTCAAAAAAATTTAGACAAATAAAGATAAAAGAATACGATAATATTTTACTGTATCAATCTGAGTCAACATCGAATTTGCAAAATTTTTGTGCCGTTAAAACTTAACAAGTTCAAATTTCTAATGGCTTGGACGAGTACGCGGCACAACCGTGAATTGAAGCCTATCGTAAGACTAAATGTGCCGTCGAGCGTCAATTTGCCATAGGCAAATTGTTGCCGTGGGGTTCCCGCTTGCGGGAAACGGCAAAATCTCTTATCGCCCGAATAGCAGACCAATCGGTCTGCTATTTTTCGTGGTGGAGATAAAGGGAGTCTACACCACAAATAAAGGCTTACACCTCAAATAAAGGCTATGTGAAACGGCAAAATCTCTTATCGCCAAAAAGCACGCTTACGGTGCCTTTTTTTTGTGGCGGGCGAAAGCCGTTAGTATTGCTCGAAAAAAAACCGCTTAAAAATCGTTCTTTATCTGCGGAAGAAACCTATGTTGGGGTTGCATAAATCCCATACCAGCAAAAATATGAAAATAGCCATCATCGCAAGAATGATTATAAGCAGCGCCTTTATCAGTTTGTTTTTGTCGGCAATGGTATGTTCGTAAACAGAGCAAAGGCGTTCAACGCTTTGGCGCGAAACGGTTTCGGCTTTCGGATTATCGGGCGTTTCGTCTTTCATGTCGTCGACGGACCCGCCCATCGCTTCCATAATGGCAAGAATGGAAGTGTATCCGGGGTCGGGAGTTTGTCCGGAGAAAATTCGTTTTACGGTGGAAACGGGTATTCCGCTTTTATCGGCGATGTCCTGATAGGACATTTTCGTTTCGTCTTTTAAGTTTTGTATCTTTTTTATCAACATAGTAAATTCTCTCCCTTTTTCATATTAAATCGCCATATATTTTCAAATTCGAGCATAAGCTCAAAAATGAGCCGTAAAAGCTCAATATTGAGCCGAAAAGTATCAAAATCGGGTCTTGCTTTTTCCCGAAAACGGAGTTATCATTGAATCGACAAAAGAAAAGCTTTTGTGGTTATCTTTTATTATAAACTTTTGATTTACAAAAGTCAGGGAAGAAAGAAAAAATGTCGTAAAGCAACGAAAAAAGACGAAATTCGACGTTTTTCGCATTTATCGAAAACGCCCGGTCGTCTGCGGACGACACCCGCGACTGATACCCGCAACTGATATCGCGGCAATCGGCTTGCGAATAATATCGTTTATTTAAGATTTATATTGTTGAAACCGACAAAGGGAAACAAACGGAAACAATCGGCAAAAGCCGCTTGAAAATATAACTGAAAAGGAGAAAGAAAATGAAAAGAACAGAACAAAAGACGACGGAACTCGTATGCGAAAAGGGGATATGTTTTTGCAATATCCCGCCGCGGAGTATTATCCGCTTATCTGCGATAGCGGGAATACGCCCGGATTTGCCGAGCTTGAAATTTCGGACAAGCCCGTTGCCGACAACAATAAAAAGCAATGCGCGAAGAGGTTAAAAATACGCGCAAAATTCAGTTTTGCCCGTTTAATGCAGGCGAGCGTCGATCTGGATTACGAAAAGATCGGCGAGACAAGGGCAAAAGAAATAAAAAAATGGCAGTGAAGAATTTCGCTATGCCTGACAATCGGGTTCTGTCGGGGTTTTAAATGAATAACTAATCCCGCGCAAAATTAACGGTCACGATGCGGGCGAAGAAGCCTTTGGCTTCTTCGCCCGCCTTTTTTTGAAGTGAATCCAAAAGTTTGGTAAATTCTTCGAATTTTCTTGTTTGTGTTTCGTCGGCTATCTGATTTTCAGCAATTTTTTTGAAAAAATATAAAAACATTTAAAAAGTATTGCTTTTGTACGTGCAATGTAGTACGATAATAATGTAAATATACTTCAAGGCGGGTTGCCGTTTGACGTGAAATTGCCGTCTCACCCGCTCAACGTGAACAATATGACAAAAGAGGATTTCGATTCCGAAATTCAAAAAGGGTTCAACGATGTTACAAACGGTCGCGTAAAATCCGCAAATGCCGTTTTTTCGGATATTTGTAAAAAGAAATAAAGTATAGGTTATTATATGGAAACGCAAAATTTAACGATAAGAAAAACAACGAAAAATGATATTCGCCTGATTTATGATTTTATAAACGGCTTGGCGCTTTACGAAAAGCGCCCCGAAGATATGACGGGTTCGGAAGAAATGCTTGAATTTATGCTTTTCGAAAAGAAAATCGCAACCGCGATTATTGCGGAAGTCGACGAAAATCCCGTCGGTTACGCTATTTATTATCCCGTTTTCGGCTCGTTTGCCGCCAAAGCGAACGCGCATCTCGAAGATTTGTTTATAAAACCCGAGTTTCGCCGCAAAGGTTTAGGCAAAGAATTCTTTTTCAAGCTTTTAAAAATGCTTAAAGCCGAAGGCTATTCCAAAATAGAGTGGAGTTGTCTCGATTGGAATACTCCTTCGATCGAATTTTACAAAAAAATCGGAGCGAAACAGGAAACGGGAAGGGTATATTTTGAATATTAAAAAAATATGATTCCGATTTTTATGCCGATGGCGTATATTGTTCTTATCCGACATAGAGGCAATATACGCTTTGTAGCATAAAGACGGAATTCAACCGACGGGCGAATGTTATTTTTTTTGTTAGCCACAGGTGATTGCGGAAAGTTTTGTTATAAATAAAATCCGAACGGTTATCTATTAAGCTTGTTTGATATTTCGGAAGCGGAAAACTATAAGATTATCGTTCGGCGGACAATAAATTTCAACCAATCGTCGAGAAAAACGGAATTCAACGAATAGTTTAGCGAATTCAACTATCCGTGTAGTTAAAGAAATTGCAAAGTGCGGTTCGGCGTGCTATGATAGTTGTAGTTCATCGACGGAGGTGAAAAAATTGAATATCGGTGAGAAAATATCAAAAGCAAGGAAAGACAAAGGTCTCACGCAGGCGGAACTCGGCGAAAAGATGCATGTTACGTTTCAGGCGGTGTCTAAATGGGAACGCGGGGAGTCTGCGCCCGATTTCGAAACGATTTGCGAGTTGTCCGAAGTGTTGGATGTACCCATAACATACTTCGGAGGGAAAAAAGAGGAGCCGAAGCAGGAAGAAACGGCTGCGACCCGATCTTCCGCCGCTCAACCCGTTCCCGCTCAGGCTGCGCCCGTGGAAAACAGACCCGTTCTTGCGGTATGCGAAAAGTGCAATAAACCCATTTACGACGGCAACGATATCGTGCGGTATACC
Source organism: uncultured Clostridia bacterium (assembly GCA_934247225.1). GTDB lineage: Bacteria > Bacillota > Clostridia > Christensenellales > Borkfalkiaceae > UBA10281. Next base: position 28,568 of record CAKQJE010000022.1, read on the forward strand.
AAAAGACATACGCAACATATAAAATGCGCCGAGTGCGACAGGAAAGAGCGCGAAGAGGAAAAAGCCGCGGCTATAAAAAACGGTGAAACGCGCAGAATTCATTCGTTTATATGGCCGACGTTGCTTATGATAACGGGCATAATTTTAAGCGCGGTTTATCTTACGGAAACGTCGCTTATTATCGGTATAGTCGGTTCGGTGATGCTGTTTCCGCTGTCCGCGTGCCTTATACTTTATAATAATGCGGTTGCCGAAATCGTTTTTACGATTATCGAGTGGAGCGCGGTGAAATTTCCGGGGATAATATTCAGTTTCGATCTGGACGGTTTAGCGTTTCTGATCGCGGTGAAGATTTTGTTTTTCATAATAGGAATCGCGCTTACGCTTGCCTGTATCGCGCTATCGATCGTTATCGGCGGAATCGTTTCGGTATTCGTGTATCCGTTTGCAATCCGTAAAAATTTCGTAAGTCCCGAAAAAGGCGAATATTCCGGTTTTTAACAGAGGGAATTAAAAGTTCAGGGGAGGAATATATGAAAAAATTTATAATCTTATTATTGTTGATCATAAGTATTTTCGCCGTTGCGTTATGCGCGGTTTCATGTAAAGACAAAGAAAACGAAAATTCTTCATCCGTCGGACAAACCGAAACCTTCGATTCGGGTAATAACGGCAACCCGGGCAGTTCCGAAAGCGTAACCGAAGCGGAACTTAAAACCTTTACCGGTATCGTTTTTAACGACAGCGAGTTTGTTTATGACGGCTCGGAAAAGTCGATTACCGTAAACGGGCTTCCGGGCGGTGCGACGGTGGATTATACCGCTAACAAAGCTACGGACGCGGGCGTGTACAACGCGACCGCTACCATACGTAAGGAAAATTACAAAACGCTTACCCTTAATGCCGTTTTAACGATACATAAGGCGGATATAAAAGGCGTAACGTTTGAAGATATCAGCGTAGAATACGACACTTTCGCTCATTCTATCGAGGTTACGGGCGATATTCCCGCAGAAGTGAACGTCAAACGACTTATAAACGGAGTAGAAACGAGCGGAGTTACGGAAGTCGGCGAATACACGGTGGTGCTTACGCTCGAAGGGAAGAATTACAACACGCTTACAAAAACCGCGACTCTCACGATTACGAGCACCGAAGAAAGTCTTTTCAGCGCGGTGTATTCGGGCGGCGTATATTTTCAGAATAATCTCGACGACAATAAACTTTATTCGTATAAAAACGGTCTGACGAAAATCAACGACGATATCCCCGAGTATCTCACGGCAAGCGGAGACAAGTTATACTATTCGTCCAAAGCTCTTTTCGGCTCGGCTATCAAAACGTATACCGACCAAAGTACGGGCGCTTCGGTGTTTACGAACATTGCGGGCGAATATCTCGCATGCGACGGTTCGTATCTGTATTACGCGAAAAATTCGTTTATAGACAGAAAGGACGCTAACGGCATTTACAGAATAAGTTTAAGCGGAAACAGCGCAAAACCCGAAAGAATAGTAAAAAACAAAGCGGCGTATCTTGCGATAAGCGGCAACTATATTTATTATTCGAATTTAAGCGACGGTAAGAAACTTTATAAAGTTTCAAAAGCGGCAAACGGACTTGAAAACGGAACGAAGGTAAGAAGCGGCGATCTTGCAGACGAAAAAGTCGGATACATAATCGCCGACGGCAATAATATCTATTTTAATTCGACCAAAACCGTTGCCGGAATAGGCGTTGCGGCGGCGATAAGAAAATTGAACGCGAATACGGGCAAGGAAATAAAGCTTACGACCGACGCGGGGAAATATCTCAATAAATCGGGCAATTATATTTATTATATAAATAACGATAAATTGACGAGCGAGCTTTTCGGCGACGGAATTTACAGAATCAGCGCCTCGATTGCTTCCGATAATAATAAAGCGGGCGAGAAGGTGTTGTCCGCTGCGGGCGGAAACGGCTATTCGTCGCTCGCTTCGGACGGAACGAATTTGTATTATTATAAACTTAACGATAAGCATTTTTACAAAAACTCGTTAAACGGCAGCGCGGAAGTCGATTTAATGAAAGGCTTTGTTCCACCGGAACTCGAAATGAAAACCGCCTGCTTTGCCGAAACCAAGGTTTATAACGGCGAAGTGTACTACATCAATCCTTATGGCGACGGTATGTTGTATAAATACAATATCGCTTCGAAACGAGTAAATAAAGTTTTGGAAGACAGAGTTTCCAATGTGTATTTTTACAACGGGTATATGTATTATTCTACGTGTATCGCCACGAATTACGCGCTTTTCAGAATGAACCTTCAAACCAAAGAAAGCGAAAAAATCTCGTCCGATCGTTGCGATCGCCTTATTTTCGACGGCGAAACGATTTATTATGTAAAAGTCGGTTCTGTATGGAACAACTACATTTATAAAATGGGTCTTGACGGCGGTAATCCCGTAAAACTTAATGATAAATCGCAATGGGTTGCAAGCCTTGCGAAAATCGGTAACGCGTTTTATTATACGAGCAATCCGAAAGTCGGTTATAAAAAACTGTGTAAATACGACATGGCGACCGACAAAGACGTCGATTTGGGGCAGAAAGCCAAATTCGTTACGACGGACGGCGTGACGTTATATTTTTACGATCACGACGCGAAAGCTTTGAAATCTTGCGACCAAAGCGGAAAAAACGTTAAAACGCTTGTCAAAAACGTGGATATAAACGAAATGGTTTATGACGGCGGAAAGATTTATTATTCCGATATGACCGCAGGAAAATTCAACGTTTACGATATATCGAGCGGAAAAATAACCAAGATTGCGGACACCTGTGCCGACGGAATAAGCATAGACAACGGCAAGTTGTATTTTATCGGCGCGGCGGCGGATTATCAGAACGATTATCCGTTTCTTTCCAAAGGCGACGGCAGATTGTATTGTTACGACGGCAAAACCGTAGCCGTTTAAAACCCCGACAAAACTTGCATAACTATAAAAACAGAAACGGGCGAAGATTTGCAGTCTTCCCCTTTTTTGTTTTTTACGACCCCTTTAAAATATTGCTTAATTAAAGCATTGACGGTAAAACGTAATTGTGTTACAATAATATCGGATTGTGTTTAAATTCGCCAAAAGCGTGAAAATCGCGGAGAACCGGCAATTTTAAACGCAATTACGGCGTTCCGAAAATGTTTCAGGGGTACATCAGGATGAATTTCTCGATCGGTTGCGCAATCGCGCTCACGCTTTCAATGCTTTTGCTCGCAGTTTCTTTTTTCGGTTGCATAAAGATAAACAGCAACAGAGTAAAAAAGAATAAGCGCTCCGTTAAAAACAATTTTTTACTTACGCCTTTTCAAATTTTAATCGCGGGGGTATTTTTGTGTATCGCCGCAATTTTTTATCCGATTTATTTCAATAAATATTTTGTCGACGACAGCGGAATAATTTTAGTTTTAAAATCTTTTTTGCTTTCCGTTCATAACACGATGCGCGTGTTTATTTTGGACGGGGAGTTTGATATAATCAAAGATTCGCTCGCGGGTAACGGCGTGCAACCGATTTTAAGCGTTGCATACACGGTTTATGCCGCAATTTTGTATGTCGCCGCCCCGATTTTAACTGCCGGGTTTGTTTTATTTTTTTTCAAAAATATCAACGAACGAATAAAATACTCTTTCGCCGCGGCAAAACATATCTTTTATTTTTCAGAATTGAACGAGAAATCCGTCGCGTTAGCAGAAAGCATCGCGGGATCGGAAGAATATAAGAACGAAAAAGTTCTGATCGCATTTTTCGACGTTTACGAAGCGAAAGAGGAAACGAGTACCGAGCTTGTCGAGGCGGCTCGCAAAACAGGCGGTTTGTGTTTTCAGACAGATATCGTAAACGTAAAGCTGAAAAAAGCCAAAAAGGACTCGACGAGGAAGTTTTATTTTCTCGGCGCCGACGAAGACGAAAATATAAATCAGGCAATCGAACTTATTCGTTTATGCAGAGAAAAGTCGATCAAAGATAAAGAGTACGATTCGAAAGCGACGCAATTTTATGTTTTTTCGAATACGGTCGAAAGCGAGGTTTTGCTCGACGCCGTCGATAAAGGGAATATGAGAGTCAGAAGATACGACGAAAGCAGAAATCTTGTAATCGACACATTGAGAAAATATTCGATTTTTAAGCCCGCCGAAGAAACGAAAAACGAAATAAATATTCTGATCGTCGGTCTCGGAAAGTACGGAAAGCAGCTTTTGAAAAACATATGCTGGCTTGGGCAGATGCCGGGATATGAACTTACGATCAATGTGGTTGACGATGTGGATAAGGGGTGGAATGAGCTTAAAGGCGAAGTCCCGGAACTGTTGGAGATGAGCGGTAAATGCTTGCCGAACGCTAAGCCTTATTACACGATAAACACTTTTTTCGACGTAAACGTCGATTCCGAACAATTAACCGAAGCGATTTCCCGTATGGGGATTTTAACATCCGTTTACGTAACTCTCGGAGACGACGAGTTGAATATTAAAACCGCGATGCGCATACGAAGGGAAATATGCCGTCGCAATCAGAACAATTCGCTTGCTCCCGAAACCTACGGCACAGGTAAACTCTATCCGCCCGTTTTTGCGGTCGTGTACAGTAAATTAAAAACCGATATCGTCAACAACAACGCGTCCGAAAACAAAGATGAAAACGGCAGTATTAAAAGCATAGACAAAAAAGATTACAATATCGAATTTTTCGGCGATATCAAATCCATTTATTCGATAAAAACAATCGAGCAGGTGGAAATCGAGAAAGAAGCGCGGAAGATACATTCGAAATGGTCGAAAGCTTGCGAGAAAACAGAAGACGATAACCGCTTTGAAAATATCGAGTATTACAGGCGGTCGACGATCGCGAATTATGTTTATTTATCCGAACAATCGAAGTTGTCGATCGATAAATCGAAGTATTCGCCCGAGAAATTGGCTGAATATGAACATAATCGCTGGTGTGCATATATGCGCGCGGAAGGGTATGTATGGGGGAAAGAAAAAAATCATATCGCGAAAACGCACCCGGATCTTATTCCGTATGACGATTTATCGGATTTCAAAAAAGAAGAAAATCTGCTTTTCTTAAACAACAAAAAAAGAAAGAAAAAGTTGATCGTTACGCCGTTTGCCGATAGCGATAACGACGACTCCGTTTCGGAAAGTAGTTCGAAGCGTTATATTGAAAAAACCGCCCGAACGCCCGCTCGCGAAAACGAAAATCCGAACGAAAAGCAAGATAATTCGCAGCAGAACCTCGGAGTGTAAAATAACGTTATCGACGAAGCGAGCGACAGATTTATGAAAAGTACGACGTTATTCTCGCTGGTTAGCCGAGCGGGATTTGAACCACATTAAGTTTTAACGGCGCAAAATTTGTAAAATCGGCGTTAAACTCACTTATAATACGTCAAGTATGATTGCGTTCGTTTGCCTTGGTTTTCCTAAATTTTTCGCCGTTAAAATGCTACGCACCTTAAAGCTGTATTTTTTAGGCGGTTGTGACGAAGATTTGCGCAGACGTACTTACGTACTTCAAGCAAAGATTTGCCGCAACAGGCAAAAAAGACGGCTTTAAGGCTTGATGGGGTTCGAATCCCGCTCGGCTATGATACCGCCGAGAAATAATTGCAAAAAAAACGAAACGCGATATTCTTGATATCGTTGAAAGATAAAAAATATTTTATGGGAGATAAAAACTATGGATGAAAAGAACGATAACAGCTTGAAGTATATGAAAGTCAGAACGCGCGGGGATTCCAACCCGAGCGGAAAACGCAGAGTATATTTTACATGCCACCCGAAAGATTTCGAATTTTATTTCGACAAGGTGTGCGAAGATATATTCAAAACGCAGGATTGCGCGATTTATTACACCGAGGATATGAGTGCGCCGATTCCCGAACAGTATCTCGAATCCGACCTCGGGCAAATGAGTCTTTTTGTTATCCCGGTAACGCACAGATTGCTTAGCGAACCGAACCGCGCAATGGACTTCGATTTCGCTTTCGCAACGTCCGAAAGGCATATGATACCCGTGTTGCCGCTGATGATGGAAACGGAAGTCAAAGGGGAGAAAATCGATGAGTTATATGAAAAAAAGTTCGGGAAAAGAGAGTATTGCAGCCCGTATGATAAAGATATAACTTCGATCGGTTATGAAGAAAAACTGAAAAAATATCTTTCATCCGTACTTCTCGACGACGACACGGTGGAAAGAATTCGTAAGGCGTTCGACGCGTACATATTTTTGAGTTACCGCAAAAAAGACCGTAACCACGCGAACGAGCTTATGGGATTGATACATAAAAATCCTATGTATCGCGACGTTGCGATATGGTATGACGAATTTTTAACGCCGGGCGAAGATTTTGAAAAGGATATAAAGAAAGCTCTCGATAAAAGCGAGCTTTTCGCGCTTCTTGTCACGCCTAACCTTGTAAACGAGCAAAACTACGTTCAGACAACGGAATATCCGTACGCGCACGATAAGGCGAAAAAACTTATTTTGCCTGCGGAAATGGTCAAAACGGACGGCGATGAGCTGAAAAAACAATATCCGGGCGTTCCGAACTGCGTGAACGCGCATACGGATGAGCTTGACAAGGCTGTTCTTGACGGGTTAAAAACGATATCTCTCCGTGCCAACGAGGACGATCCCGAACATTGCTTTCTTATCGGACTTGCGTATCTCGAAGGGGTTGACGTCGAGGTAAACAAAGATTACGCCATAGAACTTATAACTCTCGCCGCCGAAAAGAGATATCCCGACGCTATGGCATATCTTTGGGCTATGTATGTCGGCGGGAATTTCGTAAAATACGACGCAAATAAAGCGCTTTTGTGGGCGCAAAAACTGTACGATTTCTATCTTGAAACAGAGGGTGAGAACGGAGAAAATACCTTTTTCGCGCTGAACAATATCGCTGTCACATACAACAGTATGGGAAATAACAGAAAGGCGCTCGAAGTGTTTAAAAAAGTCAGCGATTTAGCGGCTGTTATATACGGAAAAGAAAGCGATAAGGCGATCGAGTCGCTTTTGACGGTGGCTTATGCTTATGCTCCGCTGTTTAATTATGACGGGATGCATCGGGCAGCCGAGGACGCGTATTATCTCGCCCGCCGCGTGAAAGGCGAAGACTCAACGCTTACGTTGGAATGTCACAATTTAATCGCTACTTCTTATGTTGCCTGGGAGAATTACGAAGAGGCTCTCAAAGTTTATCGGGATGTTTACAAACAATGTTGTAAGATTTTCGGAAAAAGAAGCGAGCAAGCCATGAATGTTCGCGGAAATATCGCGATTGCATATGCGGGCTTGGGGGATATGGCTTCGGCAATAAAAACAGAAAACGACGTATGCGATTATGTGGGTGAAACAAACGGTTACGACAGTGTAAATTATTTGAGATTCAGTAAAACGCTGGCGGGAATGTATGCCATGAAAAACGAGCTTGATAAAGCGATCGAGATCGACGAAAAGGTATATTCCGTCGGTCGCGAGCGTTTGGGGGAAAGCCATCCGTTTATATGCGACTTGCTTCGGGATCTTGCATTGTTGTACGGCAAGAAGGGCGACCATAAAAAGGAATTTACTTTATTCTGGAAAAGCATGGATAATACATTTCACTTTCTGGATAAAACCAATCCCGAAGTCGTTATGGCGTTTGAAAAAACTTTTGTTCCGTATTTTAAGCAGGAGTGCGGTATCGACAACGATAACATAAATATCCGTGAAATTCTGCCGTTGATTTTTGATTTCTATTCGAGTTTGGGAATTTGTAGTATGGAGGAGCTGATAAAGGCGCCCGACGGAGGTTTTGGGCTGATTCCCGATAATTTTGCAATGACATCCGAAGCCGCGAAAAAAGGTTATAAACTCATGAGCGTCATTTACGGGGAAAAAGACGATCAGGCGTTGAATGCCTTAGAGATGTATGCTTGCGCGCTTGAAGCGGAAGGCGATTACCAAAAATCATACGACGTACTTTTAAAATTGTATAATATCCGTTGCGAAAAGGGAGAACCGAAACCTATTTACGATACTTTGATTATGCTGGCAGACATTTGCGACAAACTCGGCGACGAGGAAAAAGCAAACGAATATAGCGACAAGGCAGACGAACTTAAACAGGACGCGGGACTCGGCGACGAAGATACGCCGGAAAACCCCGAAGGGAAAGCAGGCAATTTCGGAGGAGATACGGACGGCTTCGGCGGCTTGGGCGGCGGAGATACGCAAGACCCCGGAGACGGTTTGGGCGGTTTAGACGGATTAGACGGCTTAGATGATTTAGGTGACTTAGGTGGTTTAGTCGGCTTGGGCGGCGGAAACGGCGAAGAAAACGCTCCCGATATAGTACAGGCGGAAAATGCTTATCGTCTCATGTGCGAAATTTTCGGGGAAGAGCATGAAAGCACGATCAAAATGGGTTGCGCGCTTGCTTTTTCTTACAAAGAAATAGGAGAATACGCTAAATCCGCAGAGCTTTTCGAAAAGATTTATGAGCTTGTGAAGTATGACGACGATATCGCGTTTGATATTCTGGATGCACTGAAATCGTTGTATGAACTTTTGGGGCAAAGCGAAAAAGTTGCGGACGTCAATGAAAGAATCGATTATCTTAAAGATCTTGCGGAAGAGATGAACAATTTATTTAAGAAGTATATGAACGAGGAAGACGACGGTTCGTCCGAGGACGCCGAGGACGAAAAAATTTTCGGGTTTTCCGACGAAGACGAGGAAAACTCGGAATGTCCCGACGATGACGAAGACGACAATATGTAAAGAGGGCGAAAAACTATGGGAGAAAATAACGATAGCAGTTTGAAATATCTGAGCGTTAAAACGCGCGGAGAGCAAAATCCGAGCGGAAAACGTAAGGTGTACTTTACCTGTCATCCGAAAGAATTCGAATTATATTTCGACAAGGTTTGCGAAGACATTTTCAAAACGCAGGATTGCGCTATTTATTATACCGAGGATATGACCGCGCCGCTTCCCGAACAATATCTTGAATCCGACCTCGGGCAAATGAGCCTTTTTGTCATTCCCGTAACGTTCAGATTGCTTCATGAGAAAAATCGTGCAATGGATTTCGATTTCGCTTTTGCAACGTCCGAAAAACACCTGATACCTGTGTTGCCGCTGATGATGGAGCCGGGAATCGATGAGCTCTATGAAAAAAGATTCGGCAAAAGGGAATATTATAGCCCTTATGGTTTTGATAAAACGGCAATCAGCTACGAAGATAAACTGAAAAAATATCTTTCATCCGTACTTCTCGACGACGACACGGTGGAAAGAATTCGTAAGGCGTTCGACGCATACATATTTTTAAGTTACCGCAAAAAAGACCGTAACCACGCGAACGAGCTTATGGGATTGATACATAAAAATCCTATGTATCGCGACGTTGCGATATGGTATGACGAATTTTTAACGCCCGGCGAGGATTTCGAAAAAGATATAAAGAAAGCTCTCGATAAAAGCGAACTTTTTGCGCTTCTTGTCACGCCAAATCTCATAAACGAGGGAAACTATGTTCAGGCAATGGAATATCCTTATGCGAGAGATAAGGCAAAAAAGCGCATTTTGCCTGCGGAAATGGTCGAAACGGACAAAGAAGAGCTGAAAAAGCAGTATCCCGGCGTTCCCGATTGCATAAATGCACACACGGGAAATCTCGACGCGGCTGTTCTTGACGGTTTGAAAACGATATCTCTCCGCGCCAACGAGGATGATCCCGAACATTGCTACCTGATCGGGCTTGCATATCTCGACGGAATTGACGTCGAGGTAAACAAAGAATACGCAATAGAGCTTATCACCTTCGCCGCCGAAAAGGACTACCCGGAAGCAATGGAAAAGCTTTATTACATATATTACACAGGCGAAAATGAGATACAAGTAAATTATCGTGAGGCATTAAACTGGGCGCAGAGGTTATGTGACTATTATTTAAAGATATATGGTGAGTCGGGAGAATATGCGATGGTGTGGTGGGGTAATTTGGCGAATGCATACAGTTGTCTTGGAGACAACACAAAAGCCTTGGAGTTTAGTGAAAAATGCTATAAACTTCGCTGTAAAGTGCTTGGCGAAGAACATCCGGATACACTTTATTCGTTAAACAATCTGGCGTGTATATATAGCAATCTTGGTGAGTATTTAAAAGCCTTGGAGTTAAATGAGAAATGCTATAAACTTAGCTGTAAAGTGCATGGCGAAGAGCATCCGGATATGCTTAACTCGTTGAACAATTTGGCGAATGTATACACTTATCTTGGTGAATACTTAAAAGCTTTGGAGTTAAATGAGAAATGTTATAAACTTCGCTGTAAAGTGTTTGGTGAAGAACAACCAGCTACACTTTATTCGTTAAACAATCTGGCGTGTATATATAGCAATCTTGGTGAATATTTAAAAGCCTTGGAGTTAAATGAGAAATGTTATAAACTTCACTGTAAAGTGCTTGGCGGAGAGCATCCGAATACCCTTTGCTCATTGAACAATCTGGCGAAAGTATACACTTATCTTGGCGAACATTTAAAAGCTTTGGAGTTAAATGAGAAATGTTATAAACTTCGCTGTAAAGTGCTTGGCGAAGAGCATCCGGATACACTTATATCGCTAAACAATCTGGCGAGTGTATACATCGACCTCGGTAAAATAGCAAAAGCTTCGGAGTTACAGGAGAAATGTTATAAACTTCACTGTAAAGTGCATGGCGAAGAGCATCCAAAAACACTTGGTTCGTTGAACAATTTAGCGAATGTATGCAGTCATCTTGGCAACACTGCAAAAGCTTTGGAGTTAAATGAGAAATGTTATAAGCTTCGCTGTAAAGTGCTTGGCGAAGAGCATCCGGATACACTTATATCGTTGTACAATTTGGCAAATGTATACATTAACCTTGGAGACAACACAAAAACCTTGGAGTTAAGTGAGAAATGTTATAATCTTCGTTGTAAAGCGCTTGGCGAAGAACACCCCGATACACTTGGCTCGTTGAACAGTCTGGCGAATGTATACAGTGATCTTGGCAAATACTCGAAGGCTTTGGAGTTAAATGAGAAATGTTATAAACTTCGCTGTAAAGTGCTTGGCGAAGAGCATCCGCGTACACTCAACTCGTTAAACAATCTGGCGAATGTATACAACAATCTTGGTGAACATTTAAAAGCCATGGAGTTAAATGAAAAGTGTTATATTTTTTATTGCAGAATGTATGGCGAAGAACACCCCGATACACTTGGCTCGTTGAACAATCTGGCGAATGTATACGGTGATCTTGGCAAATACTCGAAGGCTTTGGAGTTAGATGAGAAATGTTATAAACTTCAATGTAAAGTATTTGGCGAAGAGCATCCGGATACACTTAACTCGTTGAACAATTTGGCGAATGTATACACTTATCTTGGTGACAACACAAAAGCTTTGGAGTTAAATGAGAAATGTTATAAACTTCGCTGTAAAGTGCTTGGCGAAGAGCATCCGCGTACACTCAACTC
>CAKQJE010000023.1 GCA_934247225.1 uncultured Clostridia bacterium
GTTGTTAAATGTTCGGTTTGCGGAGAAGAAATAAGCAAAGAAACCAAAACGACCGCTACCGTAGATCATAGCTTTGTAGACGGAAGCTGCTCGATGTGCGGTTTGGCTGCTAATTACGCGGGCGTTCGGTTCTATGCGGGAAACGATTACACCAATAATTGCTCGAGTTTGTTCACGTTCGACGCTAAAGGCGTTGCTGACGACGGCGGAATTTACGTAGGCTCGAGTTATGCCGATTCCAAGGTTACTTTCAAATGGGTAGACTTTGCGGCAGGTAAACTTACTTTAACATTCAATTATACTTACATACAGAGCTCCGGCGGCTATGGTTATGACTACGGCTATGGCGATGACGAAGAAACGAAAACTCCCAAGACGGAAGTATTTCACGGATACTTCGATAAAGCAAACGGAGCGATAGTTGTCGGCGCGGCTAATAAAGAAGAGATAACTAACGGCTTTATCGTATTCCTTCCTTCGGAAACCGTAATCGAAAGCGCAGCTTCTTCGAGTAAGCTCGGCGGTCAGTCCGCTATAAAAGCCGGAACCGTTGTTCTTGGCGACGGTAGCGATTATTCCGTGTTCGTAATGGACGGAAAGGTATACTTCGGCGTAACTTTCACGGACGTTTATGACAATGCCGTTGCGGCAGATGCACTTAATCCCAAAACATATAAAGACGGTTTCACGTTTGTTGTTAAACAAGGCGACAACGTAGTGGCGGCTTACGGCGTTAAAGGCGGAGCTTTGGAATCTCTTGACGACGTATACGGCACCTATACAAACGATGACGGCACTCTTGTTCTCGTTCTCGACGGTCTCGGAACAGCAACGCTCGGCGATAAGGTCGGAACCTACGTCGTAAACGGCGCAGTTGTAGAAATCAAGATTGCCGCCGACGGCAAGGTTAGCGAATATTACGAAGCTACTCTTGACGGCTCGTCTTACACGATCGATAAGCCTATGGTTACCGTTTCGTTCGACCTCGGAGCCGATCACGGAACCAAGGACGCGATAACTGTAAACAAGAACACCGATTTCGATCTTGCAACCATCAAGCTTGCCAACACCGAAACCGAAATGTTCAAGGGCTGGGCGCTTAACGGCGAGCCTCTCACGGGCGCAACGTACGTATTTACGAGCGACGTTGTTCTTACTGCCGAATGGGCTGCCAAGGTTACGATCACCGTTACCGACTCCGTAAAAGGAAACGAAACTCTTTATGCGGGCGAAGGCGACAGCCTTCTCGAAGTCCTGAAGGCTCACGACGTTTCGCACGAAACCAAGGTGTTCAGTCATTACGAAATGGCAGGCGAACCCCTTGAAGAAGGAAACGACGTAATTCCCGAAGGCGTCACCGAAGTCGAAGTTGTTGCAGTATACTTCGAGAATGTAGCGGTTAACGTTCATCCCGGTATGGATATAGCCGACGTTGTTGCTTCGATAACCTACAATGCTAATATTAAAGACTATCTCGACGAAAATTTCGCTTACACTTCCTGTGTGGACGGTTATAAGTTCGACGGATGGTTCTTAAACAGCGAACTCACGGTCGAGCTCGCCGCAGATAAGCTTGCGGATGCCGATATAGATGTTTACGCTAAATGGTCCTGGGCAGGAAATGTTGAGTTTACGCATGACAAGAAATATCCGTTCGAATATGATGTAAATGGGCATTATTGGAGAAGTACAAACAAAGGAGTTCCTAGTTCTTCTTCATATGTTGAAATTGCTGTTACAAGCGGAACCGTAAATATTGAATTTGATTATTGGTCTAATGCGGAGAAGGGGAATGATTACCTGATTATCCATTATTATGATGTTAATAATAATAACAAGTGGGTAGAGGTTAATACTAAGGATGCGCTTGTAACTGAAAACGAAGCAAGACATTTCTCGATAACGATGAATTATAGTACCGAGAAAAAGTATTATATTAGGATTGAATTTAAAAAAAGCAGATCAGGAGATAACAATGAGGACAGCGGTTGTTTTAAGAACCTTGTTATTAACGGTATTCAGACGTTTGCTCTTGCTCCGCTTAATCCTGACATAGCCGGAACCTATACTGCAAACGACGAAGCAAAAACAAAAGTTACTCTTACCGCAGGCGGATTGGTTTCCGTAGGAGAAACTAACGGATTTTACAGTGTAGTAGACAGTGAAAAGAAAATAATCGGTGCAACGCTTGTTGAAAACAATGTAGTTGTATATAAAGAAATTACGTTGGATATTGAAGCAAAAACCTGCACTATCGTAAAGCCGATGGTAAACGTAACATATAATTACAACGGACACGGCGGAGAAAATAAAACGGATAATGTCAATAAACATATTCCTATAACTCTTCCTGAACCCTCTGCCGACGGATATGTGTTTATCGGTTGGTATACGAGCGCAGACTTTGCGGAAGCAAGCAAGGTTAGTACGTTAGTTTCCGAAGCGGACGTTACGGTCTATGCAAAATGGGTCGAACCGTCTGTATTTATGGGTAGTTACATTGGCATATATACTTACTATGGTACTACCATAGCTAGTAGTATATACAACGGTACAAACAAACTTGTTGTCGATTCGTTGGGTAAGGCGAAAGTCTCCGGTAGCAGTCACGGCTTCTCGAGCGGAGCAAGTATCGAATTCGTTATGGTTGACGAGGCTAAGGGAATTCTGAACATAAAAACAAGCTCCGATGATACCTACTATGCGGTAAGAGATCCCGAAACGGGAATAATATTCAGAGCGGACTCGGCAAAGAATTTTGCGACGTCGTATATGTACATTCTTATTCCCGAGGATATATATTCGGGAGAGACTTCGACAAGCGATTTGAGAAATAATTTGAAGATTAGCTCCTGGGGTAGCAACTACGCGACGAGAGCGTTGGAATACACGGATAAGAACGGAGTTAAGCATAATTATCTTCTCAATTCGGCTGACGCGTTCTTCAACGTAACGTTTACCGATTATGCGGGCAACACTGTTGCGGCTGCGGACTGCTCGAAGTGTAAAACAACTCTTCTTGTCAAAAAGGGCGACGATGTCGTTGTTAAGTTTGCGTATAACGAATCTTCTCTTGTTGCTGCGGATAATTACCTCGGAGTATATACTTGCGACGGCGAAGACGATTTGTTCCTTAACGGCGGCGGAATCGCAACTCTCGGAGACAAGAGCGGTAAATATGAACTTAAATCGGGTACGGAAAACGTATTCGAAGTAACGTTTGCGGATGCGTTCTATGAAATCACGGTTGATTTTGCAGGTAAGACTTACGAGAAAGCCACGCTTCCGATAAGCATAACTTATGTTTATAACGGTCACGGCGAACCCGAAAATAATCTTCCGGACAGTGCTTTTAAAAACACCAAGTTCGACGTAAGACCCGATCCCGAAGCTGCCGGTTATAAATTCCGCGGTTGGTATAAGGATGAGGCGTTCAAGAATAAAGTCACTACAAATCAGCTTTCTTCTGCGTCGGATATGACGTTGTATGCGAAGTGGGACGCGGCGGCAACCGTTGTTTACTACGACGGAGACGTTGTCGTTAAAACTTTGAACAACTGCGAGTATTACGAAAACGATACCGTAGGTACCAATACCGATAACAAAGATTATAAGCTCGACACGGTAGAAGGTGTTAAGAGATTTGTCGGTTGGTTCCTTAAAGACGATAACGGAGACTTCGGCGCAAAGGTAACGTCGAGTACTGTGATTGCTCTTGAAAATGCATTCTATGCAAAATGGGAAGCGGCTGTAACGCTTACGTTCGATTATAACGGTCAGGGTACGGAGGCTGTTGTTGTTTCCGGCAAGTATGTCGGCGATAAGGTCAGCGGAATCCCTGCTGTCGGCGCAGACGTAACGTTTGAAGGCAAAGTATTCGCCGGCTGGTTCCTTAAAAATGCAGACGGCTCGTTCGGTGACGCGGCTTCTACGTCCGTTGTCCTCGAAGGAGACATGACCTACTACGCTAAGTGGGTAACAGCTCCTGAGTCTCTCGGCACGTATAAAGGCTGGAATATGTGTAGCGCAACAGAGACTGACAATAAGACTTCATTTTCTACCGAAATATTAAGTATTGCGGCTGACGGAACATTTAAGCTGAGAGTTAAATATGCATATAACGATGGTGTGCTTACCGATGAACAAAGAGCAGCGACGGATGGTGTATTACTTCTTGATAATGCACATTATGTATACTTCAATAAAGAGCTTGGTCTTGTTTGGGCTCCTTATAATGGAGGTGAAAAAGGCGTAAATAACGATACTTATGTCGGTGCAGATATAAGCAGAGTTAAATCGATTAAGTATTCAGGATGTAAAGGTGCCGTATCTTACATTGCAATGTTTGAAATAACCTATAATGATAACTCGGTAAAAACTGCATTCTTATACAATAGTAAGATAGTTGCAAACGTAACGTGGAATGAGGGCGTTGACGTAACCAAGATCTGCACGCAGGATAAATTCACAGTAAAAGTGAATGGAGAAATCATTGCCAAAGTTGTTTCCAAGGTTATTATCGAAAGCGACGGCTTAACAGGTACTTATACCGGTGAATACGGCGATGCGGTTGTTGACGGTGTTGGCGGTATTGCTGTCGGTGGAGCAAACGGTGAATACACAATAATCGACAAAGGCGCTAAAAAGATAAAAATCGTTGTTGCAAACGCAATGAGAGTTGTTACTCTCGGCGACGGCACTTACGCTAAGGTTCTTGATGGCTATGAGGGTACTTACACCTTACCTGATAATACTACTATCACGCTTGACGGTTATGGCGGTGCAGGCAACGGAAAGACTTATGTTGTAGAAAACAAAACAGAAATCAAGATCTACGACGGAGAAGCTTCTACAACTTATGGTCTTGATACCGAGAATAAGAAGTTCCTTGGAATGAGCGTATTTGCAGGTCTTACATTCAGTGGTACTTTCTATGATGAATCGTGGGAACAAACTACAAAGTTGCGGATAGAGTTTGACAAATCGTCAATTATAAGCGGTATTATTTATTCTGGATCTGGTACGACATACTATTTCAAATTTACGGCGGAACTAAACGGAAACTCGCTTGTGTTTACCTTTGGAGAGGCGATTGATAGTGGAGCCAAAGGGAAAACCCTTAAAGCAACAATAAGCGGAGACACGATTACGTTTGTAAAGGGTGGAACATTTAGTAATAATGCTTACTCATTTACTAGCAGTGGATCTGTAAAATGCGAAGGATTCTCGCTGTAAAACGTATTTCGTTTTTCGAGGCAAAACAAAAAGATTTAAAACCGATAAGATTTAATAACAATTCAATAAAGCCTGTCGACATAGTTTTCAAACCTATCGGCTCAGGCAAAACATGTTGATTTGTTTTTAGCATAGTTGATTTGTTTTTAACATTATTGATTTGATTTTTAACATTATTGGTTTAGATTTTTAACACAACAAAAGCTCTCTCGTTTCCGAGAGGGCTTTTGTTATGCACAGAAAACAAAAAGCTTTCCCCGAACTGAAAGTAGATTACATAAGCCTTCCCCAATCGGGGAAGGCAAGGGAGAGACCGAACTACGGATTATATAAAGAACGATTGTAGAGCTTTGTTCCTTTTGTCCTCTTCCGTCGGCTCCGCCGACACCTTCTCCAAAGGGAGAAGGCAGGGATTACAATGTAGGCATTGATTGAAATTTAAAAACGAAATAAAAAAGAATTTTTCTGATATAATCCTATATAAACCATTACTGCATAATATACCTACAAACCTGCATATTTGCATAAAATCGTGTTCTATAAATATAATTTATATTAAACATAAGCAAATAAATGTATGGAAATTATCTGTTGCAAGGCATTTCGGAGGAAATCGTTTGACTAAAATCCCGAAAAATGGTACAATGAAAATGTACTAGAATGGGGTTTTGTGCGTTGCGCCTTACAAGGCGTTTTATTATTTCGGCTTATTTGCTTTTATATGCATTCAATTATACGTTTAAAAGTTCAACAACAAGCCGACGTAAAGAAGTTTAAAAGCGCAAAAGACGATTAAAGTGCAAAAGCATTTAAAAATGTAAATCCGTTTTAAAGCGTGAAACCGCTTAAAAGTGCAAAAAGCGTAAAAAGCATAAAAAGCAAAAAACGTTTAAAAACAAATAAAAGAAGTTTAAAAGCGCAAAAAACATTTAACTTGCAGGATAAATATGAAAAAATTCAAATTACTTACTGTTTTATTTCTGGCTGCCGTGTGCGCCCTGTCTTTGCTTGCTTTTTCGTCCTGTACGGGAAAGGAAGGGAGCAGAGGAATAAAGGTTATATACAATCTTAACGAGGGTACATACAAAAACAGCGAGGAGAATGTTGTGGTATACTACAAATATCCCGACGGAGCAAAACATCTTATCAAAGCCATACCGATAGGCGGCGACGGAACGGCGAAAGTCGAAAGGCTCGGATATAATTTCGCGGGCTGGTATAAAGACGCGGATTTCACTGAGCCGTGGGATTTCGAAAACGATACCGTCGGCGACGATGGCGTTACTCTTTACGCGAATTGGGTCAAGAAAACGCAGTATATTTACAGTATCGGCTATATGAAAGACGGGCAGTTCGAGGAAGTGAACACGACCGTTGCAAGACCGCTTCTTTCTTTCGATTTCAGTCTCGACGCCGTTATAGACGCCGCCGACACGAGAGAGGGTTACACGCTTTTGTATAAGAGCGTTAAGGTAGACGAAAACGACTACGCGGCATATTTCGACGAGAAAGGCAATCTTAAAGAGTCGGATACGGACGTTACGATAAGAGTTTACGCCGAATATATCAAGGGCGATTATCTTCTTTTGTATTCTTACGACGATTTCTCGAATCTCTCGGACAGCGCGAATAAACTCAAAGGGAAAACCCTTCTTCTGATGAACGATATCGATTGCGGCGGAAAAACTCTCGGAGACAGCTTCCGCAGCGCGTTTGCCGCCGACAAAAACGGCACGTTTAATTATCTCGGAATTCATTCTTACGATCCCGAGGGCAAAGGAACGAAATATTCTGTAAGCAACTTCGCGATAAACCGCTCGTATATGGATAAGAAAATCGCGCCGTTAACGGCAAGCGTTTTCTCGGATATCGGCGCCGCGGGAGATACGAATGCGGCAAACCCGATAAAGATTTCGAACGTCGATTTCACGGACGTCACGATAAACGCGGACGTCGGAAACGACTCCGTTTCGAGACTTTACGTTTCGTCTTTCGCCGAAAATATTTACAATGCGGAGATAACGAACGTTAACGTCACGGTCAAGGTGATCGCAAGCAGATTAAGAGGAAGCGACGAAGAACCGTTCTTCTTCGAAGCCGAACATGTTTACGCGAGAGAAACCGAAAACGTTAAAATCGACGGATGCGATTTTGCGATAACGGAAACGGTAAACAAAAAAGGCGAAAAGTTCGTATTGACGAAAGAAAGCGCGTAAAAACGCCCGAACGGACGCGATAACGCCCGACGAATCCGATAAAATCCTTAATGCGGACAATTCCTAACACGGACGATTTTAATGCGGACAAATATAATACAGACAATTTTAATACGGACAAAAGACAAATCACGCTAAAAATACACGTTAAAATAAAGGAGCAAAAAGACAATGAAATTCTTTGAAAAGATTAAAAACTTTCTTGCGGTAAGCGTTGCGAGAAAAATAATCGCCATCGTCTTGTGCGTTGTCGTAATAGGCGGCGCGGCGACGGGAATTATTCTCGGCGTATCGTCTTGCGGCGGCAGCAGCGCCGGCAGCGACAGTACGGGAGACAGCACGGGACCGCACGATACTTACGATAACGAGAAAGACCCGCTTATTTTCTCCACGCTCGAAGTAGACGGCGTTTTCAACCCGTTCTTCTACACTTCGGGAACGGACGGCACCATTCTCGGAATGACTCAGCTCAGCCTTTTAACCAACGACGCAAAGGGTAATCCCGCTTACGGCGACGGCGAAGAAGTAATCGCGAAAGACGTTAAAATCGTTCATAACAGCGGAGCTTCGGGAGACACGACGACTTATTATTTCGTTCTGAAAAACAACATTAAGTTCTCGAACGGCTCGCCCCTTACGATGAAAGACGTATTGTTCAACTTCTACGTTTATCTCGACCCCGTTTATTCGGGTTCCAGCACGATGTATTCTACCGATATCGTCGGTCTTAAAGAATACAGAACGCAGACCACGGAAGAAAGCGAGCAGGATAACTTCATGGTCACCTTCGAAAACGCCGCGAGAGACAGAATAGAAAACCTTGTGGACGCTTTCGGTACGATCAAGGACGATCTCGGCGGAAGCAAGCAGTTTACGAGCGAAAAACAGCTCAGAGAAGAACTCGATAAATTCTCGAAGAACAGCACAAACGAAGCGTATGCGAACATTCTTGCCGACTACGACAAGGCGGTTCAGTACTTCGAAGCCGAACTTCAATCGGATTTCAATGCGGCTAAGGGCGCATGGAGCGATCTCGATTTCTATTACAAAGACAAGAACAACAAAAAAGTCAAGAGCGACCTGAAACTCACGAGCGACGTTCAGATGTTCTTCTACAACGAAGGAATGATAACGTTCGACGAAAAAGAAAATAAGTTCACTTATAAAATTCCCGAAAGCGTTGTAACCGACCTCGAAAAGCAGCTTGCGGACGCGGAAAGCAGCACGGCAAGCAACAAGGGCGAGCAGATAAAATCCGTTGTCGCGGATATCGTCAGCTATGTAAGAAAAGATTGGCTTCCCAACAAAGCCGACCAGGTGGTTCAGTATTGGAGCGCGACTTCCGCTAACCTTTTCACCTATCTTACGGGCGACGAACTCGCAAAATATTACAGCGACAGCTCGAAGAGACAGTTTAAGAACATTTCGGGTATCAAATTCGTCAATAAAGACGAAGCGTTCACCTTAACGGACGACGACGGCAATTCTACCACTTACGATAAACCCGAATATGCCGCGGACGGTTCGGTAACCAAAGGAAACGAAGTCCTTTCGATAACCATCAACAAGGTTGACCCGAAGGCTATATGGAACTTCGGTATCGGCGTCGCTCCGATGTATTATTATTCGGATGCGGAACATATTGCCAAGTTCGACTATGAAGAAAACTTCGGCGTTGAATACGGCAGCTCGGAATTCTTCGAAAACGTTTTGAAAAACTCCGATAAAAACGGCGTTCCCGTAGGCGCGGGCGCATATGCGGCGGCTTCGTCAAGCGGCGGACTTTTGAAAACCGCAACCGACGAAAACGTAGATCTTAACCAGGTTTCCAAAGACAAGGGTACGTTTAACGGCGGTATCGGTCTTATCTGCTATGAGCGCAATCCTTACTACGATCTCGCTCAGAACAAGAACGAAGACGGTTCCGATTGGACGAAAACGGCTCCCGACGGAAAAGAGTATCGCGTTGCGAAAATCAACAGAATAAGATACAGCGTTCTTTCCGCGAACAACATGATCGACAACCTCGAAACAAAACACGCCGATTTCATTGAGCCGAACGCAAACCCCGATACGATCAAAACTCTCGACAGCAAGGGTATAAAACATAACGAGGTTGAAACGAGCGGTTACGGTTATATCGGTATCAACGCAGGTAAAGTTCCCGGTATCCACGTAAGAAGAGCTATAATGCACGCTCTCGATACAAACGAATGCGTTAAGTATTATAAGACGATGGCAACCGCCATTAACCGTCCTATGTCCACAACGAATTGGGCGTATCCCGACGAAGTCGTTCCTTACTATCCGTATATCGGCGGAAGCATTCCGAAAAACCTTCTCGAAACGCAGGGTAAAGGTTATAAATACGCCGTGTACGGCGAATACAGAGATTATATTCTCGGTTTGATAAACAGCGGCGCGCTTACGAAACAAGCCGTCGAAAGCGGTAATGCCGTTCTTACCGAAGCGCAGCAGATAGCTTACTTGCAGATGCTCGTCGAAGAAGACGGATACTCGATCGGCGGAAGCGGAATTTATTCCAAGGATTCCGGCGGAAAGAGCGACGAACTTAAATATACGTTCACCGTTGCGGGCGACTCCAACGACCACCCCGCATTCGGAACGATGACGAAAGCCAAAGTTCTTCTCGATAAAGTCGGTTTCTCGATAACCGTCAAGAACGATAAAGACGCACTTTTGCTTCTCGCAAGCGGCGGCTTGACCGTCTGGGCGGCGGCGTGGAGTTCCACGATCGACCCCGATATGTATCAGGTATATCATAAAGATTCAAAGGCGACCTCCGTTCTCAATTGGGGTTACCGTGAAATTCTTCAAGCTACGGGCGACAAGTATTCGGAAGAGAGAAATATCATAGTCAAACTTTCCGAGCTTATCGATAAGGGCAGAGAAAGCACCGATCAGAACGTCCGTAAGCCGATATATGCGGAAGCGCTCGATAAGATAATGGAACTCGCCGTTGAGCTTCCCACTTATCAGAGAAAAGACTTGTTTGCATACAATCAGTATAAGATAGACGAGTCTACGTTCTATCAGAATCCGACCTCGTTCAAGGGTCTTACAAGCACGCTTACTTCTATGTCTCTTATAGAGAGATAAAAGGTAAAAACCTGATTCACCGACCTCGCGCTTTTATCGGAAGTTTTTTCGGGAAACGGCGCGAGGGTTCGTTGTTAAAAAAGGATAAAATATGTTAAAATACATTCTCAAAAGACTCGGTATTTCCGTGATAATATTGCTCGGCGTATCCGTTATAATTTATTCTCTCGTAAGAATGATGCCAAACGATTTCGTCGACAGAACGTATTTGCCGAAGCTTAATACGTCCACGCTTACCGAGGACGATATCGACAACTTCAAGGAACTTTACGGTCTCACTATGCCCGAAGCATACCTCGAAGTTAAGCTTAAAGACGGTTTCAAAACGACCGTAAAAGGCGAAAACGGCGAAAAAGACAAGGAATACGACCTTTCGGGAGTTTACACGAGAAAGGTTAAAATCGCCAATCACGACAGAGCCGTCGAAGAGGGCGGAAACGCATACGAGTTCGTTGCGGGAAAGTTTAAAAAGGGCGATTACACCATGGAACTTTCCAAAACCTCGGACGGAATGTTTTACAGGGTTATTATCTTCATCAACGAAACGGAAACAGCCGAAACGGTGGATGACGACGGAAATAAAATCACCACGGAAAAAACTATCAGAAAAAATCTTTTTTCCACGGGTCAGTACAGAGTTACGCTTACCGAAAACAAAGAATTTCTGATAAGCGTTTCCGAAATGACCGACGATTTCGACGTCACGACGAACGAATTCGCCAACGCGCTTTCGGAAGGCGTCGCGAAATACACGGTCGCGACGGGCTGGCAGAAACTCGGCTCGATTTTTTCGGGATATTTCACCTGGATAGGCAATCTTTTAAAAGGCGACCTCGGAAAATCCTTTAAATATCAGAGACCCGTTGCGGAAGTTATCGGCGAAAATATGTGGATATCTTTCTCGATAGCTCTGATCGCGACTATTTTGCAGTTTCTTATCGCTATTCCGCTCGGCATAACCAGCGCGACGCATCAGTACACTTTCAGAGATTACACCGTAACGGTGCTTACGATGATAGGTATTTCGCTCCCCACTTACTTCTTTGCGGCGATCGTCGTTAAGGTGTTCGCGGTGGATTTGGGTTGGTTCCCGCCGTCGAAACTCGTCGACACGAGCAAAACTTACGACACGGCGACTTTCGCGGGTTTCTTTATGAATCTCGGCGATATGCTTCACCACCTCGTGCTTCCGATATTCGTAAACGTAATTCTTTCGCTCGGCGGACTTATGCGTTACACGAGAACGAATATGCTCGAAGTTTTAAGTTCCGATTACATAAGAACGGCGAGAGCGAAAGGCTTGTCCGAAAAAACGGTTATTTATAAGCATGCGTTCAGAAACACGCTCATACCTCTCGCAACTCTTCTTGCGGGTATTCTTCCTTCGCTTTTCGGCGGTATGATGATAACCGAAAAAGTGTTCAGCATAAACGGTATCGGCGGTCTCGCGTATCAGGCTTTGTACGAAGGCGACGTACCGTTTGTAATGGGTTACAATATGTTCCTTGCCGTGCTTACGGTTTTGGGAACGCTTCTTTCGGATATTATGTATTCGGTAGTAGACCCGAGAGTTAAACTTGGAGATTAAACATATGGATGAAAAAGAAATCGAAATAATCGCCGAAGAAGAAGTCGAAAAAGCCGATAAGGCAAGCGGGGAAACGGAAGCCGAAAAAATAGCCGCGGAGGAAGTTAAAGCCGAAACGGAAGTAAAGGAACTCGAAACCTATAAGGAAATGAGTCCTTTCAGACTCGTTATGAGAAGATTTTTCCGTTCCAAACTCTCCATCGTCGGACTTGTAATGATAGCGTTTTTGTTCGCGTTCTCTTTCCTCGGACCTGAAATTTACACGAAATGGGGAGAAACCGAGCGTGACGAAAGACCTATTCTGGACGAAAACGAAGTCGTCAGAATTTACGAAGACGAAGACGGCAACGAAATAACCGCAACCGAAGTCGTTTCGATATGGCTTCCCGTAAGAAGATATCAGGATATCTCGTGGGATCACCTCCTCGGAACGGACGACGAGGGTATGGACGTTTTCACAAGGCTTATGTACGGCGGTAAAATATCGCTTACGATCGGCTTTATAGTAGTAATTTTAGAAACGCTTATCGGCGTAATTCTCGGCGGAATAGCAGGTTATTTCGGCGGGGTCGTCGATCAGGTCATAATGCGTATAGTCGATATATTCAACTGCGTGCCTACGCTTCCTATTCTTTTAATAGCCGCGTCGGTTATTAAATCGTGGGAAATTCCCCCGGAATCCAACGCTCAGATTTACCTTTTGATGGCGATGATAACCATATTCAGTTGGAGCGGTGTGGCAAGGCTCGTAAGAGGTCA
The DNA here is from genome assembly GCA_934247225.1 of uncultured Clostridia bacterium. GTDB lineage: Bacteria > Bacillota > Clostridia > Christensenellales > Borkfalkiaceae > UBA10281. The sequence goes on from CAKQJE010000023.1 coordinate 12,919, forward strand.
GATCCTTATGCTCAGAGAGCAGGAATATATGACGGCAACGGAAGTTATGGGTATACCCGTATGGAGAAGAATTTTCGTTCACCTTCTTCCGAACGTTATGCCTCAGCTTATCGTTTCTATGACGTTGGGCTTAGGCAGCGTAATTTTGTACGAATCCACTCTTTCCTATTTAGGACTCGGTATTCAGCACCCGAAGGCGGCTTGGGGTACGATGATCGCGAAAGCGGATATCCGCGAAATATTGCAGTATCACGTAAACGTATGGCTTCCCGCAGGTATAATGATAGTTATAGCGGTTCTCGGCTTCAACTTTGTCGGCGACGGCTTGCGCGACGCAATGGATCCCAAGGCGAGGAAGTAAGGTCTTTTAACGAGGCGTCAGATGATTAAAAAACAGAAAAATACGGATTACCTCACTATAAAAGAGAGCCGTGAAATAATTAAATACAACGTTAAACAAATGCGGTATTACGAGGCGCAAAAGCGAATCAAACGCAGCGAAGCCGAGTATACCGCTCCTATGAACGACGAAAACAATATCGTTGAAATAGATGATCTCCACACGAGCTTTTTCACGGACAGAGGAACGGTCAAGTCGGTAGACGGCGTATCGTTTTCCATTCCGAAGAACAAAATCGTGGGCGTAGTCGGGGAGTCGGGCTGCGGAAAAAGCGTGACCTCGCTTTCTATAATGCAGCTCGTCGCCGCGCCGCAAGGTCAGATAACGGGCGGAGCGATAAGGTTTAATTCCGACAAAGCGGGTTATAACGCCGACGGAAAGAAACTCGGCTACGACGTGACGAAAATGCCCACCGAAGCGATGCACAAAATCCGCGGTCAGGACATAACGATGATTTTCCAGGAACCGATGACGAGCTTAAATCCCGTTTTCACGATAGGTTATCAGCTCGACGAGGTGTCGTTCTTGCATAAACCCGAGCTTTCCAAAGAGGAAGTTAAGGCTTACAGCATAGAAATGCTCAAAAAAGTCGGAATTTCTATGCCCGAGCGCTTCTACGACGCTTACCCGCACGAGCTTTCGGGCGGTATGCGCCAAAGGGTTATGATAGCTATGGCGCTTGCGGGCAATCCGAAACTTATCATTGCGGACGAGCCGACGACGGCTCTGGACGTTACCATTCAGGCGCAAATTCTCGAACTTTTAAAGGATTTGCAGGAGAAGCAGGGTTGTTCGATAATGCTCATCACTCACGACCTCGGAGTTATCGCCGAAATGGCGGACGAAGTAGTCGTAATGTACGCGGGCAAGGTTATCGAACGCGGCTCGGCAAAGGAAATTTTCCATAATCCCTTGCATCCGTATACGATGGGTTTGCAGAAGAGCAAACCGCTTATAACTTCGGACTCGAACGCTCCGCTTTATTCTATACCGGGACAGGTTCCCAACCCGATAAACCTTCCGAACAACTGTTATTTCAAGAACAGATGCTCGAAATGTATCGGAAAGTGCGGCGGGGCGTACCCGAAAGAAATCAAGATTAACGACGAGCATTTCGTTTCCTGTTATTTATACGAGGAATAATGCCTGAAAGCCTGAAAGTCGTTTTTCGCGCGCTTTAACGAGCGCGGAAACGGCGAATAAATCGGAGAAAACAAATGGACAACACCATAGAACAAAAGGGATATAACGGAGAATACATTCTCGAAGTTAACAATCTTAAAAAATATTTCGTAATCAAAAAATCGCTGTTCGGCAAACCCGAGGCTTATCTTAAAGCCGTGGATAACGTAAGTTTTAAGGTTAAAACGGGTACTACGATAGGCGTTGTGGGCGAGTCGGGTTGCGGCAAAACCACGCTCGGCAGAACCATATTGAAGCTTTACGAGTCGGACGGCGGGCAGATTATCTTCGAGGGCGAGGATATAACGAAAATAAGCCGCAAGGAAATGAGCAAATATCGAACGGATATTCAGCTTATTTTCCAGGATCCGTATTCGTCTTTGCCGCCGAGAATGACCGTGGGAAACATTATCGCGGAAGCGGTAAGAATTCATAAAATCGTTCCCAAGGAAGAAGTGCATTTGTATGTGCTTGAAATAATGAAAAAATGCGGCTTGCAACCCCAGCATTACGACCGTTACCCGCACGAGTTTTCGGGCGGACAAAGACAGCGTATCTGCATCGCGAGAGCGCTTGCGGTAAACCCTCGTCTCGTCATCTGCGACGAACCCGTTTCCGCACTCGATGTTTCCATTCAAGCCCAGATAATCAACTTATTGAAGGACTTACAGAACAAAATGAACCTTACTTACGTGTTCATTTCTCACGATCTTTCGGTTGTAAAATACATCACCGATCAGATACTCGTAATGTACCTCGGCAATATGATGGAGCTTGGCGAAACGGACGAAATTTTCGATAATCCGCTTCATCCTTACACGAAAGCTTTGTTCTCTGCGGTTCCCGTTCCCGATCCCGATTACAAGATGAAGAGGATCATTCTTGAAGGCGATATCCCGTCGCCCGCAAATCCGCCCAAGGGCTGCAAGTTCCACACGCGCTGCTCGCAGTGTATGAACGTGTGCAAAATCCACGAGCCGAGCTATCACGAGGCAAAACCGGGGCATTTCGTCGCTTGTCACCTTTATGACGAGGAGATTATGGCAAACCTTGCCAAGTACGACGAGGAATACGCGGAACTCGAAAGAAAACGCGCCGAAGAGGAAGCCGAGAAGAAGCGTCTTGCCGAGCTTAAAAAAGCCAAATCGGTTTTAAATAAGTTAAAGGGAAATAAGACGGGCGAAAAATCGACCGAAGTTGAAAACAGCGCAAATAACGTAAATAACGCCGACGAAAAGGACGGAGAATAATCGTGTCCGACAATCCGAATAAGGAAACAGAAACGCGGGAAGCCGACGCGAAAGAAACCGATACGCAGAAAAAGCGTAAACCGAAAAAGCAAAAGCCCGTTTACATCGACGACGGGCATACCGTTTACAGCATGGAAAATCTTCCGTCCGTCGCGAGAAAAAAGAAGAAGGACGAAGGCGTAAACGTTACGAAAAAAGAGCGCAGGGCAATGATTAAAGCGGCGTATCTGTATTATTTGCCGAGATTGCTTTTAGGTATCGCTTGTTTTGCGGGCGTAGCCGTTCTTCTTTGGCTGTGGCTTAAATAATCGGTTATAAACCTTGCGAAATCGCTACTTTTCCCCGAAAAAAATTCAAAACGAAATCGGCAAAAATATTCTTAAAATTTTTTTGAAAACTGTATAAAATCATTTGACAATGCTCGGATATTTTGATAGAATATACAAGCATTGTGAGTGATGCGGGTGTAGTTCAATGGTAGAACACCAGCCTTCCAAGCTGGTTGCGTGGGTCCGATTCCCATCACCCGCTCCATTATCGGCTTTGTTCGATAAATCAGGGATTCTGCCGACACAAAATGCGCCTGTAGCTCAGTTGGATAGAGCACCGCCCTTCTAAGGCGGGTGTCAGGGGTTCGAATCCCTTCAGGCGCACCAAGCCTTATGGCGGGAGTAGCGCAGTTGGTTAGAGCGTCAGATTGTGGTCCTGAAGGTCGTGGGTTCGACTCCCATCTCCCGCCCCATTATTATTTATATTGGGGTGTCGCCAAGCGGTAAGGCACTGGATTTTGATTCCAGTATTCGTAGGTTCGAATCCTGCCACCCCAGCCAAAAGCGTACTCACAAAGCGTATTTGCTTCCGGTCATTCGGTTGGCAAAAATTAAATATGGTTCATTAGCTCAGGCGGTAGAGCACATGACTTTTAATCATGTTGTCCGGGGTTCGAGTCCCCGATGAATCACCATCGCACCTTTAGCTCAGTTGGTAGAGCAACTGACTCTTAATCAGTGGGTCCGGGGTTCGAGTCCCCGAAGGTGCACCAAAGGGTAGTTATCCGAACCCTCTATCAAAGTAAAATCCCGACCGTTATCGTCGGGATTTTTGCTTATATAGAGATAATTTGATTCGGTGTTTTTTGCAAAACATTATTTTCAGATGGGATTTATATTGGATATATTATAATTTTCAATTCAAAATTTTTAGTGTATTGGTAACAAAAAGGAGGAAAATGAAATACGACGTTTTTATTTCATATCACGGAGGCGGAGTCAATAGCGTAGATTCATCTTTCGGGAAAGCTGTTGAATTGTTTAACTATCTTAAAGACAGAGGAATTAAATGTTTCCTGTACAAAAAAGTCGATAACGAAGACTTTTACGACGCCATAAATGACGGTTTGCTTGGCAGCAGACATTTTATTCTGGTTGCGTGTAACAAAAATAAGCTTTCGGAATGGGTTCGCGACGAAGTTAAACAGTTTGACGGACTACGTAAAAACGGGAAGAAACCCAACTGCCTTATTTCGGCTTATATATTCGGTTCGATTTGCGAGCAGGATTTATACGAATTCAATACGTTGTTTACTACGAAGGATATTGTGTCAGGAGAGGACGGCTTCGAGCGGTTGTATCGTTTGATTTTAGCAAAAAACGAGATTGCGGCGACCGAAGAAAACAAAGAGCAACTTTTGCAATCGCAAGAATTATCCGAAAACAAGGTGCGGTTTCAGTCTTTCGACGAGATGTCCGAATATTTTCTGGACAAAAAATTAAAGGGATTCTCCTTTTTTTCAGATAGCGAAATAGAAAGGCATTGCAAAATAGTGACGAAAAGATTGAAATGTATGACTTACGAAGTGGTGAGTAGCGATTGCGTGGATTACGTTTCCGACACTGTTAACCGCATTACCGAAAACTACGCGTCGAATCCCGCAAATCCTTATCTTATGAAGATTATAGGACAATCCGGCACGCAGAAAAGTTATTTATTACAAATGCTTTACGTTGTTTTTAAAAAACGTTGCAACAACGCTCCGTTTTATCCTGTCTATATAGACTGCGATAAAATACGCGACGAATGCATTTTAAACGGCGGGGCTGGAAATATCGTTGCGGATATGTTTTCCGGATTAAAAACAGACGAAATGCGCGTCCCTCTGTTTATTATAGACGGACTTTTGAACGTAGTCACCGATGCTTTCAGGCTGGATTATCTTATAAAAAACGAAATAGATAAATTTGCAAAATCCACATTTATTGCAGGGATCAACAATGTATTCGGCGATAACAGGATAAGGCTTAACAAATCGAGTCTTATTAAGGGGAAATACGAAATTGTTTTGACTCTTTCGCTTATAAGCATCTACGAGAAGAAGAAGTGCCTGGATTATATTTCAACGCTTGAAAATCTGCCGACAGACAAAGAAGAAACTTATATATCGCTCGAAAGAAGTAAAATAACTGCCATAAACGAAAACATTATACGGATACTTTGCAACGAGGATGTCTTTTCAAATCTGAATCTTATGGATATGTTCGAAAGCGAAATACTCAACCGTCTCGGCGGCAACGAGGATTTGCTCAGCGAGGGTGCGGACGTTGTGTTTGAATTTGCTTACGGCTCGGACGATTTGGATTTTTCGGGCAATACGCTGACTATACTCAACCTTATAACAAAAGAGCAAATGTTTTTACATTTCTTTGTTGCCGTAAAGTATTTTAACAAGCTTTCAAAATACGAAATTACGCACGATTTATCTTTTTTTCAAATGGTGTTCTCTAAGGAAATTACTCGTTTTATAACTTCCAGACTGAACGCGTACCCGCAATATGAAGAAGCTATTTTAAGCCTTGCGGGAAGATACGACGAAATGACCCTTATGGGAAAAAGTGAAATTTCGTACTTGCTCGGCAGAATAAAAACGCCTAATCGCAGACCGAGAGCCATAGAACTGCTGCGCAAATATTATGAGGAAACGCAAGATTACATTACTCAGCGTAAATTTGACCTGCAATATAAGGGTATACCATACCTTAAAGAGGAATACAAGCAGGATTTATTCTTGTTGAGAGGAATATCTGTAAGCTTAATTTACTGTTCGGACGCTGCGATTGAAAAAAATTACGTAAAAAGCCTCATCGAAAACGATTTAAGCAATTCGATAAACAGAGGTTTCCATCTGGAATACTATGGAGATAAAAGATATTTGCCGAACCAGAATATGCTCGACTATACGGATAACCCGAGGATAGGCGAACGCACGCTTAAAATTCTTTGCAACGACGTTGAAGGACAGTTAAAAAAGAGAAAATTCGCTCCGTCGGCTATGCTTGAAGTGTTTACGATAGTTTCTCTTTTACAGGTGCGTATAGAGACGGATAGAAAACTTATCTCGTTTAACGTAAAATCTTATGTGGAAAAGGCTTGCAGAATACTTTCCGATTATTTGAATGTCGTGACGATAGATGACAATATCATCGATTCATTCTTCCGTATGGCTCTGACAGACTTTAACAACTACCTTGAAAACGACAGCGGAAGTTTTTCGCCTAAACGTAGCGTAAGCAATTCTTACCTTGCGGCAAAAGACACGAAACGCGCGGGATGGATTGCGCAGAATATTCCTTCACCCGAAAGTATTGTCGAGCATATGTATGCGTGTTGGTTTATAGGTCTGGTTTTTCTGCCGATAGAAAACAACGAAATAAAAGGCTATAATAAACAGCGAATTCTTCGTATGCTTATCGTTCACGACCTTGCCGAAACAACGCTGAAAGATATACCGAAGTACGAAAAAGTAAACTATCCCGATTACGAACAAAAAGAAAATCGAGTGATGCTTTCCGTCCTGTTGAAAGGAACATACGGTAGCATAGACAGTATGACGGATTATGCCGATGCCTGGGACGAATGGTATGGGATGCAAACGGAAAATGCGCGTATCGCAAAAGATATAGACGTTATTCAGGCAATATATCAGTTTCTTGTGTACAATAATTCTTATAGCGAAAATTTCAGCGAAGAACGCAGGAGAAATTGGTTGAACGAATTATTCTGTATTAAAACCGAAACGGGGCGCGGAATTGCAAAAGAGCTTATAATCAAAAACGAGTTATTCTCCTCCGTTTTACAAAAATACGGTGACATAATAGAGGAATTCGACATCTGAATAATAGAAATATGCATTTTATAAAGTAATGTATTGACAAACGGGCGGGGATTGAAATTTTTTTCAATCCCCGCCCGTTTAATATAAGTTTTTGAAAATAAAACGATTAAAAAGGGAAAGAAAAAAGTTAAAAATGAGTATTGACTTTTTTGTCGTATGCTATATAATGTTGCTATGAACGCGAAAGATTTTACTTTGGACGAAAAATTAAGACTGTTATGCGGAAAAGAGCATTCGATGAATCTCGAAACGTTTAACGGTAAACTCCCGCTTTTTACAATGAGCGACGGACCGCACGGACTTAGAACCTTCCGTAAGGACGAGAACGGAAAATCGAAAGCCCGAGATTGTGGAACAACTCGCGTCCGTGGCTCTATAAGTCGATTATCTCGCTGTTAAACGAAAATTGCAAGCAGGTAAAAACGCGGAAATTCGGCGTGAGAACTTTCACGTAGGATCTAAAAAGCGAGATAAAGGGCGCGTACTATTTAAACGGCGAAAAGATAAAACTCCGCGGCGCGAACACAATGGGTTTCGAGCAGCAGGACGTTATGCGGGGCGATTTCGATCGGCTTACGGACGATATTCTGCTTGCGAAAATCTGCAATATGAATTTCTGGCGCATAACTCAGCGCCCCGTTCAGGACGAAATTTACGATTATTGCGATATGCTCGGTCTTATGGTTCAGACCGATCTGCCGCTTTTCGGCGTGATGCGTAAAAACAGGTTCGCCGAAGGCGTTCGTCAGGCGGAGGAAATGGAAAGAATGGTGCGTTCTCACGCCTGCGTTGTCGTCGATACGTTTATAAACGAGCCGTTTTCAAACGGTCGCGGCGAACCGCACAGGCATATGACGAGAAACGAAATGCAACGTTTTTTCGACGCGTGCAAGGGAATTATCGCGATTACCGATCCCGACAGAGTGATTAAATCAGTCGACGGCGATTACGATCCCCCGTGCGACGATTTGCCCGATAATCATATTTATAATATGTGGTACAACAACCACGCGCTGTTGTTTCATAAGTTTAACAAAGGTTATTGGCTTCCGATGAAAAAGAATTGGTTCTACGGTTGCGGCGAGTTCGGCGTGGAGGGGCTTGACAGCGTTGACCTGATGCGCCGCAGATATCCGAAAGAATGGATAAAAGAACCATTCGATCCGAAGAACATTCTTTACGCTCAGACGGGGCAAAGTTACGGCGTTTTTTATTCTGCGGGCGGCTCAATGGAAGATTGGGTGGAAAAAAGCCGCAGCTATCAGGCATTTGCGGTAAAATTTATGACAGAATTCTTTCGGCGCGATCGCCTTAACGTATCGTTTGCGGTGCATTTGTTCATAGACGCGTGGCCGGCAGGGTGGATGAAGGCGATAATAGACTGCGAAAGAATGCCGAAGCCCGCCTATTTCGCTTACAGAAACGCTTTAAAACCCGTAATCACGAGTTTCAGAACGGACAGATATACATATTTTGCGGGCGAAGAGATAAAAATCGAAAACTATCTTTGCAACGACACGAGCCGCAAAACGGCGGGGAAAGTTGTTTATTCGGTGGAAAATTCGCTCGGCGAAACGGCGTTTGCAGGCGAAGCCGACGTGTGCTGCGACGCTTGCGAGTCGGCGTATATGCATACCGTTTCGTTTAAAATCGAAAACGCGGACAAACGCGAAAAATTTAAGGTTCGGGCTTATTATGCCGACGAAGCGAACGGCTTAAACAGCGTAAACGAAATCGAAATAGAGGTTTTCCCGCGATTGGACTACGAAAAGAATAAAAATCTTAAAATAATCGAGCTTAAAAAACGGGGAGAACAGGAAATCTGCGGCGAAAAAGTAAAAGTATTCGATATGTATGCGGGCGGAGTTTACTTTGTCGAAACGCCTGAAAACGACGTTTTCGGATATCTTAAAAAAGACGATCTGCATTGGCTTTACAACAAAGAAACGGATATGATAGACTATACCGCGGACAACGCTTTCACTTCGGAAGGCTTCATGCCTCTTATCGTAAAACCGTCGTACAGCGGCGTGGATATGGGAAGAGAAGAAATAATGTCGTATAAACGCGTCGGCGAAGAAGTTTACGTTATAACGACGATCAACCTTCTGGAAGAAAATCCCGTCATAACGTTGCTTTTAAAATCTCTCAACGAGAATATCGATAAGTTAAAATAATACCGAAATCGAGCGCGGAATAATCGTAAACGCAATGCGGATTTTTTGGCGCGTTGCGTTTTTTTGCGCTTTTGTCGTTTTTGCCGCCCGAAAATTCGCGACTCACGAAAATAAAGCAAAAAAAGACAAGACGAACGGGAAAATATATGCTAAAATGTAGCTATGATTTTACTCGACGCGATAAATTATATCGAAAATCATCTTTTCGAGGAAATAGATTACGACGCTTTGGCAAGATATGCTCATACGAACAAGTATAACCTAATGAGAATTTTTTCGGCTTCGACCGATTTTACGCTTGCCGAATATATAAGGCTTCGCAGGCTGTCCGAAGCGGGCAGGGCGATTTCCGAAACAAAGCGAGTGATTATCGATATCGGATTTGATTGCGGGTATACTACGGCGGAAAGTTTTTCGAAGGCTTATAAGAAATTTCACAGAATATCGCCGAGCGAAACGCGAAAGACGAAAAAATATAAATTTATCCCTGAGTGGAACATAAATCGTATGATAGGAGAGGGCGAAATAATGAAATACGAAATCACGGAATTTAAAAACGCGGTGTTTTACGGCTACGGCGAAAGGTTTGCAGGGAGAGCCGAAGATCGCAGTGAGCAAGACGAAAAATTCTTTCGTTCGACGAGAAAACGGCAGGACGCTTTGCGTGTTTTAAGAAAAGACGGCGACTGCGACTGGTGGGAAATCCTCGATAATTTCGGCGCGGACGGGTTCGATTTATCCGTTGCGGTCTGCCCCGATAACGCGTTCGGCGAAAATCTGAGCAATGCCGATTTTAAGGCGCTTGCAGAAAAAACGGTAGCCGAAAATTACGATAACACCTTCGAATGTGAGGAGTTGGAACGCTACGTAAAATCTTTCGAAAAGTTCGTTATCTGCGGAAAATACGCGAAATTTATCTCCGAATATAAGGAGTTTCCTATGGGTTTGCTGGACGGATTCACGAAATCGGTTTACGGCGGAATAGACGACTACGGTTTTACGCGGGACGAAAGCCGCCCCGAGCTTCTTCGCGTGCATTGGGCGAAGCGGGCAAACATAAAGGAAAGACACCTCGAACTATATCTTCCGATAAAATAACGATAATTTGAGATAAAGTATCGTTAAAAGTTGACAAATCGGGAAAACGGGTGTATAATAAAGTCGCTAAATCGATGAGGGCGTCGGGCAAACGGGTTTATAAAACGCGCAGCGCGTTTTATGGAAAACCGCTTAGCTACGATATCGGAGAGTAAGCGCGTTATAAAACTTTCGAATTTCAATCGTTTTGTCGGATTTTTCGTAAAATCGCGGCGCAAAACCGAGCGGGATAGTTTATCCGGTTTATCGGTTTGCGGCAAAATAAAAAAATCTCGGGCGACTGAATTTTTCGGATTATCGAAACGATGTTTTTTACGCATACTCTTCGGGGTATGCGTTTTTCTTTTGCCCGAAAGCATTATCGGAAATTTACAAAAAGGAGCAGAAAATGAGAATAGCGGTTATCGGTATCGTTATCGAAAAGGACAGAAGTTCGTCGGGCGCGGTGAACGGAATTTTATCGGAATACGGCGATCATATCGTCGGCAGAATGGGCGTACCCGACAGGGAAAACGACGTTTACGTCATAAGCGTAATTGTCAAGGCGACGAACGAGATTATCTCCGCGATGACGGGAAAGCTCGGGAAAATCGAAAACGTAAAAGTCAAGTCGGCTGTAACGACTTGCGAAATAAACTGAAAAAATTTAAAGGAGAAATATTATGAAAAAATTATTGTCTGTTTTTCTTGCGATCGTAATGTTGTTTGCGGTCGTCGCATGCGGATCCGATGACTCCGCAAATTCATCTCCCGCACCCGAAAAGGTCGAAAAAACCTTTGGAATGGGCGTTGTAAACGGCGCGCCCGCGCTTGCCGTCGCAAACCTTACGGGCGGTTTCGATTTTTCGGACGAAACCTCGGATATAAAAACCGACGTTCATGTCGAGAAAGACGCTCCGAGCGTTATTTCGGGACTTACAAACGGAACATATGATATGGCGATTATGCCGCTTAACGTTGCCGCTAAACTGTACAATGCGGGGCAGCTCGGCGTAAAACTCGTTTCGGTAAACATTTTCAGCGTTCTGCATATGATAACGACAGACGAATATTCGAGCCTTGACGGCCTTAAAGGCAAGGTTGTGTACAGCGTAGGCGCGGGCGGAACTCCCGAAGTCGTTTTCAAAAACATTTTAAAAGAAAACAATATCGAATTTGAGGACGGAGCGACCGCAAAAGATACCCAAAAGGTTTATTTCAACGCAATTACCGAAGCCGCAAACGTCATAGCCGCCCTTAAAACAGGCGAAGCGAAATTCGCACTTTTGGGCGAACCCGTCGTAACGCAGGCAATGGCGAAAACGGGCGCAAAAATCGCGTTTTCTCTCGAAGACGAATGGAAAAAAATTCATCCCGGGGTAGGTTTCGTTCAGGCGGGACTTATCGTTAAAGAAAGCGTTCTCGCCGAGAATGCGTATCTGGACGCACTCCTTAAAAAGATGACCGAAAACAAGACATACTTGACCGCAAATGCAGACAAAGCCGTAGAAGATCTTAAAGCTATCGGCGCAACCTTGCCCGCATTAAGCGAGGCGACCCTTTCGAGATGCAATATCGGAGCGGAAAGCGCGAAAGCCCGCAAAGCCGATATAGAAGCTTTCCTTGCGGTATTGACACCGAGCGAATATGGCGGAAAACTTCCCGCAGAAGATTTCTACGCGAAATAAAATCAGTCAATCAAAATAAGGATTTAACTTAAAGTTTAATGAAAAAAAGCCTGTTAAGCTCCGCCGCGCTCATTGCGGGTATAATCGCGGTTATACTCATATGGTACGGCGTAGCTTTAAAAATCAATAGCGATCTGCTTGCGCCCACGCCTTTGGCGGTGTGTAGGGAGCTGTTTGCCGCGCTTAAAGAAAAGTCGGTCTATAAGTCGATTATCGGCACGTTTTCAAGGTCAATGATAAGTTTTTTGATAGCTTTTGCCATGGCTCTTCTGATGGCGATAGCGGCAAACGCGTCCGCATTTTTGGAGAAGTTCTTTTATCCGCTCGTCGCGCTTTTGAGAGTGCTTCCCGCAATGGCGGCGATACTCCTTTGCCTTATCTGGCTGAAATCGGCGAAAAGCCCGATCGCGATTTCGTTTATAGTAGTGTTTCCGATGACGTATTCGACGATTTTTTCGGCGATAAAAAACAGAGACAAGGAAACGGCGGAACTTTTAAAGGTTTACGGGGTCAAACCGTTCAAAGTGTTTTGGGGTTGCACCTTTCCGAACGTTTTCGATAAGATTTTCCCCGAACTCGTCTCCCTTCTTGCCTTTAACGTGAAGCTCACCGTGAGCGGCGAAGCCCTTGCGAACACGCAGCTCAGTATCGGGCGCGAAATGTACGTCGCGAACGCGTATTTAGAAACGGGAAGGCTTATGGCGTTTGCCGTGATAGCCGTTTTGTTGTCGGTTATCATCGAAGTCGTTATCAAATCGATATATAAAATCGTAAAGGGGGCTGTCGTCGGATATGCACGTAAAAAATCTGAACAAGCGATACAAAACGGATAACGGCGAAACGGTCGTTCTCGATAATTTCAACGTCGATTTCGAGGACGGCAAAACCACAGCCGTTATGGGCGGCTCGGGAATAGGCAAAACCACGCTTTTGAATTGCATAGCGAAGCTGACCGATTACGAAGGCGAAATTATCGGCGCGGGAGACGTCGCGTACGTTTTTCAAAGCGACAGACTTCTCCCGAACAAAACGGTGTTTAAAAACGTCGAATTCGTTATTTCGGAACAAAACGCGGAGGAGAGAAAAAGAAGGGTTATCGAAGCGTTGAAAGTTACGGAGCTTTTAAACGAAGCGGGTAAATTTCCTTCCGAGCTTTCGGGCGGACAGAAAAAACGCGTTTCCCTTGCGACGGCGGTTGCGAGCGGCAGAAGGACGTTGCTTTTGGACGAGCCGCTTTCCTCGCTCGATATCGGCTTGAAATTCCGCATTTACGAGGTTTTAAAAAGAATTTTTACTTCGGATGAAAAAACCGTCGTTATGGTAACGCACGACATAGGCGAGGCATTGACTCTTGCCGACGAAATAGTCGTGATAGACGGAAGCGGCGTTAAGTACAGAAAAAAAATATCCGCGTCCGTTTTCGGAAGAGACATAACGGGCGAAGAATGTAACGAAATAAGAAAAGACCTTATAAAAATCTTTAAAGCATAACTACAAAACGGCTTGCCGTCGATTGAAAATCGGCGGCAAGCCGTTAATATTATAGCGATTATAGCGAAAAATCAGATCAGAACGGGTTCGTTCTTAATGTCCTCATAAAAAGCGGCGTTTGCGGCTTGCATATATGCGGAAACCCATAACATACCGATACCGAAACAAAGAAAACCGACGATAATCCAGCCGATAAAGCTGAGTTGCAGGCAGAAATATCTCCATTTGCGCCCGTTCATCATCTTTCTGCTTTCTGTGATGCAGGTGTTCGCGTCGTATTCGGGGTGTTCTAAGGCGATGTAAAAAGACTGAGAATAAGAGATCGCTTTAACTATTCCGGGAATAATAAAAAGAAGCGACCAGAGAACCACGAACAAAACGTCGAGAACCCCGACAAGGATATTCGTTCCCACATTGCCGCGGAAACCGTCCAGAAGCGGCTCGATTTTGTTTTTCTGTTCGGTTTGTCTGATAAGGTGAAGCGTGTACGAAGCAACGCCGATACTTACAGGACCTAAAAGAATAATCATTCCGATAAAGGTGAAGCCGGCAAACGATAAAATCGCGTCCGCAACAAGCACCGCGAGCAGAAGAAACAGCCACGAATTGCTGAAAATGTTACCGTCTAAGGCTTCGCGCGCTCTTTTGCGGTATTCATAAGCAGATTCCATATATATAAACCTCCGTTATAGCGATATCGCGGGCGGTATAGTTTAATTCTCCCGCGAGTATCATATTTAAATATATGATACTCTTTTTCGTTTTATATGTCAATATAATTTCACAAATTGGTCAAATATATCTTCGTAGTTTTCAAAAAAAATCGTAAAATTGCGGTTAGACAATGCTAACTTGTTGAAATTTTTATTTTCTTGTGATATAATGCAATCGAAAAGACGAAATACGGAGGTATAATATGTCTTTGACGGTGATAAAAATTTTAATGGCGGTGGCTTGCGTGGGGCATATTCTGTGCTGTTTTTGCGACAGAGCGATAACTTACACGCCTAACGGCAGATTTAATTTCGCCGATCTTAAAGATAACGACAGACTTTCCGCACTGTTTGACGGCGCGTCGCTGAAAAATCAGTTGTTTTCCATGCTTGCGGGCGTTCTCGCGCTTACGATGTCGAGCCTCGGATATATCGCTTTATACGAGTACGTCGGCGGATATTCGACGGTTTGCGGAACGATTATGCTTATCTCGCTCGTGCTGTTTATGGTTGCGGGCAAGTCTGACGGCGAGTTTTTAGGCTAAGACAAGGCACGCGAACGGGTTAATACTTGATGTATAAGCCGCGAGCGTAACGACATATTAGTCAAAAATTCGCCGTCAGACCATGGTTCGTATTATTTTTGGCTGGCATCGCAAAACATTTGACATTATAAAATAACGGGGTTATAATAACGGCGTTATTAAAAGTCGGCGGTGAAAAAATGCGTAAAAAAGACGAGCTTGCGATCGATAAGATTTTAGAATGCGCGAAGCAGGAATTTCTCTTAAAAGGCTTCGAGGGCGCGTCTATGCGCGATATCGCCGAGAACGCGGGTTACACTACGGGTATGCTTTACGGCAGATTCGGGGATAAAAGCGAACTTTTCAAAGCGATCGTGAAAGACCCCGCCGAAAAACTTTACGCTTATTATGCGGGCGTTCAGAAAGAATTCGCAAGGCTTTCTCCCGAAACGCAGTATAACGATATGCACGTATACGCGGACGAGAGAATAAACGAAATGCTCGATATCGTCTACGATAATTTCGACGAATTCAAACTTGTCATTTGCAGAAGCAAAGGCAGCGAATACGGAAATTACATAGACAGGCTCATCGAAATCGAAACCGATAACACCGTCAGGTTTATAAGCGAACTCAACGCCGCGGGGATAAAGGTAAACGACGTCCGCGCCGATTTGTCGCATATGCTCGCAACGGCAATGTTCAACGGAATGTTCGAAGTCGTCGAACACGATTTCACAAAAGAGGACGCAAGGCAATATATAAAACAATTGCAGTATTTTTTCAATGCGGGCTGGGATAAAATTTTAGGTCTTCCGTCCGATTGGGTGCTTCCCGAATAACGAAAAATCGGTCGGCACCGAATAAGGAAAATCGGTCGTTACAAATAAAAGAAGAAAAGGGAAAGCGATTTCCTTTTTTATATAAATTTCGGTTAGTTGCTGCTAACCGTAAAATCAAAAGAAAAACAAATAAACAAGAAAACTTTTCAGGAGGTTTAAAAGAGTGAAAAAACAATCAACTCTGTCAAGACTCATGGGGTATGCGGGAGGGCATAAGCTTTTTACTTACGCCTCGTGGGTACTTTCGGCGATAAGCGCGCTCGTTGCTTTGCTTCCGTTCATTTACATATGGAAGATAGTTAAAGAAGTGCTTGACGTGCAGCCGGATTTCTCGCTTGCGACGGGTCTTGTGCATAACGGAATCATGGCGATGGTTTTCGCTATGGTATCTTTTCTTATTTACATATGCGCGCTTATGTGTTCGCATCTTGCGGCGTTCAGGGTGGCTACGAATATGCGTATAGCGGCTTCGGAGCATATCGCGAAATTGCCGCTCGGTTTCGTCGACAGTTTCGGAAGCGGCAGGCTCAGAAAAATCGTGAACGACTCCACGGGCGCGACGGAAACTTATCTCGCGCATCAGCTCCCCGATAAGTATGCGGCTTTGGCAACGCCCGTGGGACTTCTCGCGCTTTTGTTTACGTTTGATTGGCGGCTCGGACTTTTAAGTCTTGTTCCCGTGCTTCTCGCGTTTCTCGTAATGTCGGCAATGACGGGCAAGCGTATGGCGGAAAAAATGCGGCAGTATAACAACGCGCTCGAAAACATGAGCAACGAAGCTGTGGAATACGTAAGGGGCATACCCGTCGTGAAAACGTTCGGACAGACGGTCTTTTCGTTCAAAAAGTTCAAAGGCACCATCGACGAATACGAAAAATGGGTAGTCGCTTACACCAAAGATCTGTGCGTTCCCATGATGTTTTACACAGCCGCGATAAACGGCGTGTTCGCGTTTTTGATCGCGGGCGCGGACAAAATCGTCGTTTTATCGGGCGGAGTGGTTGCCGAGCAGGGCAGCCCCGAGGAGCTGTACAACAAAAAGGGCATATATGCTCATATGGTTGACTTGCAGTCCGACAGCGGTAAATGGAAAATTAAATAAATTTTAATCGTGAAAAGCTCGTTCGTTTAATTTTTAGTTATAAGCGAACGAGCTTTTCGCTTGCGTTTTTATGCTCGTTGTGGTAAAATTATAAAAAAGGTTACGGTGGAATATGGTAGATAACGAATCACAGGAAATGTATCTCGAAACGATACTTAAAATTCAGAAAAGAAAAGGAAGCGTGCGTTCGATAGAAGTCGCGGAAGAACTCGGTTACAGCAAGCCGAGCGTTTCGCGCGCCGTCGGAATTATGAAAAAGGACGGATTTATCGTCGTTCATCCCGACGGAATTATAGAGCTTACCGAAACGGGAAAAGCAAAGGCGGAAAACGTTTTCGCAAGGCATAAATCGCTTACGGAAGCTCTCGTAAAAATGGGGCTTGACCTTAAAGCCGCGGAAGAGAACGCCTGCCGCGTCGAGCATGTTATCACCGAAGAGGCGTTTTTAGCGATAAAAAAGCATTTCAACGTGTAATCCGTTGTTCTCGGTCGACGTACTTCAAGCAAAGATTTGCCGCAACAGGCAAAAAAGACGGCTTTTAGGCTTGATGGGGTTCGAATCCCTCTCGGCTACTCGTGAAATGTTTAAAAATAAATACACAAAGGAGATTTTATGGAGGATTTAAAAAATCTCGCCGCGCTTTTTTTCGATAAGCTCGACGACAGCAAAGACAAATTTCAGGGCAACGATCTGGTATGTTTCAGAAATTCCTTGAACGATTTTTTGATCAGCGGGAAAAAAGACGACGCGTTCACCGTCTTTTTTTGTTACAGCGAAATTTTTAAATTGTTCGGAAGCGGTTACGACAATATCCGTAAATTGATCGAAATGTTATCCGATCACGAATTCCATTCGGGGGAACTTTTATCCAAACACAGAGACCATTATTCTCACTCGGTGTACGTTTTTTCGCTCGGTCTTGCGATATACGCCTCGGACGGAGCGTATCGCAAAGTTTTTAACGAGTTTTACGGGTTAAAGCAGGACGAATATTATACGTTTTTGTATTTATGGGGACTTACCGCGCTTTTCCACGATATAGGATATCCTTTCCAGCTCGCGCACGAGCAGGTGAAGAACTATCTCGAAGAATTATGGATAGAACAAAACAATAACGCTTCGGCAAATAGCGACGAAGAGGCTTCAAGGAAAGAAAAAGAAAAGGCAATAAGGGCGACTTTGCCTTATGTTTCCTTTAAAAACATGGACGCGTTCTTGAACATAAGTCCCGATATAAGAGAAAAATTATCGGAGCAGCTCGGAGTCAACGTCGTTTTTTCTTCCATAAACGAACTGCTCGCTTACGGGGTTAAAAAAAGAGAGGGGTATGACTACGACGCGCTCGTAAAAACGCTTAAAAGAAGAGTCGAAGATCAGCCTTACTTTATGGATCACGGCTATTTCAGTTCGGTGATTTTGTTGAAAAAATTATTTGAAAATCCCGAGTTTAAATTTAACGAAAATCACCTTGACGTTATAACGGCGATACTTCTTCACAACAGTCTGAATAAATACGACGTGGAAAACTCGCATAAAATAGCGATAAGCGAACATCCGCTTTCGTATCTGCTTATTTTATGCGACGAATTGCAGTCGTGGGACAGAAAGGCTTACGGAAAGAACAGCAAACGTAAACCGATCGCGTGGGACGCGGAATTCGATATTTCCGATAATAAAATATTTGCGAACTTCGTTTTCGAAGATAAAAACGAAAATTACCAAAAAATCGCGAGCGGCAAGTTCGTAAGCGATATTCGGAAGTTTATCGAGTCTGATCTTACGCTTAAAGTATTCTGCGACGTAAAACCCAAAAACAGAAAGATAAGCGCGTTCGCTTCCGACGACAGCTTTATAAATCTGTGCGATTTCGCAAAGGTAATTCACGCCAATTATACCGATCATTGCGATAAGAACAATATCGAACATATCGAAGCGGATTTTGCAAACCTTCCGCTCGAATTTAAGCTCGCGAATATCAATCAGGCTAAGTCTTACGCCTATAAATTGGAACTTATCAACTGTTTTTACAGCAGTAAAGAGTTGGATTATCCGATCGTAAAGGATTTCAACGAGAGTATCGCGGGCGCGCCCCATGCCGACAACCTCGGTTTTTTATGCCGCGAGGAGCATGCCCGTTGGGTAAAAGAAAAACTTGCCGCAGGCTGGAAATACGGTACGGATTATAATTCGACGGCGGAGCGAAACGCGAAGAAAATTCACAAAGATATCGTTCCTTACGATGAATTAGACCCCAAAGAACGGAGTAAGGATGAGTTGATGATAAACAACATCATACCGTTGCTTGACACGATAGGAAACGGGATAAAGATTTACAGATATCGTTCGGGAAGAAAGCCGGATCTCGTGATCGCGGGAACGGGACACAGATATTTTAACGACGACAGAGAAACGCTTAAACAACAGGTTAAAAATGTTCTGAAAAAGTTTTCGGACGATTACAACGTCATTGTTATGACTTGTTACGCGATGGGTTCGGATTGGCTTATAGCGGAATGCGCCTGCGAATTGGGTCTCACGACAAAAGCCATAATTCCCCTTGATTATGAGGAATATATTAAAGACGTTAAGAAAGACGCAAAAGCAAACGGCATCGATTTTACCGATGACGACGAAATGAAAATGAGAACGCTTCTCGCTCAAACCGTCGTTTGCAAACCTGTCAAAGATGACAGATACAGATATTTCGAAGCGAGCAAGTATCTTGTCGACAAATGCGATAAACTGATCGCGTTATGGGACGGAAGAGTTCTGCCGCTCGTGGATAAAGACGACAATCCGATAAATCGCGGCGGAACGTACCACACGATAAAACTTGCGCGCGATCGCGGTTTGAAAGACGGAACCGACATTTTTATCATAGATTGTTTCAGATAAATTATAAATTACAAATTTTTGTCGGAAAGTAATTTGCCGATTAAAGGAAAAATCGTCCGAATGCTTGATTTTTTACTATCGATATGATAAAATTAACAAGCGGTCAACCGGGCGATTTTTTTCGTTTGCCGGGCGGCGGCGGAAAATGCGGCGGAAAATGCGGCGGAAAATTTTGATTTTATCTGCGAAAATTCGCTTTTAAATCATATATTGAAAACGGAGGTTACAAGATGAAGGCTTTTTTTGTTAAGTTAAAAACAAAATTAGTTACGAACAAGGCTTTGTGCGTTGCGTTGTCGCTGTTTTTTATAGCGACGGCAGGTCTTTTCGTTTCTTCTTGCGGGAAGAAGGAATGCAAACACAACTACGAAGTCGTTTTAGTCGTCAATCCGACCTGTACGGAGCAGGGGTATACGACTTACAGGTGTTCCAAGTGTAAGGAAACCAAAAACGACGACTACATTCCCGCAAACGGACATACGTTCCGTAACGGCGAATGCGTTTATTGTCACGCAAAACAAACTAACGAGGACTCCCAAAGCGGAAACGACAATACGGTAACCGAAGAGGATTTTTATGCGAATATGCTCATTTCCGTTGCCGATATGAACGGTTTCGTTATCGAAGCCAAGGAGCTTGAAGGGAAATTATACGTAAGAAGCGAAGTTTACGATAATGAAGAAAATCTTATCGTTTCTTATGAAAAAACCGACAACGCCGTAGAAATAGACGTCGAAAAAGCCGTTCTTTCTTTCGACGAAAACGGAAAATTAGTCGGGGCGATAAGCGGCAAAGCGACTCTTTTAAGTTCGAGCAACACCCTTTTGATCGATAATAGATACGATTTCACGGCTGTCATAAAGAACGAAACGCTTTATACCAAGCTTTTATCGGAGGATCGTTATGCTCATTTAGACAGTGCGAACGGCGGCGAGTGGCAAAGCGAGGTTACGATCTCACGCGAAAAGATCCCTCTCGAAAGACTTTTGCTTGAAACCGAGAACGGCGAGACCGATTCGTTTGCGACTATTTACGGCGTGCTTAGCTCGATCGGTGCGAATATCGAAGAGATAAGAGCCGAAATCGGCGGATTTGCCGACTCGGTATTCGGTTTGCAGAAGTTTGTCATAGAAAACGCCTTCACGAAAAAATCGGTTAAAAACGGTTACGAATTCCGTTTTGATCCCGCTTGTATCAAAAAGGCGATAAATTATCTTTTCGATAACACCGTAAACGAAGTTATCGACGACGTTTTCGGAGCGAAAACTTCCGAAAAATTCACGGCGTTCGTTTTGTCTTCGCTTAACAAAACTCTTGACGTTATTCTTTCCGACCTTAAAATTCTCGGTTTCGATTACGAGGCTCTTCTCGATACCCTCGATAACGTTTATTTCAAGGTTACAGGAGAAGAAAACTATTTTACGAACGCTTTGCAAGCCGTTTTAGAT
>CAKQJE010000024.1 GCA_934247225.1 uncultured Clostridia bacterium
ATGTTTTGATATAAAATACGGCTTAAAAAACGGGCGGGGTACGGAAATTCGGTTGCCGAATTTCCGTACCCCGCCTTAAATATTTGAAATTATCTCCTGTCTTGCTTTTCGCATTTCGGCAGAGGTTTAAAAACAAAATTATTTATTCCCGTTGTCGGTCTGCTCGTAAGAAACCTTGCGGTTGAGCTTTATTATTTCCGAACAAAAATCGTCGAATTTGTCGGGCGAAATTATCACGTTCAAGGTGCTTTCGTCGTTAAAAACTATAACGAGCGTGTTATTCCGAACGTTTTTTACGAGCGAATCGATTTCGCTTGTTTTGTATTTATCCGATAAAAACCCGAAAGCCACCTTGATTTCGTTTCCCTTGATCAGATAATAGGACGAAACTATCGCCGCGGTCGTGAACAGCGCAAAAACGACGGGGAGAACGAGGCATAAGGCAATACTTATATAATCGTAAGCGGTAAGCCCCAAAGAATTTCCGAGCGAAACCGCAAGTCTGTAAAGATTCCAGACGAAGCATACGACGGACAAGGCGTAAATCGCGCCGAAAATCCAATAAAGATAGCTTTTATATTTATATTTGAATTTCATTTTGCTTTCCTTTATTTGCATAGTATGCTTTTATTATATCGTAAATTAAAAAAAAGTCAAGCCGATAGGGTTTGACGGGGCTAAACATAGCTAAATAATTTGCTAAATTTGTCGGCGTGTGCTAAAATATCGTTATGAGTATTTTAGAAATCAAAGGACTTACCCACAGATACGACGACCGCGACTTGTTCGTTAAATCCGATCTTACCGTGAACAGCGGCGAGCATATAGGCGTTGTAGGCTTAAACGGCGCGGGAAAGTCCACGTTTATCAATATCATAGCGGGAAAACTCGTTCAGGACGAAGGGGAAATCAAACGTTTGCCCCGTATGCGTATAGGCTATCTCGATCAGCACGCAACGCTTGATAAATCGCTTACCGTTATGGAGTATTTAAGGGGCGCGTTCTCTTATCTCGACGAAATCAACGCCGAACTCGAAGAGGTTTACGCCGATATGTGTAACCTTGACGGCGACAAGCTCGACGAAATGGTCAACCGTTCCGCCGAACTTCAAGAAAAACTCGACGACGCGGGATATTACGACCTCGAAGCTCAGATCAAGAAAATCGCGAACGGTCTCGGCGTTAATAAATTCGGTTATGACACTATTATCGGCAATCTCTCGGGCGGGGAGAGGGCTAAGCTTATGCTTTCCAAGCTTCTTCTCGAAGGTCAGGATTTAACTCTTCTGGACGAACCGACGAATTTTCTGGACGTCGAGCATATCGAGTGGCTTACGAAGTTTTTGAATTCTTATAAAAAGACTTTCCTCGTCATTTCTCACGACACTGCGTTTTTGAATAACGTCGCGAAGATGATTGTCAGTATCGAAAACGGCAGAATTACCAAATTTACGGGCAATTATGATCAGTTTTTGGTTAAACGCGAGATACTTAACAAGCAATACGAGGACGAATACAATCGTCAGCAGGCGGAAATCAAGAAATTGCAGGATTATATCGACAGAAACAAAGCCCGCGCTTCCACGGCGGGTATGGCAAATTCCCGCAAAAAGATGCTCGACAGAATTGAGATTATGGCAAAACCGCTCGTCGAACACGATTGCTCGTTTTCATTTCCGTATATCGACCTTAACACCAAAGATATGCTTATCGTGCGCGGACTTCGGGTCGGCTATACCTCTCAGCTTATCCCGGACGTTGATTTTCACCTTAATTCGACCGATAAAATATGGATAAGAGGCACGAACGGAGTAGGTAAAACCACGCTTTTAAAAACTCTTATGCGTAAAATCCCGTCGCTCGGCGGGTCGTTCAACTTCCACCCCGCGGCGAAAATAGGGTATATCGAGCAGGAACTCGGTTTCGAAAACGGCAATTTGTCGGCGTATAACGTTTATTTAAACGCGTACCCGCGCTGTTCGCAAAAGGAAGTCCGTTCCGCGCTTGCCGTCGTCGGGCTTTCGGGCGATCTTGCCGTCAAACCCGTTTCCACGCTTTCCGGCGGGGAAATGATGCGCCTGAAACTTGCGATTTTGGGGAATTCGCCGTCCAATATACTTATTTTGGACGAGCCGACAAACCATCTGGACGTGAAAGCTAAAAAAGCTCTTCGGGAAGCGCTCGGAAAATACGAGGGCGCACTTATTCTCGTAACGCACGAACCCGATTTCGCGGAAGGACTTTGCAATATAATTTTCGACGCCAAAGCGAAATAATTTTTGCATAAAGCATTGTGTAAAACATAAGACTTTTTCTGTCGTTGTAAGAAAACAGCGGACTTATGTCCTCTTCCGTCAAATTGTCGCGGAAAGCCGCTCGATTTGCCACCTTCTCCAAAGGGAGAAGGCATGAGTTGTTACGCGGCAAAAAAGTAGGGGCGATTCAAACGATCGCCCGCCTGTAAGAAGCTTGAAACGAGTTCAAGGGGAGTCTAAGCATTTGCTGCAATCAATGGACGAATGCGGAATAAGTCGGGCTATAAGTCGATTATCGAGGGTTCTGTTGAGGTTTTAAATAACTACAAATGACAACAATTTTAAGGTTTTTGAAAAAGAATATCGTTCTCGTTATCGCCGTGACTCTGGCTTTCGTCACGACGTTTATCGTGCCGCCCGATAAAGAGTATTTAAACTATTTCGACTTCGCGACCCTCGGCTGCCTTTTCGGAACGCTTCTTGTTGTGGAGGCTCTTTCGAATATCAGGTTTTTCGAAATACTCGCGAGAAAAATCGTAACGAAATTTAAAAATATGCGGAATATAGTTTTCGCGCTCGTTTTCATAACCTATTTCGGTTCTATGATAATGGCGAACGATATGGCTCTTATCACCTTTCTGCCGCTCGGATATTTCGTACTTTCGAGAACGGAAAAGCGGGAATATATGGCGTTCGTTTTCATAATGCAGAATATCGCCGCAAACCTCGGCGGAATGCTCACGCCTTTCGGAAATCCGCAGAATTTATATCTGTATTCCTTTTATAAAATCCCGAACGCCGAATTTCTGAAAATAATGTTCCCGCCCTTTATCGTTGCTCTCGTTTTAATCGTTATATGCTGTTTCACGGTAAAAAAAGAGCCAGCCGAAATCAAAGACGATATATTTTACACGCCCGACAAACCTAAAACGATAATTTACCTCGTCTTGTTTGCCGTTTCGGTGTGTTCGGTTTTAAGGTTGTTTCCTTTCTATATAGGCATAGGAATAGCGACCGTCGGCGTGCTGATTTTCGACAGAAAAGCCTTTCTCACGGTTAATTATCCGCTGCTTTTAACCTTTTGCGCGTTCTTCGTTTTCAGCGGTAATATGTCGCGCATAGAAGCCGTTCATCGACTTATAGGCGGACTTCTTGACAAAAACACGTTGATTTTTTCCGCGCTTTCCTGCCAGATCATATCGAACGTTCCCTCGGCGACGCTCCTTTGCAGATTTACGAATAACTACGCCTCGCTTCTTGTGGGCGTGAATGTCGGCGGACTCGGAACGCCGATTGCAAGTTTAGCAAGTCTTATAACTCTCGGGAAATTCAAATCCACGGGCGAAAACGTAAAGAAATATCTTCTTAAATTTTTGCTTATCAACTTTTCGTTTCTCATAATTCTTATACTTTTCGAGCTTATTGTTTTATAAAGGCGGAAAAAGAGAAAACGGGAAGAAAAATAGTAAAATCAGCCAAAAAACGATTGACTTTGCCGCTGCTATAAATTATAATATAAGAGGTTGGAAGCTTGCTTGCAAGGGCTTACAACCACGCCATATTTCAAACGAGAAGCGCAAAGTTTTAACTTTGCGGAGCGCGATAGCGCAAATTTTGAACTTGCTTCAAAATTTACTTCTAAACGTTTATAATATATCTGGAAAATTTCGGAAGAATTATTATATAAGTTTTTTGTAAAATTTCCGTTCGCTTTAAGGTTTATCAAGAACGTGACCGAAAGCGAATATAAAAAATCAAAATTGTTAATATTTATATCGGAGGACATATAAAATGGCAAATGTAAAAGTAGCGATCAACGGTTTCGGAAGAATCGGCCGTCTTGCGTTCAGACAGATGTTCGGCGCAGAAGGTTATGACGTTGTTGCAATCAACGATCTTACGAGTCCCAAAATGCTTGCTCATCTTTTGAAATACGATACGGCTCAGGGTAGCTATGTCGCACAGGGACACACCGTAACCTATAAGGATTCGGTTCTCGGTGAAGACGGAAAGACCGTTGTCGTACCCGGTTCCATCACCGTAGACGGAAAAGAAATCACCATCTATGCTTGCCCGAAGGCTGCGGATCTTCCGTGGGGTAAACTCGGCGTAGACGTAGTTTTGGAATGCACCGGTTTCTATACTTCCAAAGAAAAATCTATGGCTCACATCCAGGCAGGAGCTAAGAAAGTAGTTATTTCCGCTCCCGCAGGCAACGATCTTAAAACTATCGTTTTCAACGTAAACAACGATACTTTGACCAAGGACGATCAGATCATTTCCGCAGCTTCCTGCACGACGAACTGCCTCGCTCCTATGGCTAAGGCTCTTAACGACGCTTATCCTATCCAGAGCGGTATCATGACCACCGTTCACGCTTACACGGGCGATCAGATGATCCTCGACGGACCCCACAGAAAGGGAGATTTGAGAAGAGCAAGAGCAGGCGCGATGAACATCGTTCCTAACTCCACCGGCGCTGCAAAAGCAATCGGTCTTGTTATCCCCGAACTTAACGGCAAGCTTATCGGCTCGGCTCAGAGAGTTCCCACCTGCACCGGTTCGACCACTATTTTGGTTGCAGTCGTTAAAGGTAAGGATATCACCAAAGATTCCATCAACGCGGCTATGAAAGCGGCTTCCAACGAATCTTTCGGTTACAACGTAGACGAAATCGTTTCTTCGGACGTTATCGGTATGAGATACGGCTCGCTCTTCGATTCCACTCAGACTATGGTTGCGAAGATCGACGACGATACTTATCAGGTACAGGTTGTTTCGTGGTACGATAACGAAAACTCTTACACTTCGCAGATGGTAAGAACTATCAAATATTTCGCTAACGTTAAATAATCGATTATATCGAAAAACAAATGGTCGGAGCGCAACTTGGCGTTCCGACCTTTTTGCGGTAATTTTGACATATTTAAATCGCGCCTCGGTAAATCAAAAAAGATTTTCCGAGACGCGATTGTTTATTATAAGTTTATGCGATTTGCTTTTTGATTATTTCGGGCTGTTTCAAACCTAAAACTACGTCCTTGTCGATGATAACCTTTTCCGCGTCTTTAAGAGAGGGGATATCGTACATACTGTCGAGCATAAGGTTTTCGAAAATAGTTCTTAAACCGCGCGCGCCCGTTTTTAAAGCGATAGCCTTTTTCGCGACTTCTTTAACCGCGTCGTCTGTAACGACGAGTTCTACGTCGTCTATTCCGACGAGCTTTTTATACTGTTTTACTATCGCGTTTTTCGGCTCGGTCATAATTTTCACGAGCGCGTCCTCGTCGAGCGGTTGAAGCCCTACGACGATAGGCATTCTTCCTACAAATTCGGGGATAAGACCGAATTTCGTGAGATCCTGCGGCTGAATTTCGTCGATATAAGCGGAGGAATTTTCTTCCTGAGCTTTGAGTTTGCCCGCAAATCCGAGCGAGGAGTTATCGAGCCTTTTGCCTACGATTTTGTCAAGCCCTACGAACGCGCCGCCGCAGATAAACAGAATGTTCGTCGTGTCGATTCTGATAAAATCCTGTTGCGGGTGCTTTCTTCCGCCCTGCGGGGGAACGGAAGCGACGGTAGACTCGATAATCTTCAAAAGAGCCTGCTGAACGCCTTCGCCGCTGACGTCTCTCGTTATAGAAACGTTCTCGCTTTTTCTGGCGATTTTATCTATTTCGTCGATATAAATTATGCCTTTTTGCGCCTTTTCCACGTCGTAATCGGCGTTCTGGATAAGTTTAAGCAAAATATTTTCGACGTCCTCGCCGACGTAACCCGCCTCGGTGAGAGTAGTCGCGTCCGCAACGGCGAACGGAACGTTCAGAATTTTCGCAAGCGTTCTTGCAAGAAGCGTTTTCCCAGAACCGGTAGGTCCTAAGAGAAGAACGTTGCTTTTTTCGATTTCCGTATCGTCCTCTTTGAGCGCTTTTTTTAAGTGTATTCTTTTATAATGATTGTAAACGGCGACGGATAAAACCTTTTTCGCCTTGTCCTGTCCTACGATATATTTGTCGAGTTCGGCTTTGATCTCGTGGGGTTTTAAAAGGCGCACGCTTTCGTCGCGGGTCTTTTTCTCCTCCTTATCGAGAACTTCCTTGCAAATTTCGACGCATTCGTCGCATATATAAACCCCGTCGGGACCGGCGATGAGTTTCTTCGCGAGATCCTTGGGCTTTCCGCAGAACGAGCAGCGATGCTCGTCTTCTCCGCCGATATGATTGTTAGCCATATAACCTCCTTCGGCTGTCGGGGCGATACCCTTCAAGCCGTTTGACTGACTTTTTAGCCGCAAATCGCGTTTAAATCCTGAAAATTCGGCTTAAACGAGACTGTTAGCGACTATCTGTTGTAAAAAATCTTGTCGATAAGTCCGTAACCGAGCGCGTCTTCGGCGGTGAGATAATTGTCTCTGTCCGTGTCCTTTTCGATCTGCTCGATCGGCTTACCCGTGTTGCTTGCGAGAACGGAATTAAGCTTCTTTTTCATCGCGAGAATATGTTCCGCCTGAATTTTAATATCGCTCGCCTGACCCTGCGCGCCGCCGAGCGGTTGGTGGATCATAATTTCGGAAGAGGGCAGAGCATAGCGTTTGCCTTTTTTGCCGCTCGAAAGCAAAAACGCCGCCATCGAAGCCGCCATACCGATACAAATGGTGGAAACGTCGCACTTGATGAAGTTCATAGTGTCGTAAATGGCGAGTCCCGAAGTAACGCTTCCGCCGGGGCTGTTGATATAAATGTCGATATCTTTCGTGCTGTCTTTCGCTTCGAGATACAAAAGCTCCGCAACGACGGTGTTTGCCACGGCGTCGTTGATTTCGCCCGTTATGAAAATTATTCTTTCTTCCAAAAGTTTGGAATAAATGTCGTAAGAACGTTCGCCTCTGTCGGTTTGTTCAACGACCATGGGTATAAGTGCCATAATATTCTCCTTTTGTCTAAAAGAGGTTGTTAAACCGAATTAACAACCTCTTTCATCGCGATAATATTCGTTTTTACGCAATAGTATTGTTGTCTTTAAGAAATTTAAAGAGCTTGTCGATAACAACGCCGTTTTCGATATAGCTGCGCTGCTTATCGCTTACCGTCTTAGCATACTCTTCCGCGTCTTTTCCGACCGATTTAGCCTGTTCGGCGATCTTCGCGTCGATATCTTCTTTCGTCGCTTCGATTTTTTCGTCGGTGAGGATTTTGTCTATAACGAGCTGAGTTTTGACGTGATCTTTCGCGGAGTCTTTAAGACCTTCTCTGTACGCGTCCATAGTCTGGTTGGTGTATTTGAGATAGTCCTCGAATTTAAGCCCCTGATACATAAGTCTGTAAGAAGCCTGCTGAACCATATTGTCGATTTCTCTTTCGACTAAGCTGTCGGGAATTTCGACTTCGCTTTTATCGGTAATCGCCTTTATGATATTGTCCTCGATTTCTCTTTCGGCTCTCTGAGCGTTTGCTTTTTCGAGTTTTTCTTTAACGCTTGCCTTGTAAGCCTCAACCGTTTCGTTTCCGGTTTTGTCTTTTACGAACTCGTCGGTAAGCTCGGGGAGTTTTTTCTCCTTGATTTCGTGAAGGGTAACGGTGAACACCGCTTCCTTTCCTTTAAGGCTTTCCGCGCCGTAATCGTCGGGGAATTTAACCTTGATGTCTTTGGTTTCGCCGATGTTCATTCCCTCGACCTGTTCTTCGAAACCGGGGATAAACATTCCGCTTCCGAGCGTAAGGTTCTGTTTTTCCGCCGTGCCGCCGTCGAACTTGACTCCGTCGATGCTTCCGCTGTAATCGATAACGGTGATGTCTCCGTTTTTAGCGGGTCTGCCTTCGACGTTTTCTTCGGTGGCGTGCTGTTCGAGTAATCTGCCCACTTCGCTCGTTACGTCGTCGTCCTTAACATTATACTCAACTTTATCGATCTTTATACCTTTGTAATCGCCGAGTTTTACTTCGGGTTTAACGGGTACCGTAGCGGTGAAAGAAAGCGTTTTGTCGTCAAGCTTGTCTATTTCCACTTCGGGTCTGTCGATAGGTTCGATAGAGGGTTCTTTTTCGAGAACGTCGTAATAATACTTGGAGAACGCAAGGTTGATGCCTTCTTCGTAAAACGCGCCTTTGCCGTAGCTCTGTTCGATAACGGACTTGGGAACGTGACCCTTGCGGAATCCGGGGATCTGGTATTTGCCCTTCGTCTTTTCGTAAGCGCGATCCAGCATTTCCGCCCATTCTTTCGCGGTGAGCGTTATGGAAACTTTAATCGTGCTTTTCTCGCCTTTTTCAAAACTGTATTTCATATTGACTCCTTAATCTGAGTGATTTACCGTATTTTTTTCGCCGTTTTAAGCTTTGCCAAGCTATTTTACCACATTTTTATTTATTTTGCAAATTTTTCGGTCAATAAAATTTACATTTACATAAAAAAATTATATAATGGACATAAAAGGAGTGTAAAAATGCCGCAGGACGCTTTTACCTTGCATCATACCGCCGCCGAGCTTAACGAGCTTCTTCGCGGCGCGAAAATAAACAGGGTTTCTCAACCCGACAAAGACGACGTGTATCTTTTAACTTATTCCTCTTCGGGAACGAGAACTCTCGTTCTTTCTTCCAACGCCGAAAATTGCAGGGTTTGTTTTATTTCCAAAGAAAAACCCAACCCCAAAGTCGCGCCCAACTTTTGTATGCTGATGCGCAAACACGTTTTGGGTTCGTCGATAGAAAAAATCGAGCAGATAGGCTCGGAGAGAATAATCGCCGTAACGTTTCTTTGCAAAAACGACTTCCGCGATAGCGTGAAAAAGGTTTTGTATGCGGAAATAATGGGTAAATATTCCAACCTTATCTTAACCGAAAACGGCGTGATTTTAGGGTGTCTGAAAAACGCTCCGCTGGACGTAGCCACTTCGAGGGTTACTCTGCCGGGCGCGGAATATAAATTCCCCAAGCCTCAGGACAAAGCGGATTTGACCGACAAAAGCGGGGCTATAAGTCGATTATCGGCGTTTTCCGGCGGCAATCTCGGTGATTTTTTATTCAACAATTTAAAGGGTTTGTCTTTTCCGACGGCGAACGAATTCGCTTTAAGGCTCGGTGAAGAAAGAGACCCCGAGGTTATGTACGAAAAGCTTTCGGAGCTTTATTTTAAGCCGCGGATAAACCCGAATATAGCGGGAGAAGGCAAGCTTCGCGATTTTTACGTTTTCGATTATTCTTCGGTCGGCGGAGAAAAGAAGTTTTTCCCGCATATATCGGACGGGCAGGACGAGTTTTACACTACGCGGGACGTCAATAAGGCGTTCGCGTTAAGGCAGAAGCAGCTTTCGGACAAGGTGAACGCACTAATAAAAAAGAATACCAAAAAATTGCAGGCGGAAAGCGAAAAAATCCTTTCCTGCGGGGATTACGAGGAAAACAGGCTCAAAGGCGAGCTTTTAACGGCGTATTTATATCTTGTGAAAGAGGGGATGAGCGAGGTTACTCTCGAAAATTATTACGACGAAAACAAGCCTGTGAAAATTTCGCTCGACAAAAATCTTTCGCCGAACAAAAACGCTCAGAGATATTTCAAGAAGTATACAAAAGAGAAAAAAGCGCTCGAAATAACTTCGGCGCAGAAAGAGCAGACCGAAAAAGAACTCGGATATCTCGGCTCGGTGAAGCTCGAAATCGAAAAAGCCGAAGAGATTTCGGATTTCGAGGATATAGAAAACGAACTTATCGGCGAGGGCATACTTCCGCAGCCGAAATTTAAAAAGAAACAGGAAAAGGAGTCTCCGTACAGGGTTTACTCTGTGAACGGTTACACCGTGAAATGCGGCAAAAACAACGTTCAGAACGACAGGCTCACCGCGAGGGCGTTCAAAGACGATCTCTGGCTTCACGCCAAAGCTTATCATTCGTCGCACGTCATCGTCGAGACGAAAGGCGAAAAAATCCCCGACGACGTCATCGTTATCGCCGCGGAAATATGCGCGTTTTATTCCGAGGCGCAGGGGCAGACCAAAGCCCTTATCGACTACGCCGAAAAGAAATTCGTCAAAAAACCGCCGAAAGCAAAATCGGGCAGCGTTATTTACACCGATTACAAAACCGTTGCGGTCAGCCCGAACGCGCACTCCGAACTTTTGAAACAATAAAAACAGCGAAGAGGCGATTGTTCGAAAAATATTGCGGGCAGTCGCGATAAGGAACGAAAATATATGAAAATAGGTTTTTTCGTGGACGTTTTCTATCCTATGATAGACGGCGTTATCAAAGTCGTGGACAATTACGCCACGCTTCTTGCCGAAAAAGGCGAGGACGTAACGGTGTTCTGCCCTAACGGCAAAGAAAAACACGACGATTCGCAATATCCGTATAAAGTCGTCAGATGCGAATCGGTTTATATCGACAAGTACGATTACGTCTTGCCGACGCCCGCGCTCGACACGAAGTTTTTAAGCGAGCTTAAAAAAAGCGAATTGGACATAGTCCACATTCATTCTCCGTTTTCGGTGGGCGTTGCGGGGAGGGAGTATGCGAAAAAGCACGGAATACCCGTGGTTGCGACCATTCATTCGCAGTATAAACTCGATTTCGAGCGTAATTTGAAGTTTAAAACGAGCGTCGATATCGCGCTCAAAGCCATTATGCAGCTATTTAACGCCTGCGACGAATGTTACACCGTGAACGACGCGATAAGAAAGCTTTACGTGGAAGAGTACGGCTTGACCGCTCCCTGTTTTATCCGACCGAACGCCACGGCGCACAGACCGATCGATGATAAAAAGTCCGCCTATAAGTTCGTAAACGATATGTTTTCGCTTTCGGAAGACGACACGGTTTTTCTGTTCGTGGGCAGAATTAACCTTCTCAAAAACATTGATTTTCTTCTTCGTTCGCTCGGCGTTTTAAAAGATAAAGGCGTTAAGTTTAAAATGCTTTTCGTCGGAAACGGACAGGACGAGAAAGAGCTGAAAGAACTTTCCGAAACGCTCGGGTTGTCGGACGGCGTTATGTTCTGCGGAAAAATCGAAAGCAAGGAAACGCTCGAAAAAATATACGCGAGGGCGAAATTGTTTTTGTTTCCGTCGCTTTACGACACGAATTCGCTCGTTCAGATCGAGGCGGCTTGTCAGGGAACTCCGACATTGTTTTTAAGGGGCGCGAAAACGGCGGGTATGGTAACGGAAAACGTCAACGGCTTTTTCGCTGAAAACTCCGAGGAAGCTTACGCTGATAAGATAATCGAAATTTTATCCGACGACGAGCTTTATAAAACCGTTTCCGAAAACGCGAAAAGAGATTTATATAAAACGTGGGAGGAGGTTACCGATATGATTTACGAGGACTATCAACGCCTGTCCCGCGAAAGTTCAGAATAGCGAAACGACATAACGAATTTAGTCGATTAAACGATATATCGAAAGGGATCAGGGAATAAATTTCGGACTTATACACTTATGATAAAGAAAGAGAGTAAATTTTCGATAGTCGCAACGATTGCTTTGCTTGCGACTATCGCGTGTTTATGTTTATTGTTTCCGATAAAAGTCACCGAAGCGGAAAGCGACGCTTCGCCGCTTAAAATAACGGGAGTCGTTTACGGCGGCAGCAACGGATTCGTAATCCGGACGGACGACAAATCCGCGGGAACGGCTGTGGATTTAGATCTCATTTCCGTTTACGATAAAAACGGAAACGAAATGACGATCGATCCGGAGAACTTTTTCTGTGCGAACGGAAGGATGACTTTTTCGCTCGCGGAATGCCCGGAACCGACAAGGCTCGGCGGCGGAAAGGTGATTTTCGGAAAGGGCTTCCGCGTTTCCGCAGGCGGGCGCGAACTTTTATCGGACGACGTGTGGATTTCGGAAAGTGCGGACAAAGAAACGGGCGTCGTTACTTTTTATAAACAAACCAAAACCGAAACTTCGGAGGTCGACCCGGCGGAAAGCAGCCCGATCGGCGAAACCGACTCTCCGTCGGGTTCGGTAAGCGGCTCCGAAAACAATTCGGAAACCGAGTCGGAAAACAACTCCGAAATTAGCTCCGCTTCCGAAAGCGAAAGTTTGTCGGACAGACAGTCGGACTTCGAATCGAACTCGGAAAGCGAAGAAAGTTCCGAGAGCGAGTCGGAAGAGAATTCCGAAAGCGAGTCGGAAGAAATTTCCGAAAGCGACGAGCCGTTTCCGATAGACGAACCTGCCGAGTCCGAAAGTACGAATGAAAGCGAAGAGATTTCCGCGTCCGAAAGTACGGATGAAAGCAAAGAGACTTCCGAGTCAAAAAGTACGAATGAAAGCGAAGAGATTTCCGCGTCCGA
This sequence comes from uncultured Clostridia bacterium, assembly GCA_934247225.1. Taxonomy (GTDB): domain Bacteria; phylum Bacillota; class Clostridia; order Christensenellales; family Borkfalkiaceae; genus UBA10281. The sequence goes on from CAKQJE010000024.1 coordinate 12,549, forward strand.
AAGTACGAATGAAAGCAAAGAGACTTCCGAGTCCGAAAGTTTGGATGAAAGCGAAAGCGGCGACTCAGAAAGTAACTCCGTAAGCGACTCGGAAAGTAATTCCGAAAGCGAGTCGGAAAGCGAGTCGGATAGCAACTCGGAAAGCGAGTCGGATAGTAACTCGGATAGCGAGTCGGATAGCGACTCCGAAAGCAAATCGGGCGGAGAAGTCGTAAGACCGCCGTTCAATATCGGCGGAAACAACGGCGGAAATAAGGGCAAAAACGGTTCCGAAGTTTCGGACGACGGCGGAGAAGTTTCTTCGGTGAAAATCGAAGAGATCAGAACGGGAAAGGACTTCTATGTTTTAAAAATCGGCGAAGAAGCGACGATTTCGCTCACCGTTCTTCCCGAAAACGCAACCGAGAAATATTCTTGTTCGTTTACGGCGGACGGCGTCGCGACATACGAAAACTTTACGATAAAAGGCGTCGCCGCAGGCGAAACGGAACTTACGTTCAAAGCGGAAAACGCCGAAAAGTCGATTAAAATAATAGTTATCGAAGACGGCGAAACGTATACGGTAACGCCGGAATTCGGAGACGCCGTGCTTAAAATCAAGCTTTCCGAAAACGTTCTTTTCGGCGAATACGTTTATTCGGAAGAGGAAAAAGCCGAGGCGGCGAAATTTATCCGCGCGAGCGGTTGTAAAATAAGCGCGGTGCGTACGGAAGCCTCGGAAAGCGGAAACTATATCGTGATCGAATTTACCGCTGCGGACGAAAATTCTTATGCGATCGTCGGCAAAGGCTTCCCGATTTATTCTTCTTTAAACGGCGCGGGCGTTAAACTCGGAACCACGGAAAACGACGTTAAAACGAAGTTTGATAGCGGGAATACGGCGGAAATCGTCGATTGCGAGGAAATAGTCGTTCCGAAAAATATGAAAATCCTGCTTTTCGCGACCGAGAAGCTCGACGTTAAAACGGTTCCCGAAAACGTAAATTTCGGAAAACCGACGTATTCTTCCGACAACGAGGAGATAGCCGTGACGGACGAGAACGGCAACGTGACGGCCGTGATGAGAGGTAAGTGCAAAATAACGGTTACATATGTCACTTCGGACGGCACAACGCTCGAAAAAACCGTCGACATCGAAGTGTATGACGAAATCGTCGATATAACCCGCGACACCGACATCGTTCTGACCGTTAAAGACGGTAAAATCATTGCGGGCGACCTTGAATTCACTTTCACCTACAAAAGCGGACTCGTTATAAAAAAGACTATACAAAACGCAACGCTCGGTTATAGGACCGACGAAAGCGGCAACTTTATCGGAACGATAAGCTTTATCGAGGACGGGAAAGATTATTCTTTCGAAGTGCCTGTTTCTCTGAACTTTTCGGGTTGCAAAGAAGGCTGCAACGAAGGTTGCGGCAGCGGCTGCGGTTCTGCGATAAACGGCAACCACGGACTTTTAACGGGTTACGTTATCTCGCTGATACTTTCCGCCGCGTTTATATTTATCAACGGAAAGAATAAATAAGCGTAAAAAATCGCTCAAAAAAAACATTTATTTCGGTTTTATTATTGACAAATCAAAGTTGGTTTAGTATACTATATTTATAGAATAGTAGGTTTATTATTCAAAAAATCGGACGGGAGGATTTCAGATGAGCGCAAGCGATACCGAAAAAAACGGTGCAGTCGGGCAGATACAAGCCAAAAACGGGCTTATTCTTGCCGACGGCGAAGTTATCGTGGATAGCTACGACTACGATTGCTACATTACTCACGACAGAAAAAACAGTACGATGACGACCGAAACCACCGTGCTTCTGACCAATAAAAGGTTGGTTCACATGGTATGTTCGGAAAGTAAAAAGAGAACTTCGAGAAGGAACGTGGAGATTCCCGTCGACAGGATCGACAGCGTTTCGTCCTATTTCAAGAGCGCGAAACATTATTGCGTGTGGGGAATAGTCACGCTGATAGTTTTAGCCGCGCTTTTCCTTACCGCGGGCATTCTTTCGGCGACGGGCGTTATTCCGAAGCTTATAGGTACGCCTTTGGACGCGATAATCGCTTTTGCGGCATGCGCGCTTGCGGTCGTCGGGGTCGTGCTTCTGATAGTGCTTGCAAAGTACAGGGTATGCTTCGGGCTTACCGTTTACACGAAAGACAGACCGGACGTTCCTTGCAGAGTTATGCATATCAACAGGGAAGAAGGATTTCTGGCAGATCTTATCGAGAAAGACGATAATTGCTTTACTGCCGACGTGATTGAAACGGAAAAAATGGCTCGCAATCTTGCAAATGAAATTTTGCAGGTTAAAATCGATAACGAAGCGAAGGAGATAGAAAATGGAAATAACGTTGGCTAAGGACGAAGTTCTTATAAAACAGTACGATTACGCTTCAACAAAATCCAAACACGACACCGTTATGCACAGCGTTATCGTGACGGACAGAAGGATTATCGCCCAGGAGCAGGGCGAAAGGTCGTTTGCGAGAGAGGAAATGCCTCTCGACCACGCCGATTACATAGTTACCGATTTCGACAGCTATAAAAGACCCGTTAAACTCGCGATAATTCTCTTTATCATAAGCGCGGTTCTCGCTATCGGCGGGCTTGTATGGAGCTTCCTCGCGAAAGATACTTATTGGTTTTTGATCCCGACGGGACTCAGCGTTGTGGTTTTAGTGTTCGCGATCATCGCTCTTATTCTCGCGCTCACCAAAAAAGGCGCGATGGCGGAACTCGAAATAAGATCCCGTCAGCCGGCATACGAAATGTTCAGTTTCTGCGCTAACGGAATTAAGCCCGTAACCCGCCTCGAAAGACTTAAAATCAAGGTTGATAAAGACGTTGCGGAGCAGATGCTCAACGAAATAGGCGCGTTGATTTTAAACTACAAGAACAAATAAAATAAACGATAAATCAAGCGGCTTTTCCGTGGGTAACCCACGGAAAAGCCGCTTTCGGTTTATGTATCGTTTTTGTCTGACATAAAAGCGGGTGAACAATGTTCGCCCGCCGTTGTTTTTTATGCTTTTGATTGTTTTTTTGCCTGTTAATCGGCTTATAGACCGACTTTTAAAGGGCGTTTACGGTTGGTTCGACGAGAAAACTACACAGATCAAACGTTGAAACGGAAGAGGACTACGTCGCCGTCTTTCATAACGTAATCCTTTCCCTCGGAACGGACTTTGCCGAGTTCTTTGGCTTTCGTGTAACTGCCGAGTTCAACCAGAAGTTCCCAATCTATGCATTCGGCTCTTATAAATCCCTTTTCAAAATCGCTGTGGATTTTGCCTGCCGCCTGCGGAGCTTTCGTACCCTCTTTTATCGTCCAGGCTCTCGTTTCGTCCTCGCCCGAAGTCAGAAAGCTGATAAGCCCGAGGAGTTTATACGAGGCTTTGACAAGGCGGTTAAGTCCGCTCTCTTTAAGCCCGAGATCCTCGAGGAAAACAGCTGCTTCGTCGGGAGGAAGTTCGGAGATTTCCTCTTCCGTTCTCGCGCAGATAACGAGCGTTTCGCTGCCTTCTTTTTTAGCGTAATCGGCAACTTGTTTCGCAAGCGGAATATCGTCGAGTTCCTTGCCCATATCGGCTTCGGAAACGTTTGCGGCATAAATAACGGGTTTGGAAGAGAGGAGGAAAAGTCCGTCGACGTACTTTTGTTCCTCGTCGGTAAGTTCGAGACCTCTCACGGGGAGTTCGGCTTCGAGCCTATCGAGAACCTTTTTAAGGATATCCGATTCGATTTTATACTTTTTATCTCCCGATTTAATCATTCCGAACGCCTTATCGTAACGTTTCTGAACGGTTTCGATATCGGCAAGGATAAGTTCGAGGTTGATTATGCCTATATCTCTTATCGGGTCGACTGTGTTTTCTACGTGCGTAACGTTTTCGTCCTCGAAACATCTTACGACGTGAACGATTGCGTCGACCTCTCTTATATGCGAAAGGAATTTGTTTCCGAGACCTTCGCCTTTGGACGCGCCCTTAACAAGCCCCGCGATATCTACGAATTCGATGCTTGCGGGCGTTACTTTTTTACTGTTGTACAAAGCGGCGAGCTTGGGAAGTCTCTCGTCGGGAACGGCAACGACGCCGACGTTCGGTTCGATCGTGCAGAACGGGAAGTTCGCTGCCTGCGCGCCCGCGTGCGTGATTGCGTTGAAAAGCGTGGATTTGCCTACGTTCGGCAGTCCTACAACTCCTAATTTCATAATTTATCTCCTTAGCCACACGCGAATCGCCTGTGGATAGCCGTCGGCGGGGAAAAAATCGCTATCGCCGCCGCGACTTTAATGGGCAAAGCCCCTTTTTTTTAATTTCACGATAAATTATACCGCAAATTGCAAAAATATTCAATTCTTTTGTTGCGGTATTTTGCTTTTTATGCTAAAATTTAAGCGATTGACGCATTAAATAATTAAGGAATATAAAAATGGATTACAAAAAACATATTGCGGAAAAGCTTTCCGCCTGCGGCGTAGACAAGGACGAAATAGAAGCGGCGATAGCCGTTCCGCCGGACAATAAAATGGGCGATTACGCTCTTCCGTGCTTCAAATTCGCGAAAGCGATGAGAAAATCCCCCGTGGCGATTGCCGAGGAGCTTAAAAACCTTTTCACCACCGACGAAACGATAAAAGAAGTCGAGGCGGTGAACGGTTATCTTAATTTCAAGGTGAACAGAACCGCGCTCGTTAAAGAAACCTTGGACGAAATTGCCGGAAAAGGAGCGGCGTTCGGTTCTTCGGATATGGGCGACGGAAAAACGATCTGCATCGATTATTCTTCGGTAAATATCGCGAAGCCCTTCCATATCGGGCATCTTTCCACAACGGTTATCGGCGGCGCGTTGTACCGTATTTTCAAATTCCTCGGCTATAATACCGTCGGCATAAACCACCTCGGCGATTACGGAACGCAGTTCGGCAAGCTTATTTACGCTTATAAGCATTGGGGTTCGGAAAAAGCCGTGGAAGAGGGCGGAGTTAAGGAGCTTACCCGCCTTTACGTCCGTTATCATAAGGAAAGCGAAGAAAATCCCGCTATGGACGACGAGGCGAGAAGTTATTTCAAGCTTATCGAAAACGGCGACGAGGAGTGCGTAAGGCTTTTCAATCTTTTTAAGGAAATAACCCTTAAAGAAGTGTCGAAAATTTACGACGAACTCGATATTAAATTCGATTCTTACGCGGGCGAAAGTTTTTATAACGACAAAATGCAGCCCGTTATAGACGAGCTTAAAGAAAAAGGTCTTTTAACGCTCAGCGAGGGCGCGCAGATCGTCGACCTCGAAAAATACGGTATGCCGCCGTGCATAATTTTAAGGTCGGACGGCGCTTCGCTTTACGCAACGCGTGACCTTGCCGCCGCGTGCTATCGTAAAGAACATTACAATTTCGATAAGTGCCTTTACGTCGTGGCGTACCAGCAAAACCTTCACTTCAGGCAGATTTTCAAGGTTTTAGAGCTTATGGGCAAACCCTGGGCGAAAGATCTTATTCACGTGGCTTACGGAATGGTTTCTTTACTCGACGAAAACGGAAATCAGGTCGCTATGAGTACGAGAAACGGCACGGTCGTTCTCCTTGAGGACGTTCTGAAAAAGTGCCACGAGAAGTGCCTTGAAATCATAGAGCAGAAAAACCCCGACCTCGAGGATAAGGAAAATATCGCGAGACAGGTCGGAACGGGCGCGGTCGTTTTCGGCGCGCTTTCCAACAGCAAGATAAAAGATATCGCGTTCAGCTATTCCAAAATCCTTAATTTCGACGGCGAAACCGGACCTTACGTTCAGTACACCGCCGCGAGAATAAAGAGCGTTTTAAGAAAGGGCGGAAAAGGCGGCAGTTACGAGATAAAGGAAATCAACGAGGACGAATATAAACTTGTTTCTCTTCTTTCGACCTTCCCCGACGTCGTTAAAGCTGCGGCGGAAAAACTCGAGCCGTTCTTTATCACGCGTTACGCGATAGACGTCGCTTCGGCGTTCAATAAATTCTATTTCGACCATAAAATTATCGGCGAAGACGAGAACACGACTAATTTCAGACTTGCGATTTGCTCTTCCGCGCTCACGGTGATAACGTCCGCGCTTACGCTTTTGGGCATAAAAGTTCCGGAGAGAATGTAAAATATGAAAAAATGCGTAATTTTCGATCTTGACGGCACGATAACGAACACCGTGCCCGACATAGAGGACAACGTAAATAAAACCATGCGGAAATTCGGCTATCCCGAAATAACCGCCGACGAGGCGAGAAGATTTGTGGGGAACGGCGCGAGGGTTCTCATAGAAAGGTCTTTAAAAGGCGCAATGCCCGATAATTTCGACGAGATCGTGAAGTTTTACAACGATTCGTATAACTTTTGCGGAAGCCCCAAAACTCGTGTTTACGACGGTATGACCGAGCTCCCGAAAAGACTTAAAAAGGAAGGTTATCTCACCGCCGTTGTTTCCAACAAACCGCAGGACGGAACGACCGAGGTTATCCGCAAATTTTTCGGCGACGGCGTTTTCGATTACGTTTACGGGCAGAGAGAGGGCGTTAAAACCAAACCCGATAAAGAGCCTGTGGAAATAGTTCTTAAAGCTTTGAACGTGGAAAAACGTGAAGCCGTTTATGTGGGCGACAGCGAGGTAGATACTCTCACCGCGCATAATTCGGGACTTTTCGGCATAAACGTGTTATGGGGGTTCAGAGAAAAAGAGCTTCTCGAAAAGAACGGGGCGACTGTTTTTGCATCGACAGCCGACGAGTTATACGAGCTTATCGAAAACTATTTCGAAAATCTTTGAAACATAAACACGTTTTAATGTTTGTATAAAAAATCGGAAATATAAAAATTTTTTAGCGTATATATAAAAAATTAGAAACTTTGAAATTTGTAGTATTTTATTGACATTTTGAGCCGATGCGTATATACTTTGATGCATATTTATGCAGCGTCGGCGATAAAAACAGGACTAACCGGCAAAAAGAAAAGCCGTAAATCCTGTCGGAATGCCGATAAAGGAGTACAAATGAAAAAGAGAAAAAACTTGGCGTTATTTGCGATTTTCGTCGCGGCGCTCGCGTTGTGCGCGGCATTCGTTATCGTTTTCGGCAAAGCGAAGACTTTCAACGTTGTGTTTAAAGACGGCGATACCGCCGTTGCGGAAGTGGTTGTCGAAGAGGGAGAAACCGTAAAAGCTCCCGATTATAAAAAGGAAGGCTACGAATTAGTCTGGATGAACGGCGCTGTCGCTTACGACTTCGGCGCGCCGGTTACCGATAATCTTACGCTTACCGCCGTGTTTACGGCTAAAGAATATACCGTTACGGTTGTGAATTCCGACGGCTCGGTTCTGAAAACGTTGACCGTTCCTTACGGCGAAAAGGCGGATCTCAGTTCCGTAACCCCGACCCATCATACGAAAAATCGGTTGTTCACCTTTAAGGGGTGGGATACGGACGTCAGCCGCGTTACCGAAGACGTGACGGTTACGGCTGTATACGATTACAAATCTTTGCCCGAGGATATGTTTAACTTCACTTTGCTCGATGACGGTACTTACGAAATAGCGGTGAAGAAAGATAAAGATTTCACCGATTTCGATTTCGGCGGCGAATACGGTTTGCCGTACGAGCATAACGGTAAACCCGTGTCTAAAATCGGCGCTTACGGATTCGCTCATTTTGAAAATCTCGGAGAATTAGCGGGTTTAACTTATCTCTACGTTCCCGAAAGCATAAAGGTTGTGGACGCTTACGCGTTTATGCAACAGGAAATCAAGGAAATAGAGTTTGCGGGGCTGGAAGAAATTTATTCTCTGGCGTTTCTTTATTCGAACGCCCGGGTTGAACTTCCCGAAACCGTGAAGTATATAGAACCGTACGCGTTTTTAGGTTTCGGGGAATTTCCCGAGGCTATGACGAGTTTTGACGGAAGAATAGTTCTCAGCGACGATTGCAAAGGATATTATCAGGACGAACTCGGAGCAATTTACACCGGAAACAGCGATACGTTGGTGTATTTCGACGGCAAAACGGTCGACGGCGAAACTTATTCTTCGTACTCGATTCCCGCCGACGTAAAATACATTTATCCCGCCGTTTTCTATAGAGAATACGATGTGGAAACTCTTGTTTTCAGAGGCGATATCGACACCATCGGTTCGGCTTGCTTCTATTCTTCGGGAATCAGTGAATACGATTTCCGCGGAACTGTACGCAAAATCGAGGGTAGCGAAACCGTTTATCAGACCAAAGGTTCGGCTTCGGAAGAAAATCTGAAAGAGTTGCGTCAGGGCGCGTTTTCGCATAGTTATGCGATTTCTCAAAGCGATTCCTTCACGCTTCCTTCGGGTCTGAAATATATCGGCGACAACACTTTCTTCGATACGGGCATTAAAGAAGTCCGTCTCGACGGTGTGGAATACGTCGGATTTATGGCTTTCTGGGCAGACGCAAGTTACTGGAAGTTGGATACCATTGTCGTTACTAACAGCGATAAATATTATAGTTATGAAGATAAAGCGTTGATTGAACGAGGTACAGGCCCGGAATACAACGGCAAGGCGGGCGACACATTTATGGTTTACGCTTCCTGTTTAAGCGGCGTATCGGGCAAAGAACTGCTTGAAAATACCGATAAATACGTTACCGATACTTTCCGCGTGCCGGACGGCGTTACGGCGTTTCATCCTTACGCCTTTTTCGAAGCGAACTTTATCCGTCACCTCGTATTGCCCGAGGGCGTCCGCAGTTTGCCGGCGGGATTCCTCAGCTCGGGAGGCTCTATATATGTCTATGACGACGACGGAAATTTCCTTGGAGAAAAAACTCTCGGGATGGTAGATATCAGTTGCCCCTCGACGTTGACCGAAATCGACGCGTACGACGGCGCGGACAAATGGCTTCTTATAGACGATTATCATAACGCGATAGTGCTGAGAGCGGAGGGCGCGAAAGGTCTGATTTTCCCCAACGGGTGCAATCTCAAAAAGCTCAGCAGTTTCTCTCTTTATATGGAAACAGACACGTTCGTGATTCCCGCTTCGGTAACCGATTACGCAGGAAACGCAGTTTTCCGCGTGAACGACGTTATGAAATTCGAAGTGGAAAAAGACAACCCCAAATACGTTGCGTTCGGCGGCTGGTTGTATGAAAAACTCGGCGGTAACGAGCTTAAACTGGTTCAGATTCCATACGATCCCGCCGCAACCGAACTTGTTCTCCCCGAAACGGGAGATTACACGTTGACAGAAATCGGAACTATGGCGCTTAGAATGTTCAGTCTTACGAACCTTGTGATTCCCGATACGGTAAAGAGAATCGATTCTTACGCTTTTGCAGACAGCACGTATGCCAACGTAACAATTTCCGCAAGCGTGGAATATATAGACGATTACGCGTTTATGTACGGTTACGGTCTGGAAAGCGTTACCTTTAAAGGAACCGTTCCGCCTGAAATGGGAAAGGAAGTGTTCTTCTGTATGTTCGACGAAACGCTTAGAGAAACTCAGATAAGCGTCCCCAAAGAAGCTTACGAAACCTGGCTCGCGTTTCTGACAGAGTACGGTAAAAAGTACGGCGTGGAAGGTTATTACAGTAATATGATAACGTTTTAATGCGGACGAATACGCGGTCGGGTGTGAATACGGATTTTAAAACATAACGAAAAACCGAAAAGATAAAGAAAAACGAAAAGGATTTCGAAAACCTTTGAAATTTCGTTGACTAAACGGATTTTATAAAGTATACTTTATTTGTATGTCAAATAAACATTAAAAGGAGAGAGTAAAATGAAATTTGACAAATGGTTTAACAGTCAATCGGTACTTCTGAAAGCCATACTTCTTCTCATTCCCATCGTAGGTTGGGTCGTTGAGTGTCTTGTAAGACTTTCGGTTATGCTTCGCACCAAGAGCGTGGTTCACATCGTTGTGTTCCTTGTCTTCCTTCTTGTAGGTTGGGGTTGGTTCCTCGGCGTGATAGATTTCATCTACATGCTTTTAACGGGTCACCTTATTTTGGCAGACTGATTTAAAATTTAAAAACTTTAAACGCCGCCGCGAAATTCTTCGCGGCGGCGTTTTGGTTGCTTGCAAGTCTGACACCGTATCTGTTGGAAATACGTTGTCAGACCACAGGTTGTTTCGTTTCCCTCGGGCTTTTCCGACAAAACAGTAACGTTCTGTCGGGCATAATAAAAGCCCGAATTTAAGAATTTTAAATCCGGACTTACGCCTGAGAAGTGTATTTCTGCGGCAACACGATTTGCAGATATTTTACCTTAAAATTTTTAATTTGTCAAATATGATTTAAAAATTTATCGCTTGTTTTTTTAAGCTTTGCGAGAATAACACAAACTAAGGTACGGCAACGATTGACTTTCGCGCGATAAAATGCTATCATTTCTTACGACTACATATGATTTTTTTGAAAGGCAATATACTATGGAAAAAATAGTGATGTATTTGTTGTTCGTCGTGGGCGTCGTCCTTATCGTTAAGGGCGGGGATTGGTTCGTGGACGGAGCCGTGTGGATTGCGGAGGTAACCAAAATCCCCAAATTTATTATCGGCGCAACGATAGTGAGCCTTGCAACCACCTTGCCGGAGATAATCGTTTCCACGATCGCAGCCGTCGAGGGGCATACGATTCTCGTTTCGGGCGTCGGAAATTATATAGCCGCTTCGCAGGATAAAGTCGGCATGGCGATAGGTAACGGAATAGGTTCGGTTATCTGTAACACCGCGCTTATCTTAGCTGTCAGCATAACGTTTATGCCGATCGCCGCGGAAAGAAAAAGCTTCGCCCCCAAGGGGTTTTTGCTTTTAGCCGCTCTCCTTGCGCTGTTCGCGTTTTCGCTCGGCGGAAATTTTCCGATCGCGGGCGCAATCGTTCTTATCGCTATTTTCGCGCTTTATATCGCGGAAAATATTCGTTCGGCGAAAAAACAGCCGACGATAGGCTCCGCTTCGGGAGCCGCGGAAGTCTCTTCGGAAGCCGTCGCGACCGATAAAAAATCAATAGTTTTAAACATTTTGCGCGTTGTTTTCGGCGCGGCGTGCATAGTTTTCGGCTCGCAGCTTCTCGTGGATAAGGGAAGCGCGATCGCCTCGTCCTGGGGCGTTTCGGAAGCCGTGATCGGCGTTACGATCGTCGCCGTCGGCACCTCTCTTCCCGAGCTTGTAACGGCGATAACCTCGCTTGTCAAAAAGCAGTCGGATATGTCCGTGGGCAACGTAATCGGCGCGAACGTTATAGATACCACGCTTATTCTCGCCGTCTGTTCCTTTGTTTACGGCGGGAAATTGCCTGTTTCGGCGCAGAATATTTATCTCGATTTCCCCGTTGCCGTTCTCGTTACGTTGATTGCCGTCGTTCCCACGACTATATGCAAGAAATTCAAACGCTGGCAGGGAATCGTTATGCTTGTTATCTACCTTGCGTACCTTATCCTGGTTACCGTCGGTCTTGATTGGTATCTCGGGCTTTTCGCTTGATAAAGAGGAGAATATATGAAATTTACCGAACTTACAGTGTCCACGACTTCCGCTTGTCAGGAACTCGTTGCGGACATTATGTGGAATTATACAAATTACGGCGTCGCGATATCCGACGTTCTGGACGTAGCCGAGCTTATCAACGACAGAAAATCCACCTGGGATTACGTAGACGACGCCGTTTTGAAAGAGCTTAACCGAAACGTTACGCTCGTTAAAGCCTATATCCCTCTCGATATAACCGACGAAACGGTTAAAAAAATCAACGCAGACCTCGAAACTTTGAAAGAAAACTGCAAGGGAAATATCGAAACGGGGAGTTTGGAGACCGTCAGAAGAGTGGTCGACGGCGACGATTGGATAGAGATCTGGCGTAAGCATTATCGCCCGATAGAACTCGGGAACGTGCTTATCTGCCCCGCCTGGATAGAGAGAAAACCGAAAGAGGGGCAGATAGAAGTTATTATCGACAGCAATATGGCTTTCGGCACGGGCGAACACGAAACGACGTCGATGGTTATTTCGCTTATGCAGAAATATATCGCGGAAGCGGAGACCGTTATAGACGTAGGCACGGGCAGCGGAATTCTCGGCATAGCCGCCGCAAAACTCGGCGCGAAAAAGGTCGTTATGACCGATATAGATTACGTCGCCGTAAAGTCCGCAAAACATAACTGCGAGATAAACGGCGTTGCGGATAAGTGCGAAGTAGACCTTAACAATCTTTTGGACGACAAGAACATAACGGGCGATCTCGTGCTTGCGAACATCACCGCGGACGTGCTTCTTATCCTCTCCGAATCTATCCCCAAACACGTTAAAAACGGGGGTGTTATGGTTATGAGCGGAATTATAAAAAGCCGCGTTAACGAAGTTATAGACAGGTATTCGTCGATTGATTTCGTTTTAGAGGACAGAAAAGACGAGGGCGAATGGATAGCTCTCGTTATGAGAAAAAAGGGCGGGGAGAACGATCGGAAATGAAAGCCGTTGTATTCACGCTCGGTTGCAAGGTGAACAGTTACGAAAGCGAGTCGCTTATCTCCGGTCTTAAAGAAAAAGGCTACGAAACGAGCGAAGAATTAAGCTACGCCGATCTGTACGTTATAAACACCTGCGCCGTCACCGCCGAAGCGGAAAAGAAATCCCGCCAGACAATCGCGAGGGCGAGAAAATTCAACGAAAACGCGAAAATAATAGTAACGGGGTGCGCTTCGCAGAAAGTTCCCGAGGATTTTTTGAAGAAAAAGGGCGTAACGCTCGTCACGGGCGCGAAATCAAAGGATAAAATCTTGTCGATGCTCGATTCCGAGGGGGTAAACATCGCCCATGAAGACGAATATTACGAGGAGTTTATTCCCGAAAGATCGGACAGAACGAGGGCGTTTATCAAGGTCGAGGACGGCTGCAACAACTTTTGCAGTTACTGCATTATTCCTTATTTAAGGGGCAGGGTGCGTTCGAGAAATCCCGAAAACGCCGTTAAGGAAATCAAGGCTTTAAACCCGCTCGAAGCGGTTATAACGGGCATAAATCTCTCGTCCTATAATTACAACAATTTGGGGTTTAAAGAACTTATAGACCGACTTACAGACGTTGATTGCCGCATAAGGCTCGGTTCTCTGGAAGTGAACGTCATAACGGAGGAATTCCTAAATTCGCTTAAAAAGCTCAAAGATTTCGCTCCGCATTTTCACCTGTCGCTTCAATCGGGATCGACGGCTGTTTTAAAGAGTATGAATCGCCGTTACACGGCGGAAGAATTTTTGGAGAAGTGCGAACTGATAAGAAAATATTTCCCGTCCGCCGCGCTCACCACCGACATAATAGCAGGCTATTCCACCGAAACGGAAGAGAATTTTAACGAGTCGCTCGAAACGGCGAGAAAGGCGGGGTTTGCCGATATCCATTGCTTCCCGTATTCTAAGCGAGAAGGCACGGTCGGAGCGAAACTCAAAGAAATTCCGCACGAGGTCAAAGCCGAGAGAACGGAAAGAATGCTCGCGCTTAAAAAGGAGCTTAAAAGCAAGTATATCGCCGAAAATATCGGCGAAATCCGTTATCTCGTTCCCGAAGAGATCGAGGACGGCTATCTTGTCGGCTACACCGAAAATTACGTGCGTTGTTACGTTAAATCGGATTTTATAAGAAAAAAACTCAAAGTGAAACTCATCGAGCCGTTTAAAGACGGCGCGTTGGCGGAAATAGCGGAATAATAATGAAATAAAAGGAGAAAATTATGGAAGATTGTTTGTTTTGTAAATTCGCAGGCGGCGAAATTGCCGTAAACAAAGTGTTCGAGAACGACGATTTTATCATCATAAGGGATATCAACCCGCAGGCTAAAAATCATTTTCTCGCAATCCCCAAAAAACATTTCAAATACCTTGCCGAAATGACGGCGGAAGACGGCGAAATGCTCGGAAGAATCTTGAAAACCATATCGTCGCTTACCGATTTGCTTGAACTCGGCGGCGGTTACAGGCTCGTTATAAATCAGGGCGACGACGCGGGGCAAACCGTGCCGCACCTGCATATTCATATTCTTTCGGGACAGAAAATGGGTTGGCAACCCGCATAAAGTCGGGTTTTTCGATAAATTTTTGATAAATAATCGGATTATGAGGTAAATTATGCGGCGAAATCCGTCGAAAATAATTTTTTGGTGAAAAATGCTTGACATAATTTTACTTGTTTGCTATAATTTGTTCGCTTTTAACACTGAGCCTATGGGCAAAGGAGGGTTGAGGATATGTCCACTATCAGAGTCGGTGAAAACGAGTCGCTTGACAACGCGCTCCGCAGATTTAAGAGAAAGTGTTCGAGAGACGGCATAATCGGTGATTTGCGCCGCAAAGAGCATTACGAGAAACCTTCCGTCAGACGTAAAAAGAAGGCGGAGGCTGCAAGAAAGAGAAGTATTAAAGGCTGATTTAACGGCAAACGCTTTTCGATAAAACTTAAAATTTAAGTTTATTTACATCCGAAGAAATGTTCGGGTGTATTTTTTTTACCCCGATAAAGTAAATCTATTTTATAAGGAGTAAATAATTATGGCTGTTGCGAAAAGTATCAAATCGGCGGCGAAAGAGGCTAAAAAACGCTTGAAATCGAGGTTCTGGGAAGATTATCGCAGGGAAGTGGAAAGCGGCGTCAAAAAAGCCGAAGAAGAAGGCATCGCCGCTTTGGGCGTTGAAAATTATTTCAGAAAAATGATCGTAAGGTCGGTGAACAAACCCGCCGAGGACGAAGAAAAGTTTTACGCGGAAGTAAAAGCTATGCTGGACGAAGAGGGCGAAAAGCCTTCGGACGCGCTCGACAGGCTTATGGACAAAAAGCTTTTTTATTCTCTCGATTACGTTCAGCGGGAAAGGTATTTGTTTGTTCTCTCCGAAAAATATCTCAGATGTTTAGCTCGTTACGACGAGGAGCGCGGCATAGAAAAACGCCTCGGCAGATAATTTCGAATATTTTTAGTTTAATTCGCTTGCTTGTCTATCCATAACGGATTATAATTATCGTAAGCCGTACGAATTATTTTGATGTTCAAAACAGGCTGAAATAAAATTGCGGAGCATTTATGAAGAAAATAAAAGAGTTGAGATTGTCAAAAGGTTTAAGTCAGGCGGAGCTTGCGAAAATTCTCGGTTATAACCAGACCGCCATCGGAAAATACGAGCGCGGCGAACTTGAACCGAGTATTGCGACAATGGAAAAACTTTGCGATTTCTTTGAATGTTCGATAGATTATCCGGTCGGCAGAGAAGACGACTTCGGGAACGTGACCGTCGTTAAAGCGAGCGACTTATCCGAGGATAAAAAACTCGTTTTCGAGGCGTTCGCGAGGCTTAACGATAAACAGAAAAAAGCGGTTAAGCTCTTTGTTTCGGGGCTTTTATCGGAGTGAAAATTCAAAGGGCTTTCCGTGCGGAAAACAAATTCCGCGCGGAAAAGCCTTTTTTCTTTCGGCGACGCCTTTTCTGCCTGATAAAAACGCGTTGTTCAAACAAAAACGAAATGTTTGTTTTATAAAAAACGATTGACGAAAACGGCGCGACTTCCGTGCAGAAGTTAAACGGGACAACGCTTGAAAACGCAGGCGCGGCTAAATATTTCCGCCAGGGAAATTATATTTTCTTTGAAATACCGCTTTCGGCGATAGGCGTTTCTGCGGGAACGGAAATTCAGCTCAAAATAACGGACAATCTCAGTCAGTTTCTGAATGCCGACGCTTTTTACGTCAGCGGCGAAGCGGCTCCCGCGGGGCGGCTTAACTTCGCGTATAAAATCGCTTAAATTTCGGCGTTTACGGCTATTACATACTCGCGATAACGGAGGATCTCGTCTTTTTCGGACGATAAATCCGCCGTATCGCGAGTTTTTATGTTTTAAATAATATGCGAGCCGAAGCGATTTCTCCTCGGCTCGCATTATATCTCGGCTCGCATTATATCTCGCTTTATACTTTTCTTATGCCTGCATACGTATGCCCCGCAGTATATTCCGATATTTTTAAACCGATTTGTTATTTTAAGAATTATTCCGAACGAAGGGCGATAACGGGGTCTTTTTTGCTGGCGAGTCTCGACGGAATCAGCCCCGCGATAAGCGTTAAGCACATCGAAATCGCAATGAGAATGAGCGCGCCCGCCCACGGAAGCGAAGCTACGTTCGAAATCCCCGCAAGCGAATGAATTATCAGACTTATCGGTATGTCGAGAATAATCGTTACGATTATGCCCATAACGCCGGCGGCGAAGCCGATTATAAGCGTTTCGGCGTTGAAAACCCTCGAAACGTCGCGTTTGGAAGCTCCCAAAGCTCTTAAAACGCCTATTTCCTTAATTCTTTCAAGAACGGAAATGTAAGTGATTATTCCTATCATTATCGAGGAAACTATAAGCGAAACCGACACGAAACCGATTAAAACATACGAAATCGCGTTGACGATGTCCGTTACGGAGGAAAGCATAATTCCCATATAATCGGTGTAACGGATTTGTCTGTCCTCGTCCACGCCCTCGTTATATTTTTTTATCAGTTCTTCGACGTAATCTTTATTTTCGAACGACGAAGCGTAAATCGAAATGCTCGCGGGGTCGTCTATGTCGGCGTAACCGACTTTCGAAAGAACCGTATTCATATCGGTCGCGAGGAACTTCATACCGTCGAGAACGCTTTTGTCGGGACTTGCGAGTTGCGCCTTGACGACTTCCGCTTTTTTCATATCCCGCATCAACGCTTCGGTAAGTCCGCGCCCGTAGGCAAGCGAACCTTGTATCGACGTCGCCGAAACGCTTGCTTTGGGGCGGATTACGCCCGCGATTCTCACTTTTCTGCCGTTTGCTTTCGATAATTCTTCGAGTTTCGCCTCGTCTTCCGTTGCTTTGAAAAGTCCGTCGGACTGTTTTTCATAGGAAAACGGAGAAGTGAAAAGCGTGTATTCGAGTCCTATAAAATCGCTTGTCTGATACGTCGGGCTTTCTTCTCCCGAACTGTCGGGATCGAGAGAAGAACCCGCTTCGAATTGCTTTTTAAGTCCCAGCGCCGTCAGAACGTAATCGGGAATTTCGTTGTAACTGTTCACGAGAAGAAGAATTTCGCTGTCGCTGTCGAAATTTATCCATTTTCCGTCGATAAGGTCGTATTGGCTTTGAATGAGCGTTTCGCTGTTAATCATTTCGCTCCATACGGGGAAATACATATCCGCCACTTCCGCCGTCGCGAACGGGTTGGAGGATTGGTCTCTGAACATTTCGACCATCGCTTCTATCGGGCTTTTTAAACGCGTGTATTCCTTTTTGCCGATTTTATCCTCGCCGTAAACGGTAAAATTCACGTTGTAAGTGTACTGCACGGCGGTGATTTTAGTCTTGTCGTAATCCGCCGTTTCGAGATAATTTTTAAAACTTATTATATCGTTGTCCTTGCTGCCCTGACGGAATTGATTGTATAAATCCGAAATGGCGTTGTTTACGGTGATTTTGGTCGATTTCGGGTATCTTTCGCCTTTACCTGTCTGAGTAGCGTCGGAAGAGCCTTGCATCATAGACGAGTAATCGGCGTACTTTTTGGTTATCGTTATCGGGTAGTTGGAAAGCGCGTCCCGCTGAACGCGGTCGATATAATTCTGAAATCCGCTCGAAAGCGACAATATGAGCGCAATCCCGATTATTCCGATACTTCCCGCGAACGAAACGAGGATCGTTCTCGCCTTTTTCGTAAGCATATTTTTGAAACTTAAAGAAAGCGCGGTAAAAAAACTCATGGACGTTTTGCGATTTTCGTGCTTTTCGTCCTTGTTCCTTTTTTTGCTTTTGCCGTCGGTTACGTTCTTTTCGGCTTTTTCCCTTTCGATTTCGGCTATTTCCGCGGCATATTCCTCGTCGGTTACGGGTTTGTCGTCGGAAACGAGTTCGCCGTCTAAAAGACGGATTATTCTCGAAGAGTATTTTTCCGCAAGTTCGGGGTTGTGCGTTACCATAATGATGAGCCTTTCGGACGAAATTTCTTTGAGAAGATCCATGATCTGCACGCTCGTTTTGGAGTCGAGTGCGCCGGTCGGTTCGTCGGCAAGGATTATTTCGGGATCGTTCACGAGCGCTCGGGCGATTGCGACCCTTTGCATTTGTCCGCCCGAAAGTTGGTTGGGTTTTGCGTTCAGTTTGTTGCCGAGTCCCACTTTTTCGAGCGCTTTTTTGGCTTTTTCGCGGCGGACTTCGGCTGAAACGCCCGCAAGGGTCAACGCGAGTTCTACGTTTTCGGCAACCGTCTGGTGCGGAATCAGATTGTAGCTTTGAAAAACAAATCCCACGGAGTGGTTGCGGTATGCGTCCCAATCCTTGTCGGTGTAAAGCTTAGTGCTTCGCCCGTCTATCGCGAGATCGCCCGAAGTGTATCTGTCAAGTCCGCCGATAATGTTCAAAAGCGTGGTTTTTCCGCAACCCGAAGGTCCGAGTACCGACACGAACTCGCTTTTTCTGAATTTAACGCTTATCCCCTTCAACGCCCTGACCGTTTCGTCTTGCGTGTAGTATTCCTTTACGATATCGTTTAATTCTAACATTTTAGTAATTTCCTCGTTTTCGTTGTCTTGATTTTATCATCAAAACGTTTATTAGTAAATAAAATAGGGCGACAATTTTTCGTTTTTTTTCGCATTTCATCATTTTAATTATCTTTTCACATAAACGCTTTGAAAAAACGCGCGTTTGTGATATAATATCAAAGCGACAGCCGATACTTTATTCTTTTATTTTGTACTTTTCGGCTGATCGGAAGGTGGCAGAATGTTTTCAGTACTTGTCGTCGAGGACGATATCCCGACCAATAAATTGATGACTATCGTTTTGAAAAACGGCGGATATAAACCCATATCCGCTTTTTCGTCGACCGAAGCGGTTAAACTTTTCGAGACGGAAAAACCCGATCTCGTGCTTGCGGACATTATGCTTCCGGACGCGAGCGGCTTCCGCCTTACCGAAACCATACGCCGTATGGACAAGGACGTGCCGATAATAATCGTCACCGCAAAACAGTCTCCGTCCGACAAACATTACGGATTTATGGTCGGCGCGGACGACTATATGACAAAGCCCGTGGACGAGGAAGAATTGCTGTTAAGAATAAAGGCGCTGCTCAGAAGATGCAAGTCTCCTTCGGAGCAAAAGTTGCAGTTTAACGACTTATCGCTGGACTTTTCACAGATGATGGCTACGGTGAACGGGTCGCCCGTGGAGCTTACGCAGAAGGAATTTCTGCTTCTTTTCAAGCTCCTTTCTTCGCTCGGAAAGATTTTCACGAGAAACGAACTTATGGAAGACATCTGGGGTACTTCCGAAAGAGACGACCACACATTAAACGTTCATATCAACCGTATCAGGGAAAAGCTTTCGGGCGTTAAATCGATCGAAATCAAATCCGTCAGAGGACTTGGATACAAGGCGGTGAAGACCGATGCGTAAGGGGAGAAAGGGCGAATATTCCGAACTCGTCTTTTCGGCGCTTTCGTGCGGCGGGGCGTGTCTGTTCGGGTTTTTAGTCGTTCTCGTTTTAGAAAAGGCGGGCGCGATTACATTTAATATGCCCTTCGGAATACTTTTTTTCGCATTTTTGTTCTGCTGCGTTTTCGCGATAAATTTTTCGCTTTGCTTTGTCAGATACAAAAATCGCAAAGCTTCGCTTAAAAGCATTTACGAAGCGGTTGCGAAAATCTCCTCGGGGGATTACGAGATTTATCTCGGCGACGTTACGGGGGAGTATAAGGAAGCGGCGAACGCGCTCGAAACGGTCGCGCTTGCGCTCAAACGCTCGGAAGAAACCAAAAACGATTTTATAAACGACTTTTCGCACGAGCTAAAAACGCCTATCGTTTCGATAAGGGGTTTCGCAAAGCTTATCGCGAAAGGCGAGGCGACGAAAGAAGAGGAAAAGGAGTATTTAAGCGTTATCGTTTCGGAGTCGGACAGGCTTATCGACCTTACCGCCGGCACGCTTATGCTCGACAGGCTCGCGAACAACCGTCTGGACGTGACTTTAAGCGAATTCGACCTTTCCGAAATGCTCAGGCAATGTATTTTACTGTTGCAATCGGCTTGGGAGAAGAAAAATATAGAAATCGAAGCCGACGTCGGCGATTGCAGAATAGTTTCCAACGAGGATCTTTTAAGCCGACTTTTTATAAATATTATCGATAACGCCGTAAAATTCACGCCCGAAAACGGAAACGTCGGCGTATTTTTGGAAGAAAGAGGGAAAGAAGTCGTCGTCACCGTTCGCGACAGCGGCGTGGGAATGGACGAGGAAACGCGGCGCAGGATGTTCGATAAATATTTCCGCGCCGAGAAATCCCGCACGACGCACGGCAACGGTTTAGGGTTGGCTACGGTAAAGCGCATTGCCGAACTTCTGGATCTGAGAATCGAAACCGACTCGGAAATAGGCAAAGGCACGACGTTCAGAATAATATACACGAAAAGAAAGTAAAAACAGACGGATATACGAAAAATGATAATATACACCGAAAAAGGCAGGCTAAAAACCTGTCTTTTTTTCTGCGGATTTTCTGCGGAAATATTTTTTAGCGGAAATATATATATAATTTTAGCGGAAATATATATATAATACGTAATGCGGAAATGTATATAATGCGGAAATATTTTTATATAATTCACTCTCATAATGAGGCGGGCGATCATTGATCGCCCGCTTTTTCACTTGCCGACGGAAGAGGACAGAAGGTCTTCCTCAAAAAGAGAAGGCTTTACACCTTTAAAACTTACATATCTTTTATATACCTTTGAAAAATTTATATATATTATGTATATTAAAAAATCATTAAACCACGGAGGAAAGGAAATCGAGCGAATACGGGTATGTTCGGGTGTTGTCTGTCGACCAGAACGAGGAACGGCAAATGGTTGCGATGAGAAAACTCGGAATTTCGGAAGAACGGATATATAAAGATAAGCAGTCGGGCAAGGATTTCAATCGCCCTATGTATCAGAAACTGCTTCGCAAACTGAAAAAAGGCGACGTGATACATATACTCAGCATCGACCGTCTCGGGCGGAATTATGAAGATATACAAAGTCAGTGGCGGTATGCCAGCCAAGAATAATCCGAACCTCGGTCTTGCGGCGTGTTTTCAGACTAATACTTTGTTCCGCAAACGTCATA
>CAKQJE010000025.1 GCA_934247225.1 uncultured Clostridia bacterium
AAAGCATAGAAAAAACGGCTTCAAGGCGAGTTTATCAGAGGTTCTTCTCGGCTATGAGTCTGACGGCGAATTTTTAGACTAAGACAAGGCGCGCGAGCGCGTTAATACTCTATGTATAACACGGGAGCGGAACGCAGTATTAGTCAAAAATACGCCGTCAGACCAAAGTTTGTGTTGTTCTTGGCTGGCATAAGCCAATACGCAGGATAAATTTTTTGCGCGAAAAACGCGCGACGGAGACTATTATGATTATCACGGTGAAAAACGGCGCGGACGAAAAAGAGCTTGACAATCTTCTCGCCTGGCTCGGAAAACAGGGCGTTTCGGTAAACGTCGAGCCGAATGCGGGGAGAATCGTTATAGGCGTTTTCGGGAACGTTTCCGAGATCGACGAAGACCTTTTAAAATCTATGGAGATTGTGGAAAGCGTTACGAGAGTGACCGAAAAATACAAGCTCACCAACAGAAAATTTCATCCCGAAAATACCGTCGTTCCCGTCGGGGATAAAACGATCGGCGGGGATAATTACGCGTTTATCGCGGGTCCTTGTTCGGTCGAGAGCGAAAAGCAGATCATAGGCATTGCCGAAGCCGTTAAAAAATGCGGCGCTGTCGCTCTTCGCGGCGGCGCGTTCAAGCCGAGAACTTCTCCTTACGATTTTCAGGGTCTTAAAACCGAAGGCCTGAAACTTTTAAAGAAAGCCAAAGCCGAAACGGGACTTCCGATAGTGACCGAAATTATGAGCGTTAAAGCCGTCGACGATTTCGACGGAGTCGACATAATTCAGATCGGCGCGAGAAATATGCAGAATTTCGAGCTTTTAAAAGAGGTCGGCAAACTCGGCGCGCCCGTACTACTCAAAAGAGGACTCGTCAACACGATAGACGAGCTTTTACTAAGCGCGGAATACATTATGTCCGAGGGTAACAAGAACGTCATTTTGTGCGAACGGGGCATAAGAACGTTCGAAACGCTGACGAGAAACACTCTCGATTTAGGCGTTATTCCGCTTTTGAAAGAACGCACGCATTTGCCCGTTATTGTCGACCCGAGCCACGCTTCGGGGCTTAAACGGCTCGTTAAGCCGCTTTCGCTCGCGGCGGCGGCTGTCGGAGCGGACGGGGTTATGATAGAAGTGCATAACGACCCCGTTCACGCGCTTTGCGACGGCGCGCAAGCCGTAACGCCCGAGGAATTTAAGGAGATAGTGAATAAAACTTACGGCGTTTTATCCGCCTGTCGGGCATAAATACGGAAATTTCTGCGTTTTGTCCGCCTGTCGGGCATAGGCGATTGCGGAGATTTCGCGGAAACGGGAGATAAAAATGAGAGAAACCGTTATAAAAACAAAAAAAACTTATCGTTATGTTTTAAGCGATACCTTCGCGGGATTGAGCGAAGAGCTTTCGGGCGTTATAAAAAGCGACAGAGTATTCGTCGTGTACGATAAAAACACGAAAAAACTTTTCTCGGGGGAAATAAGAGACGAACTTTGCGATTTTTCGATTTGCGAAATCACCGTTCCCGAGGGTGAAAAATGCAAGAATTTTTCGGCGTATAAAAGGCTTATCGATAAACTTTGCCTTAACGGAGCGGACAGAAATTCGACGATACTCGCCGTCGGCGGCGGGGCGGTAAGCGACCTTGCGGGGTTTGCGGCGGCAACATTTATGCGCGGCATTCCTTACGTCGTTTGTCCGACGACTATTTTGTCCGCGATAGACGCGTCCGTCGGCGGAAAAACGGGTGTGGACGCGCTTTACGGAAAAAACCTCGTCGGCGCGTTTTATTCCCCGAAGCTCGTGTATGTAAACTCGTCGTGTTTCGATTTTCTGCCGCAAAGAGAAATAGAAAGCGGCATGGGCGAAGCCGTGAAGTACGCTTTTTTGGATAAGTCGGTTTCGGCGGAAGATTTAACGGGAGATATAGAAAATCTCGTTTTCAAATGCGTCGAAATAAAAAATAAAATTGTTCAAAAGGACGAGTTCGAAAAACGCCCGTTAAGCGGCAGAAAGCTTTTGAATCTCGGGCATACCGTGGGGCATGCGCTCGAAGCCGAGAGGAATTACGAGCTTTCTCACGGACTATGCGTTGCTTACGGAATTAAGCGGATAATCGACTTATCGGCGGACTTTTACGGTTTAAACGCGCAAACGGTGAACGAAATGAAATCGCTTTTAAGCGTTTATCCTTTTGATTTTTCGTTTGAAAAAGACGTGGATTTCAGAGACGTTAAATCGCGGATGATTTTCGATAAAAAAATCGACGGCGATAAAATAAGTATGATTTTGCTTAAAGGTGTGGGCGAGCCTAAAATAGAAAAAGTGCCGCTTGCCACGGTGTGGAAGATATTAAAATGACGGTTAAAGTTTATCCTTTTGCGGCTTGCGGCTCGGTTGTCGCACCGCCGTCTAAATCGTTCGCGCATAGATATCTTATCGTTGCCGCGCTCAAAAAGGGGCGTACGGTCGTAAAAAACATAGGTTCGTCGGCGGACGTTATGAGAACTTGCGATTGTCTGACGGCTCTCGGCGCGAAAATAACGATCGAAAACGGAAACGCCGTCGTTTACGGTATAGAAAAAAACTTCGGCGAGGAAGTTTTTGTCTTAAATGCGGGAGAAAGCGGGTCGACGCTCAGATTTTTAATGCCCGTCGTTGCCGCGCTCGGAAAAAAAGCGAAGTTTGTTTGCGAAAAAAGCTTATTGTCCCGCCCTGTGGAAGAACTTGTTTCCGTTCTTATAAGTCACGGCGCGAAGATAGAAAAACTCGCGGACGGGTATTCCGTTTCGGGGAAAATCGGCTTTGGCGAGTACGTTTTGTCGGGCGGGATTTCCTCGCAGTACGCAAGCGGTCTCGCGCTTGCTTTGTCCCTTTTATCGGGCAGGAGTTCGATTGCGTTCACAGGCGAACCCGTTAGCGAAAGCTATTTCGATATGACCTGCTCTGTGCTTTCAAATGCGGGCATTAAACACAAAAAAGAGGGCTATAAGTCGATTATCGAGGGAAAATGCGATTATAATCTCCCCGATGAAGTCGTTTGTCACGGCGATTTTTCCGCTTCGGCGTATCTTTTGTGCCTCGGGGCGGTTTGCGGCGACGTAACCGTAACGGGCGTTGAAAAAGACGAACAAGGCGACGGCGAAATCGTTGACATATTAAAAAAAATCGGCGCGGAAGTTACTGCGGGGAAAAACTATGTAAGAGTGAAGAAACGGGATATAAAGCCTGCGACGATAAATTGTTCGTCCGTTCCCGATCTCGTTCCCGCCCTATGCGCCGCGCTTTGTTTCGCCGACGGCGAAAGCGTTCTTAAAGGCATTTCGAGATTGAAATTCAAGGAAAGCGACAGGGTGAAAGCCTGCGTTGAAATGTGCGGAAAACTCGGCGCAACCGCAGAACTTAGCGGGGACGACCTGATAATTCGCGGCGGAAATTTAAAAGGCGGAGCGATGTTGAACGGCTACGGCGACCACAGAATGGTTATGGCGGGAGTTATCGCCGCCGCGGGACTTAAAGAAGCTTGCTATATAACGGACGCGGAAAAAGTCGACAAGTCTTATCCCGATTTTTTCAAAGCGATAACTTGTCTCGGAGGGAAAATCGATGTCTCGGTTTAAAGGAAAATGTATCGAAGCCGAAATTTTCGGCGGTTCGAGAGAAAAAAGCGTGGGCGTAAAAATAAAAGGACTTTCGGGATTTTCGTTCGACGAAAATGAGCTTGAAAGATTTCTTCGGCGGCGCAAACCCTCCGACAAATTTTTCTCCACCGAGAGAAAAGAAAGCGATAAACCCGTGTTTTCGGGCGGGGTTTCAAACGGCAAAATAAACGGCGAGTTGACTTGCGAGATTTTCAACGAGGACGCGAAAAATACCGAAAAGTCGCGCTTTGTCGGAATTCCGAGACCCTCTCACGCAGATTACGTAAGGTATCTGACCTCGGGCGAAACGGATTTTGCGGGCGGGGGCGAGTTTTCTGGAAGAATGACCGCGCCTTATTCTGTCTTAGGCGGAATTTGCAAGCAAATTCTCGAAAAAAACTTCGGAATAAAAATCCGCGCGTATCTCGTCCGCGTGGGTAAAGCCGAGGGTAACGGATATTATAACGGCGATATAAACGGGATTTTTAACGATAAAGAGTACGTTTTTTGCGATAAAAACGGCTTCCCGTCTCTTTCGGGCGCAGACGAAATGCTTGCGGAAATCGAAAAGGCAAAACGCTCGGGCGACAGCGTGGGGGCGGAAATCGAATGCGTTGTAAAAAACGCGCCCGCGGGACTCGGCGGTTCGCTTTTCGGCGGACTCGAAGGGAAAATCGCTTATCTCGCTTATGCGATTCCCGCAGTCAAAAGCGTGGAATTCGGCTTCGGAAACAAGCTTTCGGAAAGCTATGCAAGCGAAACAAACGACGGTATGCGCTTTGACGAAAACGGTAAAGTCGTTTTTCTTACGAATTTTTCGGGCGGGATAGACGGCGGAATTTCCAACGGCAACGATATTGTTTTCAGAGCCGCGTTAAAACCCGCGCCGACGATTTCCAGACCGCAGAAAACAGTCGATCTTATAAACAAGCAAAACGTCGAAACGAGTTTTTGCGGTCGGAACGACGCCTGCGTGGGCGTAAGAGCCGTACCCGTTGTCGAAAGCGCGGCGGCGATAGCTCTTCTCGACGAAATTTTAAGTAAACAGGCAAAATAAAAAGCGGCGGACAGGCGATAACGGACAGCCGACAGCCGAAACGAACGAAATCGAACAAAAAAATGGATATTAAAGATTTAAGAGAACAAATCGACGAAAAAGACGATAAGTTAAGCGAAATTTTTACCGAAAGAATGCTTTTGTGCAAGGAAATCGGTAAGGTGAAAGCACGCGAAAACGTTGCGATAAACGTTTTCGAACGCGAAAACGAAATTATCGCGAGAGTGGCGAAAGATAAACCCGAAGAACTCGTGAAGTACGTCGCGTTGCTTTACAGGAATATTTTTTCGCTGAGCAAAGCTTATCAAAGCGAATTTTATGCCGAAAACACCGAAATTTGCCAAAAAATCGCGGGGTATATGAAGCAAACGGATAAAGTTTCGGCTTCCGTTGCCGTGTTCGGCGGCGAAAAAGCGCGCTATGCGGCTCGCAGAAGCTTCCCCGTTACGGTTATCACCGATTTTAAAAACGCGGACGGCGCGATAAAGGCCGTGAAAAGCGGATTATGCGAATTTGGCGTTCTGCCCGCGGGCGAAAACGGTTGTTTCGGCGCGGAAGTTATAAAAACGATAGCCGAAAACGGACTTTTTATCGTGAAAACAATCGAAACGGAGAATGCGGACGGCGAAAATACCTGCACGACGGGCGGGAAAAACAAGTTTGTCGTTTTGTCTCCCGAAGGCGCGATTTATAAGGGCGCGGACAGAGTTTCGGTCGCGCTCGAACTCGATAATCGCCCGGGGAGTCTGCTTATGCCCGTTTCGAGGATTTCGGGTGCGGCGTATAACGTCACGGAGATAAAAAGTATTGCAAAAAACGTATTCAAAACGCTTGTTTTTATAGAATTCGAGTGCGACGTCGCAACGAAAGAAGCATTGAATTTAATGTCCGAACTCAAAGTTTCGTCCGAAAATTTCTATTTTCTCGGCGCGTATAAACAGACGGTTTAACGGTTTGCGATATGAAAAAGTATTATCTTATCGGAGAAAAGCTCTCGCATAGTTATTCGAAAGATATCCACTCTCTTTTCGGGCTGAATTACGAGCTTAAAGAACTTTCGCGCAGCGATGTGGGCGATTTTCTTCAAAAAAGAGATTTCGACGGCTTAAACGTTACCATTCCTTATAAAAAAACGGTGATTTCGTATCTCGACGAAATCGACGAAATCGCGGGGCGCATAGGCGCGGTGAATACTATCGTCAACGAAAACGGCAAACTGAAAGGCTATAACACCGACTATTTCGGTTTGAAAAAAGCCCTTTCTTCCGCGGGAATAGAGCTTAAAGGCAAACGCGTTGCCGTTCTCGGAAGCGGCGGAACTTCCGTAACCTTGCAAAAACTTGCTTTCGATCTCGGCGCGGCGGAAATCTCGGTCGTTTCGAGAAGCGGGGAAATCGATTATGAAAACGTTTACGAAAAAATCGACCCGCAGATTCTCGTAAACGCAACGCCCGTCGGTATGTTCCCGAACGAAAACGGGCAACCGTTACGCCTTGAAAAGTTTAAAAATCTTGCGGGCGTTTTCGATTGCGTTTACAACCCTTTCAGAACGAGGCTTGTTTTAAATGCCGAAAAACTCGGGATAAAGGCGGCGGGCGGGCTTAAAATGCTTGCGGCGCAAGGCGTTTATTCGGAAATTTTATGGGGCGAAGCGGAATTCGAGGAAGAAAATATCGAAGCCGCTTATAGGAATTTATTTGAAAAAGAGGTCAATATCGTTCTTGTCGGAATGCCCGGCGCGGGCAAAACCTGCCTTGGGAAAATCGTTGCCGAAAAGCTCGGCAGGAAGTTTTACGATACCGACGAAATTTGTGAAAAACTTTCCGGTTTTTCTCCCGAAGAAACGATAGAAAAGTTCGGGGAAAAGAGGTTTCGGGATGTCGAAAACGCAGCCGTCGAAAAGTTATCGCGCCTTCGCGGAGCGGTTATAGCTACGGGCGGCGGAACGATTTTAAACGAAAAAAACGTTATTAAATTGAAGTCTTCGGGCGTTGTCGCGTATATCGAAAGAGACCTCGACAAGCTTTGCGTCGAAGGAAGACCTTTATCGAAAAGTGCGCCTATAAGTCGATTATTCGAGCAAAGAGAGGGGCATTACATTGCCGCGGGCGACGTAAAAATCAAGAACGACGGCGAAAAAGAGGAAATAGCGGAGAAAATAATAGGGAGCGTTTTTAAGATATGAAAAAGATCATCGTGATAAACGGCGCAAACCTTAATATGCTCGGGGTGAGAGAACCCGACGTTTACGGAACGAAAACTTATAAAGACCTCGTGAAATATATTAAAACCGAAGCGAAAAAAGCGGGCGTTAAGTGTAAAGTCGTAAGCTCCAACCACGAGGGCGATATCGTGGAATTCATTCAAAGAGCATATAAAAAGTACGACGGAATTATCATAAACGCGGGCGCGTACACGCATACGAGTATCGCGATTGCCGATGCGCTTTCGGCGGTAAAAATCCCTACGGCGGAGGTTCATTTAACGGACGTCAACGCCCGCGAGGAATTCAGAAAAAGAAGTTTTATCTCCCCGCAAGCGGAAAAAGTTATCATAGGGAAAGGCTTTTCAGGCTACGCCGAAGCGATAGCTTATTTTGCCTCAAAAAACTAATAAAAAATTTCTGTTTTTGATAATAGCGGGCAGTAAACGAAGCTTCTGCTTGCTATTACCGGCATTTTATTTTGTAAAAACATCAAAAACCTGCTGCGGAAATGTCCGAAGCAGGTTTTTTCGTGGAGCGCCGAGGGGTGTAAAACCCGTTTCGGCTTGTTTTTGCGATTTTTGCGATTTACTTGTTTTTATCGTTGAAATCGCCGCAGCAAGTGCAGTTTTTACCCGAGCAGGTTATCTTAACCGTGCCGAGAGTGCAATTTTGTCCGTGGTAGTTGTGTTCGCAATCGCAAACGTCGCATTTGATGCTTTCGTTTTTATTCTGCATATAAAAGACCTCCTTTCAAGTCCTTTTCTATTATGGACTCAAAAAGAGGTTTTTATACCGCAAAAAGCGAATTTATATCGTGTTTATTTTATTTCGCGTAATTTATATCGGGTTTATTTTATTCCGCGTCGTTGATATAGAGAATACCGAGCGTGTTTTTGCCGCAGTGGCTGGAAACGGTGCAGCCCGCAGTCGTTTCGTAAACGTTTTCGAAGCCGTATTCGGCAACTACCGCCCTCGCCGCTTCCACAAGTTCGGGATCCGCAACGCTGTGCGTGATGAAAATCACGGATTTGTCGGGATGACAGTATTTTTCAAGCGTGCCTCTGCAATATTTCGTAACGCAGTCCGCCATTTTGCCGCGGAATTTCTCGGTGTTTTTCATATTTCCGTCGATAACCTCGATTTCGGGTCTGATACGGAGAAGATTTGCGCCGAGCAGGGCAAGACCCGAGCATCTGCCGCCTTTATAGAGGTAATCGAGCCTTTCGATGATAAAGCTTGTCTGAACCTTGGGTATGCGTTTTTTAACCATTTCGACGATTTCTTCGGGCGAAGATATCGTTTCGGTGAGTTTTTTCGCATAAATAGCTTCAAGCGAAATACCCGTGGAAAGCGTTCTGCTGTCGATGACGTAAACGTTTTTGAAGTTCTTCGCGGCGTTCACGGCGTTGTTGTATGCGCTCGACATATCGGAAGATATATCGAAGTGAATAATAGCGTCGTAATCTTTAAGAATATTTTCGAAAAACTCCTTGAACGCTTCTTCGTTCACGGCGTTGGTTTTGGGGAGCGTTTTGTTGTTGTCGGCATACTCGAAAATTTCGAGCGGGTCAACTTCTCCGTCGTAGAAAAATCTGTCGCCCATATTAACTCCGAAAGGAATTACTTTAAAGTCGTATTTTTCTATGAGTTCTTTGGAAAGATCGCACGCGCTGTCGAGAGTGATTGCAATTTTTTTCATATAATTCTCCGTGTGGATTGGATTTATTTGGGAGACGTAAAGACTTCCCGAACATTATTATATATTATCGTCAAATATTTTTCAAACAAAATGAGTGAAAATCCCGTTATTTTTTGTTTTTACGCAAAAAAAATCAAAAAAAAGAAAATAAATCGTAAAAAGTAAGATTTTGCGACAAAAGATTTGCTTTAAAAAATCGGTTGTGTTAGAATTGACGCATTATGAAGAAGAACTATAATTCCACCCTCGTCGCCTGTTATATAGGCTACGTTATTCAGGCGATCGTAAATAATTTGTCGCCCCTTCTGTTCGCGAGATTTTCCGTTCAGTTCGGGATAGCCGAATGGCAGCTCACGCTTATCGTTTTCCTTAATTTCGCCATACAGATTTTAGTCGACAGTTCGTCGGCGATCATCGCGACAAAACTCGGTTACAGATTAAGCACGATTATAGCGCAGAGTTGTTCTGCGTTGGGTCTTGTTTTCCTCGGAGTTCTGCCGAATTGCATGCCGCCTTACGCGGGAATTTTAATCGCGACGTTTTTCATGGCGATCGGCGGCGGCTTCGTCGAGGTTGTTTTAAGTCCGCTTATCGAGGCGTTGCCCCTCAAAAACAAATCGGGCGCGATGTGCTTTTTGCATTCGTTCTATTGTTGGGGACATATTTTCGTCGTGCTTGCGGCTACGTTGTTTTTCAACGTGTTTTCGATCGACAATTGGATGTTTCTGCCCATAATTTTAGCCGTTTTGCCCGTTTTAAACAGTATTTTGTTTGCAAAATGCCCCATAGAAACGCTTGACGGCGACGACGACCCGATGACTTATAAACAAATCTTTTCGATGAAAGGATTTTTTATATTTATAGTTCTGATGATTGCATCGGGCGCGGCGGAACAGGCTATAGCGCAGTGGGCTTCCTATTTTGCCGAAATAAGCCTTAACGTAAGCAAAACGACGGGCGATCTTCTG
Organism: uncultured Clostridia bacterium; assembly: GCA_934247225.1. Classification (GTDB taxonomy): domain Bacteria; phylum Bacillota; class Clostridia; order Christensenellales; family Borkfalkiaceae; genus UBA10281. The sequence goes on from CAKQJE010000025.1 coordinate 9,572, forward strand.
GGAACTTGCCTGTTTGCGTTCGGTATGGCTGTTTCGAGAACGGTTTACGGTATGCTCGGCGATAAAATGAATCTTAAAGGATTTATAACGGGCAGCAGCGTCCTTTTAACGGCTTCGTATCTCGTAGCGTCGCTCGCAAAAGCCCCGTATCTTTCGCTTGCGGGGATAGCTTTCGGCGGGTTGTTCGTCGGCATAATGTGGCCCGGGGTGTACGCCTTGGCGGGCAGAAACTACCGCGGCGGCGGAACGAAAATGTTCGGGATTTTGGCTTTGGCGGGCGACGTCGGCTGTACGATAGGTCCCACTCTTTCGGGCGTGGTGTCCTCCGATATCAAAACGGGATTGCTTTTTTCCACGGTTTATCCCGTGATTATTCTGGTGTTTACGCTTATGCTCATAATCTCCTCGAAAAAATCCGATCAAAACGAAAAAACCACGCTATAAGTCGATTATTCGGCATAAAACGTGATTTTCACCATGGCGGGCGATCGATTGAAACGCCCCTACGATTTATATTGTGCCAACAGGTAGGGGCGAACACCGTTCGCCCGTTTTTTTTATTTCTGTAACTATAAAAATCTTGCCTTCTCCCCTTGGAGAAGGTGGCAAATCGAGCGGCTTTCCGCGTAGATTTGACGGAAGAGGACAATCCGCCGTGGCGGCGAAGCCGACGGAAGAGGACAAAAATTTTCTTATTTTGTCTTTTATTTTATCTGGCGGCTTTGCGTTTTTTTGAAATCTTTCTCGCAAGGCGCGCTTTGTCTTTCTGAATTGCCGTCATTTGCGGCGAAGCGGGTTTTATCTGCGGTCTCGACATTATAAAATATCTGAGTTCGTCCAGACAGTGGTCGTCGGTTTTTTTCGGAACGTCGCCGTCTCCCCAGCGGTAGCATTTCAGCTCGCGGATAAGATTGACGCAGTTACGGAAAATGAAGATACGTTTGTTTTTTAAATATTCCTTAACCCTCGCAATCCCCGAAAACAAATCCTTGTTCACGTTGGGGTTCGCGATTATCCCGTAATCGTAAAACAGCTCGGTAACGCTTTTCAAAGCGGCGAGGGTTTTCTGATTTGCGGCGGAATCGATAAGCGCGCGTATCCGTCCGTCGGAAGTCTTTCTCCAACCGATCTCCTCGCATATCTCTTTCATTCTGCGGCTGTGATATTCCACGTCCTTTCCCGCCTCGAAGTGTTCGGCGATAACGTACACGTTGTCGTCGTAATCCACGCAGTACCAATGCGCGGAAAGGGGGTTATTAAGCCCCGGGTCTATGGAGATGTTGCACTGCCAATCGAAGGGAACGTCGAAAGGATCGATAACGTGAACGTTTTCGTCGAATTCGGGATAAACAAGCCCCGAAGAAGCCGAAAATCTGCCGAAACGGCGGGAGTCGAGTTCTTCGGCGGACATAGAGGAGGTGAGTTCGCGGATTTCGTCGGGCGAGAGGTAAGGATTGTCCGCCCATTCGGAAAATTCGTACCATACCTCTTTCGAGCCGCCCGCGTTGAGATAAATTTCGTCGTAAATGAAAGTGAGACCTTTAAGGGGAGTCATCGTTCCGAAAATATCCCCGCATTTATCGAGAACGCGCATTTTGCATTCGCGGTAAATATCTTCGGGCGGTTCTTCGTCGAACCACACGAAATCGAGGGAGCTTCCCTGAAATTTTTCCCTTCCCTGATCGCAGCTTTTAAATCCTATCGTCGAAATTCCGCCGAACACGTTTTTTATTTTTATCTGGTCGATTATTCCGTTTTCGGGGCTGTCTTTCCGCCCCGAACTTATTATTATTTCCGAAATCCATTCTTTCGGGAGGTATTTCATTATTTTGCTCTGCGCGACGTCTCTTTGCACCTCGCGGGAAAGGGAAACCACCCAGCCGAACACGTCTTTTTTGTTTTTGCGGTAAGGGTGAACGCCGCGCGCCATATAAATGGCTTCCACGGCTCCGCATTCGGTTTTTCCGCTTCTGTTTCCGCCGAAAACCCAGCGGTTGCGTTTTTGGCATTTATGAAAGGCGAGCTGCTTTAAGTGGATTTTTTCCCCGACGTTGTATTTGTTTATCGCAAGATTTTTTCTTCTCGATTGTTCGTTTTCTATGATTTTGATTTTTCCGATTATTTCTTTTTCCGTCATAAACGACAAAATCTCCTTTTTTTTCCGAGAAATTTTCTTTTTTTTCAAAAAATAAAACGGTATAATTTTTTTACTATGAAAAAAAGTATACTCGTGCTTATCGCAATGTTTATATTATCGTTTTTCCCCGTTTACGGAGCCGCGCCCCGTTATAACGTTACGGCGGCGGGAGGGGTAAGGTATTCCCGCATTATGAGCGAGGACGTAGTTCTATATATGGATTCGTCGCTCGCGGTGCCGTGGTTCACTCTTCCTTACAGTTATTACGTCAAGGTGATTTCGATAAACGGGTCGAGCGCGAAGGTGGAGTATCGCGGGGATAACCCGAGCAAACCTTCCGCGAAAGGTTACATAGGAACGGACGAACTTAACATCGTCGAAGAAGAGCCGCCCGTTTTATATCCGTCCTTAACGCTTACCGTAAATCAGACCTGTATGCTCTATAAGGACAGCGATTTCACTTTTTCGGAAACGCTTACTCAAAACAGCACCGTCGATTTTTACGGAACCATCGTGCGCCCGAACGGCGAAAAGTACGTTTACGGGCTTGCCACGACCACATCGGGCGATAAATATCTCGGTTATGCGCCCGTGTCCGCCGTTTTTTCGTTTGTCGTTCCCGTACTTAAAATAGAGGAGGAGTCGGCGACGGAAAGCGAGTCCGAAACCGCATCCGGGAATAACGGCGATTCGGTTTCCGCGGCTCTGGGCAGCGGCGTTCAGCTCGCCGTGATAATAGGAGTATCGGCGGTCGCCATTTCCATAGTGTATCTTTTGTTCCGCCCGTCGGGTAAGGGCAGGGCGAAAGACGAAGCCATAACCGACAGCCGTTTCGACGACGACTGATTTTTTGTCGGACTCAATCAGGCTTTTTTCATAGGTCTCAGGCTTATGCCCGAAGTGTTTCTTAAAACGCCGAAGTTCGCCGCGCTCACCGAATGCGATTTTTCCACGGCGATCGCTTCGCTTAAAAAATGAAATTGTCCGGCAAGTTCTCTTATTTTTTCGGTCGTGATATCGAGGGAATCGAGCGATTTTTTGAATTTGCCTACCGCTAAGGCGAGTTTTCTGTAATAGTTTCTGTTTTTTTCGTCGGTAACCCCCTTTTTGTCCTCGTCGAACCCGTATTTTTCGGCGAGAACGCGTCTGTATTCCGGTTTTATCATCCGAAGCGCGTCGTAAACGTCGAGTCTTAAAACAAGCAGTCGTTTTTTTCGTTCGGTAAGCTCGATAAGCTTTTCCGCCTGCGCCTCGGCGGGAAGTCTGCATGAAAAACTTCCGAGTGCTTTCAGCATAAATCTCCTGTCCATACTTTCTATAATTCCGCTCATTTCGTCAAGGCTTCTGAGCAACGCCTTTTGTTCGATAAACATACGTCGACCTCCTTTTTTTGTCTCGAATTATATTCACGTCGGTTGCTTTTTCAAGACCTTTGTGAACGTTTTTAAAGCAAAAAATTTTTTGAAATCAATCCTTTGTTTTATCTGTTTTTTGTCTGTGCCGACCTGCTTTTTGTCGGCAATCCGAACATATGTTCGTATTGTATCATACAATTTTAACTATGACAAATGCCTGTCCTAATTAGTTTCCGAATGATGCCGAAAAAAGTCGAATGGCGTCGAGCGGAAAAATATTTCGCGAAGAGGGGAGTTGTCGGCGGCAAATTCCGCTTCGATAAAATTTTGCAAAAAAAACTTATCAAAGCCTTGTCTTTTTTCGCCGCTATATGATATAATCTAAGAAGATTATAATTATCGCTTAAAATAAGTAGGTAAACAAATGAGAAAATCGGCGATCGCCTTATTGATTTTAATAACCGTTCTTGCGTTTTCGCTCCCGATAAAATTCACGGGGGCGTCTGCGGATGCGGAAATTCATGCCGACATAAGTCGGACGGGACTTAAAACCGATATCTTTTTGCCGACGAGCTATTTGCAGTATTATAAGCTCGACAATCCTTATGCCATTTGCCGCTACGACGAGAACGGAGAAACGTTCGTCGCGATTTCCCACGCGGGCGCGATAGTCGTTTACAGGTGTTCGGGGAGCGGCGGAAGCGAGCAGTTCCGTTCCGTTCCGATAAGCGGCTCGCCGTCGATAGGAGTTTCGTCGATAGCGAAATACAAGAACTTTCTTATTTTCACGCAGTGGTCGAATATCTGTTATATCGACGTTTCGGATTTCGACGCCGTGTCTTCCCGTCCGCAGGTGAAAACGGGCAACGCGTGCAGCAACAGCTTTTCCGTTTCGGGCGACGAAATCGCCGTAACGACGACGGAGGGCATAACCTATTACGACCTTTCGGTGGCGGAGAGCGGCAAACTCGAATTCAATCGTAAAACGGACAGAAAATATAATTACGAAACGAACAATCCGTCCGCGGTGCTTCTTACGGACGACGGGCGCACGTATTTTTATTCGGCGGACGCGAAAGCCATAAGGGAATACGTTCCCGAAAGCGGAAAGGAAAGAACGATAGTTTCGAACGTTGAAAACGTCAAGTCCGTGGCGAAAAACGCCGAGACGGGCGACGAGCTTTATTATTCTTCGAGCGAAGGGCTTTTTTCGGCGGATCCCGTCTCGTGTACGTCGGAGCGTATCTGTTCCGTCGCGACGGAGGGGGAGAGAGACCTCGGAAAACTCTGGAACCCGAAAGGTATCTGCGTGGTGGACGGAAAACTCTGGGTTGTGGACGCAGACAACACCGATAAGGAAAATTCGATAAACGCCGTTCAGGAATTCGATCTTGCCGCGACGGATTTCACAGATTTTGCGATAACGACCAATTCGAAAGCGGTCAACCGTCTTACCGAAGAGGCGAGCGATATCGCGATTTGCGGAGATAAGATTTACGCGCTCGACGGCGATCGTATCGTCGTTATAAACGGAGCGGACAAAGTTCCCGAAGAGCGTTCGTATAACAGAATAAACATAAGCGCGGGCGCGGACGGGTTCGCCGTTTTCGGCGATTATCTCGCGTATTCGTCCTTTAACGCTTCTTCGTCGACCTCGAAGATAACGGTTGCGAAAATCGTTCGGGGCGAAGACGAAAACGACCCGATACTCGGAACCGAAATCATTTACGACTCGACCGACAAACTCTCGGGCGTAAGAATCCGCGACGTCGCGGGTATGGACAACGTGTTTTATTTCGCGGGCGGACAGCTCAACAACCCCGTTTTGTACTCGTTTAACGCCGAAGACCCCTCTGCGGGACTCGAAACGATAAGAAAATTCGATAACATCGACGGGCTTCCGACGCATATTTCCGTCGACCCGTTCAACACCGTCTATTTCTCGGTTAAAAAGCCGGGCGGCGGCGGATATACCGTTTATAAATACGAAAACGGATCGGCGACGATTCTCGCGTCGGTCGCTTCGGGCAGAGAACTCCTTTCGATGCAGACCGATCTCGACGGAAAGATTTATCTTCTTTTCGAGAACAATCTCGTGGAGTGTTACGACGGAAGCGAAAAACTTTTTTCCGAAACGATAAAAACTTCGGATAACTTAGGCAAGATAAATCCCGCCGCGGCAATGGCGGCAAGTTGCGATTCGAGATGCGCGTATTTCATTTTCGAAGGGCTTATTCTTCGCTCTTCGGCGGATACGGATATGGAAATTTCCACTCCTTACACCATAAATATTCCCGCCGATTTTTCGCTTGAATATTCGGGAAGCGAAACTTACGGCAAACTCCGCGAAGGCGCCAAACTCTTCGAAGTTTCTTCCGGGTCTTTGTCGGGCGAGTATTTCGAGTTCGAAAAATTCGCGACCGAGAGCGGCAACGACGATTACGCCGTTAAAGACCTCGGCGGAAAATATTATCTCGTTCTTAAAGAAAAACGGGTCGCGATCGTCCGAAAATCCGATTTCCTTTCAAGCGGCAGGTTTTTCGTCACCCCGCTCGGCTCAAAGGCTTATGCCGTAACCGATTTCGAAATTTACGGTCTGCCGATTTTAAATAAGGCTTTCGCGACGGGCAAAAAAGCGAAGAAATACGACGAAATCGAAATCACGGGCGAAATAAAATTCAACGGAGACGAGTATTACGTCGTAAAAACGGAAAATTCCGAAGGACTTATACCGAAAACGTTTTTAAAAGATAAAATTCTGACGGAAGCTTCTTACACGACTATCGAAAACGCTTACGTTTACGCAAAAGGCGGCGCGGACGTTTACGGCGAAGATTTAACCACGCCGACCGATAAAATCACCTCGTACGTAAAAGTTGTGGTGCTGTCCGTTTCGGGGGATTACGCGAAAATTTCTTACGACGGAAAAATCGGTTATGTAAGAACCGAGTTTATCGTAAAAGACAGCAAGAACAACGCGGTCAAGGCTCTTGCGATAATCATCCTCGCCTTTTCGCTTTTCGTAACGATGACTTATTTCGAAAAACGTTATCTTCTCAAAACCGAATAATTTTCATATACGAATTTTGTATTTACAATTACGTCATACGACCACACAAACTAGTTTTTTTTTCTTCGGGGCGGCTGCGGAAACGCAGTCGCCCCGAAGATTTTTCAGCGCCTTCGGGCGCGGCTTAAATCCTTTTTTTATGCTTTTTAAAGTCGGATATACTTTGTGTGAAACGAACAGTAAATTTGCCAAAAAAAACGGCTTGAAAACGCTGTTTCACGCTTGTTTTTAGACTAACCGCTTATCCACATTTTGTGAGCGATAAAATTTTTGAATACAACATATTGTGGTTATTTTTAAATCAAATGCAAATTTGTTGCAACGGCAACATATAAACGGGGCGTGGTTGTGCTATACTTTGTAAGCTATCGTTCGGAAGAGTTTTCTGGTTCGAACCGAAGACGACCGAACGCCCCTAAAACAGAAGATTTTAAGATATATACAGCAATATACAAGTGAGAGGCAGGAGAAATGAAAATCATTAAAAGAAGCGGCGTCGAAGCGGTATTCGACAAAGAGAAGATAATCGCTGCGGTAACCAAAGCCAACGAATCGGTCTCGCAGGGGAAAAGACTTACCAAAAAGCAGATCGAGCTTATCGGAGACAACGTAACGGCGATAGCTTCCAGGAGGAAAAGAGCGTTGAGCGTCGAAGAAATTCAGGATATCGTCGAGAACGAGATCATGGATCTTAAAGCGTTCGACGTTGCGAGAAAGTATATAACTTATCGTTACACCCGTCAGCTCGTGAGAAAATCCAACACGACCGACGAGCAGATTTTAAGTCTTATCGAATGCAACAACGAAGAGGTCAAACAGGAAAATTCCAACAAAAACCCGACCGTCAACAGCGTTCAGAGAGACTATATGGCGGGCGAGGTGAGCAAGGACATCACCAAGAGAATACTTCTCCCGAAAGAAATCGTCGACGCGCACGAAGCGGGCATAATCCATTTCCACGACGCCGATTATTTCGCTCAGCATATGCATAACTGCGACCTTGTCAACCTCGAAGACATGCTTCAAAACGGCACGGTTATAAGCGGTACGCTTATCGAAAAGCCGCACAGCTTTTCCACGGCTTGCAACATCGCCACGCAGATCATAGCTCAGGTTGCCTCCAACCAATACGGCGGGCAATCCATTTCGCTTACTCATCTTGCGCCGTTCGTCGATATAAGCAGACAGAAAATAAGAAAACAGGTCATAGACGAGCTTAACGAACTCGGCATAAACGACGAAAACAAGATTACCGAATTCACCGAAAAACGGCTTCGCGACGAGGTTGCGAGGGGCATTCAGACCATTCAGTATCAGGTTGTAACCCTTCTTACGACGAACGGTCAGGCTCCTTTCATAACCGTGTTCATGTACCTTAACGAGGCGAGAAACGAGCGCGAAAAAGCCGATCTCGCGATGATTATCGAAGAGACGCTTTTGCAGAGAATGAAAGGCGTTAAGAACGAATCGGGCGTGTATATCACCCCCGCTTTCCCCAAGCTTATTTACGTTCTCGAACCCGATAACATCGCCGAAAACACTAAATATTGGTATCTTACCGTGTTGGCGGCAAAATGCACCGCGAAGCGTATGGTTCCCGATTATATTTCCGAAAAGAAAATGCTCGAATATAAAATCGACAAAAACGGAGAGGGACATTGCTACACCTGTATGGGTTGCAGAAGTTTCCTGACTCCTTACGTCGACGAAAACGGCAAACCCAAGTATTACGGCAGATTCAATCAGGGCGTAGTTACGATAAACCTCGTTGACGTCGCTTTGTCTTCGGGCGGAGACGAAACGAAGTTCTGGGAAATTTTCGATCAGAGGCTCGAACTTTGTTACAGGGCTTTAATGTGCCGCCATATGAGACTGAGAGGTACTCTTTCGGACGCCGCGCCCATTTTGTGGCAGTACGGCGCGCTCGCAAGGCTCAAAAAAGGCGAAACGATAGATAAACTTCTTTTCGGCGGTTATTCCACCATTTCGCTCGGATATGCGGGGCTTTACGAATGCGTCAAGTATATGACGGGCAAGTCTCACACCGACGCGGAAGCGAAACCCTTCGCGCTTAAAGTCATGCAGTATATGAACGACAAGTGCAAGGGTTGGAAAGAGAAGGAAAACATTGACTTTTCGCTTTACGGCACGCCGCTCGAAAGCACAACGTATAAATTCGCGAAGTGCTTGCAGAAGAGATTCGGCGTCATCCCGGGAGTTACGGACAAGAGTTATATCACCAACAGTTATCACGTTCACGTTTCCGAAAAGATAGACGCCTTCACCAAGCTCAAATTCGAAAGCGAGTTCCAGCAGTTGTCTCCGGGCGGAGCTATAAGTTACGTCGAAGTTCCCAACATGCAGAACAACATCGAAGCCGTGCTTGCGCTTATGAAGTATATTTACGAGAACATAATGTACGCCGAGCTTAACACCAAGAGCGATTATTGCCAGGTTTGCGGCTACGACGGAGAAATTCAGATAGTCACCGACGACGACGGAAAACTCGTCTGGGAATGCCCCAACTGCCATAACAGAGACCAATCCAAAATGAACGTCGCAAGGCGTACCTGCGGATATATCGGCACTCAGTTCTGGAATCAGGGCAGAACGCAGGAAATAAAGGAAAGGGTTCTGCACCTTTAATCGGTTTGCGGTCGCTTCTCTTTTCGGGGTTGCGGCTGCTTCCTTATTTCGGAAATATTATTGTATTATGAATTACGGCGAAATTAAATTTTACGATATCGCGAACGGAACGGGCGTGAGAACGTCCCTTTTCGTTTCGGGTTGCAGAAATTGCTGCGAGGATTGCTTTAACCGCGAAACGTGGTCGTTCGATTTCGGAAAACCATACACGAAAGAGACCGAAAACGCGATAATCGAAAGCTTAAAACCCGACTATATCTCGGGGCTGAGCGTTCTCGGCGGCGAGCCTTTCGAACAGGAAAATCAGCCCGAGGTTTTAAACCTTATAAAAAGGGTGAAAAACGAACTTCCGGGTAAGACCGTGTGGATATATTCGGGGTTCACGTTCGAGGAAATTTTAAGCGGGTCGAGAGCTTCCGGGAAGACCGCGGAGGAGATTTTAAGCCTCGCGGACGTGCTTGTGGACGGCAGATTCGACAAGACGAAAAAGAACGTTTCTTTGAAGTTCAGAGGAAGCGAAAATCAGCGGATAATCGACTTAGAGGGCAGCTTATCGCAAAAAAGAGTAGTTATAAAGGAGCTTTGAAAATATGGTAATCAAGGTTAAAAAACTGACGGACGAAGCGGTTATTCCGACGCTCGGAAGCAGGGCGGCGGCGGGCGCGGATCTTTACTCCGCGGAAAAAGAAGACGTGGTCATAATGCCCGGCGAAACGAAGTTTATCGGCACGGGGCTTGCGGTCGAAATTCCCGACGGCTACGTCGGACTCGTGTACGCGAGAAGCGGTCTCGCCTGCAAAAGAGGGCTTGCTCCCGCAAATAAAGTGGGCGTTATAGACAGCGATTACAGAGGCGAAGTCAAAGTCGCTTTGTTAAATCACGGCAAGGAACCGCAAAAGGTCGAAAAGGGCGAGAGGATAGCTCAGATGGTCGTCGCGCCGTATCTTTCCGCCGTTTACGAAGAAGCGGAAGAGCTTTCGGACACAGAAAGGGGCGAGGGCGGTTTCGGTTCCACGGGCAGAAAATAAATTCGTATCGGGCAGAAAATGAATGCGGCTCGGGCGGAAAATCAACTTAAATTAAGCTAAGCGGGCGGAAAATTTCGGAGTTCATTCCGAAATTTTCCGCCTTTTTTGAGCTTTTGCAAGTTTTTTATCAAAATAAAACGAAAAATCGCTCGTTTTATATTGACAAAATATAATTAAAAGTATAGAATATAAATGTTATAACTAAAAATTCCATTATATGGGAGAATTTACTATGAAGAACAAAAAGTTTTCGGGCTTATTCGCTTTGATTTTAAGCGTATGCCTTGCCCTCACGACGTTCTCGTTTATCGGCGCGAAAGCCGACGGCGAAACGACTTACGATGCCGAGAAGTCCGTTCTTGCGGCTATGGAGTATGAAGTTACGGAACTTTATACGGGCGCAACGGCTATCAAATCCGTCAAAAAAGACGGGGCGGACGCGGTAAACGGCGTAACGCTCGACAAAGAGAACGATAAAGACGTTCTTGCCGATTATTGGTACGGAAAAACCACCGAGAACGACGATAAAACCGAATTCGAAGCGGAAGGCAATATTGTTTTCAACTACGTAGGCGAAGGCGTAAGCTACGACGTAACGCTTAACGTTCCCGATAAAGAAGGTAACGAAACCGAAAAACTCGTTAAAGTCAACGTCCTTGCGAAAGCGGACAAGGCTCCCGAATACAATGCTGAAACGCTCAAAAATCTCGATCTTGTGAGAACCGCTTTTGCGGCTGCGTCCGTAAGCGACGATAAAAAGCTCACGATTCCGAGCGAAATATGGACTCTTCTCGGAGACAGTTCCAACTATCCCGAAGGAAAAGTTACCGCTAAGATTTACCACAGAAGCCCGAAGTCGGTCTGGTCGTCTTCCGCGGCTACTTCCGGAACGAAAAGCTCTTCGTCCTTGAAAGTAACTCTTTCGGACGCGGGCGTAAACTATTTCTACGTTCTTTTCTCCGTTAAAACGGTCGACCTTTTCGACACTTCCGTCAATAAGGAACTCGTTATGGAAAAAGACTCCGAATGGGAAGAACGCGCAGACGGTTTCTATTCGGTAGACGGCGAAACGGCTGTTCTCGAAATTCCGATTTTCACTTACGAGTACAAACCGGAATCCGACGTTAAGATAACCGCTAAGTCTTCCGTTTCCACGGGTAAGGTCGGTATGTCGAACAGCTCGCTTTCCTTCACTTACGAAAACGCTTACAAAGCGCAGTGCGTTCTTATGTACGCTCCTTTGGATTCCGAAAATTGGAAAAACGTTGAAGATTTCAAGGATAAAGACAAAGTTGCCGAGTATGACGCCGACGCTTTGAAGAACTACGTTTCGGGTGCGTCGATTACTTTCACGCCGCTTGTAAAAGGCAGATTTAAAGTCGTTTGCAGCGCGATGGGCGTAAATTCCGTCGAACTCGAAGTTAAAGAAAGTCAGGTTATAAAAGTTTCTTCCGAAATGCGTGTTCTCAAACCCGAAAACACCGCTTTCAGAGATTTCTTCAAGAATAACACGACGGCTGTTATCTTCCTCGGTATCGCTGTTCTTTGCCTTATCGCGATAATCGTTATCGCTTGCTGGAAACCGAAGGACGATAAGCCCGCAGCTAAGGTCGAGGACGCAAAGGCTAAGAAAAAGGTCGAAAAGGCAGAGGAAAAAGCTCCTGTCGAAGAGGTTCCTGTCGAAGAGGCTCCCGTTGAAGAAGCTCCTGCCGAAACGGTAGAAGAAGCTCCCGCAGAGGAAGCTCCCGTTGAAGAAGCTGCTCCCGAAGCAGCAGAAGAGGCTCCCGTAGCAGAAGCCCCTGTTGAAGAGGCTGCTCCCGAAGCAGCAGAAGAGGCTCCCGTAGCAGAAGCCCCTGTTGAAGAGGCTGCTCCCGCCGCAGAGGAATCCGCTCCCGAAGCAACCGAAGCGCCCGCGGAAGAAACAACCGAAGCGCCCGCGGAAGAAGCTCCCGAAGCTGAGTAAAAAAACTTAGATAAAAAATTACGGACTGTTGCAAAGCATAAGCTATGCGGCAGTCCGGTTTTTTATTATAAAAAAACGATCGCAGGCTCGCAATCGTTTTTAAAACAGTTTTAAAGAATGAAATGTTTTTGTTGTTTGTTTGCGGATAAATCGGATTTTATGTTAAAACATAATGTGCGATTTATTGCTGACGTCGGCGGCGATTAAGATACAATTATCATAAAAACGAAAAGAAATCTTGCCTTTTCTGAATGATAAGCCGTAAGAATTTTCGCTTTTTGTAAGGCTATATCCGTGGTTGTCCATTGTGGTTTTGATTTCGTCTTCCGTGGATTTCACGGTAAGTCCGAATACGTTTACGGCAGGGTCCGTGATTGTTATTCTCGTAATATGATTCGCTTTGTCGGAGTAGTCGGGATAAGAAGTAACCGTATAAATAACGCATTTTTCGGGATCGGTCTGTTCGCCGTTTTCGTCTTCAGTCGGAGCGTAAGCCGAACCGTAATATTCCCGTCCGCCCATAATTCCGAAACGTTCTTTACAGTTCGAAAAGTCCAGATCGTCCGCGTTGTCGCAAATCCAGAATTCGAGATTTGTGTCCGGTTTTTCAACGCCTTTTTCGCCGCATCCGATAAGCAAAAATAAAAATATAGCGGTTAAAATTGCCGTTGTAATTCTTTTCATCAAAGACCTCCCTTTTAAAGCATTGATTTGCTTTATTTAATTTATTATACCATAATGTCTTTATTTGTCAATATCAAAAAACGTTTTGTTAAACCTAAAATACGCCCTGAAAATGCATTTAGATGCATTTTCAGGGCGTATTTGGGGGTTCTATCCGCGAAGCAGGGCAAACGAAGTCAAATTTCACTCACCGAAAGCGAAATTACTCCGTCTGTCAGGACGGATTTAGTTGAAAAGTTGCAAAAGAGACTCCTTTTATGTTTCGGTTAAGCCTAAAATATAGTTGGCATCGAAATCCAGTTCTTTACAAAGTTTAGCAAACGTATCAAGTTTTGGTAGCTTTTTTGTTGTCCGATACTGCGTAACCATTTCGGGGGAGATGCCGACGAGTTTGGCAATTTCAACTGTGGTTAAACCACTATTTTTCAGTTCTTCACTTAATCTCTGTTTAATAGTTTCGTTATTCATATAAATATTCTAACCGATAGTTAGCAAAAATGCTTGACAACTAACTAACGGTTAGCATATAATATGCTTATAATTATTTTTGGAGGGTTTTAAATGGCAAAACCAAATTTAAGTAGTATCGACACTTTATTGTCGGCAGGAAAAGACTTTTCTTTAACAGAAACGCAATATCACAAAGAGACAGACGTAGATATGCCTAAGGATTTTTATTATTTAAAAACTCGGTCGGCAATAGCAAAGTTGGCAAGAAAACACGGATACAAAATAACAATAAAAGAAAAAACGCTTATGTTTGAGAAGGAGTAAACAATGGAAACAATATTGATAGAAGATTCTATATCGAAGAGAAATAAAAAGACGATGTTAAATATCGCATTATTTTCTTTTTTTGCTGGTTTATTTTTTCTTGTTGTGAATTTTATTTGGGGTTATGGAAGATATCAGGCTGGTGGAAATGGTGGGTATAGGCAATGTTTTTGGGAGTCCCCATATATTTATGTTTCGTTTGTTTTTTGGTTTATTGCGTTGATTTTCTTATTTATTTGCTGGTTTGTAAGTAAAATGCAAATAACCGTAACGAATAAGCGGGTGTATGGTAAAACATATTTCGGACGAAGCGTGGATTTGCCGATGGATAGTATTTCCGCCGTGGGGTCAAGTTGGCTAAAAGGTATAGCCGTTTCTACGTCATCGGGGAAAGTATCTTTTTTATTTATAGAGCATTCAAAAGAAATTCATGACTTACTTCGTCAGCTATTGATAGACAGGCAAGATCAAAAAAACAAATCTCAAAATACCGGTACATTCGTAAATAATGCCGACGAATTGAAGAAATATAAGGAACTGCTTGATGGCGGAGTTATTACTCAGGAAGAATTTGAGACCAAGAAAAAACAGTTGCTTAATATGTAGTTTATTTAAAAAATTTTGAAAATGAACTTCGATGCAAAACGCATTGATTTTAAAGAAAAAATAAGAGCCCGTGATAACGTTATTTGCGATATCTCGGGTTTTATTTGTATTGTAAAGAAATATGAGCACGAGCGGAGACAACTATGTGGAATTTGTATAAAATCTGTCTTACGACAGGAGAAATCTACGCAATACGTGGGAGAAATCCTCACTTTATTCGGATGAAATCAAATCCGTCTTTCAATCCGACGAAGTCGGATATCGTCCGAAGGATTTCACTCGCCGAAGGCGAAATTATACCGTCTGTCAAGACGGATTTAGTTGAAAAAGCGTCCTTATCGGACGCTTTTTCTATGGTGTGCCTGACAGGATTTGTCTCCGCGAAGCGGAGTGAGCGAAGTCGGGAAAAACCCGACGGAGCGCTACGTTATTTCATTTTCCTGTCATGCGCAAACGAAAAGAGACGATTGCAAACTTGCAATCGTCTTAAAATGGTGTGCCTGACAGGGATCGAACCTGCAACCGTCAGAATCGGAATCTGAAACTCTATCCAATTGCGCTACAGGCACATTATGTTTTCGCCTTTGTCGGTACGGAAAAGCCGACGTGTAAAGGCTAATTAAAATTATATATTTTTTCTTTCGATTTGGCAAGTACTATTCGCTCTCGTTTTAAAAATAATTGACTTTATTTTGCCGTTAAGTTAAAATATAGTCGAAAAAAGTCTTGATAAAAGCGGGCGGCGGCTGTTCTGCCGCCGCCCGCAAGCTAAACAAACAAAAAACAGAACTTTCAGGGAGGTTTTTATGTCCGGGAAAACGGTTGTAGTGGGAATGAGCGGCGGAGTGGATAGTTCGGTCGCCGCGCTTCTTTTAAAGCGGCAAGGTTATAACGTTATCGGTCTTTTTATGAAAAATTGGGAAGGGGACGACGTTGACGGTTGCTGTACCGCGGACGACGATTACGCGGACGTGAGAAGGGTTTGCGCAAAGCTCGATATTCCGTATTACGGCGTTAATTTCGCAAAGGAATATATGGACAGAGTTTTCTCTTATTTCCTCGAAGAATATAAGCGCGGAAGAACGCCCAACCCCGACGTTTTGTGCAATCGTGAAATAAAATTCGGTCCGTTCAAAGAATACGCCCGTCAGCTCGGCGCGGATTATATCGCTACGGGGCATTATTGCGGAATACGCCACGAAAACGGCATACATTACCTTTTGAAAGCCAAAGATCAGAACAAGGATCAGACTTACTTTTTAAATCAGCTTTCCCAAAGCCAGCTCGAAGACGTTTTGTTTCCTCTTCAAGATCTGCCAAAGCCCGAAGTAAGGCATATTGCCGAGGAAAACGGACTTGCGACGGCGGAAAAGAAGGATAGTACGGGCATTTGCTTTATCGGCGAGCGTAATTTCAGAAAATTTCTTATGAATTATATCCCCGCAAAAAAAGGCGAAATCAGAACGTACGACGGCAGAGTTCTCGGCGAACATTGCGGACTTATGTATTACACGATAGGTCAGCGCAGGGGTCTCGATATAGGCGGTCAGGCGGGCGACGCGGGCAGATGGTTCGTTGTGGAAAAAGACCTGAAAAACAATATTCTTTACGTCGCGCACGGTGCGGAAGACAGGCTTTACTCGAAAGGTTTATATCTCGATAAATGCAATTGGATACCTTTTCCGCCCGATAAAAACGAGTTTAAATGTAAAGCTAAATTCCGCTATCGTCAGGAGGAGCAGGGCGTTACGGTACGGATAGCGGACGACAGGATTTACGTCGATTTCGACGAAAAACAGCGCGCCATAACCGAAGGGCAATTTTGCGTTTTTTACGACGACGAGAAGTGTCTCGGCGGCGGAGTAATCGAAAAAGCGATTTTCTGATTGAATTAAAAACAGCCCGTTTATCGACTTATACCGAGACTTTTTACGCTTAATGTGTTTGAAATAGCTAATAAAAAGGCGAAAAGAAAACAAACTATATTACGAACCTTGGCCGGCATAAAAGGAGGCAAAAAATGAGCGATAATAAAAATCGGGTTTACGCGGCGATAGATTTAAAATCGTTTTTTGCTTCCGTCGAGTGCGTGGAAAGAGGTCTCGACCCTCTCGGCGTAAACCTTGTGGTCGCCGATTCTTCGAGAACGGAAAAGACGATATGCCTTGCCGTTTCGCCTGCGCTCAAAGCTTACGGAATTTCGGGCAGGGCAAGGCTTTTCGAGGTTGTGCAGAGAATAAGAGAAGTAAACCGCGAGAGAAGAAAAAATGCCGAAAACGGCAGATTTAACGGGAAATCTTACGTCGACGAAATTCTTAAATCCGACCCGAACAAAGAGGTAAGTTATATAATCGCGCCGCCGAGAATGGCGAAATATGTGGCTATGAGCCGCAAAATTTACGAAATCTATAAACAGTACGTTTCCGAGGACGATATTATCGTCTATTCGATAGACGAAGTTTTTATCGACCTTACCGATTATCTTAAAATTTATAAAACTACCGCGCGGGGGCTTGTTATGAAAATGATCAAACACATACTCTCGGAAACGGGAATAACGGCGACCGCCGGCATAGGCACGAATCTCTATTTGTGCAAAATAGCGATGGACGTAGAGGCGAAAAAGATAAAAGCGGACGAAAACGGAGTGAGAATAGCCGAGCTTGACGAGGAGAGTTATAAACGGAAACTTTGGGAGCATAAGCCGATAACCGATTTTTGGAGAGTGGGTCCCGGGTACGCGAAAAGACTCGCGGAGCAAGGTCTTCACACGATGGGCGACGTTGCGAGATGTTCGCTCGGAAAAGCTTCCGACTATTATAACGAAGAACTTTTATATAAACTTTTCGGGATAAACGCCGAACTTCTGATTGATCACGCCTGGGGCGTAGAGCCGTGTACCGTAAAGGACGTAAAAAGATATAAACCTACGGAAAACAGCGTGTCTTCGGGGCAGGTTTTGCAGGAGCCTTATCCTTTCGAAAAGGCAAGGCTTATCGTCAAGGAAATGGCGGACTTTCTGGCTATGGATTTGTTCGCGAAAGGGCTTGTCACCGACAAAATCGTTCTTATGGTCGGGTACGACGTCGAAAACCTCACCGACGCGAACGTAAATTATAAAGGCGAAATCAAAACCGATCGCTACGGCAGAAAGGTTCCCAAAGAAGCGACGGGTTCGCAGAGCTTCGAAAGCTTCACTTCGTCCACGAAAAAGCTCGTCGAGGAATTCGATAAACTTTTTGTCAGGATAGCCGATAAAAATCTGTTTGTGAGAAGGCTCAATCTCTGCGCGGCGAAAGTCGTCGGCGAGGACAAAGCGAAAAAATCGACCGAAGCCGAACAGCTCACCTTTTTCGACGATAAAGCAAAAGACGAAAAGGAAAACGAGCTGAACGAAAAGGAGAGAAAGCGTCAGGAAGCCGTTCTCGAAATCCGCAAAAAATACGGGAGCAACGCAATGCTCAAAGGAATGAATTTCTCCGACGGCGCAACGGGAAAACAGCGCAATAAACAGATAGGAGGGCATAAGGCGTGAGCGGAAAATACGACGATATCATCGGTCTTTCCCGCCCGTTGTCTCCGAGACCGAAAATGCCGCTTAACGATCGCGCGGCTCAGTTCGCGCCGTTTGCCGCTTTGACGAAATTCGGGGAAGAGATAAAGGAAAGCAACAGAAAAACCGTTTATAAGGAAGAGTTCGCCGACGATTATCTCGAAGAAACGGATTTGGTTTTCAGACAAATAGAAGCAAATATTGCGGACAGACCGAAAATAAAGGTCAGGTATTTCGTTCCCGACGAGAAAAAATCGGGCGGGGCGGAGAAAGAGTTTATCGGGAAGGTCAAGCTTATAAATCGCGCTTTCGGCGAAATCGGATTCGAGGACGGATTTAAACTGAAAGTCGCGGATATTCTCTCGGTAGAACTTACAGATTAAAACAAACGCCGCGGACGGCTTTTTCGTAACCGAAAGAACCGTCCGCGGCGTAATTATTATGCGTAATTATTATAGTTATTTAAAAATCAGTTTTTGGCAACGAGAAGAGAAAGAACCGCCATTTCTATAAGCGGAAGATTTTCGGCTTCCTCGACGCCTACGAAACGCGGCGACGAAAGGACGTCCTCTTTGAGATTTCCGTCGGGAGCGACGGGGAGAGTGTGGAGAACGAGCGCGTTCGGGGCGTAAGCGTCCAGCATATCGTTATCTATATCGTAATCCGCGGAAAGTCCGTCGTCCGAAACGAAAACGACGTCCGCGCCTTTAATTCCTTCGGCAATATCGGTTTTGACTTTTACGTCTCCGAACTGACGGCAGTAGCCGATAACTTCAACGGCGGGGGAAAGTTTCTCGGGACAGACGAAAGTAACGTCGAATCCGCAGTTCACGAAACCGTAAACGATAGAGTCCGCAAAAGCCGAACTGTCGCCTATAAGCGAGATTTTAAGCCCCGAAAGTCTGCCTTTTTTCTGCCATACCGTGTACAGAGCGGCGAGAGCTTCGCAAGGTCCGCTTTTGGGATTTGCGTTGATTATCGGGATATTCACCGACTTTTCGATAAGTTCGGCGTCGCCGAGTTCGGATGTCTGAACGACGATGGCGTCCATACCGTATCTCGCGAGAGTTTCCAAAGAAAGCTTGTCGTTGATCATCGTTTCGAGTTCGCTTCCGTGGAGCGTGGAAACGATCGCGGAGCCTTGCAACATGGAAACGGCTACTTCGAAAGCGATGCGCGAGCGGGAAAACGAACGCTTCGTGATAAGAAGCGCGTACCTGTTTTTGAGCGCGGGGGTTTTTTCGCCGACGGCTTTTTTCTGCGCGAGTTCCCTTGCTTTCAATAAAATCTCGTAAATATCCTCTTCGGTGTAACCGGAAAGGGAAAGTAAGTGTTTTTTGTTTATCGTGCCGACGGGCGTAAGTTTGTTTATATCCATAAAATCTCCGAAATTCGTACGTTAATCGTATATTATGAATTTATTATACCAATAAATGCATAAAAAGACAACGGATTTAGTGCGGAATGTACAAAATTGATAAAAGAGCGCATAAAATTTTGTAATAAATGCTATTGTCGAAATGCCCGAAATAAGATATAATATATATGATAATATGAAAATCGGTAAACCCGAAAATTCAGGAGGAAAAAATGGCAAGTCTTAATCTGAAAGACATTTACAAAGTTTATCCCTCGGGCGTAGTTGCCGTAACGGATTTCAGCTTGGACATCGAAGACAAAGAATTCATCGTCTTCGTAGGACCTTCCGGTTGCGGAAAGTCTACCACGCTCCGTATGATAGCTGGTCTTGAAGAGATTTCGGACGGCGAGCTTTACATCGACGGCAAGCTGATGAACAACGTTCAGCCCAAGGACAGAGACATAGCGATGGTTTTCCAGAACTATGCTCTTTACCCGCACATGACCGTTTACGACAATATGGCGTTCGGTCTTAAACTGCGCAAAAAGCCCAAGGAAGAAATCGACGAAAAGGTAAGAGGCGCAGCGAGAATTCTTGGTCTTGAAAGCTACCTTCAAAGAAAGCCCAAGGCTCTTTCCGGAGGTCAGAGACAGAGAGTCGCGCTCGGAAGAGCAATCGTTCGTGAACCGAAGGTATTCCTTCTCGACGAACCCCTTTCCAACCTCGACGCTAAGCTCCGCGCTCAGATGAGAACCGAGATTACCAAGCTCCACCACAGACTTGCAACCACCTTCATTTACGTTACTCACGACCAGATCGAAGCTATGACCATGGGTACGAGAATCGTCGTTATGAAAGACGGTTATATTCAGCAGGTCGACGCACCTCAGAAACTTTACGATTATCCCGCAAACCTTTTCGTTGCAGGCTTCATCGGCACGCCGCAGATGAACTTCTTCGACGCCGTTTTAACTTCCGACGGAAAGACCGTTTACGTGGAATTCGCGGGCAACAAAGTCGCTCTTCCCAAAGCTAAGTCCGACACGATCGAAAATCCCGCAAAATATATCAACACCGGCGTTCCCGTAGTATTCGGCGTTCGTCCCGAAGACTTCCACGACGAAGAAAACTTTATCTCCAACAGCAGAGAAACGGTTATCGACGTTAAGGTCGACGTTGTCGAAAAACTCGGTGCGGAAACTTTGCTTTACTGCGTATTCGCTAACGACGCCGCTAACTCCGACGATAACGTCAAGAGTTTGGTTGACGCAGGTACGCAGTTGACCGCTAAGGTAGATTCGAGATCCAAAACCGAAAGAGATCAGGTTATCGAACTCGCCATCGACATTATGCACAGCCACCTCTTCGATAAAGAGACCGAGCTTACCATATTGAAAGGCGAAGGACAGCCCGCTTACGTTCCCGTTGTCGAGCTTGAAAGAAGAGCTCAGAGAGCGCTCGAAGAAGCTAACGCTCCCGAGAAAGCTCCTTCCAAGATCGGAAACATCTTCGGGAAACTCGGAAAGAAAAAGAAAGACGGCGAAGACAAAAAGGACAAATAAGCGTTAAGCTTGGATTTATAAAGATTTTAATGCCGTAAAGGCTGAAATTGAAAAAGGAAACGGCGAAATTCGTCGTTTCCTTTTTTGACGACGTTAAGCCTTGTCTTCCCCCTTTGGGAGGCGTCTTTTGCCCGCTTGCGGGCAAAAGACGAAAGAGGATAAAATTCGGTTTCGGCAAAAAACAAGAGAAAAAATCGGAGGAGAACAAAAATGATACATTCGTTAAGCGGCGGAGTCCTGGACGGCGACGAATACCACACTCTTATAAAAGTGGAAATCGCGGGAGCGGACAAAGCCGATTATTATCTTTGCGACGATTTCCGAGCCGCCGAGAGCGATAAGGTTGTCGTCGAACAAAGGGGCGGCGGAACGGCGGAAGGCGTCGTCGTAAAAGTAATGAAAAACGTTTCCGCGAAATGTTCTCCGATTCCCGTGAAAAGGCTTTTAAAGGCGATCAAAAAACTATAAACATTATTATATAATATATAAGGTTGCATACAGCCGCAGGCGATTTCGTTTAAGCGAAATCGCCTGCGGCTGTCGGTTTATATGCGGAATTTGAAATGATTTTTAAGTCGGAAAGTACAAATCGATAAAAAGAAAAACGGGCGCTAATCGATTTATAGCCCCGTTTTTTGAGTTTAATGAAATATTTCAGTCCTTGTTTTCGTCTAATTTCGTTCCGCAGTTCGGACAGAATTTATCGCTTGCCCCGACTTTGTTTCCGCACTTCGGACAGACCTTGTTCAAAGCCGCGCCGCATTCCGGGCAGAACCTGTTTTTATCAGAATTTTCCGCTCCGCAGGACGGGCATTTTTTTACCTTTTCGCTCTCGGGCTTTTCTCCCGAAACGACCTTTTTCACCGTCGGAGCGACTTCTTCTATCGCCTCGTTTAAAACGGGTACGCCCTCGTTTTTGGAGTAGCGCATAATCTCGCGTTTGTATGCGAACGAAAGCATCGAAGCTCCTATGCCTATCATCGGAAATCCGGGAAACACGAGGAAGAACAGCTTCGGAAAATCGCCGGATCCGAAAGCCGAGAAAAAGCTTATAAGACCTATTGCGGAAAGCGTTATTCCCACGCCGAGGATGATAGAACCGATTATTTTAAGTTTCTTTTTTGTTTCTTCGTGATTGTTGTTATCCATTTACGCTCCTTTATTTTCGGGAGTGATTTCGGGCGAGGGCAGAACCGAAGGGGCTTGTTCGCCGTTATCCGTCCCCGTCGTTTTATCCTTGAAAAGAAGTTTTAAAAGTATCGGGCAGAGTATCGAAGAAATTACGATAAGCATAATCGTCGCGACGAGCGGATCGAGCCTTCCGGGCGTTCCTTCCGCCATCATAAGCGCGCTGCCCGAGGAATAAACCGCCAAAGCGACTTCGCCTCTCGCTATCATTCCGCAGCCTATCGTCGCACATTCTTTCGTTTTGAATCCGAACGGTTTCGCCATGACTCCGCAACCGATGATCTTGCCGATGATACCGAGCGCAACGAATGTAAGTCCGAACAAAAGATACGACCAGGAAAGCCCGCTGAAATCTGCCGAAATACCTATGTAAGAGAAGAAAATCGGCGAGAAGATCATATATCCGCTCACGACGACCTTTCTGTCCACGAACTTAGTATCTTCCAAGCCGCTCAGCATTATTCCCGCCATGTACGCGCCCGTTATCGCGGCGATATCGAAAAACTTTTCGGCGCAGAACGCGAACAAAAAGCACATTCCGAAAGCGTAGATGCTCGTTCTTCTTTTATGCGGAAACTTGTGTTCTTCCCATTTGAAATACATTCTGAGAAGAATTCCGAGTCCCACGGAGAACGCGAAAAATCCGACGGCTTTCAAAAGAGTTATCCATATTCCCGAAAAATCTCCGCCTTTAAGGCTGGTTACGATGCTGAGCGCGATTATGCCGATAACGTCGTCGATAACCGCCGCGCTCACGACCGTCTGCCCGACTTTCGTGTTGAGTTTGCCTATTTCTTTAAGCGTTTCGACGGTAATTCCCACGCTCGTCGCGGCGAGAATCGTTCCCACGAAAATGGCGTTCAAAAGCTTATCGTGCGAGTATTCGCCGAACCCATTCATAAACAAAAGCGCGCCCACGGCGCCGAGAGCCATCGGAACCAGAACGCCCGCAAGCGCGATGCACGTCGCCGCGAATCCGCTGTGTTTAAGCTCGTTAAGGTCGGTTTCGAGTCCGCTCGAAAAAAGTATGAGAACAACGCCCACCTGGCTGAACGCGCTTAAAACGTCCATTTCTTTGGCGGATGGTTTCATAAAAAGCGTGCTTAAAATTATGTTGTCGCCATCGTGGAATCTGCCGAGCAATCCTATGATAACGCCCGCGATGACCATTCCCGCAACCTGCGGGAGTCCGAGTTTTCTCGCGAGAAGTCCGAAACTCTTCGCGAAAATAAGTATTACCGCAAGGTAATAAAAAATATTTACTATCTCCATTGTTCTTCGATTGTCCTGTACATTTATATATTATCTGTTCAACGGAAGTTGATTATACTCCCGAACGGGATAAAAGTCAACATAAAAACCGATTAAATTTTCAAATCGACGCGAAAAAATTTTTTATCCGCCCCGCCGCTTTGCCGGCTAGCCGAGCGGGATTCGAACCACATTAAGTTTTAACGGCGCAAAATTTGCAAAATCGGCGTTAAACTCACTTATAA
>CAKQJE010000026.1 GCA_934247225.1 uncultured Clostridia bacterium
GCGGTGTTTTTTTGTTAAAATGTTTTTTTGTCCTCTTTCGTCAAATCGTCGCGAAAGCCGCTCGATTTGCCACCTTCCCCGAGTGGGGAAGGCAAGAATTTTGTTTTGAAAAATGTTAGAAAAAACGGGCGATTGATGTCCGCCCTTATGCGTTTTATGTTGCATATGCAACAGTTGTATCGCTTATAATAAATTTTTTTTGTCCTCTTCCACCGCAAAACGTCAAGCAAAAGCAATTTATTCCCCTTCTCCAAAAGAAGGCTATGTCCTCTTCCGTCAAATCGTCGCGAAAGTCGCTTGATTTGCCACCTCCATCGAAGAACGGAGGCAAATATGGCAAAAAAAGCCTTCCCGCATAGATGCGGTTGGATAAAGTGAAACGCTTAAATTGAATGTAAAGCTTTTGTAAAGTGACGTTACAAAAGCTTTTATTCTTGCCAAAATAAAGAAATTGTGTTACAATTTTATGCGGTATATTGAATATTTTAGCGAATTGCTCGGAATTGTTTAAGGGATAAATCATTGAAAAACGAACGGAGAACGGTATGATAAAAGCAATAATATACGACAAAGACGGCACGCTTATGCGGTTTGACGATTTCTGGATTCCCGTGGCGCAGGAAGCAATAAAAGAAATAGTTGAGAGAAATACGAATGCGGAAACCGATACGGTTTTAAAAATCGCGGCGGAAATCGGAAAAATTATAGGAATCTCGGACGGAACCGTCGATCCCAAAGGGATTTTGTGCGGCGGAACGTATGCGCAGTTTGCCGAAGCGGTAACCGAAACTCTTAACAAATTCGGCTTTAACGCTCATATCGACAGAAAAGAAGTCGAACAAGCCGTTTCGGACAATACCGACAAGGGTGTGATTTTGCCGGCTTGCGAAAATTTGCGTGCTAAGCTCGAAAAAGCTCGCGAACAGGCGGCTTTATTCGTCGCTACGACCGACGATCGCGCTATAACTGAATTTTGCCTTAAAAAACTTGGTATTTCGGATCTTTTCGACGGTATTTATTGCGACGATAACGGTATTCCGCATAAGCCCGATCCGTTCGCCGCAAACGAAATAGCAAAAAAAATCGGCGCGGCGAAAAACGAAATAATTATGATCGGCGATACGAATACCGATAAACGGTTTGCGGATAATGCGGGGATAGGCTTTGTATTTGTCGGAAGCGACCTGTTACTTAAAGAAAAAGCGGAATTTAGTGCGGAAGACGTAGGGAAAGCCACCGATTTGATATTAAATCTTAACGAAAATGCCGAAAACGACGTTAAGACCAATGCTGACCCTGACGTTAAGACCGATGTTAATCCCAACGTTAATACCGACGTTATTTCCGAAATCAAAACCGACGTTATACCCGCATGAAAAAATTTAAACTGATAAATTACATATTGCCGTCGGTGATATCGATGGTAATCGTCGGAACGTATACGAATATCGACGGACTTTTTATCGGCAACCGTGCGGGCGACGAGGGCTTAGCTGCGATAAATATCGCGTGGCCGATAGTCGCGTTTATCACCTCTTTGGGAACGGGACTCGGTATCGGCGCGGCTGTCGTGATAAACAGTCTTCGCGGGGAGAACGAGTATCGTCTTGCGGAAAAGACTAAAACCGTTTCGCTTTGGCTTCTCGTTATCGGCGGATTGCTTTCTACGGCTCTTTGTTCCGCGGTTTATTCGCCGCTGCTGACTCTTCTCGGCGCGAGCGGAACGGTTAAAACTTACGCCGAAAATTATTCTTTCGTGATTTCTCTCGGCGCGCTCTTTCAGGTCATCGGCGCGGGAGCGGTCGTTCTTTTAAGGAATGAAGGCAGGACATATTTTGCCTTAATATATACGGCGATAGGACTTGCCGTTCATATCGGGCTTGATTTTCTTACGGTGGGAAAGTTTGCTTTGTACGGAGTCGCGGCGGCGACCGTCGTTTCGCAAGCCGTTGTTGCGGCATTAGCCGTCGTCACTTTTTTGAAGCAAAAAAACGCCGAAATTACGAACGAAACCGAGATTTCGGAAAGACCGACGCGCCTTGCGGCAAGGATTTTAAAAAATTCCGTAGCTCCTTTCGGATTGAATTTCGTTCCGTCCGCGACCTTGCTTTTTACAAACTTTTTCGCGCTTAAAAGCGGCGGAACGGCAGCGGTCGGCGCGTATGCGGTAATGAGTTACGCGCTTTATACTTACGATTATATTTATCAGGGAGTATGCGACGGCGTGCAGCCCGCGCTCAGTTATTACAGGGGCGCAAACGCCTTGATCGAAGAGCGAAAGACGGTCTATAAGTCG
Source organism: uncultured Clostridia bacterium (assembly GCA_934247225.1). Classification (GTDB taxonomy): domain Bacteria; phylum Bacillota; class Clostridia; order Christensenellales; family Borkfalkiaceae; genus UBA10281. Next base: position 2,297 of record CAKQJE010000026.1, read on the forward strand.
ATTATCACGCTTATTTGTCTTTCTGCGGCGTTTATCGCGCTCACTCCCGCGGCGATTGTTTATCTGCCGAAAATCTTTTCGGTATCCGCCGAAGCCGCGGAAATGATGAAAGCCGGCTTTATAATTTACGCGTTTGCGTACCCTTTAAAAGCGGCGGTGAAGTTTACCTGTTCTTACGCGTATTCGACGGGTAAAATAATCTTGTCGAATATCGTAACCTATCTCGATCCGTTTTTGTTCACGCCGATAAGCTTAGCGATTTTATCAAGCAAAGGCACAAGCGGAATATGGGCGGCGTTACCCGTTTCGCAAGTGCTTACGTTGCTCGCGGCGGCGTGCATTTTTATTGTTTTAAAATTCAAACCGAAATCCTGAAAAGGCTGCTTTTGTAAGAGTGTTATATTCTAATGATTTGCTTTTTGTTTGTGTATTGTGCTACAATTAAATAAATAACGTCGAAGGAGAGAAAAATATGGGTGTTATGGAATGCGCGAGCGCGGCTTCGATTTGGAGAGGCTATGAATATTATAAAGAAGAAAAAGTTCGTAATCTTAAAGAAATTGCCGACGACGTGTTTTCTGCCGAAGTTTCCGGTGGTGCCGATAAGCCGTATAATGTTATATTAAATGTCGCTCACGCGCGGAAATCTTCGTGTGACTGTCCTCACGCAGGGAAAGGAAGCAATATTGTATGCAAGCATATGGTGGCGACGTTTTTTGCGGTTTTCCCCGATAAGGCGGAGTCTTTTTATCGCGATGTTGTGGAAGAAAGAGAAGAAGCGGAGCGGGAAGCGGAAGAATTATACGAAAAAGTCGTACAATATGTTTCACATATGAAAAAAGATCAACTCGTAAACGCATTTCTCGAAATGCTTTTCGATGGTCCCGAATGGCAGTTGGACAGATTTGCCTATGAAAACGGGTTAAAAGAATATCGTTGATTATGAGCGCTATCCACCTACAGCGTTCAAATACAGCGTGAAAAAACTGATATATAAGATAAAACGCCGCGGAGACGGCGTTTTTTTATGTGAATTGTTAATTACAGGTTCGGGCAAGTTTTATGCGAGTTTAGCTTTTAAAAATTTTCTTAGTTCTTCTAAGTCTGGGTTGCAAAGAACGGGAAGAACGTCGACCAATTCCTCGGGGGTAAAATCCCACCAACGAAAACGAAGAAGCAAGTCTTTTAATTCTTCGTCGAAACGATTTTTAATGAATTTTGCGGGATTTCCTCCGTAAACCGTGTAGGCGGGAACATTCTTCGCAACAACGGAATAAGCGGCGATAATCGCGCCGTCGCCTATTTTAACGCCGGGCATAATCACGCTTTCGCGCCCTATCCACACGTCGTTACCGATAACGGTATCGCCTTTTTTCGGGAGCTGAGACATATGCGGGGAGTATTTTCCGTCTAGGCGATGCCGAACACATTAAACGGGTAAGTTGTCGCGCTATTCAGTCGGTGGTTCGTCGCGAGTTAAAATTCGGGTTTTCGCGGCAAATTAAAAGGTGTATTTTAAACAAACTTTCAAATATGTGTTTTAGCGGCGCTGAAATTTTATAAATTTTTGTCGGCAAAGAATAATCAGAATCCCGGGCTTAAAAATCAGAACGCCGGTCTTGCGCCGTTAATTTGCAGTCAATAATCGGAAAGCCCTAATAAATAGTCCGCCGAGACGTCGAAAAATCGGCATAATTTAATGACCGCGTCGAGACTCGGCTCGCTGCGCCCGCATTCCCAATCGCATATACTGCTGTTATTTGTTTCTATTATTTCCGCTAATGCCTTTTGGCTGAGCTTCTTTTCGGTGCGAAGTTCTTTAAGTCGTTTTCCTAATTTATTCATACCTTAATTCTATGTCTTTTTTCCTATACTTTGTGTATATTAGGGTATTTCCCTAAATTATTATTTTATGTAAATTGTAAAAATTTTATTAAAATCAGTTGACATTAGGGAAAATCCCTAATATAATATCCGTAAGCAATTGCTCAAAAAAAAGATAACGGTTTGCCCGGCGCGAGCGAGCCGGGACAGCGTTTAACCGCTTACCGTTATCAATCCCTTTACGGGGCAAGTCAAAACTGCCGCTTTAATGGCAGATATTTATTTGGAGGTGTTTATTATGAAAAAGCTGTTTGTTGTATTTTTAGCTGTTTTGCTCTGTCTGAATTTAATCGCGTGCGATTTGTCGTTTAATAAGGACGGAGGGGAAGTCGCTGCAAATTTAACAAAATTACCTACTCCCGTAATCAAAAATGTTGTAAACGATTATGTTTATTGGGAAGAAGTGCCGAACGCAAGCTCCTATATCGTGAAAATCAACGATTATCAGGAAAGTGCCGGCAACCAATTGAAGTACAGTATTGCTTCTGTTATGGATAGCAGAGTGGAGGAAAACACGCCTACCGAGCTTCACATTTATATCAAAGCAAAAGGGAATCAGGTGTTGTATTCCGATTCCGAATGGTCCAACGAATTCAGTTATACATATACAAAAATAATTATTGATAATAATCAATCGTCCGACGATGTTAATGAGAATGATAACAATAAAGGGACATATCTCAATTCGGGAATAGGCAAAGGCGTAGATGTTGTCACAGCGAAAAATTATAACGACTCTATGAGCTTTTAATCGTCGGAAATATAACTAAGCCGTGTAAAATAGAAATAGCTATTTGTATAGAATTTGTTATGTGGGCACCGGGATTTTTAGGTATTAGCGACGATTATTGGATGAATTATCGAATCAATAAAACGTTGATTTTTAATTAAACAATCGGCTTAGGTTAAAAGCTACCGGTTGTCGTGTGCGTTTAAATAAAGTCGCCGCCGCGGGGTTACCCCCGCGGCGGCTTTTTTTGTTTATTATTGTATATTATCGAAATTCGGCTTGTATTATATAATATTGTTTATCAGTCTTCCGTGAAAAGGGTTATTATCATCGATTTGACTTTGCTTTTCATAACGGTGTAATCGAGATAATCGTGCGTGTCGTAAACGAATTCGTGCGCGAACGATTGAATTACGTTCATGGCAAGATGGACTCTTTCTTTAACGTTCGGCTTGTCGTAACCGAATTTTTCGAGCTTCTCGGTGACAACATCGGTGATTTTATCCTGCAAACTTAAAAATTCGGCGTTTACTTCCTTGTCGCTTCCTTCTAAAGCGTGCAATGCGCTGTGAAGGTGAGAGTTGTCCTTATGAGCCTTTATCGTCGTGTCGATATAGGCGGTTGCAATCTCTCCGATATTGAGCGGAACGGAAACGTTTTCCCATAAAGCTTCGAAAGGTTCGGTCACTTTGTCGATATATATTTTAAGCACGTAAAGAAGAATATCCCGTTTATCCTTAAAATAGCTGTAAACTATTCCCGTGGAAACGCCAGCGCGTCTGGCGATCTCCTGTGTGTTGGCATTATAATAGCCGACTTCCGCAAAAAGCTCGTAGCTTGCGTTGATTATTTTCTGCTTCTTTTCGTTCGACCGCTCCTGCTGCGGCTGTCTTATCGTCTTTTCCATAATCCCATTATATAATATTCCGAAAAAAAAAGCAATAAAAAATTTTATGAATATGAAAAAACATTCATATTTTTGCTTGACAAGGGGAAACGGCGGTGCTATAATAAATGCGAAATTGAAGTTTCATTCACATTTATAAGCCGAATGAGTAAGCCATAGGTTCGGTTTATGCGAGCGAAAACCAAATACCTCCGATAAATCGGAATATAAAATTTCGCCCGGTTAAGTGAAAAAGGAGAGAAGAAGGTATGCCGATAGTATTAGCGCCGATTAACCAACAGCTCAGGATCGTCCGGATAGCAGCGGACGAAAAGCTCAAAAAACATCTCGAAAGTCTCGGGATAACGTTGGACGGCGAAATAACTGTTGTAAGTTCGAGCGGCGGAAGCGTTGTCGTTAAAGTTAAAGACGGACGTATCGCCCTCGACGGTAACCTTTCGACGAAGATTTTCGTTGCGTAAAATTTTCGTCGGTTAAGATTTGTAATCAATCAGTTTTGATGATTTAAGGAGAAATAAAATGGAGAAAACACTCAATTTGTTTGAAGTCGGCGAACACGGAACGGTAAAATCCGTGGTCGGCGAAGGCAAAATCAAAAGACGTCTTTTCGATATGGGCATTACTCCCGGCGCAGACGTTCTGATGAGAAAGAAAGCTCCCCTCGGCGATCCCATCGAGATCACGATCAGAGGCTATGAACTCACGCTTCGTAAAACCGAGGCCGTTTGCGTAAATATGGAGGTAAGCAAATAATGATGAAAAGATTTGCTTTGGCAGGTAACCCGAACTGCGGTAAAACGACGCTTTTCAACAGTTTGACGGGTTCTACGGCTCACGTCGGCAACTGGCCGGGCGTAACGGTCGACAAACGCGACGGCGTTTACAAAAAATGTGCCGAACCTATCGCGATCATCGACCTTCCCGGTATTTATTCTCTTTCGCCGTACACGCCGGAAGAAGTAATCGCGAGAAATTACGTATTGGACGAAAAGCCCGACTGCGTAATCAACATCGTAGACGCTACCAACTTGGAGCGTAACCTTTATTTAACCACTCAGATCCTCGAAATGGACGTTCCCGTGGTCGTTGCGCTTAACATGATCGACGCCGTTGAAAAGGCGGGCGACAAAATCGACGAAAAAGCACTCGAAAAGAGTCTCGGCGTTCCCGTTGTCAAGATTTCCGCTCTTAAAGAAAAAGGTCTTAAAGAGCTTATGGATAAAGCTTACAACGAGAGCAAGAAAAAACGTGAAGGCGTAACCGTTCTGAAAGATTCGCCTTTGGCGCACGTTATAGGCGACGTTAAGATCGCTTTGGAAGGACAAAAGGTCGCAAATCCTTTGTTCCACGCCATAAAGCTTGTAGAAAACGACGAAATCGAAGTTAAAATGCATAAAGACACCGTCGGAATGGTCAACGCTTTCAAAAAGACCTTCAACGACGAAGTTTTCGAAAACGACTTCGAAGCTTTGGTTGCGGACGCGAGATATAAATACATATCCAAACACTTCGCTCCCGTCGTAACTCATAAAAACAAAGATAAATTCAAGATGTCCACGTCCGATAAGGTCGATAAGGTCTTAACGCATAAGGTTTGGGGTATCCCGATCTTCCTTGTCGTTCTGTTCCTTATTTTCCACCTTACGTTCTCCGAAAACCTGTTCTTCCTTAACGGATTCGGCGACGGCTGGATGCCTTCTCTTTCCGATAACGAAGCGTTCGTCGAAAAGGACGAAAACGGCGATATCGTTTATGCCGACGATCTCGAATACGTAATGGACGAAAACGGCGATTACGTTATGGCTGACGGCGAAGGCGTAACCAAGAACGAAGACGGAACCTACACGGCTATTGTCGACGGCGAAGAGATCGAAGGTCTCGTTGCCGACGAAGAAGGTCGCCTCGGAAGTCTCGTTCCCGAACTCAACTACGGCGGAAGATGGCTCGCTACGATTTACGACGGAACGTTATATTCGCCCGGCGTTGTAATAAACAACATCTGGAACGATATGATCGTAGGCGAAATCGCGGGTCGTATTCAGGGCGCGGTTGAAGAAAGCAAAATGGCGGACTGGGCGAAAGGACTTATCAATAACGGTATCATAGACGGTATCACGGCGGTTCTTTCCTTCCTTCCCCCGATTCTCGTATTGTTCTTATTCTTCTCGATTCTCGAAGATTCGGGATATATGGCTCGTATCGCGTTCATTCTCGACAGAATGTTCCGTAAATTCGGGCTTTCGGGCAGAGCTTTCCTTCCTATGATAATGGGCTTCGGATGTTCTGTTCCCGCAATGATCAACACCAGAACCTTAGCGGACGAAAAAGAAAGAACGGCAACCGTTCGTGTTATCCCGTTCTTCTCCTGCGGAGCTAAACTTCCTATCCTTACAGCCGTTGCCGGCGCTCTCGTAATCGGCACGGGCGTAAGCGCGGACGTTATAACTTACTCGATGTACCTTCTCGGTATAATAACCGCAATCGTCTCCGTACTTTTGATGAGAAGCACCTCGCTCAAAGGCGAAACGCCTCCGTTCATAATGGAACTTCCCGCATATCACGCGCCGCAGTTCAAGAACCTTATGGCTCACCTTTGGGATAAAACGAAGCACTTCGTAAAGAAAGCGTTTACGATAATCCTTGCTTCGACGATCGTCATCTGGGTACTCACTCACTTCGATTTCTCCTGGCATTTGCTTGCGGACGAAGAAATCAATCAGAGTATTCTTGCCAACATATCGATGCTCGTTCAGCCTCTCTTCACGCCGCTCGGCTTCGGAAGCCAGCTCGGAGAGTTCGGTTGGGTATTCGTTCTCGCGGCTGTTTCGGGACTTATCGCAAAGGAAAACGTTATTTCGACGTTCGGAACGCTCGCGGCTTGCCTTATGGCTAACCCCACCGTCGCTGCCGAAATCGGACTTGCCAACATAACGAGCGAAGCGGGTATCGGCGCGGTCAAAGCAATGATCCTTGCAACGGGTATTTCCGTTCCCGCACTCCTTGCTTTCATAGCGTTCAATATGACGACTATCCCGTGCTTCGCGGCAGTAGGTACCGCAAAAGCGGAACTCCAAAACAAGAAACGTTATCAGTGGACGCTCCTGTTCTGGGTTGCAACCTCTTATATCGTAGGCGCGATGATTTACACGATCGGATCCTGGTGGTGGACGGCGTTCATCTGGGCGGCGGCTATCGCGGCGGTAACGGTTATCATCGTTATGAGAAACAAGAGACTTGCCGAAAAACAAAACGGATTGCTTGCTTAATAAAAGAGTAATTTAAAAGCAATCAGGGAGTATAAAATATGGGACCGTTTGAAATCCTTCTTATAATTGCCTGCGCGGCTGTGGTTATCGCCGTAAGCGTGGTTTCGATAATAAGAAAGAAACAAGGAAAACACGATTGCGATTGCGGCGGCGATTGCGCGCATTGCTCGGGTTGCCGGTATAACACGGCTCAGAAAAATAAGAAAAAGTGATTTCTTGGCGCTCCCCGAAGCATCGGGGAGCGTTTACTTTAACAACAAGTTAGCCGAAGCTAACGCGTAAAAACGATTATAATCAAGGAGAAGACTTATGTCTTTAATAGAATTAAAAAACGTAAGCCGGGTTTATAAAAGCGGCGAACACGAACAGAAAGCGTTGAACGACGTGAATTTAAGTCTCGACGAAGGTAAATTCGTCGTAATTTTAGGACCGAGCGGAGCGGGAAAGAGTACGCTTTTGAACCTTCTCGGCGGTCTGGACAGCCCCACGAGCGGAACTATTACCGTAAACGGCAAGGATATTTCCAAACTTTCGAACGACGAGCTTGCCGATTACAGAGCTTCGACGGTCGGATTTGTCTTTCAGTTTTACAATCTTATCCCGACGCTCACGGTAAAAGAAAACGTTGAACTCGTTAAATCCATTTCGCCCAAAGCTTTTCCCGCGGAAAAAATGTTGGACGAGGTCGGACTTATCGACCATCTGCACAATTTCCCCGCAGAACTTTCGGGCGGCGAGCAGCAGAGGGTTTCCATTGCGAGGGCTTTGGCTAAAAACCCGCAGATACTTCTTTGCGACGAGCCTACGGGCGCGTTGGACTCCGAAACGGGCGCGCTCGTTTTAAAATTGCTTCTGAAAATGGCAAGGGATTACGGTAAGACCATAATTGTTGTAACGCATAACCAGAATATCGCCAAAATGGCGGATAAAATCATAAGGGTTAAAAACGGCGAGATAAAATCGGTCGAGGATCAGGCTAATCCTCTTTCGGCGGACGAGGTGGATTGGTAATGCTTTTCAAGAAACTTATAAGAACGATCGGCGTTTACAAAGCGCAGTTCATTTCGATGATAATAATGATCGCCTTAGGGACGGCTATTTTCGTCGGTTTCAATATGGAATGGTACGCGATAGAGTATAATACCGACAAATATTTCGAACAAACGGGCTATGCCGATTTCAGAATTATAAACGAAACGGGCAGGTTCACCGAAGAGGAAGCCGAAAAGATCAAAACGATCGACGGCGTTAAGGAAGTTTCGAGGTTTGTCTCGGTCAATGCTTCCGTAAACAACTCCGACCCGAACGCGGCTAAAAAAACGCTCGCGCTCACCGTAACCGAAAACACAAAGGTTTCGTTTTTCACGCTCATAAGCGGAGAGGAATACGACCCCGAAAGTACGGACGGGATATGGCTTTCGGATAAATACGCCGAAGTAAACGACGTTAAAATCGGCGATAAGCTCAGCGTTACCTATGCGAAATTCAAAATGGAAGGCGTAGTTAGAGGGCTTGTTAAATCGAGCGAATATCTCGTCTGTGTGGAAGACGAATCGGAGCTTATGCCGAAATACGAAAAGCACGGATTCGCCTACATTTCGCCCGTGATGTTCTCGGCGGCGGTTAAGGACGGCACGCACGGAATTTTTACCGAATTTTATCCCGAGATAAACGTTATAGGAGAGGGAGAACTTAAAACCTTCAAAAAAGCCGTAGAGGAAAAGCTCGGAAAAACCTTGCTCGTTTTATCCAAAGAGGAATCGTCCTCGTACGTTCTTTCGCAGGGCGAAGCCGACGAGGGCAAGACGATGGGAACGATTTTCCCCGTGCTGTTTATGGTTATCGCTATTTTAACGATGGTAACCACGATGCACAGGCTCACCGCGAAAGAGAAAACGCAGATAGGTATTTTAAAGGCTCTCGGATTTAAAGATAAGCGGATAACCCGCCATTACACGTCTTACGCGTTTGCGGTCGGCGTGGTCGGGTGCGCGCTCGGAATTCTGCTCGGAATAGGTATCTGCGCGATAATCATGAACCCGAACGGCACAATGGGAACTTATTTCGATATGCCGAAATGGGAACTCGTCGTTCCGTGGTTCTGCTATGTCGTCGTTGCGGCGATAATAGTTTTCCTCACGTTTATAGGCTTTTTGTCCGTCAAGAAAATGCTCAAAGGAACGGCGGCGGACGCTTTGAGACCTTACGCGCCCAAGAAAATGAAAAAGCTCGCGTTAGAGAAAACCAAGCTTTGGGATAAAGTGTCTTTCGGGGCGAGATGGAATATGCGCGATATCATGCGCCACAAATCGAGAACGCTTATGAGCCTTATCGGTATTGTCGGGTGTATGATTATCGTCGTCGGCTCGGTCGGTATGCGCGACACTATGAACGGATTTATCGACTCGTATTATAACACGGCGATGAATTACGCTTCCAAAATAAACGTCGCGGACGACGCCGAGGAAAACTCGATAAAATTCCTTACGATAAATTATGACGGCGATTACAGCGGAAGCGTTGCCGTGGAGTTTAACGAAAAAGCTTATTCGCTCGAGATTTATTCCGTCGAACACGATATGGTAAAGTTTATGCCGGATAAAGGTTTCGACCCGATTGAACTTTCGGACGACGGCGCGTACGTTTGCAGAAGAATCGCCGATAAGTATAATCTTAAACAAGGCGACGAAATAACTTTAAGACCTTACGGGGAAAGCCGCGACGAGACGTATACTTTCAGAATAAACGGCATTATCCGCTCGCAGAGCGAAAGCGTAGTTATAACGGCAAAGTACGCGGAGAAAATGAACGTCGATTATTCCGTCTCGGCGATTTACACGAATACTTCCTCGGACGTTATCGACAACGATAAAACGGCGGCGAACGGCGAAGCTCCTTACGACGTCATAAAAACCGTTCAGGAAAAGGACGAACTTATAAAGACGTTCGATAAGTTTCTTGAAATCATGAACATGATGATAATTCTGCTCGTGGCGGTCGGCGTCGCGCTCGGAATAGTCGTTCTGTACAACCTCGGAACTATGAGTTACGCCGAACGTTACAGAGAAATGGCTACGCTTAAAGTCGTCGGGTTCAGAGATAAAAAGATAGGAAGACTTCTTATCGAGCAAAACCTTTGGGTAACCGTTTTCGGTATGGTCGTAGGCTTGCCGCTCGGAATTTTCACCCTCGATTATCTTATCAAAGCCCTCGCTTCGGAATACGAAATGAACATAATGTTAGGACCTCTTACCTTTATTTCGGGTATCGTCGTAACCTTGGGCGTTTCGCTTCTCGTAGGGTTTATGATCGCGAGGAAAAATAAGAAAATCAATATGGTCGAAAGCTTAAAAGCAGAATAATTAAATCAGCGAAAATTTTAAACCGAGGAGGAAATCGATTATGGGTATAAGAGAGATATTTATCATTATTCTGACAGCTCTTATCGTAATATCGATTATAACGGCGGTTAAGAAAATCTGTTTAACGGAGAATAGAAAAATGATTAAAACTGTAATGAAAATCGAAGGAATGAGATGCGGTATGTGCGAAGCTCATATCTGCGACGTTATAAGAAAAAGCTGTTACGTTAAAAAAGTAACGGCTTCGCACGTGAAAAACGAAGCGGTGATAGAAAGCGAGTCGCCCTTAGACAGGGAAGCTTTGAAAACGGCTATCGAAAACACGGGCTACAAGGTGGGCGAAATCACGGAAGAAGAATTCAAGAAAAAAGGTCTCTTCGGATTTCTGAAAAAGTAACCTTAAAGCGAGTATTTACAGAACAACCGAGGATTTTTATAACGCCTCGCCGAAGGGATTTTCCCTTCGGCGGGGCGTTTTTTTTGCTTTTAATCAATTTTTATATAAATATGACAAGCATATGTCAGGATATGCGCCGTATAATATGCTCGTAAACTGAACGACGGGATGCGTCCGGGACGATTATATAAAGCTCGTCCGGGGAAAATCCCGCAAAGGAGAAAAGTATGGAAATGAGCAGCGTTCTGATAAAAGGCGAAGCGGTGAGCCGCGCGGAAAGTTTTTTTGCGGCGGGAGAGAAGTATTTTTTCGGAAACGGAGAGGAGAAAAACGTCGCTCTGGCTAAAATTTGCTATATGAAAGCGGCAAAATGCGGCAACGCTTCGGCGGCTTATATGGCGGGATTTATAATGGTAAGCGGCGCGGAGGGGAAAAGCAACGTGAAAAGGGGTACGGCGTATCTTAAAAAGGCGGCGGCTAAAAATCACGAAGGCGCGCTCCTGCTTCTCGCGAGAAATTATTATTACGGCTACGGCGTCAGAAGAAACGTAAAAAAAGCTTTTCTGTTCTGGGAAAAGGGCGAGGAGATCGGATCTGCCGAAGCGGCTTATTACCTCGGGCTTTGCTACGCCAAAGGTATTTACGTAAAACAAAATCCGTTAAAGGCGAAAATATATCTTACGGAAGCTCTCGAAAAGGGTTTTTCGGTTGCCAGAACGGCTATCGACGATATCGGATGCATGTGCGCGTAAATTGCGGCGTTTTGGCAAGGTTCGTTTTATTCTTGTCCGGCATACCTGTCGGTTTTTAAAACATTTCGCGCGCTTTCCGCATAATATATATTAGCGGCGAATAAAGCGAAAAGCTTCTCGCCGCCGAGGTTGTACTTATGAAAAATTGTGATTTTTTGCTCGGCGCGGCTCTCGGCGCGATCGTCGTCGGAGCGGTTGTCGGTTGCGGAATGAAAAAATGCGACTGTTCGGGCGGAAATCCCGTTCCGGAACGCGAATGTCCGCAGATAATAATGCCTCCGTGCGGTTTTTGTCCGTGTTGTCCTCCCGGAAACTGTAAAAAACCAAAGAAAAAAGACCCCTGCAAAGGTTGTTATTACGAAAAATACGAAAGAAAAACTTGCAGATAAGTAAAAAATGAAATACATTCGAGCTGCCGCGGCGATAAAACCGCGGCAGCCCGTTTTACGTTCGGACGGTTTTTTAGTGGAAGTGCTTATAAAAAGCGGGCTATAAGTCGATTAACGGGCGTTTTTAGCTTTAATCGAATAAATTAAAACACGTAAAACGACGATTTATCCCGCGTTTTGCCGTTTAAAAAAAGAGAATTAGGTATGCCGGACAAGAGAAAAAGTCGGTTTCGCTAAAAAATTTTCGGCAAATAAAAAAACTATGAGCCTAAATTAGCTCTCTTTGATTGCTTTTTATCGGAAAATATAGTATTATAAACATAAACACAACAAAAAGTTAAACTCGGAGTGTTATACCTAAACGCGGATTTTTACGCGGCAAGGCGAAAATATGCTTGAATCGGTTAAAAAAATTAAAGATAAAATTGAAAAATTCGCGTTGAAGCCGACGTTTGTTTTCGTCGTTTGCCTTATTGCGTTTGTTTTTCACGCTTTGGCGTGGGATCTGGCGGGACTTCTGATATTTGCTTTCGTCGGGGGGCTTTTTTTCGCGTTTTCGGACGATTGCCGCCCTGCGCTTACCGTTTTGTTTTTTACGATATTCATCGTTTCCACGCAGAACAGCACGGGTTTCCCGCCGAAAAGTTCGACAAATCCTTATTTCAGACCCGATTATTACCTTAGAAATTCGACGATAATCCCGCTTGTTTTCGGCGGGTGTTTCCTGTTCGGATGCATTATTTTCAGGTGCGTAAAAAGAAGGGAGAATTTTCTCTCGGCAAAATCGCTCGTGCCGCTTATCGCGGTGGCGGTGTCGCTCGTTTTATCGGGCGTTTCTTCGGCAAAGGAATATCATTACGGGGAGAGCTTATTGTTTGCGCTCATAGGCGTGGCGTCCTATCTCGGACTTTACGCGGTTTTATCGGGCGTGACGGATAGTTTCGACGGACTGTTGGACTTCGCGATGACGTTGTTTTCGGGCGTCGCGCTCATAATATCGCTCGAAATTATTTACGTTTACGTTCTGAATATGCTTCCGCCGTTTGAATTTTTACCCGATAATTGGAAAAACTGTATGAGATCGGGAAATTTCTTCGGCTCGATAATGAATTGGAAACCTTATCTCGTTACGGGGTGCGGAGTAAGCAATCAATCGGGCGCTATGCTCGCGTTTCTCCTTCCCGCGGTATTTTATAAGATTTACAAGGCGGAGCGTTACGTCGGTTACGAACTTCTCGCGTTTTTAACGGCTGTTTCGATCGTCCTTTCGCTTTCGAGAACGGCGATGCTCGTCGGCGGACCGCTCTTTATCGTACTGTCCGTGTTCGTGGCGATAAAACTTAAAAAGAAATCGACGTTTTGCATTGTTTACGGCGCGTTCGTCATTTTCGCGCTCGTCGCGCTCGCGATCGTGACCGTGGTGTTCGAAGTCGATATAATCGATTATGTTCGTCCGAGTACGGGACCGAAACTCAACGGCAGAAACAAATATTGGGATATGGCGGTGAAATACTTCAAGGAGTCGCCGATTTTCGGTACGGGATTCGCATATCCCTGTCACGACCCGCGATTTATCAAAGTCGTCGGCGGATCGTTTTCGCCGTTCCGCGCGCTTTATCACAGCTTTTTCTTCCAGCTCGTCGCTTCGAGCGGACTTTTGGGATTGGCTGCGACGGCATATGCGCTTACCGATATCGCGATAAGATTTATCAAAGAAAAATTCGACGGGAAATTCTTTGTGTTTTGTTTCCTTATCGCGTTTTTGGTCGCGTCGCTGTTCGATATAATTTATTTCGTGCCGTACGAAGTTCTGTTCGTGATGTTCGTAATCGTTGTTGCGGAAAAACAGATTTATAAAAATAAAAAGACAAATTTACCCGATCAGAAGGCAAATTTGCAAAAATAAGAGATTTATAAAACAAAAGACAAGAAATATTCGGGGAATAATACCGGAAATAACTAATGTCGGATGCAAGCGGGTTTTGCGGTGCGTTCGCGGCGTTTTTCGGAAGAATCGGAGGCAAACTTAAAAAATGAGCGAAAAAAAACCGAGAGTGGTATTCCCGTTTGTCGAAGCGGGCTTCGGGCATATTATGGCTGAAAAGTCCATTGCCGACGCGTTTGAAAAAAAATACGGCGGGTATTTCGAAGTCGTTCGTTCGGAATTTTTCAAAGAAACGGGCAGCGAAGCCATGCGGAAATTCGAAAAAAGGCTTTGCAACGAAGTCCGTATGTACAATAAATGCAATTTTTACGGATATCTGAATATTGCGTGCATGAACTTGTTCGGATCGAGAATTTCGAGCTGGTTCGTAATGTCCAAGCTTTATAAAAATCTGTTCAGAGACTCTATGGAGCATATGCGGGATCTGAAACCCGATTGCGTGGTTTCCACGCATTGGGCGACCAATTATTACGCCGAACGGCTCGAAAACAAGCCGATAACGGCTATGTACGGACCCGACGCGCACTTAAACGCTCTTTTCCGTTATCCGTGCGATCTCGATATGATTTCCATTCCCGAAGGGTATAAGCGGGCGATGAAAAAATTCCCCCGCAGATTTAACGAGGATAATTTAAAACTCGTTTCGACGGCTATAAGGCAAGAAGCGTTTTCGGTCGAAAGGGATAAAAGCGTTCTTAGAAACAAACTCGGTCTTCAGGACAGATTTACCGTTCTTCTTATGGAAGGCGGTTACGGCATAGGGCTTACAGAGCAGATTTGCAAGCTCCTTCTCGAAAAGGATTTGCCGATAAACTTAATAGCGATCTGCGGGAAAAATCCCGAACTCAAAGCTCGGCTCGACAAGCTCGGCACGGGGCTTAAAACGGCGTTTTATCCGTTCGAATTCTGCGAGAACATCCTTGAATACATTTCCGCTTCCGATCTCTATCTCGGCAAAAGCGGCAGCGGACTTTTAGAACCCGCGTTTTTCCATGTTCCTATCGTCGTAACGCACTCGGCGAACACGATAGAAAAACTCATCGCCGAACATTACGTTTCGTATGTCGGCGACGCGGTAAGAATTTTCGACGCGGAAAAAAGCGTTAAATTCATAGAGGACGCTTTGAACGGTTCGGAAAAATTCAAGGCTATGCAAAATTCCGTGGATAAGCTTCAAGATTTCGGCGGAGAGGGAATCGCCGACGAAATTTTCAAAAAGCTCAACGCGAAATTTCACGTTCTTTAACGCTTGTTTCAAATGGTATTAAACGGGCAAAACCGCCGATAATCGGCTTATAGGCGGACTTTATAGGGTTGATTGACATAAATTTACAGATAAACTCGAACAGCGGGGTAATATAATGGCAGCAAACAACAAACCGCTCGTAGCGATCGTGGGAAGACCGAACGTCGGCAAATCCACGTTTTTCAACAAAGTTACGGGTCAGAAAATTTCAATAGTCGAGGACACTCCGGGCGTTACGAGAGACAGGCTTTACGCCGACGCCGAGTGGTGCGGTAAAGCGTTCACGCTCATAGACACCGGCGGAATCGAAATCAAGTCGCAGGACGAAATGTGGACGCATATCAAAAAACAGGCGACGATAGCCATCGAAACGGCGGACGTGGTAATCTTTTTCTGCGACGCGAAAACGGGGCTTACCGCCGCGGATTACGACGTTGCGGAGATTTTACGCCGTTCGGGCAAACCGATAGTCCTTGCCGTGAACAAGCTCGATAATTACAAAGCCGAAGTCCTTTTCGATTTCTATGAACTCGGACTCGGTCATCCGATAGGTATTTCCGCGGAACAGTCCAAAGGTCTGGGCGATCTTTTGGACGAGGTCTGTTCGCATTTCAAACCCGTCGAAGCAAACGATGACGACGAAAGGCTTAAAATCGCTATCGTCGGAAAGCCGAACGCGGGCAAATCGAGACTCACGAACGCCCTTTTAGGCTACGACAGAACGATCGTTTCCGACATTGCGGGAACGACGAGAGACGCGATCGACACGCCGCTCGAAGTCGACGGCAAAAAATATATGCTCATCGACACGGCGGGCATAAGAAGAAAGCGTTCGGTCACCGAAGATCTCGAATATTACAGCGTTTTGCGCTCGTTCGCGGCGATTCGCCGTGCGGACGTTTGCCTTATCGTCGTGGACGCGTTCGAGGGGCTTTCCGAGCAGGACGTCAAAATCGCGGGGTATGTTCACGAACAGGGCAAGCCGTCGATAATCGTAATGAACAAATGGGATAAAGTCGAAAAGGACACCCACACGATAAACGAATTCGAAAACAAGCTCAAATGCGACCTCGCGTTTATGGATTACTACAAATCCATTTACATTTCGGCAAAAAACGGGCAGAGAACGAACAAGATTTTCGGTCTTTGCGAAGAAGTTTACGCGAACGCTTGCAAGAGGATAACCACGGGAACGCTCAACGACGTCGTTTCGGACGCCGTCCGCGCCAACGAACCGCCGACGAAAAACGGAAAGAGATTTAAAATTTATTACTGCGTGCAGGACGGAGTTTGTCCGCCGACGTTCATTCTTTTCGTTAATTCCGCCGACCTTATGCATTTTTCGTACAAGCGTTATATCGAAAACACGCTTCGGAAAACCTTCGGTTTCGAAGGTACGCCTATAAGAATTTTCGTTCACGAAAAGCACGAGGACGATTAAAATTTAACGATTAAAATTTATGTAAAACCGAAAAACGACGCAGACAAGCAAATCGTCTGCGTTTTTGATTATCGGCAAAATATCCGGAAAAAACTTTACAAACGACAAGCGTGTGTGATAAAATCATTATGATTTAATCTTGATTGTTTTGTCGGAAAATCCGGAGGTCGAATAATGAAAATAAGCAAAATAGACAAGAATTTTAAAGACAGCGAGGCGTGTCCCGATATCGGGAAAACGTATACGCTTCCGTGTTTCCCGTTCACGATCCACGGCGGATTTTACGATGAAACCGACGGCTTTATTTCAATGCCGCCGGAAGTTGCGGCAAATATAAGCGAAAAAGTCGTGTGGGGCAGTCATTGTTCGTCGGGTATTCGGTTGACGTTTTCGACAAACAGCACAAAACTTACGTTAAAAGTTGAAAATCCTTTACCGATATTTATGAAAAACATGGCTTTTTCTTCCAACAGCGGATTTTCTCTGGAAGAAAAAGTCGGCGGAAGGCATAAATTCGTGGGAATGGTGACGCCGCCCGTCGAGCAGGACGAATCCGATCGGGTCGTTTTGCTTCGCAAATATTCGATGACGTTTAACCTCGAGGGCGGTAAAATGCGAAATTATATTTTGTATTTCCCGTTATACAGCGCGGTTAAAAGACTGGAAATTACGGTTGACGAGGAAGCGGAAATAAAAGAATTTTTCGGTTATAAAAAAGATGTTTTGCCGATAATGTATTATGGGTCGTCCATAACGCAGGGAGCGAGCGCGTCGAGATCCGACAGCACTTATCAATGTATGGTTTCCGAAAAACTAAACATGGATTTTATAAATCACGGATTTTCGGGTAACGCGTTTGCGGAGACGGAGATGGCGGAGTACCTTGCGAATAACGCTTGTTCCGCATTCGTTTGCGATTACGATCACAACGCTCCGAGCGTGGAATATTTAAAAAATACGCACGAGAGATTGTTTAAGATATTCAGAGCAAAGCAAAAAGACACTCCGGTGATTTTTCTGACAAAACCCGATAAACACGAGAAAAACGGAATAGACGAAGAAAGAAACGCTCGCGCCGAAGTGATACGCGCAACTTACGAGAATGCGTTGAAAAACGGAGATAAAAACGTGTATTTTATCGATTGCAGAGATGTTTTTCCGAAAGACGTAGTCGAATACGTTACGATTGACGGCGTTCACCCGAACGATTTGGGAATGTATTATATGGCGAAAGCTCTGATTAAAGTTTTCAAGGATATAAAATTGCGTAAATATTGAATAAAGATAATAAATAAGCCGCCGCACTTCGGATTTCCGAGGTGCGGCGGCGTTTTGGTTATAATATGATTTTAAACGGTTCCGCGATATAAAATTCAATCGGGGGAAGTTCAATTATCTTCAATCGGAGAAGCCCGACAGAGGGAAAACTTTAAGCGACGACGGTCGTTTTATAAAAGCTTCCCAAAGCTTTGAGATAATCGCCGAATTTAACGGCTACGGGATAAACTATTTTGTCGGTCAAACAACCGGGCGTTACCGTGTTCGTGAGGAAATTATCTATTTCGTGAACGCCGTCGCGGAGCAGGTATAACACCGCAAGGATAACCACGCAAACGACAAAACCGATAGCTATTCCGAAGAGCAAACCGATAATCCTGTCCACTTCGAAAAGCGGGTTTTTATAAGCGAGGGGCTTTAAAGCGAGCTTTAAAAGCTTAAAAACAATCGTTACGACAATCCACAAAAGCAGGAACGTGCCGAACATTACGACCCATCTCGCCATTATGGCGCCGCCGTTTACGATACCGTTTTCCGCAGCGATTTCATCGAGTCTGGCAACCGAAAAAAGTTTGAACGCTCCTTCCAGGCTTGTTCTGAGCGATTCGAGCGCCGCGCCGTCCGCAAAAAGAAGTTTGTAGAAAAGCGGCACGAGCATTATCGCCGCGATAAGCGAAAAAAACCAGCAAAACAGCGTCATAAGCTGTCTTGCGAGTCCTCGCCAGAGTCCTATCAAGCCGAAAAGGACCATTATTCCAATACATATGAAATCTATCGGAGCCATCAGGTAAATCCTCCCGTAATAAGACAAGCCCGAAAACGGGAACACCCCTTTTTATCTTATCACTTTATTTGATTTTACCACACAAACAGGTTTTTTGCAAGCGTTTAAGAAATAATTTTGTGTAAATAATACTATTCATGAGAACTTATGCTGTTTGCGCGGGAAATCCCCGCGCCGAAGAAAATATCGCGCGGGCGCTGAAAATGTTCGTGGGGGACGGTTTGCCCGTGTTCGTGTGCATCGGAACGGACGCCGTTTCGGGCGATAGTTTAGGCCCGCTTATCGGAACGCTTTTAGAACGAAAATTACGCGGGAAAACCTATGTTTTCGGCACTCTCGAACGCCCGCTTACCGCGCGCGACGTCAACGTTTCGGCGGAATTCGTCAAAAAAATCTGCCCTTGCGGAAAAGTCGTCGCGATAGACGCTGCCGTCGGCAGAAAAGAAGAGGTCGGCGGCGTGAGGATATCCGATTCGCCCGTTAAACCGGGGCTTGGCGTGAACAAAAATTTAAGCGACACGGGCGACGTTTCGATTATAGGCATCGTGGACGAAAAAAAAGATTCGGGCGAGGGCGGAAACCTCGGGCGCGTCAGGTTTTCGCTCGTTTACAAAATCGCGGAGACCGTTGCGGGAGGAATAGAGCGTTTTTTCGCGTAAAACCGCTTGATTATCGTGCTATCGCGCGTCTGATCGGGCGGTTTTTCGCATGCGTTCATGCGAAAAACCGCCCGAAAGTTTGCGGTGAACGGTTAAAATTTTAACCGAGCGACGATATCCTGTCCGCCGCTTTTAAAGCTTCCTCGCGGAAGAGGAAAGCCGAAGCTCTGAAATATTCGCCGTTCTGCTCGTAAAATCCCTTTCCGGGGGTTGTTATAACGCCCGCTTTGTCCGATAAAAAGGAGCAGAACGTTTCGTCCGTGTAGTCGCCCGGGCATTTTGCGTAAACGTACGGCGACTCGTTTCCCGAAACGCACTCCGCGCCGATTTTTTTAAGCGATTGTCTTATTATTTCGGCGTTGGTTTTGTAATAGTTTACCCGTTTTTTCATTTCCGCCTGCCCCTCTTTTGAAAAACAAGCCGCTCCGCCGCGTTGGATAACGTAAGAAACGCCGTTGTCGAGACAGCCCGAAAGCCTTGCGCGGAGTTTGTTAAGCTCGGGTTGTTCTTTCGGTATAACGATATAGCCGAGCCTTAAACCCGTGAAGCCGTAACCCTTCGAAAACGACCTTATTTCCGCGGCGCAACGCTTCGCTCCTTCGATTTCGAAAATCGATTTCACGCCGCCGTCCGAAACGTAATCGGAATAAGCACCGTCGAAAAATATCGTCGCGCCCGAAAAGATGGCGTATCCGACCCATTCTTCGAGGATTTTTCTGCTAAAACTTCTTCCGCTCGGGTTGGACGGCGAGCAGAGATAAACGGCGTCGCAACGGGTCTGAAGGGGCGGATAAAAGTCCTGATTTTCGTCCGACTTTAAAAACACGGGTTCGTTTCCGAAAAGGATCGCCGATTCTATCCCCGCGGGATAACACGGAACGGGAAACAGAATCCTGCTTTTTCCGCCTATAAGCGCGTTTATCGAAAAAAGTTCGCCTTTCGCGCCGTCGTTTACGAAAATTTCGTCGGGGGATATGTCGATTTTTGATTTTTTATAGTCCTCGGCGATTAAATTTTTAAGAAAATCGTATCCCGTTGAGGGCGGATATCCTTTGAATTTGTCGGTTTCGGTAAGCTCTTCGGCGGCTTTCTGCATTTCGTTTTTAACACAGTCAAACAGCGGAAGTTTTACGTCGCCTATGCCGAGATCGACGAGTTCGTCTCCCCATTTTTGCTTTGCGAGAGACTTTTTCGCGGCGAGAGAAGCGAAGACGTAAGATGCGGGAAGACGCGAAAAATTATCGTTGAATTTCATTCGCAAAGTCCTCCGTTTCAAACGTTTCGCCATAAAAAACGGGCGTGACGACTCCTCCGAGATAGGATTTTTTATCGTAGAATTCAACAAAAAGCGTGCCGCCGCGCATTAAAATCGGATATTTTTTAAGGCTGAAACCAAGCTTTTCACGGGCGGCGAACGCCGTCGCGACGGCTCCGCTTCCGCACGAAAAAGTCGTTCCCGAACCCCTTTCGCACACGTCGCAGATTATGCTCCCCTCGTCGATTTTCGCGCTCTCCACGTTCACTCCGTCGGGGAAAATTTCGGACGGGGAAACCAACCTCGAAACGGCTTCCGCGCTTTTCTCCGCGTCAAAAAACACGGCGTGTAAATTACCGTTGTCCACCAATGCGAAATTTTTTTCGGCGTTCTTAAAATTTAAGGTTTTATCGGAGATTTTTGGACTCGGTAAAATTTTCGGCAATGGGAAATCGGTCGAGGAAAAGAACTCGTTTCCGCGTTTGTCGAACGTCACCGTGTGGACGGCGGAAAGCGTTTTCACGGTCACCTTTTTTTCGGTCGTTTTGCCCGTCAGAAAAGCAAAAACGGCGGAACATCTTATGCCGTTTCCGCAGGTCGCTCCTTCCGACCCGTCGGCGTTGAAAATGCGCATAAAAAAGTCGGCTTCGCCCGTTTTGTCGGTCGAAACCACGATAAGCCCGTCCGAACCGATTCCGAATCTGCGGTCGGATATTTTTTTCGCAGCGGCTGAAACGTCCGCAAAGTCATACTTATCGCCGTCGACGTAAACGTAATCGTTACCCGCGGCGTGCATCTTGATGAATTTCATACAAAATGTTTATGCGCCTGGTTCTTTTCGTATTCGCGATTAAAATCAGAGAACAAAAAACTTCCCGGAAAAGGGCAAAATTACAACCGCGGCTGAATAAAACTTTATAAAAATACGTATTACGGTTGAATTTTAAAAAATCTGTTAAAAATGACAAGAAAAGAAAGGCTGCAAGTCTATCCGAAAAAGATGGATTTGCAGCCTTTTATTTGTTCCCGGTTTTCGGTTGTTGATTTTTTCGGTTTCTGCCGAATGTCCTCTTCCGTCTTTTGCCCGTTTATGCGGGCAAAATCCACCTTCCCCGAGCGGGGAAGGCAAGAAATAAGATTGAAAAAGCAAATTATTGTAGGGGCGATCAGTGATCGCCCGCATGAAAAATTTGTTTAAATGGCGGATTAAACGACTTATAGACCGGTTTTTGTTCGTCGATAGATCGGAAAATTTGTTTTACGGGCGGAAAATCTTCGCGCCGCCTTTGACTATCGAAAGGTCGAAATCCAAGCCGTCGTAAAGTTCGCCGTCCACCTGAACGGTGACGGGTTTGTCGAATTCGAGACGGATATGTTCCACTCTTTCGAACGAAGTGAAATCCTGTTCGAGAATTTTTCCTTTCATAAGCTTTACGAACGCGCCGGGGATTTTGCCTTTTTTAAGCTTACCCGCGATAACGAAATCCAGAAGTCCGTCGTCGATGACGGCTTCGGGACACATTCTTATGCCGCCGCCGAATCTTTTTCCGTTGCCCACGCAGGCGATCAGAGCTTCCTTTTCTTCCCGCTCGTCCGAGCCGTCGCGGATTATGTAAAATTTATAGAACACGAATTTGATGAGCGATATGATTAGCGACACCACGTATTGCAGTTTTCCTTTAAGAATTTTGCTTTTGCGGCACCTTTTGAGTATGTCCACGTCTATTCCCGTGCCGATAATGTTAAGCCCTCTCACCCCGCCGCAAACCATGTAGTCGGTGGGTTTCGCTTCGCCGTCTAAAATAAGGTCGACGGCGGCGGACGGATCCTCGGGAATGCCTGCCGAAGCTATGAAATCGTTGCCGCTTCCGCAGGGGATTATTCCGAATTTAACCTTTTCCGCGTTTATTCCGTTAAAGACTTCGTTTATCGTTCCGTCTCCGCCGAGCGCGATTATCGTATCCGATTTTTCCGAGAGTTTTTCGGCGATTTTAATCGCGTGCTTTGGCGCTTCGGTGAAGTGAATTTTGTATTCCGCGCCCCTTTCTTTAAGCCGTTTTTCCGCGACTTTCAAAAATTTAAGCGACTTTTTCCCGTTAGCCACGGGGTTGACTATTATATCTATCATTTCTTTGTCCTGAGTTTTATATCGGCGAGCCGTTATTTCACATTATAATCAAAAATCGCGAAAAAAGCAAACGATTGAAACTATATGCGCAAAATTTTCGGAAAAGCAAAAATACTTCTTATCGGATTGCCTGTAAAAAGGCTGCTTGCGCTGTCCATAAAAGGCTGCCCGCATTATCGGGGCAGGTTGTTTCGGTTGTCTGAAAAACGGGCTGCTTGCGCTGCCCATAAAGGACTGCTCGCGTTGCCTGTAAAAGGCTGTTCGGGTTGCCCCGCAAAAAGGCTTTCGGGGAGGCGAAAAACCCGAAAGTAAATCGAAAGTAAATTTTTCTTCGTTTTTTTTGTCCGCCGCGGCGATTTTCGCAAAAATTTTTTCCGTCCGATTGACAAATCCGCTATTAAATAATATAATAAAAAAGCAAATCTATTATATTCGTGCGTGCGTGAACGCCTGTGGGCGGAGCATGGCGCGGGGATATAACGGAAAACTCACATGCAACGTAGGAGATGCTGTTATGAGTAAACTTTTTAAAAGGTTGCTGTGTCTTTTACTCGGTATCATCATGGGTATTTCCGCAACCGTCGGCTCGATAGCCACTTCCGTATATTACCTGTACGGAAATCTCACGGTTTCGGACGTACTCCCTGAGGATCAGGACCGTTTGAAAGACGCGCTGGGCGACCTCGGCAAGTATTCTACCGAGGACATTATCGCGCTTGTCACGAAAGCGCTCAAAGCGCCCCAGAACTACACGATAGAAGACCTCGAAAGAGATTACGGCTTCAATCTTGTAGACCTTATCAACATGGCTGCCGGCACGGATGTTATCGACACGTCCGATCCGAACAACAAGCCGTACATAGACGATCTGAAATCCATTTCGCTGTTCGCGCTTTTATCAGGGCAGGTGAACGTTAAGGAATTCCTTTCCGAAATCCCGCTCGGCGCGTTTATGAGCTTTATTCCCGCGGATACGATTTTAGACCACGATCAGCGCGAAAAACTTCGGAAATACAGCTTGGGTTCCCTTCTCGCAAAAGACGAGAACACCGAGCTTCCCGTTATAATAAGCGCGATATCCGACCTTACCGTGGGCGGAATTCTTCCCGGTATGTTCGAAAAAGTCGGGGAGAAGTACGAGGTTAAATCGGGCAAGCCCCTTGCTTTGAATCTCGTTGCCAACCTTAAACTCGGCGGACTCATCAACCCGCTCGTAGGTTCTTCCTCTTTCGGCGACGAACTCGTTTCGGGCGGACTTTCTTCGATAGGCGAACTCACGCTCGGCGAAATTTACCGCAGCGTAGGCATCGAAGAGGATAAGAATATCTCCGCGATTTTGGACGGCGTGTTCACCGGCGACGACGGCGCTCCGATAAAAATCAGAGATCTGTTCGCGAAAGACGTGACGAGCGGCGACGATCATTACGTTTTCGTTATCGATAAGCTTCTGGACAGTATCAGATTCGGTACTCTTTTCGGTATGACCAAAAAGGGCGGATATTGGTATGTGACCAAAGAAGACGGCAGCGACGTAAGAATAACGGGTCTTCTCGAATTCCTCGCGGATCTCAACCTGACCGACGTTTACCACGCCTTAACGGACGCGGCTTCCACTTCGGACAGAATACATAAAATCATCCTTATCTTCGGCGATCTTACCGTCGGAGACGTTTTCGAGTCGCTCGGTTACGGCAAAGACGATAACGGAGAATGGATTAAACCCGACGGAACAAAGTTTAAGAGTAAACTCCTCGGTAACCTTCTCGATTTCTCGGTAAGAGATCTCGTAGGTTCGGAAAGCGAGGATCTTACGCTCACGCAGATGAGAAAGAACGTCGTCGGGGCGATTTGCGAGCTTAGCGGCGATTTGTCGTTCGGCGAAGGTCTGGGCGAACTTTTCGGCATACAGTATACGGACGGAGTTTACTATAAAGACGGCAAACGCATAAACGACGCTCTTGCCCGTATTCTCGACATAAAAGTCAAGGATTTCGTTTCCTGCTTCGGCAAAGACGAAATCAGTCTCGACGAGATTTACGGAATCGTCGAATCCGCTGTCGGCGGACTTTACATAGGTTCGATTTTAGGCGCGGAAAGAATAGACGGCTATTGGTATAAGGACGGCGAAAGGGTAAGCGACGTCCTCGCCGCCGTATACGACCTTCGTATCGAAGGCTTATTCAGCTTATTAAAAGAACTCGGTAATCCCGACACGCTCTCCTACTCGGAAATAATCAAAGGCTTCATGCCGGAAACGTGCATCGGCGACTTCGTCGGCCCGCTTCTCGGTCTCACTAAAATAGGCGTCGGCGACAGCGCGTACTTCGTCGACGCGGAAGGAACGCCCGTAGGCGGTCTCAGCAAACTTTTAAGAATAAGACTCTGGCAGATAGCCGCCGCTTTCGATAAAAACGGCAGCTACGATTTCGAAGCCGAACTCAAAGGCGTCAAACTCGGCGACCTTATCGGCGCGACGTACGACGAAGAGTATAACGTATGGATTCTCGGCGACAGAGTCGCGCGCGAAGGTCTTGCCGACCTTCTGAACGTTTCGCTCGATCTGTTCTTCTCGGGAGACAGAGATTTAATCGAGGAGACGATGACGGACAAGGCTTTGAACGTCAGTCTCGGCAGTTTGCTTACGTTCGCTCTCGGTTACGACTCCGTGAACAAAACCATTCTCGGCGATACGGAAGTAAACGACTTTATATGCAGGGTTCTCGAATGGGATAAGCTCACGACGAAGTACGTTATGGATCTTGCCGACAGCGGGGATACCGAAACGTTAAGACAGGATCTTATAGACGCTATCGGCGATCTCGATTTCGGCGAGACGTTCAGACCTTACATAACCGACATCGTCGACGGTAAGTACACGTTCACCCCGCTCGAAGAACTTGCGGGCTTGCTCGATCCTATCTTCAACACCAAAAACGAAGTATACATCAATTTCATTTTCGACCTTATAAACGGCGAAGTGAATATCGAAGACCTTATCAAAGCCATTTACGGCGACCTTACTTTCGGCGAGCTTCTCGCTCCCGTATTCAATATGAAGCTCGTAACCACGACGGAACCGGGCTACGATTACGGCAAAGAAGTTTACGCTCTGGAAGACGGCACCGGTCTTTCGCTCGGCATAGGTATAACCGACCTTTTGAAAACGAGCGTTTACGGCGTTATTCAGAGTATTATCGATTTCATTTTATCGGATGAAGACAACGGCTTCGCTTATTACTTCTTTATGCCGAGAGACGACGCGACGATAAATATCGACCATATGATCGGCGATTACGTTTACTCGTTTATCGGACTTGATTACGATCCCGACGCGAAAGTGTGGAAAGACTCCGACGGCAACGAAATTTATGCACCCTTAGGAAAACTTCTTTCCGTAAACGTATATGATCTTCTCGATCACATCTTCGATCTGACGAAAACGTATACCGATCAGGAAAAGGAAGACTATTTCTATGGAATTGTCGACGATATAACCGTAAGAGACGTTCTTTCCTTCTCGGACGAACTCGTTTCTTCCGATAAATATTTCATTCAGAAAGTCGGAGACGTGGGCGTGGCTCCCTTTATCCGCGAACTCATCGCTTCGGACGATATTCTCAAAACCGTAAGAGACAGCAAGTTCGGTAAAGTCGAAGTCGGCGATATCGTTCAGTATTTCGCCGATCTCAGAAAGGACGAAGACGGCTGGATAAGCGGCGACCATTATATTTACACGATTTTGTCCGACCTGTTCGACATCAGCGTCGAAAACGGAATAGATGTCGCGACGGAATTTATGTCCGACGTAAAGAGCGGAGCGATCAAAGCCGCGGAAGTAATTCTCAAACATAAATTCTACGAATACGTAATCGATTTCGGTTACGATATGAGAGAAAAACGCTTCTTCGACGGAATAAGCGACGTTATCGTCAGCGATTTCGTCAAAGATATGCTCGGCGACAACCCGCTCGATAAACTTAAAGACCCCTATTTCAAAGACGTAAGAATAATCGACGTCGTGGAGCTTTTCACCGAAATCAAGTCGGAAAGCAAGCAGTACGTCGGTTCGGACAAAGCGACGAGACCCGTAAACGAATACTTTATCGGCGATAAATCGCTCGGTCTCGGCGTTTCGGCTCTTCTCGACGCCAAAATCGTCGGAATAATCGATATCTTCACGTCCGAAGAAGGAACTGTTTTAGACAGAATAGAAAACGCGGTAAGTCTCGACTTTATGATCGGCGATTACCTTACCGTTATGGGGCTTCTCGGAATTTCTTACGAGAATAACAAGTGGATGATGAACGGCGAGGATATTTACGCGCCGCTCGGCAACGTCTGCTCCGTTTACGTAAGCGAACTTCTCGATTATCTCCTCGGAGATCACACGGACGACGAGAAAATCGAGTACATAATAAACATTTTCGATAAACTTACCGTTAGAGATTTCGTTTCGATAAGCGACGACCTCGCGAACACAGACAAGATTCTTTTGCAGGACTATATTTACAATATAGTGATAGCGGACGTTCTCAAAGACATCTTCGTCAACAAAACCGATATAACGGAAGTAATCAGAAAATATCTCGGAGACATTCCTCTCGGCGCGTTTGCAAACCTCGCGCTCGATACCAAGCCGAACGGCGATGAGTGGACTTACGGCGCGGAAGATATGCCGTATATCGCGAGCGACGTGTTCAACGTTACGATAAACGATATTCTCGATATCGTAGACGCGTTCTCTAAGAACGGAGTTAAGGACGGAATAAGCGAAATCGCGGACATATTCGTTCATACTTTCCGCGATTACGTGCTTGATTTCGGTTACGACTTAAACGACAGCAATCTCTTTGTCGGAATTAAAGACGTCGTCGTAAGAGATTTCATCAAAGATATGCTCGGCGACGACGCGCTCGATAAACTCGAAGAATATTTCAAAGACGCGAGAGTCGGCGATATAGTCGCATTCTTCGTCGCAATCGAAAGAGACGAAACCGGCTGGAAGAAATCGGACGGAACTTATCTTGCCGTAATGCTCGGCGATATTCTCGATATAACCGTTAAAGATATCAGATTTATCGTAGATAAGATAAACGAAGGCGGCTCGAACGCGATTGTGGACATTGTCAACGAAATCTTCCCCGAAAGAAGAGTCGGCGACCTTATCAATATAGTAATCCCCGACCTTTCCGACGATTGCGTGAGAGGAAAATACACGAACGTATGGGGAATGAACAAGACGAGCGGCGATCTTCCGCTTATCCTTTCGGACGTATTCAATCTTAAATTCGAAACGATATTCGACGCGATTTTAGGCGACCACGCAAGCGCGGCGGATATAGTTCTTTCGATTACCGACGAAATCTTCGGCGATCCGATAAACAACCGTCCCGAAGATGCGTCGTGGGCGAGATCGTTCAACGATTATATGTTGGACCTCGGTCTTACCTATCTTGACGATTACGAAGCGTTCGCCAAGATAAAGGACGAAAAAGTAGGCGAGTTCATCTATCATATTCTTAAAGACGAAAACCCCGTCGAGTACCTCAAAGGTCTTGTTTACGACATAACGCTCGGACAGATCGCGGAAATTCCGCTCGGAAGCGAGGGCGTAAGCAAACTTCCGCTTATCGTTAGAGACGTGTTCAAAGTAACCGTCGGAGATATAATCGACACGGCTACGCAGAGCGACAGAATAAAGACGAACGTCTGCAAGATTCTTAACAAGATAACCGATAACGACGCCGACGGACACCATCTCGGAGATTACATAGACGATATCTTAAAAGGCGACGAAAGCGAAAGCATAATCAAGAAAAACCTCGGTCTTAAAGGCATAACCGATATTAAGATTGCAGAACTTGTAAGCGTAATTCTTAAAGAAAAGACGGGTATCGAGCTTAACAAAGACGGAACGCTCGCGAAATTCGACCTCGAAAGCATGCTTCCCGCGGATTTAAGAGATTTAATCGTCTATATCTGCGACAATATCACCGACCCCGTACTTGTCGGAGATTTCCTGAGAAATACCAACGGAATCGGCGGATACAGATACGATAAAGAAGCGGGCAAGTGGTACGACGCTGACGGAAACGAATGCTCGGATATCCTCAATCAGCTTTACAGCTGCCCGACGACGTATATTCTTCTCCTTATCGGCGGCGTTTACGTCGTGGCGTCCGATCCGCAGGGCGTAATCGATATGCTTATGTCCTACAAAGTCGGAACCGTTTTAATGCCGATTTATAACGAAGTATTCAAGTCTTACGCGGGCTTCGAAAGCGAAATGACCTGCACGGGCGAGAAAGAAGCCGACAAGGTTTACGCGATAAACGGATTGTTCAAGGATCTTCTCACAGAGCTTTCCAACTATACGTTCGGAGATATAAGGGATAAATCCAAGGATAATGCGTTGTGGATTGCCGAATATTTCTATAACAGAAAACTCGGCGATATCCTTTATGAACCGCTCGCGATGTTCGTAGGCGATTTCCTTAAACTCAACGGATTTGCTTGCGACAGCAAGGCGGCGGACGGCAAATACGAAACCGAAAGAAAGGTTCTGGCAGCCGTATTCAATATAAACGTATACGACCTTATCAACGCGGACGACAAGGTAGCGTACTTGAAAGACGCGTTCGGCGATATCGCGTTGAGCGATTTCCTCGCTTTCTACGACGGAATGACGAGCGAATCCAAGTCTTACGTCGGCGCGGACAAAGCGACGAGACCCGTAAACGAATACTTTATCGGCGATAAATCGCTCGGTCTCGGCATCTCGGGTCTTCTCGACGCCAAAATCGTCGGAATAATCGACGTTTTCACGACTTCCGAAGGAACGCTTTTAAGCAGAATAGAAAAAGCGGTAAGCCTCGACTATATGATCGGCGATTACCTTACCGTTATGGATCTTCTCGGAATTTCTTACGAGAATAACAAGTGGATGAAAGGCGGTGAAGAAATTTACGCGCCCGTCGGTAAAGTTTTCGGCGTTTATCTCGGCGAACTTCTCGATTACATCCTCGGCGACCATACTGCGGAAGAGAAGCGTAATTATATAATAAGAATATTCGACAAGCTCACCGTAAGAGACTTTATGTCGATAAGCGACGACCTTGCTAATCTCGATAAGATCCTTTTGCAGGATTATATTTACGATATAGTCGTAGCGGATCTGATAATCGATTTCATCGAGACCGACAGCATTAAAGACACGCTGCTCGACTACTTCGGCGATATTCCTCTCGGCGCGATCGCAAACCTTGCGCTCGACACCGAGCCTGTCGGCTCTGCGTCCACGCTTGCTCTTGCGGCAAAGGCTCCCGGCAGCAAATGGACTAACGGTGCGGGCGAAATGCCGCTTATCGTAAGCGACGTATTCAACGTTACCGTAACCGATATTTTCGGTATCGTCGACGAAGTCGATAACGGTTTGGACGACCTTATCAAATCTATTGCAAACGCAATTCTCGTAAGAACGTTTGACGATTATTCTTCGGACTTCGGCTTCCCGATGAAGGGTAAAGCAATGTTTGCGAAACTTGCGGACAAGGAAGTTTGCGAGTTCGTATGCGAGCTTATAGACGCGGAAGACAAAGTCGAATATATCAAGAAATACTTCGACGACGTATCGCTCGGCGAAAT
>CAKQJE010000027.1 GCA_934247225.1 uncultured Clostridia bacterium
AATATATCAGCATTGTCAAGGAGCAAATCCCTGACATGCCAGTAGATAACATATTAGCAGAGCCGGAGGCTCGCAACACCGCTCCATGTATTGCTTATGCCTGCTGGAAGATCCAAAAGAAGCATCCAGCTGCTAACATCGTGGTGACACCATCCGATGCCCTTGTCATCAATACCTCGGAGTATCAGCGAGTTCTCAGCAAGGCATTGAGCTATACATCCGACAAAGAAGCCATTGTGACCATTGGCATCAAGCCCAGCCGCCCGGAGACAGGCTACGGCTATATCGCCGCTGTCGCCCCCACCAACACAGATGAGATATATAAGGTAGAAGCCTTCAAGGAAAAGCCCGACCTCACCACCGCCGAGCACTACCTTGCCGCTGGCAACTACTATTGGAATGCCGGGATCTTCGTTTGGAACATCGACACCATCAGCCGAGCCATCCGCACCTTCCAGCCCAAGCTGGCAGCCATCATGGACGAAATGTTCACTTCCTTCTATACAGATAAGGAGAAAGATGTCGTAGGCAGACTCTTCCCAACCTGCGAGAAGATAAGCATCGACTATGCCGTGATGGAGAAGTCGAAGGTAATCTATACCCTCCCCGCCGAGTTCGGCTGGAGCGACTTAGGCAGTTGGGGCCGCCTCCGTACCTTGCTCCCACAAGATGAGGAGGGCAATGCCAAGGTAGGCAAGGACATCCGATTGTATGAATGCAAGAACTGCGTGGTACATGCAGCCGATGAAAGCAAAGTAGTAGTTCAAGGCTTGGATGGCTATATCGTAGCCGAGAAGAATGGACAGCTGCTTGTCTGCTCATTAAAAGAGGAACAGAGAATTAAGGAATTTGGAAAATGAAAATACGATGAGAATTTCAAAAATACATATTCAGAATTTTCGTAAGTTGAAGAATTGTACGCTTGACTTTGGAGAAAAGCAAACAATTCTTGTAGGCGCAAACAATAGCGGTAAGACATCTTGTATGCAGGCTATAGTACGCTTTTTGAAGGATTCAAAAAACTTGTCAACAAGAGATTTTACTTTATCTAATTGGGAGGCAATCAATAAAGTGGCAGAGAATTGGATAAATGATGAGGAATCAAAACCATCTCTGAATGACGTCATAGATTATCTTCCCCAAATGGATGTATGGATAGATGTTGATAAAAAGGAGGCCTATTTAGTAAAAGACTTAATTCCTTCATTGGATTGGGAAGGTAAAACTATTGGTGTTAGAATCATTTTTGCCCCTACGGATGTCGAAAAATTATATGTAGATTTCAAGGCAGCGTATATGAATGCTGAATGCTTGAAGAAAGAGAAAGATGGACTGGAAATCTATCCTAAGAATTTATGGGATTATCTACATAGAGGAAAACTTAATTCAGAGTTTAGATTAAGGTATTACATTTTGGATATCAAAAGGGAACCAGAAAATAATGATGAAGCTCAACCTTTACCAAGTGTTGAATTTGACGATGGCAATCCATTAAAAACAATTATTAAAGTTGACTCTATAGATGCAGAAAGAGACTTTTCTGATCCAGACTCAAATGACCATGTAAGTAAAAATACATTGTCTATGCAGCTCCAGAATTATTATGAAAAGCATATCAAGCCGAAAGACTCTCAATTAGAAAAAGAAGATATCGGACTGCTCTCTGCATTACAAGAAGCAAATAAAACTTTAGATGCCAAAATAGGTACAGCTTTTGAAGGACGAATTGAAGAACTAAAAAGTATCAATTATCCTGGCTTCCATGACCCAAGTATAGAAATTCACAGTTGTGTTGATATCAAGAATTCTATCAGTCATGATTCGGCAGTTCAGTTCGCTCTTAATGATGAAGGTGGTGGCTTAACTCTTCCAGAGAATTATAATGGATTAGGTTTTCAAAATCTTATATCCATGTATTTCAAGTTGATTCAGTTTAGGGACGAATGGTTGCATGAAGGGCGAATGGTAAGAACAGAAGATGATGACGACTATATTGAACCAATTCATCTTGTTTTTATTGAAGAGCCGGAGGCTCATCTTCACGCACAAGCCCAACAAGTTTTTGTACGAAAAGCTTATGAGGAATTGTATCCATCTTCAAGGTTTAAAGGAGATAGTCCGTATAAAACTCAATTAGTATTAAGTACTCATTCAAACCACATTGTTCATGATGTTAGCTTGAATGATATGAGATATTTTCATCGAGAAGTTTCTGAAGATATAAATATTCCAATCTCCAAAATTGTAAATTTGACAAATGTCTTTGGTGAGGATGAAGAAACGGAACGGTTTGTAACAAGATATATTCGTTTGTCTCAATATGATTTTTTCTTTGCTGATGCTGTAATTCTTGTAGAAGGCTCTGGAGAAAGAATCTTGATGCCAGAGTTCTTGGAGAATGAAAAGATGACAACCAATTATGTCTCAATTATAGAGATAAATGGCAGTCATGCACATAGATTTCGTAATTTGGTAGAAAAACTTGATATACCATGTCTTATTATTACGGATATCGATGCATACTCGAATGAAATAGGAAGTGTGCCAACAATGAAAGGTAAAGAGCAAATTTCGAAAAATAGTACATTGAAGGAATGGTTGCCAAAGAAAGTGAACATTGATGACTTGTTAGATTTACCTTCTGATAAGAAAATTCACAATAATGTAAGAGTTGCTTATCAGACAGGAATTAATGTTAAGCTAAAAGAAGGAGTTGAAGCCATAGCATATCCTTATACTTTTGAGGATGCTTTAGCATTATCAAATGTTGACCTGTTCAAAAACGAAGATTTGAAAGGCTTGGCTTTAGTAACCAACTTTAAGAAAATTATTGAGACTTCAAAAACAATTGAAGATTGTTGCAAGGACATGTATGAGACTTTGACTTCGAAAAAAAAAGCTCCTTTTGCCGTCAATCTTCTCTATCTCGAACAATTTAAAGAACTTAAAACTCCTGCTTATATCCAAGAAGGATTGGTATGGTTAAAGTCTAAGTTGAACGCAAAATACTAGATTATGGCTAATGCAGATAACAACATTGATTCGCAATTGAAAGAATACATTTCAAAGGAGAAAAGAAAATCTTTCTTTTTGTTTGCAGGAGCAGGCTCAGGCAAGACATATTCTCTGGTTAAATTTTTGGAGAATATTCAAAATGTATGGGGCAAAGAGTTGATGCAAGAACATCGTCAAGTGGCTGTCATAACTTATACGAATGCAGCTACAGATGAAATCATGCGACGAATAGACTATAATCCTTTATTTCATGTTTCTACAATTCATAGCTTTGTTTGGGATTCCATTAAGACCTACCAAAAAGACATCAAAGCTCGTTATCTTCAGAGATTACAAGCCAATATTGATGACTTAAAGGTAAAGATGGAGGCAACTAAGAATAAGGCTACAAGGACTTATCAAGCCAATCAAGAAAGACTCAATCATTTGATAGAACGAAAGGAAGCAAAAGAAAAAATAGATAAGTTTATCTATAATCCTAATGGTGACAATCTCAAAGCTAATTCACTGAATCATTCTGATGTGATAGAAATCGGAACACAAATGATGCAGGAGAATCTTTTGTTGCAGCAAATCATTTCTCAGCAATATCCTTTTATATTGATAGATGAGAGTCAAGATACAAGAAGTGGTCTTGTTGATGCATTCTTTACTATTCAAAAGAATTTTCCAAAATATTTTTCTCTGGGCTTAATTGGAGATATAAAGCAACGAATCTATATGGATGGTAAGGCTGATATCAAGAGCTTGATTCCGATAGATTGGGAAAAGCCAGAGAAAGTGATGAATTATAGATGTAGCAAGAGAGTCATTCAATTAGCCAACAAAATATCATCAGTGTTAGATGGCTCACATCAAGAAGCGAGAGATAATGCTCCTGAAGGTTTCGCACATCTCTTTTTGGTCAATGCGCAAGAAGTCTTGGATAAGAATATGAAAGAACAGGACGTGCGAGCCAAAATGAGTTCTATTACAGGAGATAACAAATGGAAATCAGATGTTAAAGTTTTGACATTGGAGCATCGGATGGCTGCAGTGCGCCTTGGCTTTGAAGGTTTCTATGATTTATTTGCTCGTTTGCCAAAATATCAGATGTCATTTTTGCAAGGAGAAATGGCAGACATGTCTTTCTTTGCCGATTTGGTATTCCCTCTTGTTACCATGCTAAAAGAAGACGATGGTATTGGTGTTCTTGATTTATTGAAGAAAAATTCACCACTGTTAGAAGCTGTTCCTGATAGGGATTTTCCTGCGATGTTAGCCAAAATCAGAAAAGTGCTTGATGTATTGCGTAGTTCTAATGTTGAAGAGATGAAAGCTTCTGAAATCATAGAATTTGTGCAAAAGAATACGTTGTTTGCTATTCCTGACCATTTGGTATTGGCATTGAATTCCAAGGAAGAAGAGATTGCCAAGGAGGATGCTGAGTCGTTGGTTTGGGTAAGGGCTTTACAGTTACCTTTGAGACAATTTAAGGCATACGATGATTATGTGCATGATCGAACTCCTTATGCTACGCATCAAGGTGTGAAAGGTTTGGAATTTCCACGAGTTCTTGTCCTTATTGATGATGGAGCAGCAAGAGGAAACACATTCAGCTATGACAAACTTTTTAATGTAGCTCCTTTGTCCAATACAGACATTCAAAATAAGGAAAAAGGCAAGGAAAATTCAATAGATCGTACAGGTCGCCTATTTTATGTAACGTGTACACGTGCAAAAGAGTCTTTGGCAATATTGATGTACACAAGTAATCCTGACAAGGCAAAACAGACTGCTATTCAGAATGGTTGGTTTGCGGATAATGAAATAGACATATTATGATGGATGTTTCTATCATTCTGTATATGATGAATGGCAAACAGAATAACAAATTAACAAAACAGAATAATTATGGAAGTAAATATACAACACATGCCAGTGTCTTTAGAACATGATGGCTTGAAAGATGCGGTTGTCAGTATAAGTTATGTGTCAGATTATAATGTAAGATACATATCAAATAAAATATTGGCAGCCATCAATAACAATAATGATAATATCTTTGTGGAAATTCCGACAAAGGATAAAAGTGTTGTTAATGAATCATTGGCATATAAGGATTCAAATGACAAGGTACTATTGGCCAACTCTATCTATAGAATTTTGGTATCAGAAAAAAGTGTAACTTTAAACTTTACGAAAAAATATCCTGGTTGGACAGATTATTTTGGCTTGATAAATAAAGTGTTGAACTCTGTAAGTCAAGTAAAGTTACAAGGTGTCTATTTGCAGTATATGTCATGCTTTGAAAATACAGACATTTTTAAGGCATTGGATGGGACAATCAAGTTAAACCAACTTCCAAATTTCAATGGTTCGGTATTCAATTTTTCTTGTAATTGCAATAAAAAAGATGAACCGATAGCAGAATCAACTATCAAGTTGACCAATAACAAGCAAATTCAGAATAGTTCTGTCTCTATTATAGAAGTTGCTATTGCTGGAAAAATAGGGGATTATCATTTGGAAGAATGTTTGCAACTGTTATCTGAATGTCATAAATTTGAAAAACATCTGTTTTTCTTGCTTTTGAGCGAAAAATTCATCAACACATTAAACCCTCACTATGAATAGTATATGCAATTTTCTGTTTTCTGAAGTTAAAAGCCATCAGGTGCAGAGGTCTGAAAGTTTTCTCAATACTGTATATTCTGAAGATTCTAATCCTGTTGAAGAATATGCAAGCATGATAATTGCACGCCAACAAGCCCAGTCTGTATTGCAAATGAGCGAATTGGGTAAAGGCGAGCAAATAGCTACTGATGTATTTCAAGCTTTGAAGAGCAAGTTGTGTTGT
Organism: uncultured Clostridia bacterium; assembly: GCA_934247225.1. Lineage (GTDB taxonomy): Bacteria > Bacillota > Clostridia > Christensenellales > Borkfalkiaceae > UBA10281. Next base: position 5,855 of record CAKQJE010000027.1, read on the forward strand.
TTCATAGAAAAGTTGTATCATTCAAACAAATATGATTTCAGCGATTTGAATTTAAAAGCTTTACGTGAAGATTCTCTATATCTTACATTGTCAGGAAATAAAAACATTTCTATAAACATGTTTGTAGATGAAGAGGATTTTGAGACAGAAAGAGATACAAATGAAGAAGAAATATTTCTTTCATATTCAAAGAAAGGGAAAGATTATATCACATGTGACTCAATTTCTAATATTTTTTCAATAATAGAAGAGCTATGAGGTTTAATTATCCAAATTATCCAAAACATATAATAGGAAAGTCCAATTTCAAGAAGATAGATAAGGTAGGTTTTTTGAAACACAGAGGTTTCTTCATTGGGAGAACAACGTCGCTTGGTGCAGATTCTTTTTCTATAGATGTAGTTAAGGAGTCTTTTGCTGAAGGAAGGGAAGTGAAGGACACTACTGTAAAAAACGGAATATCAGTCAATCTTATATCTATTTACAAGAAGAAAGACATGAAGTTTTTTCCAATAGAAGATAAACAAGATCCACAATTTCATGTTCCTTTTATATGGAAATCAGATGGTTGTCTTCCTCAAATTGGAGATTATAAATATAACAATGCTCAGCGATATTATGGCTTTAAAATTTCGCAAATCCAAGATTTTGAGATTTCGTTTGTCTATAAAGCAAATGGAATCGCTCCTACAGACAAAATCCGCTTCAAAATAGAGCATAATCCTACAATGTGTAATTTTTGGCATTTCAACATATTTATTTGGGGGCAAGATTCTGTATCAAAAGAGTGGATAAAATTAGAGTGCCCAATGGTTGTAAGCAATAGTACATTCAAGAAAATAGCGATTGCTGCATTTCCCATTTTGGCTAAAAAAATAGTAAAGCCAAAAGTTATGAGAGCACGTAAATTAAACAAGAAATATTTCATAGAGTAATGTCACGTCAGTCAAATAACAACAAGCGAAAAGCGAAGAATACGCTGATTCTTTACTTCCGAATGCTCTTTATGATGGTTGTGTCGCTATACACGAGCCAAGTCATACTGAATGTGTTGGGAGTGGAAGACTTTGGAATATTATAACTAGGAAAAAAATAATTTCACTATGAATGATTTTAAGAATATAAAAGTAGCAGTAGCCGGTACCGGCTATGTAGGTCTGAGTATAGCGACATTGTTGTCTCAGCACCATCATGTTACAGCAGTAGATGTAATTGCAGAAAAGGTAGAGAAACTCAACAATCGTGTTTCTCCTATCCAAGACGACTATATCGAGAAATATCTGGCAGAGAAGCCTCTGAACCTCACAGCCACTCTTGACGGGAAAGCAGCATATAAGGATGCCGACTTCGTTGTGATAGCTGCACCTACCAACTATGACCCTGTAAAGAACTATTTCGACACGACACATGTTGAAGAGGTTATCGATTTGGTATTGGAGGTTAATCCTGATGCTGTGATGGTTATCAAGAGTACCATCCCTGTAGGTTATACCCGTAGTCTCTACTTGAAATACGCAAAAAAAGGAGTAAAGCAGTTCAACCTCCTCTTCTCACCGGAGTTTCTTCGTGAGAGCAAGGCTCTCTACGACAATCTCTATCCCAGTCGCATCATCGTAGGCTATCCCAAGCTTATTGACCGACCTGAGTTTGCTGAAGAAAATGAGGCAATAAAAGCTGTGACTGACGTAGAGAAAATGAAAGAAGCAGCCAAGACCTTTGCATCATTACTCCTTGAAGGAGCTATAGGTCATCATGGAGATACTCAGCAATTGAATTCTTCACTTTTCACTCTTCACTCTTCACATGAAAAGAACATCCCTGTTCTTTTCATGGGCATGAAGGAAGCAGAGGCGGTTAAACTCTTCGCCAACACATACCTTGCTCTTCGTGTGAGCTACTTCAATGAGCTTGACACCTATGCAGAGGTTAAAGGTCTTGACACAAAGGCTATCATCGATGGTGTAGGCCTTGACCCACGTATTGGTACCCATTACAACAACCCCAGCTTCGGTTATGGTGGCTATTGCTTGCCCAAGGACACCAAGCAGCTCTTGGCAAACTATGCTGATGTTCCAGAGAACCTGATTGAGGCTATTGTAGAGAGCAACCGTACTCGTAAGGACTATATCGCCGATGCAGTTCTTCAGAAGGCCGGTTACTATAGCTATGCTGATGATAACAGCTATGATGCAAGCAAGGAACACAACTGCGTGATTGGTGTTTATCGCTTGACTATGAAGTCTAACAGTGATAACTTCCGTCAGTCAGCTATTCAGGGCATTATGAAGCGCATCAAGGCAAAGGGTGCAGAGGTTATCATCTACGAGCCAACCCTCGAAGACGGTACAACATTCTTCGGAAGCAAGGTGGTGAACAACATGGATGCTTTCAAGGCACAGAGCCATGCCATCATTGCCAACAGATATGATGCTTGTTTGGATGATGTAAAGGATAAGGTATATACTAGAGATATTTTTAGAAGAGATTAAGATAATAACGATGTTGTCAAAACTCATTTATTTCTTATCTAAGATTAGAAGTTATGCTTTCTGTTTCAAGCATCTTCCTTATCGACAAGCCAAGCTATGTCCAATATTGTTGCATTGGCGAACAAAAGTATATGTATCAAAAGATGCTGAAATCGTGATAGCTCACCCCCGTAAGTATGGCATTCGCATTGAAATATGGGGGGTGGTTATAGCCTTGCTAATCGAAGGTCAATGTTTCTGATATTTGATGAAGGTAAGGTACTATTTGATGGTACGGCCTCTTTTAGTAAAGGAACGCATGTCATAGTGCGTGGAAATGGTAAACTGACTGTAGGGTATAAATTCTTTTGTAATGCCAATTGCAATATCTTTTGCAATAAGTTTATAACATTCGGACTTGACAATCTTTTGGGATGGAATATTACGCTATTGGATTCTGACGGGCATGATACTTATGTATGTAATGTAAGGCAAGATTCGCAGAAAGAAATCGTTTTAGGTGACCATGTTTGGATTGGAGCCAACTCTACTATCTTAAACGGTGTATGTCTTGCAAACAATACGATTATACCCTATGGTAGTGTAATCCATAAAAGTAATCAAGAAGAGAATGTGGTCTTTCAGAATAAAGTTTTAAAAACAGATATTCATTGGAAAGACTAAAATTTACAAGATCAAAAAACGTACATTTATTAATGGTAAATTCAAATTCGCGCATAGGTAAAAGTTTGCTTAATGCGAGGGTCAATCTAATATTTTATTTTCTTTCTCTTATATTGTCATTTTTCTCACGCAAGATATTCTTAGACTATCTTGGTGTTGAGTTTATCGGACTGACAACAACACTTCAGAACCTGTTAGGTTTCCTTAACCTTGCCGACTTAGGCATCGGTGCCTCCATTGGTTATGTGTTGTACAAGCCATTATTTGACAAAGATGAGAAGAAGATAAATGAGATAATATCTGTTTTAGGTTATCTTTACAACAGAATAGGAATTGTCATTCTGAGTGCTGGAATAGTGTTGTCATGCTTCCTGCCAATGATATTCCACGACACAGAGATAAGCCTCGGCGTTATATATGCTGTCTATTATGGTTTCTTGGCATCATCCTTGATTGGCTATTTCATCAACTATCGCCAGACCCTTCTTGGTGCCGACCAACGCAATTACATTGTAACAGGCTATTTTCAGACTGCAACAATAATAAAAACCATCATCCAGATGGTGGTAGCCATCTATTGGTGCAATTTCTACGTTTGGATAATCATTGAGCTAAGTTTCAACGTTTTATATGCCTTTGTTTTAAACTATAAGATTGACAAACAGTATCCTTGGTTAAAAAGCACAGTAGCCTTAGGCAAGAAACATTATGGCGAATACAAAATCATTATCACCAAAGCCAAACAGATGTTTGTGCATGTACTTGCAGGTATGGGTAGGAACCAGCTCCTCCCCTTCTTAGTATATGCCTTTGGAAACCTTACCATCGTAGCCTATTATGGCAACTATACCATAGTTACCCAAAAGGTTCAGACTCTGTTCGACCAGTTTTTGAACAGCACAGGAGCTGGCGTAGGCAACCTGATAGCCGAAGGTAACAAGCAGAAGACCATGGAGATATACTGGGAGTTGCTGTTTGTTCGCTTTGCCGTTGCTGCCTTCATCGTTTTCTCATTATATGTATTGATTGATCCGTTCATATCCATTTGGTTAGGCACTAAATATCTGTTGCCGAAATACATTATATGTATTCTTCTGCTAAACGTTTTTCTTGGACAAACCCGTGGCACAACAGAGCAGTTTGTTTATGGATATGGCTTGTTCCATGATGTGTGGGCACCAATAGCGACGCTCATCATAACTGTGGGCGAAGGTCTTATTGGAGGCTATTTCTATGGACTGGCAGGAGTTATCATGGGCGATTGCTCAAGCTGTCTGCTCATCTTGCATGTATGGAAGCCCTATTTCTTGTTCACACAAGGGTTTAAGGAACCGATACATCTATATATAAAGAATCTGCTTCACATATTGGCAATTATCGTTCTTTCTTTTGCCTCATCTCTCTTTATCTTGAAAATGGTAGGTGCAAACACAGCGCAAGGCTACTTACAATGGGCCTTATACAGTTTGTTGTCTGTCACCATCTACCTCATAATCTTCTTATCACTATCCTATTTTATGTATCCACCGATGCGTAAATTTGTCAAACGTGTCACAAAGTCATTCAGATGAAGCATAATCCACTCGTAAGCATACTGATTCCGTTATACAACGCCCAAGCTTACATAGCAGACACCATTGAACGTTGTCTTAACCAGTCATACAAAAACATAGAGATTGTCATTGTTGATGACCACTCAACAGACCAATCTCAATCCATAGCTCAACAGTACGAATGTCAGAACATTCATATATACGAGAATCCCAAGAAGGGAGGCAACGCAGCTCGCAACCACGCCTTTCAAATGTCAAAAGGCGAGTATGTCAAATTTCTTGATGCCGACGATTATTACTCCCCTACCATGATTGAGAAACAGATAGAACGTCTGCTAAACAATGGCACAGAACGCTCTGTCGTTTTTTCTCCAGTTAGAATGTTATATGAGGATAGTCATTGGTTCAACCCTCCCAGAAGCATCGATTTTGATCATGAACCTGGAATAGAATTGTTGCTTGATATATGGCGTGGTAAAGGTTGGCATTGCCCACATTGCCATCTGATGCACCGCAACCTTGTTGAAAAAGCAGGGTTATGGGATGAGAACGTTATCAAGAACCAAGACGGAGAGTTCTTTGCAAGAGTGTATGCTGCTGCCGATAAAGCTCTGGCTGTTCCTGATGAATATGCTGTCTGGAGACAATTCGACACAGGAGTACATACCATGATGAAACTTGAAGCAATAAGGAGTGCGCTCTATACCAAGCTAACCATTGGAAACCTCATTCTCACATATAGAAACGATACAGAAACGAAAACAATGATAGGAAGAAGCATCGGTTTCTTTGTTTATGAGAATTGGCCACAAATAAAGCCCCTTCTACAAGACATAAATAAAATCTGTTCCAAACTAAATGTGAACATGATGTTGCCAGAACGCAAGAAACTTAAAATATTAACATTGCTCTTTGGTTGGCAAAAAGCATTAGACATTATAAAGAAATAAAGGCATGGCAAATCGTGATCATAACGTTTTCACCACGTTAGGTATAAACTCAAAAGAAGCAGGCTTTTATAGCATAATAGTTGCTCCATTCTTCCATTTCGACAATTTTAGTGCTCTAAACGCTACTTTTGTTGTATTGATAGTTTTTGCTATGGCTGTTCTTATTGATAAGTTCAGAATAAAAATCTGTTTTTCTTTGATGAAATAAATAAAAAAAATATGATACCAAAAATAATTCATTATTGTTGGTTCGGTCGAGGACCGATGCCAAAGGTTGTTACGTGGTGTATTGAGAGTTGGAAGCGAAAATGTCCCGACTATGAGATAAAGCTCTGGAACGAGGACAATTTCGATGTTAACTCTGTACCATTTGTGCAACAAGCATATGCAATGAAAAAATGGGCTTTCGTTGCAGATTATGTTCGCATATACGCACTTTATCATGAAGGAGGAATATATCTTGATTCTGATGAGTATGTGCTAAAGAACTTCGATAATCTTCTAAACAACCGAGTGGTTAGTTCTCATGAATATTACCCAGGAACGTATGAGCAAATCAGAGGAAATATTGATTTATCAACTAATCTCGGGAAAGGTAAATATAAATGGATAAACAACGCAGGACTGTCTTTGTGTGCGGGTCCATTATTATCCGAACCAAACCATCCTTTTATCAAAGACTGTCTTGACTATTATAACACACATGATTTTCTGTATCAACCAGGAAATGGTCAAGATAGAGAGCAGATTATAGGTTGTCTTATTACCAGATGTGGAATAAAATATGGTTATACATATAATATTAATAATCACGATTTAAATGAAGGCATTAAAGTTCTTGGACCCGAAGCCTTTATTCTAAATTCATTATTCTTTGACAGCAAAAAAAGCTATGTTGTGCACATGGCATTAAATAGTTGGAAAGAAAGAATCAACCAAAACTCATGGAGTAAGAAATTACTAAGAACAAGTCCATCTTTATCATTTCAACTTTTAAAGGCATCATGTCTTTTAAGAAGAATAAAACATCTGTTTTTGTCACAAGAGGAAAGAGATAGAAGAAAAGGCAACTTCCCAGAGTTTAAATAATCAAATAAAAATGGCAATTAGTATTTCAGATAAAGCAAATTGTTGCGGTTGTTCCGCCTGTTATTCAGCTTGTCCGAAGCAATGCATCAGTATGGTAGAAGACGAGGAGGGTTTTCGATACCCTATCGTTGACAAAAGCAAATGTATTGATTGTGGACTATGTGAAAAGGTATGCCCTGTTTTAAATGTTTCCAATCCAAACAAACCTGCCTCGATATTTGCATTTTCGAACAAGTCTGAAGATATAAGACTAAAAAGCTCTTCTGGCGGAGCCTTTTCTTTATTGGCAGAGTTGGTTCTAAGTCAAGACGGAGTTGTCTTTGGTGCTGCTTATGACAACAACTGGGAGGTCGCTCATACATACATTGAACGGATTGAAGATTTGGACATGCTTCGCAGGTCTAAATATGTACAAAGTAGAATCGGTGACACTTATAAACAAGCAAAGAACTTTCTAAAAGAAGGCCGTAAAGTGTTATTCACTGGCACGCCATGCCAAATCTCAGGTTTGCGTCATTACCTTCGCAAGGATTATGACAACCTGATCACGATGGATTTTGTGTGCCATAGTGCTCCAAGCCCCAAAGTGTGGCGTAAATTTCTCAGTGAACAATACGCCCGTAAGGGCGTCGCTGGAAAAAATTCAGTTTTTCAATCTCTAAAAGATATGCCTTCTATAAAAGGCATAAATTTTAGAGATAAAACTCATGGCTGGAAAAAATACAGTTTTTCGCTCTCCCTCGCCGAGGCGTCAGCCGAAGGTGAGAAAAATACAGTTTTTCGCTCTCCCTATTATGAGAACATCTTCATGAATTTCTTCCTGTCAGACACCATTTCTCGTCCGAGCTGCTATGCCTGTCATGCTAAAAACGGAAGAAGTGGAGCTGATATAACTGTAGGTGACTATTGGTGGATTAATGAAATTCATCCAGAATTTGATGATGACAAAGGGTGTAGCATTGTTTACATTTTCACAGACAAAGGGAAACTTGCCTTTGAAAAAATAAAAGACAAAGCTTCTGTCATAGAAACAGATTCTGAAACAGACATAAAGAAAGCCTATCTTTTAGAAGGTGCGTTTGCAGAACATGCCATACCAAACAAGACAAGAACAAGGTTCTTTGCTGAGTTTGACAACAAATCTTTAGAAGAGCTACGACCTCTAAGCATTAGAGTAAAGACTTTTCAAGAAAGAGCGTTGGATGGTATTAAGCTCATAGTAAACAAGTTAGGAATATTTAATGTAGCTAAAAAATTATACAAGTCAATAAAATGAAAATAGGAATAATTACATATTGGGACACCCCCAATAACTATGGACAGGTTTTGCAAGGTTTTGCAACAGAACATTTATTGCGTCAACGTGGACATGAACCTTTCATAATCCGTTTTGGAAGAGAGGACAATCTTTCAGTAAACATAGATCCATGGAGCAAAAAGATAATGCGTTTGCTCAAAGGAGAGCGCAGCATAGTACAGATAATTAAGCGAAAGACCGCAACCAAGCAAGAAGCAGAAGATAGAGGATTTGACGATTTCCGCAAACAGTACATGGCTTATACTTCTGAGTATTATCCAAATTTCGAAAGTCTAAAGAACAATTGCCCTAAAGCCGATTGTTTTGTCAGCGGAAGTGATCAGGTATGGGCTTCATTCGGTGCTATAGATACACACCGTGGTTTCTTACTCGATTTTTTACCAGATTCAACACCAAGATTCTCTTTCTCATCATCTTTCTGTCGCACCTCTATGTCAGAAGAACATCAATCATTGTTTAAAAGATGCTTGGCAAAGTATAAGGCTATTAGTGTGAGAGAGTCTAGCGGCGTAAAGCTTTGTGAGAGCTTAGGATATAAAGCAGAACACATTATTGATCCGACCTTTTTGTTAGATAAAAAAGAATGGCAAAAGGCTTTGCCATTTAAAACTGAGAAGAACGAAACATCAAAGAAACGGGTTTTCTTTTATATCGTGACCCTTGATACCACTCAGCCCTATCTATATAAGCTTATGGATGCCTTTAAGAAGAAAGGCTATGAGGTGGTATATTGTCACTCATACAATTTCCTGGATAAAAAACGTAATAGCAAGCCTACGATATTGGAATGGTTGTCTTATATATCAACCTCCGATTTAGTTATAACCAACTCCTTCCACGGCTTTGCCTTCTCCGTAAATTTCAACACACCGTTTGTTGCTTTATCAAAAGCCAAGAAGCTTGACATTGACGGACAGGATTCTCGTATGTATTCTGTTCTTAGTGGCATGGGGCTTGAAAGTCGTTTGATGCCGGTAAGTGATACAAATTACGTCGTTGATCATGCTTTCGACAATATTGAATGGTCTAAAGCTAACTGCTACTTTGATCAGCAGAGAGAAAAGGCTAATGCTTATTTGGATAACATATTAAAAGAAATATCTATATACAATGGCAAATAATAGAATTTTATGGGTGGATCAGCTTAAATGCTTGGCAATATTTGGCGTTGTTCTTTGTCATGTTTACCAATGGAGCGATATGTCGGATAATCTACCGTTTCAGGTGTTTAGCCGTTTTCATACAATGCTGTTTATGTTTCTGTCTGGTTATTTTTGCATAAAGGGTAGTGAAGATTTTTCCATTCATAGTTTTTGTTCTTTCTTTAAAAAGAAATTTACTCGGATATTAATACCTTTTTTTATAATTGGGGGGGCTTTTTCTTTTGTTAACAATGGCTCAATCTTGCCTTTGTTATTAGGATCTATACCACATTATTGGTTTATGGCTTCTGTTTTTTGCTGTATGTTGTTGAGCTATGCATTCTTTGCCGCATCTAAAAGGTTCGGAACAAGAACAAGTCTACTATTAGGAGTATTGTATTGTTTGTTGATAATGGTATTGTGGTATTCTGGACCATTACGCCCATTGCCATATAGCTTTATGACGATAAGTAGCTTGCCATATTTTCTGTTAGGTTGTTTTTATCGGAAATATGATGTATTGCAACGCTTATTTGCGAACGACATATTGTATGCCATATCGATATTACTTGCAATCGTATTTACAATATATAGAAATAGCATTCCACAGAACTTAGCTGGATATTTTTATATCATTGTATTATTAAGACTATTTAAGGAAAATGAAGCAAAAATAGGATGTAAAATAGCAAAAATGGGAACGTATTCATTAGAAATATACATGTTGCATTTCTTCTTCATTCCCAATTTGTCTTCATGGAAAGATCTGCTATTGTGTTCAACAAGTTTAAATGGTAATATCATTTGTTCATTGGCAGTATTTTCGCTTATATCTGTTTGTATCATGGCCTTATCAATTTTATTTGGAAGTATTCTAAAGGGTAGCCCTGTTTCCAAATGGATTATAGGTGCATGATGCAGATTTTCATTGAACAGGAGCATAAAAAATACATAATTTTCAAAAGAAACGTAAGATTTTAAATGAACATACTTTTTATAACAAACACTCTACCTCCTGTTGTAGATGGGGTTGGCGATTACACCCTCAATTTAGCAAAGGAATTTGCTAAACATGGGCATAATGTTAGCATTGTGTGTAAACGCGATGATAGGGTTAAGACTGATTATGAGGACATAGAAGTATTTCCTATCGTTAAAGCATGGAACAAATCTGCTGCCGCTCCTGTTATACGATTGATACGAGAGAGACACATAGATATTGTGTCTTTGCAATATGTTCCTCATGGATATGATAATAGAGGTTTGCCTTTCTCAATTGCATACCTTGCCAAAGAGATAAAGAAGATAAATGTGCCATTATATACCTTCTTTCACGAAGTATGTATTGGAAGAGGAAAATGGTATCAGTTTCACCGTAATATAGGTGCCTTTCTAATGGCCTCTATTGCAAAACAAATAGCTTTAAACAGCACCTTTGTTGGAACAAGTATAGAGCATTACAAAAAAAGATTGAAAGCCCTAAATATAGATGATGTGTCTTTAATGCCAATTCCCAGTAATGTTCCTATAACTTATGCCAATGATTCGGATAAGAAAAATTTGAAAGAATCTATTGCATGCAATGATGACACCATTATAACCCTGTTTGGCAATAGAGACTTTTCTGTTGTAGTTGATGCCATTAAATCCATTATAAAAAATGGAGCTAATATTAAAGTGATTGCTTTAGGAAAAGCAAACTCAAGCATTCCTAAAGAAGATTTCATATATTTTACAGGACCAATGGAGATAGATTGTCTGGCTCAGTATCTACAAATTACAGACATTCTCATCTTACCAGAAGATTCCTCGTCTGGCTGTTCCTTAAAGAGTGGTTCTTTAGCAGCAGCACTTCAATTTGGCATTCCAACAATCACGACCAAAGGTTTTATGACAGACAATAAGCTGTCTGACTTATTCCTTTTTGCGAGAGAAAATACTGTTAATGAATATATTTCTCTGATAAACAAGCTGATTGGTAATAATGATTTGTCAGATAAATTAAAAAATAACAGTATGGATTTTGCCAAGCATTTGACATGGGAAGCTGTCTATAATAAATACATGAAGTCTTTGTCAATACTGAAATTGTAAAAAATATGCAAATAAGAAATATTGTTAAGAACATTTGGCCTATTACCAAATCGGATAATATAAAACCATTTGATACAGATCCAATAATAGACAAGCCGATATATGGAATGTATCATGTGTTTTGTGTGAACAAATGGGTGAATTTGGTAAAAGAACAGTTAGGGGCATGTACGGATTCAGGCTTGCTTCACTTGACCACAAAGCTGTTTGTATCCTGTATTTATACTTCCGATGCAGATGTAAATGTGTTAAAAGAAACTCTGAGCCAATATGATGTTAATTTTGAAATTGTTGTTTCTTTACCGTTAAAAGAAAACCAATTTGAGTTCCCTGCATTAGAATATTTACATAATCTTGCTCAAAGAGAAGAGTTTTATGTATATTATTTTCATACAAAAGGCGTTTCATATACTGTTCAATCGACAAGCAAATATCCCACCTCGAAGTTTGAACACCTGAAAGACTGTAGTGAAGCATGGCGTAAGATGATGGAATATTTCATATTTTACAAACATAATGTGGCTTTAAATGTTTTGAAGCTTTATGATTCTTACGGTTGCAAATACGATGATCCAATAGTTCCACCATATCACTATAAATATTATGCAGGAAACTTTTGGTGGAGCAAATCATCTTACATCAAGATGTTGCCAGCAATCTCTGATAAAGAAAAGCTAAACAGATATTGGGCAGAAAACTGGTTGCTTCTTAAAGCAGATAAGATATTTTCTGCCTTTAATACTCCAACAGAATTGTATGCAGTAAAAGTCCCTCGATGTGTATATATACATAGGATTAAGAATTTCCAAGATCTCACTAAGTATATTTCATTCTTGGGGGGGCACTACATGTTTGTCATCAGTAAATTATTGAAAAGATGAAAATTTTAATATACACGCCATCTTTTTATCCAAGAGTAGGTGGCCTTGAAACTATCAATTATCTTATAGCTCAAGGGTTGTCAAAATATTTTGACATTACCGTCATTACGCCTGTGCTTGACGAAGACAATGAACATGAATACTCATTTAAAATAATAAGAACAACAAAAACATCATCCTTAATAAAGGAGTATATAAAATGTGACATTTTTGTTCATTCTGTTCTTTCTTTAAAAGGAGTGTTGCCCGCTTTGCTTTTCCTGAAAAAGTGGTTTGTTATTCATCATACCTGCTATTTTAGAGTGTGGAATCAAAATGAGACGAAGGTCTCACGTTTGAAAAAATTCTTTTCACATTTTGCTCACAACATTTGTGTAAGCGATGCTGTAGGAAAGAGTCTGGGATTAAAACGTTATTCTGTTATTCATAACTCCTACGACACCTCTCTTTTTAAAAACTATGGATCTGAAAATCGAAAAGACTTCGTTTTCGTTGGGCGTTTAGTAACAGAAAAAGGAGTTGACTTTTTAATTAACGCCTATTTGAAATATTTATCTTTATCAGATATAAAACAGAATTTGTTCATCATCGGAGATGGACCAATGAAGAAAGACTGTCAAAAAATTGTTTCAAATAAGAAACTAGAAAATCAAGTAATCTTTAAAGGACAATTAAAAGGAAGGACTCTTGTTGACGAGCTCAACAAACATAAATGTTTAGTTGTGCCAAGTGTATATAAAGAAGCATTTGGAATAGTAGCTCTTGAAGGTTTAGCAACAGGCTGCCAAGTTATAGGTTCTGATGGGGATGGAATTTCTGAGGCAATAGGCAAATGTGGATTATTGTTTAAGAAAGAAGACATTGATAGTCTTACAAAAAGGATGTTAGAAATGGACAGTACACCATCCTTAAATCAAGAAAAAGTAAATGAACATTTAAAAATGTTCACACCAGATTTTATGGTTCAGAAATATGTAGATTACTTTAAATCATGGGAAAGAAAATAATCATATCTCATCCGACAGGAAATGAGAACACTCGCCATGCTGTTCTTGCATTATATAAGAAAGAGCTGTTAGAAGCGTTTGTTACCTGTGTGGCTTGTTTGCCTGGAAATATCTATGATAAGCTGTCAAAGCTGCCAGGACTTTCTGAATTTAAGAAACGTTCGTTTGACGCATGTTTAGGAACGTATATTAAATGTTATCCTTTTAGAGAACTGCTACGACTTCTTAAAAGAAAGATAAAATTTATACCAACAGTTTCTGTAGACGATGTTTATCATCACATTGATAGAAAAGTAAAAGAGTATATAAAAAGACACGATGTTGATGGCGTTTATGCCTACGACGATGGAGCTCTTGAAACATTCTGTTATGCAAAGGAAAAAGGAATAAAATGCTTCTTTGATTTACCAATAGTTCATTGGCGTTGCTATCAGTCTTTACTTGCAGATGAAGCCAAGAAAAATCCTGAATGGGCAGAAACATTAGGGGTTTTTGGTGATTCCAAAGAGAAACTGAAAAGGAAAGATGAAGAATTAGAATTGGCTGATTGCATATTTGTGGCAAGCTCATTTACAAAAGAATCGATATTAAAATACTACCCTCACTCACTGTCATCACCTGTAAAAGTTATTCCATACGGTTTTCCAAACGTTTATGAAGAGCGAACTTATGAGAACAACAGTAACAGAAAATTGAGGTTTCTATTTGTTGGCCGATTAAGTCAGAGCAAAGGTCTAAGCTATCTATTTGACGCTGTCAAGCTTTTTGAAAACGAAATAGAACTTTCTATTATTGGTTTCAATAGTTATCCAAACTGTAAAGTGCTACAATCTAACTTGTCGAAGCATAATTACTTGGGACCGATGCCACATGATAATGTGCTACAAGAAATGAGAAAGGCTGATGTTTTTATATTCCCCTCATTATTTGAAGGTTTCGGAATGGTTATAACAGAAGCCATGTCACAGGGAACACCTGTTATTGCGACAAACCGCACATGCGCAGTTGATATCATAAATAATGGAGAAAACGGTTGGGTTGTTGAAGCAGGTTCTGTTGAATCATTGACAAATGCTATTAGAGATGCGATAAGTAAAAGAAACCAACTTGAAAAGATAGGTAAAAACGCAATGGAAACAGCAAGACAACGTCCTTGGTGTTGTTATGAAAACGAAATAAGCGATGCAATTAATGAACAATTCAACACTTTATAATTTGAGTGAAAAGCGTACTGAAATAATGGGAGTGGCCATGCTTATGGTCATTGCGTATCATTTTGCCCTACATTTCGGCTTTTATCATTCACCAATAATAGTTAGAGGAGACATTGGAGTAGACATTTTCTTTTTTCTTTCCGGCTTTGGATGTGGCTTTTCTGTAAGCAAGCACTCTCCAAAAGACTTTTATGCAAACCGAATTAAGAGAATTGTACCCATATATTTTATTATAGAAATTCTATCCATATTAGGGAATTATGTGTTTTTAAATCAACAAGTTGGCGCGATAGACATTTACCGTCTTTTATGTATTTCGTTTTTTACACATGGCGATTTAAGCGTATGGTATATACATGCCTCCATGTTGTTTTATCTGCTCACACCTTTTATAATGGCAATGATCAACAAACATGGTTTTAAAACCATTTATTTTTTGATGCCATGTGTTGTGCTTGCAATATACTTTTGCACTTGTCTACATCGTTCCAACATTAACCTGATGCTTTACAGGTTTGTGCCATATATTATAGGTCTTTTCTGTGCTCAAGCAGCGCTTGATAGGTCTATTGTTAGAACAAGAAAAATCATTGGGGGGGAATTTTTACCTCTTGTTAATGTTTGTTTTGCAGATAGCGCTAAAGAAACAAGACCTGTTAATACATAATCAGTTAAGATATATCATATATCCAGTATTAATGATGGTAATGGTGCATTTCTGCATTAATTATTTACCTAAAAACAAGTATTTGTTTTGGATTAGTCTTTGTAGCTTGGAATGCTACTTAGCACATCAACCAATAATGAATTATCTATCAAACATCCAAAACAATATATTGTTCTTTGGATGTAGCACAATAGCGATAATTGTTAGCGTAATATTCTTCCACTATATAAACAAAAAAATGTCTTTTTTATCAATCATAAATGAGCAACAAAAGAAATACAATAATAACAATTCTAAATAATAACAATTCATGATTTTATCAAAAAAAATACACGATAAGTATGTAAAATGGGTATGGGCATATCTCCTCTTATTCATTTTTGAAGGAGCCTTAAGAAAATGGATCGCTCCAGGTTTGTCGACCCCTCTTTTAATGGCCAGAACTCCAATTGTCATCTATATGTTTTTCATTGCATATAAACATAATTGGATAGACAATCCGTATGCTAAAGGATTGATGGTGTTATCAATAATATGCTTCTTTACAGCATTATTGTTCGGACATCACAATTTGTTTATTGCGGCTTTTGGTTGGCATAACTATTTTCTGCATTTTCCTTTTATCGTTATTGCGGCAAAAATTTTAAACAGAGAAGATGTTATAAAAATGGGGAAATGGATATTATACATATCTGTTCCTATGACCCTATTAATTATACAACAGTTTTATTCTCCACAGACAGCATGGGTTAATGTAGGAGTTGGTGGAGAAGGAAGCTCTGGATTTGGAGGTGCAATGGGGTATTATAGACCTTCTGGTACTTTTGCTTTTACCAGTGGTTATACGGCTTTTGAATCGTTAGTGTGCGCATTCTTGATTTTCTTCTTTATGGATAACTCGAATCTCCCTAAGCCGTTAAAAATAAAAAAAATATATCTCTACGCTATTGCGTTCTGCTACATTTTGTGTCTACCATATTCGATGTCACGTTCTATGGTTTTCAACACAGTGATTATTTTTGCCTTTGTTTTACTATGCTCTACAAGAAACATGAAATCATTAAAGAAAATAATCATTGCTTCAATAGCTTTGAGCGTGGTTGCTTACGTTGTATTAAAATCAGGATATTTAGGTGATAGCATGGCTGCTATTTCAGAGCGTTTTGATCAAGCAGATCAAGTTGAGGGCGGCCTTGAAGGAACATTTTGGGATCGATACATAGGTGGATTTTTCAATAGCTTGTTAATGAATGTTCCTGTGTTTGGATATGGTCTTGGTATTGGAACAAATGTAGGTGCCAAATTCATAAATGGCGATATGTTTACAATCTTTAACGCTGAGTCTGGTTTCGGTATGACTATTGGTGAAACAGGTTTATTCTTGGGTTTGTTCTTTATTTATTTCCGTTTTGCTTGGGCCATAAACTTGTTTAAAAATGGTTTGCGCCAAAGAAACAACACATTAGCAGTGTGTTTATTGCCTATCATGTGCCTTACCCTTGCTACAGGTGGTATCGGTGCAGTTCCTATGATGGGTTATCTTGTTTGCGTTTGTTTCTTAGGTAGTGCAGCATTAAAAAATTATTAAAGATATGATAATACATATATTTTATCCTAAGAAAGGTTTTTATCTTTCCATTAAGCGTAGCTTTGAACCTCTCGTAAGGGAGCTGAAAAAGCATCATGATGTTAGAGAATTTTTTGTTCCATATATCGGAGCTAACCCTATCAATATGTTAAGGAATATTTTGTATGTAAAAAAACATCGTACAGAGATTGGGGTTAATCATATTGCTGGTGATATTCATTATTGCATATTGGGATTAATTGGAACAAAGAATGTACTTACAATTCATGATGATTATGCTATGAGAAAATCCACTCATGGATGGTTGGGAAAAATGCAAAAATATTTGTTTTGGATTTGGCTACCTATTAAATATGCCGACAAAGTGATTTGCATTACAGAAACAACAAAAAAGAACATAGCAAAGTATTATAATAATGAGAAATTGCAAGTAATTGCCCATCATTGTATGAATGAAGATTTTCATTATTATCCTAAAGAGTTTAATAAAGAATGCCCAACAATTTTCCAATGTGGAACGGATTTTCATAAGAACTTAGACACATTAATTGCAGCTTTGGAAGGTATAAAATGCAAACTAGTGGTTCTTGTAAAAATGACTTCTGCCCAATATAATTTAGCTAAGGAAAAGCATGTCGTATACAAGAATTACTACAACATCAGCAATGAAGAAGTTTATGATTTATATAAATCTGCTGATATTGTAACTTTTGTATCCTCATATGAAGGCTTTGGAATGCCTATAATAGAAGGACAATGTACGGGAAGAATTGTTATAACAACAAACAAAGAACCTATGAATTGGGTTGCAGGTAAAAATTGCGCATTATTTGTAGATGATCCTAAAAATGTTGAAGAATATAGAAAGGCAATTCTGAAAGCTATCAATGACGACGAATATCGAAATAATTGTATAAAAAATGGGCTTAAGAACGTTAAGCGTTTTACATTATCGAATATATACGATCAATATGTAAAAGTATATTCTGATGAAAGAAACTGATGAAAAAAATGTTTGTTTAGCTTCCTTCGACGGTTCCGATTTTAATAAAGGGGCAGGTTTTATAAAGACCACATTATGGTATTTTGTCAACGCCTTGCTTGTTCGCGCATCATGGAACCCGTTTATGGGGATAAAGGTGGCGCTGCTTCGGGTGTTTGGGGCTAAGATTGGTAAGGGGTTGGTGATAAAGAATAATGTTATCATCAAATCGCCATGGAACCTTACCATTGGCGACCACTGTTGGCTCGGTGAGGCTTGCTGGATTGATAACCTCGACAAGGTGGTGATTGGCAACAACGTGTGCATATCGCAAGGGGCACTGCTCCTTACTGGAAACCACGACTACACCATATCTTCTATGCCATACAGGAATGCTACGATACATATTGAAGACGGTGCGTGGATTGGAGCCAAGACGGTTGTATGTCCTGGCGTTAGGGTTCATCGTAACGCTATTCTTACGGTAGGCAGCATTGCAACAAAGGACATGGAGGAGAACGGCATATATCAAGGGAATCCAGCTGTCAGGATCAGGGAGCGTAAAATTAAACGATGAATATTATGAAAATCATTCACTACATACCAAGTATCGACCGCATGGCGGGCGGTATATCTACCTATATGCAGGTGCTGGCGAAACCGTTAGGCACGATGGCAGAGGTGCATATCATGACGCATGCTTCGGAGAATCCATTGCCAATGGAGAACTGTAAGGTGCATGACATTCCTCGCTACCGACCGTTCTCCGGCGTGTGGAAAAAGGCGGTTGTGGATTTGTTGGACAGTGTGAGACCTGACATCGTGCATGTGAACTGCTGTTGGACACCTGACTGTGCCATGATTCAACGGTTGGCCCAAAAGCGAGGATATAAGGTGGTGCTGACGCCGCATGGCATGCTGGAGCCTTGGATCATAAAACGGCACTACTGGACGCGGAAGGTGCCTGCGCTGTGGCTGTATCAGAAGGCGGCGGTGCAAAGGGCTGACTGTGTTCAGGCTACGGCAGAGAGCGAACGCGATAACCTCTTGAAGTTGGGATATAACTCTAACATCAAGGTGGTGCGATTGGGCATTGATGCCGACGGCATCGAGATGAAAAACTCTTGGAAGAAGACACGTCAGATTCTGTTTCTCTCGCGCGTGCATGTAAAGAAGGGTATCAACTTCCTTGTAGAGGCGGCTGACGTGCTTCGCAATGAGCTTCAGGGATATAAGATTCTTGTGGCTGGTGAGGGCGACGCCGACTATGTGGAGGCTATGAATAGGATGATCTGTGACCGTGGGCTGCAAGACATCGTGCAGCTCATCGGGGGCGTGTATGGGGATGAGAAATGGCGGCTGTTCCAGACATCCGACTTCTTTGTGCTGCCTACCCACTCTGAAAACTTCGGTCTGGCAATCGCAGAATCGCTGGCCTCAGGCACGCCTGTCATCACTACCGTGGGAACGCCATGGAGCGACCTTAACAGTTCTGAGGCTGGCGCATGGATAGAGATTGGCACGGAGCCACTGGTGGAGACGCTTCGTAGGTTCCTTAGTTTGACGGAGGATGAGCTTGAGACAATGGGACGTAACGGGCGTAAGCTCATCGAAACGAAATATTCGGCGCATGTCATGGCGGAACAGATGATGGAGGTGTATAAAAGTGTATAAAAAAGTTGTGAAAACGAATGAAGGAACCTGTTGTGAAAAGTTTTTCCACAACCCTACAAACCTGATTTCGTGTTTTGCTAACTTTTTCCATCTCATTAGAACCAAACTTCATCGAAATTGTATACCTTCGCGTAATAAAAAGATTGACGGCATGAACGAAAATATAAAAAAGTTTCTTGATGGCTATATGAAGAACGCGGACCCTCAGTATGCTGTTATGCTGACAGGCCACTGGGGATGCGGCAAGACGTTCTTTATTAATCACTGGCTGGAGGACCTTAAAACGGTGGAGAACGACAGAGAGGAAGTTATCTACCTAAAGCCTATCTATGTTTCTCTTTATGGCTTGTCTTCGCTTGCGGAAGTAAAGACTGAGATAGACAGGAAAGTCAATCCGTTCTATTATTCCAAGACGGCGAAGATGCTTAAAACCGCTGCAAAGTTTGCAAGCAAGATTGTCTTCAAAACAGATCTTACTGTTGATGAAAACCGGGAAATAAAGGCTTCGGCATCGGGCTCTCTTGACATTATGAGTCTTTTCGAGTCTGATTCTGAAGAAGTGAAAGGTACTCGTTTCATCGTCTTTGACGATATAGAGCGTACCTTTATACCGATGAACATCCTGTTGGGGTTCATCAATTTCTTTGTTGAACGTTGCAAGTTCCATGTCCTGATAATAGGTGATGAATCGAAGTTGAAAGGTGATAACCTGAAGATATATTCTGATTTCAAAGAGAAGACCGTCGGAAGACAGTTTGAGATTGTTCCAGATGTGAATGCTGCGCTTGACAGCTATATAGAGGATTACGGGCTTGACAAATTCATAAGGAGGGAGCGAGAGTATATAATCCGCTGCTTCAGAGCAACGACATATAACAATTTGCGCCTTCTGCGTCAGTGTCTCTACGATTTCAATGAGGTGCTGAGGGAATTTCCTGAGAAGAAAATAAGAGAAAATGAAGTGATCTTCCATTGTCTTTTGTCTTCTTTCATTGCCGTATATGCCGAATATAACAATGCTGAGAATCATGATACAATAGCTGGATGGAACAGAGCATTCCTTGAATATAATGCGAGTATTCAGAAGGACGAGAACAATATATGCTGTAAGCTTGAAAAGAAATATAAGGAAATAAGCGAAGGTAATATTTATCCAACGATGTTCTATAACTTCGTCAATGATATCGTGAGTTTCCTTACAAAGGGATGCAGCGTAAAAGGAACGATAGAGGCATTGTTCCCGACAAAAAGGATTAACCACACAATACAGTCAAAGTTTGACGGCTTTTTCTATCTTTCTGATGATGAATTCAATAAGAGATATGATGAAGTTGAAAAGGATTTACTTGACGGGAAAATTCAGGATGGAAACCAACTCGGAGCTGCTATAAGCTATCTTGGGCTTTTTGATGCCATGCAGGTGCACAGGCTGAGGGCGGAAACATTAAACAGTATAAAAGAATTGTTGGACGTCAGACTTTCACAGATAAACGACATGAAGGAATTGCTGAAGTTTAAAAATTCTTTCTCTTATGGATACAATTATGTAATGATGTCTGCTGATAATGAATTGCCAACGAAAGCCTTATTAGAAGATTTTCAAAACGCAATGAGCATGCGCCTTTCTTCTTTATGTGATGAAAGGCAGACAATTTTGCGTAACCTTACTGATGAAAACGTCGGCATGTTGTCTGAATTGGAAGATGAGAGTTATCCAGACCATAGTCGGGCATATAGCCTTGTCCCTGCCTTTGAGAAAGAGAATGCGGCCATGCTGTTTGATGAAATATGCAGATTGAGCAACAAGGGTAGATATGAATTCCGTAATTTTCTTGAAACCCACTATAAACTTGGTGCAAGAGTGGATTATTGGAAAAAATACTATAAGCCAGATGCTGAAATATTGGAACGCTTACTTGATATGTTGAAAGACTTTTCACAGTCAAAGGGCGGCGTTGAAGGTCTGTCATATCGAGATTTGATAAAAACTCTTGATAAGGTGGTCAACAGATGTTATGGTAAGATTTAGAAAGACGATAAGGGCTTGGAATAAGCATTGCTGTCTGGGTTCTTAGGATGAGTGATGGGGGCGATGGTGATGGGATACTTATAATCCCAATCTGTAGGTCGTGGGCTTACAGACTGGGATTGGAGATGTTCTTAAAAAATACTTATGGGGCTGTCGTGGGGCGATGGCTTCTATCGGTGGAGGCCGATGGATGGTAGCCACGCCTTTACGTCGAAGCAGGGACAGGCTTTCTTGACACCGGGGAGGTCGCGATGGCCTATGATGCAGGCATCGGGGTAGTCGAGGCGGAGACTCCTTAGGAGCGCTGCCATGCTACGCTTCTGGGCGTCGGTGCGGGTGTCAGCAGGGATGCCACGGGCATCGAGGCCGCCCTCGTAGCAGATGCCTATGGAGTGGGCGTTGTAGTGCTTGGCGTGGGCTCCTACCATCGACTCGGGACGACAGGGGTGGACTTGGCCGTCGCGGGTGATGTAATAATGATAGCCAATGGTTATGAAGCCGCGGGCCTTGTGGCTGGCTTCGAGGGCTTGAACACTGAAGCTGCGGTCTGCCCTGGTGGCGGTGCAGTGAATGATGATGTGGGTGATCTTTCTCATTATTGCTTGGAGGATTACTGGATTTTTATTATTTTTGCATGCGGATGGGAACACGGATAAATTTCTTGTGAACACGGGATTTTTCTTGTGAACACGAATAACTCGAATAACTCGAATTTTCTACGCTTGCGCGAGAAAGGACTGGAGGACACGAGATTCTTCTTTTGAACACGAATAACTCGAATAACACGAATGTTCCACGCTTGCGCGGGAAAGGACTGGAGGACACGGGATTCTTCTTTTGAACACGAATAACTCGAACAACACGAATGTTCCACGCTTGCGCGGGAAAGGACTGGAGGACACGAGATTTTTCTTGTGAACACGGGATTTTTCTTGTGAACACGAATATCTCGAATTAAACGAATCTTTCGTATGTCGAGTCTTTTGTGAACACAAAAAATATTCGTGTTATTCGAGATATTCGTGTTCAAAAAAATATTTGTGGTTTATTGGTTGAACACGAGATTATTGTTTCTGAACACGAATAACTCGAATGTTCCACGCTTGAGCGGGAAAGGACTGGAGGACACGGGATTTATTCGTGGTTCCAATTTATAAGTGATTAATGCGGACATAATAATTAAAAATGAAGGGTGATGATCTATCTAAGTAATGAATCTTATTCTATTACAGGAGCAGCCATGCAGGTGTATAACACATTGGGAGCTGGATTCCTGGAAGCTGTGTATCAAGAGGCTTTGGCAATTGAATTGACAAAGAGGGGCATCCCGTATGAGCGCGAGAAGGACTTGAAGATTTATTATGATGGACAGGAGCTCAAACAAACTTATAGGGCTGATTTTGTGTGCTATAACAACATCATTGTTGAGATCAAGGCTGTTGCGAGTTTGAACGATTCACATAGAAGTCAGGTCTTCAACTACTTGAAGGCTACGGGGTTTAAACTCGGATTGCTTTTTAACTTTGGACATTGTGGTGGATTGGAATTTGAACGTAAACTTAAATAGGATCTTGGATGCTGAACACGAATTTAACGAATATTTTCTGAGCACATGAATCTCTTAACACGAATGAATATTTTTCCTTTGAACACGAATGAATATTTCTTTTGAACACGAATATCTCGAATAACACGAATATTTTCTGAAACACATGAATCTCTTAACACGAATGAATATTTTTTATGAACACGAATTACACGAATTAAACGAATATTTTTATAAAAACTTGCGACAGCAAAATTATTCGTGTTATTCGGATTATTCGTGTTCAAAAAATAATTAGTGGTCTATACATGCTTGGTGTTGTTTTATGAACACGAATAGCTCGAATTAAACGAATCTTTCATGTTAAGATTCATGTGAACAAAAAATATTCGTGTTATTCGCTTTCTATGTTAAAATCCAAATATTTTGACCATTATTTTTAATTTATGCTGAAATT
>CAKQJE010000028.1 GCA_934247225.1 uncultured Clostridia bacterium
TCTTATCGTCAATAAAACCCGACTCCTTTGTTGCTTCTAACTGATTCAAAACCTCATTACCTTTTGGAGATATATTTTAAAATTTAGTGTTTTTATCTTTTTTTTGCGATTGAGTTTTTTTTGTATTCGAGAGGTGTTTGCCCGATTATTTTTTTGAAATTCTTTGAAAAATGAGAGGAGTCGAAGAAACCGCATTCCTGTGCGATATACGATATCGGGTAATCCATATCCAACAAAGTAAGCGATTTTTCTATTCTCGTATTCATAATGTAATCGTTTACAGTCTTTTTTGTATACAATTCAAATTGCTTTATAAATAACGAGCGCGACATTTTCGCGTTTTTTGCAAGATCGTCGATAGTGATTTTCTTTGCGAAATTGTTTTGTATATATTCCACAGAATAAAAGATGTTAAGTATATCTATCCTTCCGTCGTCAACAGATGGGTTTTTTCTTAATATATCGCCGTGATGACTTATGAGGAGCGAGCATAGCCGAGATATGATGTAAAGAGTTTTTCCTACGATCGCGACATTGTTCGCATAACTTTGATTTTTTGAAAAATAAGCCAATTCCGAAAAATCTTTTTCAAAAAATTTCAACTCGCTTTCCGAAAGAATCAAAAATATCGCTTTTTGTAAGTTCGCACGGAGCATCGGTTCTATTTCGAACATAGTTTTGTAGCCTTCGATGTTTTCCAATTCCTCCTTGTATTTATCCATAAAATAGGAGCTTAAAAGGATATGGAAAATCTTGAAAGTCTGCGGATCGTCGGTGTAATATCCGTGCTTAACGTTCGGCGGAATGACAAACACGCTCCCGAGTTTAGCGTTTATGCATTGATTTTCTATATAATGCCATCCGCTTCCGCTTGTAACGATGTTTATCTCGTAAAAGGAATGATTGTGCATAAGGATAGGGAAAACCTGAGTTTCGTCATGGAAAAACGCGCTGCAAATAAAGTATTTCGGGTAATCCTTGAAAATGAATTGATTCGTGTAGAAACCTATATCGTATAACTCGTTTCTGTTTCCGGAATCGGGAAGCGTTGTCGGGTGCATAATATTATCTCCTAATATTTTTAGCGTGAACTTAGTATACGCCTTTTTCAGAAAAAAGTAAAGAATAAAAACCGATTATACAAAAAATAAGGGAGATTTTCCTATAAATGTATTTTTTTGAGTGTTATAATGCTTATACCGACGATGGGAGGAAAGGACTAAAAGATGAAATACAAGAAAATCATCATTGCCGTCGCGCTGATATCGATGCTGTCGATTGTATGTATCGGAACGGCGTTTGCATTCGGTTCTGCAAATACGACGAACAAAACGATAGAATTATTATCGAATAATAAAGGCGAAACGGTACGGGTAACGGATGAAAGTATCGACGATTATCTGTCCGCAACCGACGAAAAAACGCAGATAGACATATTATTAAAAAACGAATACAGCGGAAAGGGCGCAAAGAGCGTAACGCTTTCATGGAAACAGAACGGAAGCTCGTTTTATAACGTTTACGTTTCCGAAGACGCGTCTTTTGAAAACGCGCGTGTCGAAAAGGTGTTCGGGTACACTCCGACCCTCGAATTGTATAATCTGATTCCCGGGAAAACTTATTATTGGAAAGTTCGCGGAACTTATTCTGGCGATATTTCCGAAGTCGGAACGTTTACGACAAAGGAAAGCGCTGTCAGAACGATTTACGTCGACGGCGTTTCCAACGTCAGAGATCTCGGCGGATATACGACCGAAAACGGAACGGTAAATTACGGGTTGTTATATCGCGGCGGAAAACTGAACGGAACTGCAAGCGGGGAGTCTATAACCGACGACGGCAAAGAGACGATGCTTAATAAGTTGGGTATAAAAACGGAAATAGATTTGCGTTCCGCAAGCGACGACGGCGGGCAAACTCAGAACGCCATTGGCGACGGAGTAAATTACGTTAAAGCGCCGCTCGGGCAGTATGCAAACGTAATCGACTACGAAGCGTGGTTGAATTTAGGAAAAGACAAAGTTTCGGGCAGTTACGACGCTAACAATAAGAATACGATCAAAAAGTTGTTCGAATTGCTGGCTGACGAAGGTAATTATCCGATTTATTTCCATTGTAACGCGGGAGCGGACAGAACGGGAACGCTTGCTCTTTTAATTAACGGACTTCTCGGCGTAGACGAGCAATCTTTGATAAAAGACTTCGAGCTTACGACGTTTTCGAGATACGGAAAGCGTTTGAGGAGCAGTATATCCGAGGACGGTAAATCGTTCACGGATAGCGGAATAATGCAGAATAACAGCGGCAATTACGTCGCGATGGGGCTTTTAATCGACGCGTTAAAGGCGAACTATACGAATAACGGAACGATTAACGAAGCGATCAACAATTTCTTGATCGAGTATATCGGATTGTCTAACGATACGATAAACAAAATAAAAGGAATATTGCTTTCGGAAACCTCGCAAAACGTCGAACAAAAGAAAATCGATACCGTTCAGGATATAGTGCTTACCGACGAAGTAAAATCGATAGATATTTCGGTCTGCGGAGTCGAATTAAGCAGCGTAACTTCGGTTAAAATCGGTCAATTCGACCTGGGTAAAAACCTTAATAATCTTTCTTTCGATAATTTTGACGCGCGCGTTTACGGCGACAAGGAAATTATCGTCCTCGGAAAGGGTACGGACGGTAAAAATTATCGTATAGAAGTTCCGGTTCTTATCGTTACGAAAAATATCGCCACGGCGGAAGAGTTGAGGGAAGTTGTCGAATATTCCGAGGCGAACACCGAAATATACGGTTATTATCGTCTTGTAAACGATATTACTTACACTTACAGCGCGGAATACGGCGCGAACATTACCAACGATTCGGGCATATACGGATTTAAGGGCGTTCTGGACGGAAAGAACGGAGACGGCAAAATTCATACCGTCAAATACGATTGTATTTCGTGGTCGAACGGTATGTTCGGAATTCTCGGCGTCGGCGCGACAGTTAAAAATATTACTTTCAGCGGTAAATACAGCGGAAATCAGGCTCCGATGATGGCGGCGTCGATAGTGGGCGCGACGTTTGATAACGTAAAATTCGATATCACGGGCGGCAGAGATAAAATCGCGGGTATGAACGGTCTCATTACGAAATGTATGGTTTCGGGCGCAACGTTTAAAAACGTCACCGTCAATGCCGAAGGGGTCGTGATCGACTCGTTATTCGGCGGTTCGCAGTATGCGGGGTATAAGACGAACAAACCTTGCACGTTTGAAAATTTCGTTATAAACGCGGCAGAGGTGCTGGAACTTGCTCACGAGCAATCCCCCGACGATTCTCTTAAATCGATTCCGATATATTCCGTGGACGGAATAAGCGGAAACCTCACGAAGGAATCCGTCGAAACGAGTACGATTCACTTTGCAAATAACGTCGGTTATCTGACTATCGACGACGAATTTTCCGATTCCGAAATAATATCGATAACCTTCGACGGAAAAACGATAACCGATTTCATCACGCTTAGCGGAATGATAAGATTCAATATAAGCGAACTGTTCAAAGAATCCGATATCGGCGAGAAAAAGGTGGAAATCGCTTTAAGAACGAAAAGCGGACTCAACGTTAAATTGTATCATATCGTAGACGTTATGTCCGATTTGAAAGTCGTCGATTTCAAAACGGTTCAGACCTTGGTTTTATCGAGGGACAAAGTAACGATTTCGCTTAAAGAGGGCGACGCCGATTACAGCGGTTATACGAATATCCGCTCGGTTAAATACGACGTAAACGATTTGGGAACGGATATAGAAAACTTAAACGTGACCGCCATAAAAGATAAATTCGCGCTTCACGGACTTAACAAGTCGATAGAGGTTCTGGCGGATAACGGGAAAGATTCCGCATTGATAAGAATTCCCGTAACGATCGTGACGGCTGAAATAGAGACCTTTAATCAGTTGATGCAATGCGTTACCGCGACGGTTGAGGGCGAAGTCAAAAACGAGGGAGCGTACTATACGTTGAAAAAAGATATAGACGCAGAAAGTAAGTCTATATATTCGTTTACGGATGAAAACGGGGCGCAGAAAGTTCCGTCGTATATCGGTTACGGCGAAGGTTTTTCGGGAACGCTTAACGGAAACGGCTACAAGGTATTCAATATAAATCTCGATTCGTCGGGTATTTTCAGAGGAATGGTCAACGCGGTTATTCGAAATATAACTTTCGAAGTCGTCGAATATAAATCGGGCGTGGCGGGCGCAACGCTTTTCGCGTATAACGTTAAAGATTGCCAGTTTGAAAACGTCGACATTGTTTTCAAAACGGCGGTCAATATGGAAACGAACGGTAATTCGGGACTTCTTATTGCTCAGCAAACGAGCGGGACGACGTTCAGAAAAGTTGATATTCAGGCGAAAAAGAGCATACTCACAACGCTTGTCGGCAACGGACATTATTCGGGTAATAACGGCAAAAACGTGTACAAAAATTGTACCGTTTCCTGTTCCAAACTTAAATATATCGGCGGAAGCGAATCGGTAAATCCGTCGCTCGTCAACGAAACGAGTGGAATTACGGCGGAACTCGAAACCGTCGTCGAGTTCGATAACGTTCAGCAGATTATCTTAGGTCTCGGCGAGAAATCGATTAAATTAAGCGAGGACGGAAAAGATTATTCGTCTATGACGGTAAGCGGAATAAGTTGTTTGTCTTACGATTTAGGCTCGGATATAAATAATCTTAATCTCGACGAAATCAAGGCGGACGCGTCCAAGCACGGCAATAACGTTATAACGGTAACGGGAACGCAAAACGGCGGGTCTATCACGTTGACTATACCGGTACTGTTTGTAACCGACGTACTCACGAAAGAAAATATCAAAGCAAATATTCAAAGTCAGGGAACACCTTTAAGCGAGGGCAAATATTTCATACTGACCGACGATATAGACGCGGGCGAAATCGACTGGAAAGCAAGTACGTTATGGACGGAAGCAAACGGTTTCAAAGGCACGATAGACGGAAGAGGTTTTACCGTTAAAAATCTCAATATCGAAAACGGTGTTCCGGGCATATTCAACCGCACGGAAAACGCCGTTGTAAAGAATATAAACTTTACCGTAGCGAATTTTGTTCCTCAGGCAAATTGTTCGGTATTCGGAGTAGTTACGAAAAAGACGCTTTTCGAAAACGTAACTGTGACTTTCAACTGTGTGTTCACGGCAACGACGGGAGGTATTCTTTCGGGTAACAACTCGGTCGGAAACACTTACAGAAACGTAAAAGTTACGGCGGAAGGCAGCGAGATATTCTATCTTATAAGTCACGCTTCGAACGGCGGTTCGGCTTTTGACGGCGTAGTCGCGGAAGCGAAGAAAATCAACTATATCTACGGTACGATTACGAGCGTAAACGGAATAACGACGGGCGAGACGAAAGAAATAACCCTTTCCGACAATCAGGATATTTTGCTCACGAGCGACACTTATTCCGTAAGTCTCGGAGCGGAGCAGACGGGTCTGACCGTTCAGAGCATAACCTGCGACGGAATCGATCTGGGCAAAGATTTAAATAATCTCGATATGTCGCAAATCAAGGACGATTTAACGAAACACGGTATGAAAAATATCGTCGTTAAAGGTCAGAAAAACGGCGAAAAAATAACTGTCATCGCCTCGGTGACGATTGTTACGAAATATCTCACGAGAGGAGCGGAATTCAAGGAAGCGGTTTATTGCTCGGCAGAAGACGGCGAAAAGAATAAGGGCGCGTACTACGTTATCCCCTGGAATCTTAACGTTATCGGAACGGGCTTTACGGGCGCCGACTGGGTCGATTTAGGCGCGGCGGGCTTTGCGGGAACGATAGACGGCAGAGGACATAAGATAGTAAACGTCGATTTGAGTTATTCCCTCGGACTGTTCAACGCTTTGAAAGGGGCGGTAATTAAGAACGTGGAAATAGAAGTCGTCAAGATGTACGAGGAAAGCGCGAAAGCCTCGGTGTTCGGAGTGTGCGCCGAAAATACCCTTTTCGAAAACATAACGATAACGTTCAAAAATACGTTTACGGGAGTGAAATGCGGAATTTTAGGCGGCGCGAATCAGTCGAGAGGGTGTACGTTCAAGGATATCACGGTGAACGCTCAGGGAAGCGATATATATCGTTTGTTCAGCGCGGGAGATATCGTTAAGAACAGCAAAGATAATATAAGCGGCGTTGTCGTAAACGCGAAGAGCGTTCAGTATATGTATGAGACGACCGATCTTGGAACTTCGGGATTTGACGTAACGGTCAATACGGATGAAAATCAATAAAAACCACTAATACGTGGAAAAAATATCTGAGAGGTAAATATGTTTAAAAAGGCAAAATTGATTTCAATGATTCTGGCAATGGTTATGACTGCGACTCTTGCTGTCGGATGCGGCGGCGGAGGAAGCAGCGAAAGCGGCAACAACGGCGGAAAGACGGATAGCGAAAAAACGCAGGTTATTCTGAAATTCTTCCAGGGTACGGCAACGAGAGATACCGCGTGGCTCGATACGCTTATAAAGAATTTCACGGAAGCCAACAAAGAACACGTTTTCGAAAACGGCAAGAAAGGCGTTCAGATAACTTATTCAACCACGAGAAATCTTCCGCTCACCACGCTTTCGAGCGACGGCGCGGATCTTTACATGGCTGAAAACGACGCCGATATTTACGATTTGTCGATAAAGGGAGATATTCTCGATTTAACATCGGTGGTAACTCCGCTTGAAAGCAAAATCGACGGCGACGCTAAAAAGAGAATGGTCGGAAAAGACGGCAAGTATTACGCGCTTCCTTCCTACGATTTCTATGCGGGCGTTCCTTACGACGAAGATTTGCTCATAAAGAAAAATTGCTTCTTTGCTTCTCCCGAGGCGACCGACAAACAGACGTTTACGAGCAATGATTGCGCGTTTATCAAAGACGGCGAAAGCTTCTATATGGTAGCGAACGCCAACGCTAAAAAATCCTGCGGACCGGACGGAGTGTACAACACGGTCGACGACGGACTTCCGTCCTCGCTTCAGGAAATGCTCGTCTGGTGCTGGTATATGAAAACCAAAGCGGGTATCAATCCGTTCGTTATGGGTAACGACACGAATATCTATTCTTTCTATTTAACTCACGCTATCTGGGGTTCGCTTGCGGGCTATGACGCGATGAGAGCAGTTTACACCAATTTCGCCGAGGGCGGAACGGACGCGGAAGTCGTTACGGGATTTTCTTCCACCGAAAACTTCTATGAAAGCGCAGACGGTCGCGTAAAAATTCCTATGCCGACGGTAGAAACGGTAAAACTTACGAAAGATAACGGATATAAAGCTTACGATATGTCCGCACGTTACTATTCGCTCGCTTTCTTGCAGATCGCATATAAAGAGGGTTGGCTTTTGGACAATCAGGGCGGAAACACGGGCGCAATGTCTCAGTTTATCTGCGACGGAGACTCCGCAATGCTTTACGACGCGTCGTATTGGTATCACGAAGCCGTGGCTAAGGGATATTTCGAAGATTGGGAAGACGAAGCCGATCCGAGCGACGTAGAAAAGGGCAGACATATCAAATTCCTTACCTGTCCGTCTCAGCTTGGCGGAAGCGTTACGGAACACAACGGAAAGAAGAACACTCTTATGAATCTGGGCAACTCCTATGTTTTTGCGAACGCGCACCTCGATAAATCGGGCAACGAAGGCAAAAAGGATGCTTCTCTGGCGTTCCTTAAATATATGTATACGGACGAAGGACTCGGTGTTTTCACGGGCGCGACGGGTTTGACGATTCCCATGGAGTATAACTATACGATACCTGCCGACGATATCTCCGCGGCGTATTACTACAATAACGTAAAAGACGTTAAAGAAAATTCGAACGTCGTCAATTACGCGTCCGATAATCAGTATTTCAAAAACAATCTGAAATCGTTCTCGCTCAGTTGGAGTTCTTCGATCACGATGTTTACGCTCAACGGAACTCTTATCGGAAACGGTTATCTCGACGCAATAAAGAAATATAACGGAACGGCTCAGAACATGTTCGAGGCGACGAGAAGGTCTGCCGAAACGTGGTCTGCGATAGTCGGTTAAAAAAATAACGCGAAGAATAGTTAAAGCAGAGAAAAAATCTGCTTTAACTGTTCTGTCATTGATAAATTATGGAAAAAGGTTTAAAATTATCCGTTCGGCGCAGTTCGGTATATAAGAATAAAAAGAAGTTATTCTTTTATCTGGCATTGATGCTGATCCCCGTGGCGCACTTTCTGGTGTTCTATGTTTACATCAATTTCAATTCGTTCGTTCTTGCTTTTACGCAGTATAAAAAGACGAGCGAAGGAATACTCGTGAAATCTTTTGCGGGATTTTCGAATTTCGTAAAAGGCTTCGGGGAACTTACGAAATACCCGTACAGAATAAAAAATTCGCTGATATTCACGGCAGGGAATATTTTTCTCGTTACGCCGCTGACGTTGTTGTTCTCGTTTTATATTTATAAAAAAGGACCTTGCAGCGGATTTTTCAGGGTGGCTTTATATGTGCCGCAGATATTATCCGAGGTCGTTATAGGTCTGATTTACGTAAAATTATGTAACAGCGTTATACCGTCTTTTGCAAAACAAGTACTCGGAATAGAAACGATAACGGGGCTGTTGGAAAATCCCGCAACGAGTTTGTACTTCGTTTTCTTTTTCAACACTCTTTTCTGGTTCGGCGTTAATATGCTGCTGTATTCCAACACGATGAGCGCGATAAACGAATCTATTATAGAATCCTGTCATCTTGACGGGGCAAACCGCATTCAGGAGTTTTGGTA
Source organism: uncultured Clostridia bacterium (assembly GCA_934247225.1). GTDB lineage: Bacteria > Bacillota > Clostridia > Christensenellales > Borkfalkiaceae > UBA10281. Next base: position 8,842 of record CAKQJE010000028.1, read on the forward strand.
TATAGTGCTTCCTATGATTTATCCGACGCTTATAACGATGTTCGTCGTGATGATATCCTGCACGTTTACCGAACAATTCAGAATGTTCACGTTATTCAGTAACCGCGGCGATTCGATAGGAAACATCGGGTATTTCCTGTATCTGCAAGTTCAGAAAAGCGACGTCTGGGTTCCCGAAGGAACAACCTATGTGCCTTATACCGTTTTATCGGCGATAGGATTGATACTGACGGCGATAGTGCTTCCCGCAACGCTTATTATCAAGAAATTGTTGACCAAATACGGACCGAGAGAGGACTGAGTCGTGGATAAAGCAATAAAGAATTTCAATAAAAAAGGAAATAAAACGAGGTTAAAAACAAAAAGCGCGTCCGATAAAATTCTGTTCACGGTAATCATTGTTTTATTGGCGGCGCTTACCTTGTTTCTGATAATAACGCTATTATGGGGGCTGACGACCTCTTTGAAAAGCGAGCGCGATTATCTCAAAAATATGTTCGGATTTCCGAATCTCGATCCGACGTATAAAAGAAACAGCAGGGAACAATTTTTTCATTTGCAGAACTATGTTGACGTACTGAACAATTTCGTTCTTACGCTGGACGGAACTTATTACAGAGGCGACAGCCCCGTATACGCGCAGACGACGACAGGATTTTTCGGAATGCTTGCAAACACCTTGTTGTATGCGGGCGTGGGTGCGCTTATCTGCGCGCTTGTTCCCGCGGTGACGGCATATTTGTGCGCTAAATACAAGTGTTACAAACTTAGCGGAATAGTGTATGTTACCTATATTGTTATAATGTGCGTGCCGATAGTAGGTTCTTATCCGACGATAATAAGCTTTTTGCGAAACACCGGGTTATACGATACGTTTATAGGCAACTATCTGCAAAAAATGTCGGGCGCGGGAATGTATTTCTTCGTTTATTACGCGTTTTTCGGAGGTCTGTCAAACGCATACAGAGAGGCGGCGGATATAGACGGCGCTTCGGAAATGACCATTCTCGTGAGGATATATTTCCCCTTGGCGATAAAAATGATCGCGACTGTGTTTTTAATACAGTTCGTTGCGCTCTGGAACGATTATCAGACGCCGCTTTTGTATCTGCCCACACATCCGACTCTTTCTTACGGCGTGTACCTCGTGGCGATAGATCCGCCGTCGGGAATAAATATCAGCGACGTTCCCCATTCCGTATCCGCATGTATGATGCTTGCGTTACCGATACTGATCGTCTTTGTTATTTTCAAGGATAAAATCATGGGGAATATTTCATTAGGCGGAGTTAAGGAGTAAAAAATGATGATGAAAAAAACAAAGAATTATCTCATGATATCGTTGATTTGTCTGTGCGCCGTTTTTGCGGCTCTCGCCGTCGGATTCGGCGGGATCGTCGTATCTTATGCGGACGAACCGTCGGTCAACGATTCGGGATTATCGGAATTATATAATTACGGCGAAACCGTGTCGCTTCCGATCGGGGCGGATATAGAGTATAAGGGCAAGAAAACCAATGCGACGAAAACCTATCTCGTATATCCCGACGGATCCGCGAGATCGAAAAGCGAATACGTTCTCGATGATTACGGTTGTTACGACGCCGTGTTCGAGGGAACGATAGACGGGGTTACCGTCGTTGCGAAAAAGCAGTTTACCGTTAAAAAAAGCTACTATTCGATAAGCGACGATTCTTCGATCGATTTCGGCGATCTTAACAAGTCGTTTGTAAATATGGGTTATCGGAAAGGTCTTAAACTGACTCTTGCCGAGGGTGGCACGTTTTATTACAACAAGCCCGTCAATATATACGAAAACAGCAGATTCGATCTGATATATTTCAACTGCCTGCAGTTCGATACGATATGCAAAAGCGTTACGGTAAGGCTTACCGATTGCTACGATTCGTCAAAATTCGTCGATTTGCATTATAATCGCGGCAACTACGATTATCAGACTTACGTAAACGTCAGCGCGTACGGAAAAAAGAAAGCGGGACTTTCCAAAGCGGAAAGCGGCAACGTGGAAATCGACGGCGAAAATTATTCGCTCGTAAACAGTTTCAACAACAGCGACGGAACGATAATCACGGGCAATCTGAACGTAAATAAGAATTATTATAATTTCGGTTTTATTTTAGATACGACCGACCGCAAAAATATAAGGGTTTACGTAAACCACACGAACGGTTCAAACACCGCGCTCGTCAGCGAGCTTAACAACAGAAGCATATACGATTACGATTTCGACGGGTTTACCGACGGTAACGTTTATATTTCCGTAACGGCTTCGGGGCTTGTAGGCGTGAACAGCGCGCCCGTGGAAATAGCGAAAATTATGGACGACGATAACGGTTCGCTTGCTTACGCCGATTACTGCGAGGATGTAACGGCTCCGATTTTTATCGAAGAGAACGCCTTTTCGCAGAGGAAAATCGTCGCAAACGGCGATTCGATAAAAGTTCCCGTGGTTTATACTTACGACGACAGCGGAGTAAGAGGCGGAAACGTTGCCGATTACGTTGTCTGGTATAACAGAGGAACTGCGGCGGAACGTATGATCAAGGTCGAAAACGGAAAATTCCTGCCGACTGCGATAGGAAAATATACTATCGAGTATACTGCCGTTGATTATTTCAAAAACGTCGGCAAATACGTTATCGTGCTTAACGCAACGAAAAACGGCGAGGACGGCATAAGATTTGACGTCGAAAACACGTTTGACGGTATAGAAGCGGGAACACGGGTAAAATTCGACAATTATTCCGTAAGCGGAATAAACGGCGAGGTTTTAGTTACAATCGAAGTGACAAATCCGAAGGGCGAAACGAAAGAATTGTCGGCAAAAGACGAATATCTCATCGAATATTCGGGAGAGTATAAAGTCAGATATCTTTATGAGGACGTTTTATATTCGGGAAGCGAGGAGATGAAGTTTACCGCGGTAAACTCGTCAAAACCTGCGTTCGATTCTTCGGTAATGAGCTTGAACAGATATTATATCAAAGGATATACTTATTCGATCGAAGCAAATAAGGCGTATACTTACGACGAAAACGGAGCAACCCCCGCAAACGTCGAAGCGTATGTCAAGTTTGACGGCGGCGAGTATGAAAAAATCGAAGATATCGGAAACGTTACGATAAACGCAAACAATATCGTCAGATTCAAGCTGAAATGCGAAAACAGCAGCGTTGAAATCGTCTCGGACGAGATTAAGGTGGTAGACGTCAAAACCGCGGACGGCAAGCTCGATATAACGAAATTCTTTGCGGGAAACGTCGCTTCGGCTTCTACCGACAGAAACGGTACAACCGTAAACGTAACGAATAACGGAACGATAGAATTTATAAATCCGTTACAGTTCAACAAGGCGTTCAACTTCAGATTTATGCTTCCGTCGGACGACGCGGCAACCAAAATGTCGATAGTAATAACCGATTATTACGACGCGGCAAAGACCCTGAAAATAGATTTAAGCGGTAACAACGCTTATTCTATAAACGGCGGTACGGGAAGAACGCTGCTTAATCCCTGGAAGGGGTACACGACAAACGTCGCTTACGCCGACGGTTTATTGAGAATAGGCGATACGGAAGTAAACTATAACAGTATTTTTGAAAGCGGCTTGTGCTTTTTGAAGGTCGTTTTTGAAAATAAAAACACTACGAGCATAACCGTAAACGAGCTTTGCACGCAGTCGCTTGCCAACGTCTATTCAGACAATATGGGTCCGATAATGTACTATAAGGAACTCGAAAAGGTCGCGGCGATAAATTCCGAGATAACTATTCCGAGACCTTATGCGGCGGACGTTTTGTCTCCGTCGTCTATGGCGGACCTTAAAATGACGGTCTATAAAAACAACAAGGTTATGAAAGCCGTTTCGGGAGAAACTCTTGAAAATATAACCGATTTCACGAAGGAATATAAGATTCTCTTAGACGATTACGGAGTTTACAAAGTGATTTACGAGTATAGCGATCAGTACGGCAACGTTACCGAACAGACTTATTCGAGATTTACGATTTCCGTCACGGATATCGAAGCCCCCGTGATCACGGTGAACGAAGATATTTCGAAACCGATTTCGGTCGGGGTGAATACGGAAGTTCCCGTCGTTAATTTCTCGGTAAACGATAATTACACCGCCGCAAACCGCCTTACGGTCTGGGTCGTCGTGAAAGACGGATTCAACACCGTATCCGCGGTAAGAGACGCGAAAAACATTTATTTGTCCAAAGCGGGAAATTATACGGTGTATATTTACTGCAAAGACGGCGCGGGAAATACCGCTTACGTCTCGTATAAAGTGACGGCGAGATAAAGGAGAACGATAATGAGAAAAAAGGATGTTTTTAAAAGCATTTCGGCAATATTTATTGTCGCGATACTTGCTTTTTCTATCGTTGCTTGCGGCAAAACGGGCAATTCTGCTTCGGAGAGCGACAGCGGCTCGAAACCGAACGTAGAAAACCCCGATCATAGTTTTGCGTTCAAAGAGACAAACGATTATCTTGTTAAAAACGGCGCAACGGAGTATAAGATAGTTATTCCTTCAGGTAACGTAAGCGCGGAGTTGAATATCGCGAAAGACGAACTCGTAAGACTTTTTAAAGAAGCGACGGGCGTTACGCTCGAAACGATTTCTGACGCGGGAAAAACTCACGAAGCGAATAATAAATATATTTCGCTCGGGAACACTTCGCTTTATAAAAGCAGCGGACTGAGCGTTGATACGAAAAAGCTCAAAAAAGACGGAGCGAGAATTTTAACAAAGGATAAAACTATTTATTTTATCGGTCAGACAGACGCGGGCGTTATATACGGCGTATACGATTTTTTGAATATGCATTTCGATTTTGAAACGTATTTCAAGGACACGTATACGTTGACCACGGGCGTAACCGATTTAAAATTGGTGGATTACGATGTTATCGATATACCCGATATAGAGTACAGAACGAAAAAGGGTATACTGAACGCAAGCACTTCTGACGTCAACGATATAATGTTCGCATACAGAATGCGTTCTCTCGACTCGGACAGCAATATGTTTCTGCCTATTCATTCGGGCGACAGTAAAAATTCCGATTGGAATATAAACCACAACAGTTTTTACTTCCTTCCGCTCGACGAATATTTTGAAACGCACAGGAATTTCTATTCGGTTGCGGGAAATCAGTTGTGCTTCACCGCACACGGAAATGCCGACGATTATAACCTTATGGTAGATTTGTGCGCCGAGAAGATAACCAACTCGCTTACGTGGTACGATCCCGAAAGTTATCCGAATTACAATGCGGTAGAACTCGGAATAAACGACTTTTTCAGCCTTTGCGAATGCGACGAATGCAAAAAATGCGCGGCGAGAAACAACGGCGCGAAGTCGGCGAGTATCGTTATCTTTCTGAACAAAGTAGGCAAAAAGGTAAACGATTGGATGGAAGCAAACCCCGAATATAAGAGAGAAAACTTCAAATACGTTTTCCTTGCTTATTCCGACGCGTTGCAGCCGCCTTTCAGAAACTATTCGACGGGCGAGTGGAATATGTCCGACGAATTGAAATCCCCCGAGGGAGTAAATCTCGTACCGTTTGTAGCGCAGGATAAATTCAATTATTCGAAAAGCCTTTACGACGCGGATAATAATTCGGTAAGACAGTTCGTCGAAGATTGGGCGGCGGTTTACGATAACTGTATGGCTTGGTCTTACGGAACGTTCTTCTACGACTATTTGTGTTTTTACGATAGTTTCGGTTTTTACACGGATTATTATAAACTTCTGAAAGAAAACAAGTATATGTATACCTTCGTGCAGATACATGATTGTCAGAGGGGCGCGGATACGGGATTCGGAGTGTTGCATAACTATCTGTGCAGCAAACTTGCCTGGAATTCGGAACTCGACGTAAACGAGCTTGTCGAAAACTATTTCAAAGCGATGTATAAGGACGCATGGGCGGAAATGTACGAATTGTTCACGCAGGAATGCTTGTGGTTCGCAACCGAAAACGCGAGAACGTCTTTAACGACGAGCTCGTCGATTACTTCCACCGAAAAAGACAAATTGCCTTTCGGTACGGTAAACGATTTTATGAAAACGATAGACAAAGCGTACGCTAAAATCGATAATTACAAGAGAGATACCGTAACGTATAACAGACTTAAAAACAATATCGATATGGAATGGATATTTCCCGCGAAGGCAATGCTCAGTCTGCATAAAGACAAGTATACCGCCGCGGAATACGAAGAGATTAAACAGAAATTCAAAACTATCGCGCAAACGTTGAATTTTGCGGTAATTAAGGAAACCTGGCTCAATCAGTATCCTACGACCATAGACGAATTCCTTGAAACGATTTCTTAAACGGAGGGAATATGAAGAAGTTCAGAATAATATCGATTTTGATTTTATCGTTGCTGTTTGCCGTGTCCCTTTTTGCGTGCGGCGGGTGTGGAAAAAATCCCTCGTCGTCGGGTTCTTCGTCGGGTAATTCGGCAAGCTCGTCGGAAACGCCTGCGAGCGAAGGAATCACGCTTAACTATTACAATAAAGATCTGATTTACGGCGACAGCTTAAGTCTGATCGCGACGTATGAAATTCAGGCGGGTGCAACTCTTTCATGGCGTTCGAGCAACGAAAACGTAGTCACGGTAAACAGCGACGGCGACGTGAAAACAATTTCGACGGGCGAGGCGGATGTTGTGGCGACTTACGGAGAATATTCCGCAAAATGCCATATAAACGTTTCGTTCGGCGAATTTTTGCCGAGGCTCGTCATCGAAAACGTTTCGGACGATCGCATTATTTTATCTAAGAACAGCGATTACAATGTTAAAGGCTACGTTTATTTCAATAACACCAAATATTACGACGTCGAATTGAAAAGCTCGATTTTGAATCAGTCGATCGTTGCGATAAACAACGATATGACGCTTACCGCCGTAAACGTCGGAGAAACCGAAGTTGTTTTTTCCACCGTATGGAAGGGTTTCGGCGGCTCCACCTTGCAAAAAACGATTACCGTTAAGGTTGTGGACGAGGTCGAAGTGAACACTTTCGTTTCCGTCGGCGGTGTGAGCGAGATAACGGATAAAATCGAGCTCAGCCTCGTTGAGGAATGGCAGGGAAAAACGTACGACGATTTTGCCGTTTTTTCAAGCGAGTTTATCGCGGGCGGCAAAAAACAAAACGTCGCGTTCGAGTATAAAAAAGAAGAGGGCAGTAACGTTATTTCCGTAAAAGGCAACAAGGTCACCGCCGAAAATATCGGCAGCAGTTACGTAGAGGTAAAGTGCAGTTATAACGGTACGGACTATGTAAGCGTTATCGAAGTGGTTGTCACTTGTCCCGTAGAAAACTACGAGGGCAGCCTCGATTATTGCGTAAGCGAAGATTTCGACGTAAATAACGTTTTCGGCGCGGGCGCGGTAATTTTATCGGCGACTCAGGGCGGAAAGGAGCTTACCGTAAAACGCGGAAAACTTATCACCGATATAGTTCCCAAGGGGCGTGAAACCGAGCCGATATGCATTATATCGTCGCTTGGCGGGTATCTTTTCGAGAACGTGAACGCGTATACGAAAATGATAAAAACCTCCGACGAATTTGTTAAAACCGTTACTTTAAAAGCGGGCGAAACGATAAGCGGCTACTATTATCTCGGCAACGATATCACCGTTGATATGACGGCGCAGATCGGTAGCTGGTATGAAAATAACGGCAAACAAAACAGATATTTCGAGGGCGTATTCGACGGACAGAATCATACCGTGAACGCGACTGTCGCAATGAACGGCGTTTTCGGCGGATTCGGCAAGGACGCGCTTGTTAAAAACACGCATTTCAACTTCACGTTTTCGATTTCCGACAGTGCCGTGACGAAAACGGCTTGCGGACTTGCAAGAAACGACGGCGCGGTGTTCATGCAAGGACAATGGGACGTTAAGCTTGAAAACCTGAAAATAACGACTACGAATTATTTCGACGGCGCGGACGGCACCGAAAAACGCTCTTACGCTCTCATGGATTTTATGAATTACAGATTATCCATGTCGGACGTGCTTGTGGTTATAAACGGAGCGGCTGTCGATTATACGAATTACACTCAGCAAGTCGGCGCGCTGTTCCGCGTAGATTGCAACTCTATGTGCGCGTCATGCGATTCGATGTATAACGGAGGATTTAAAAATATCAGAGTCGTTACGGGAGTATTTATGCCGATGTCCAACGGTTATTTCGGGAATATCGGGACGAATAAATCTTATTATACGACTTACGCGAGTACCGATTATTCGTCGGCTAAGACAGACGGAAAGGCGGTTGTCGGAAACAGAGGCGGCACGGGCGAAAACACGGCGTTTTGTAAAATCACCCCGAGCAGAGATACAAGCGACAGCCAAAAAGCACTGTTCGGCGAGGTGTTCTTTGTCGATTCGCTCGACGGACAGACAAAATCTGCCAAATATGCATGGGTATATTCGTCAAGCGTTACGGACGGAGGAATATACAGATATAATACGATTGACGAATTAAAAGACAGCGGAGTAACGAAAGTCGGCGTGTGGAACGTCGGTTGAAAATAAACGATGACATTTTATGGAAGACTATAGATTTTCAATCCCCGGAGAACTGAAAGTTTACGGCTACAGCCGAGATTTAACGGAATATGTAACGAAAAAACAATTGACGGACGAAGAATTATGGAGATTGTTTGTCAATCAGTACAGAATACATTCCGATAAAAACGGCGAATGGAAAGGCGAATTTTGGGGTAAAACAATGCGCGGCGCGAGCCTTACTTATATGTCCGACAAAAACGAGCGGTTATATAAAGTTCTGGCAGGAACCATCGAGGATATGCTTTCCGTGCAGGAAAAATCGGGGCGCATATCCACATATGCGGAAGATTTCGAGTTCAACGGCTGGGACATGTGGTGCAGAAAGTACGTTATGCTCGGAATGTTGTATTTCCTTTCGATCTGCAAAAGTAAAAGCCTTGAAAAGCGGGTGGTAAACTCGCTGAAACGGCAGGCTGATTATATCATAGCCCATATAGGCGAGGGAGAAGGGAAAAAGAGTATTTTCAATACATCGACATTGTACGGAGCAATGAATTCCTGCTCGATTTTAGAGGCGTTCGTCAAACTTTACGGCATAACGAAGGAGCAGAGGTATCTCGATTTTTCGACGTATATCGTAAACGGAGGTTTCAGTAAAAATCTTAATCTCGTCGAGGAGTGTCTGAACAAGCGGAAATATCCCTATCAGTTCGGTGACGTCAAGGCGTACGAAATGATGAGTTGCTTTGAGGGCTTGACTGAATATTACAAGTACGTAAAGGACGAAAAGTATTTGCGGGCGGCTGAGAATTTCGTTGAAATGCTCGTAAAAACCGATTACACGATAATAGGCTGTTGCGGCTGTTCGACAGAAATGCTCGATAATTCGTCGGTAACGCAAACGAATTACAGCGACGATATTATGCAGGAAACCTGCGTAACCGTAACGTTTATCAAATTATGCGCCAAACTGTTTTTGCTTACGGGTAAGCCACGATATATGGATTATATCGAGCGTTCCTCGTATAACGCTTTATACGGCGCGGTGAACGATACCGAACAGACGATGAAGCGAACCGACGGCGACGTATGGGTCGAGGACGGCTGTTATCAGGTGGAACACGAATCCTATCCGTTCGACAGTTACAGTCCGCTCGTTTATAGCCGCAGAGGTAAAAAAGTCGGAGGGTTTATGGTTATGCAGGACGGCAGATCGTACGGTTGTTGCGCCTGTATAGGAAGCGCGGGGCTGGCGGTTGCAAATCTCGCCTCGATTTCCGTTTATGGCGGCGGGTTTTCGATAAACTTGTATAATTCGTTTTCTTTCAGGTCGGATTATGACGGCGCGCCGATAAAAATTGTCTGCAATGCCGACGTTTACACTAAAAATAAAGCAAAAATCAGGGTAAACGGCGGCGGAAAGGAATTTGCGATAAAGCTGCGAATCCCCGAATGGATGGAAAAATACGAGTTGAAAATCGACGGAGAAAAAATCGATGCAAAGCGCGACGACGGGTATGTTTCCGTTAAAAGGGAATGGAGCGAAAACGTTATAGAACTTACATATTCCGCGCGCGTAAAAGAGCACGTTTTAAACGGTAAAATTGCGTTTACGAAAGGACCGATCGTCCTTGCGAGAGACGCTCGTTTCGGAGATATAACAAAGCCTGTTCCGACGGAAAAAAGAAATATAGTCAAGGCGAAACGCATAAAAAACGACAAATTCAAAAATAACGTCACTTACGAGATAAGCGTCGGAAACGAACGTTTTTTAGTTTGCGATTATTCGTCTGCGGGTAAAGACTATGACGACGAAAACAGTTGCGTTACTGTTTGGCAAAATATAAAAAATCAATAAATGATTAACGGAGGGAAAAATGAGAAAACTTGTTATAATGCTTCTTGCGTTGTCGACGGCTGTTTTATGCGCGCTTTCGTTTGCTTCGTGCTTCGGCGAAATGCCGAACAACTGCGAACATACCGGCGGAACGGCGACCTGCAATCAAAAAGCAATTTGCGAAAAATGCGGTGAAAAATACGGGGATTTAAACCCGTCAAATCACGCAAGTACGGAATTTACTTTCGTTTCCAACGGAAACGGAACGCACAAAAAGATTTATAAATGTTGCGAAGCCGTTGCGGCAGACGGCGAAGCTTGCTCGGGCGGAGAAGCAACCTGCGAAGCAAAGGCGATTTGTTCGTCCTGCAAACAGCCTTACGGCGACAAGAACGCCGAAAATCACGCCAGCGAAGACGTCGAATACATATCCAAAGGCAACGGCAAACACGATATAGTTTACGCTTGCTGTAAAGAGGTGAAAACGGCGGACGTTAAATGTACGGGCGGAGAAGCGACCGTGTGCGGAAACAGAAACGTTTGCGAGTTCTGCGGAGCCGAATACGGCAAGCAGCTCGCTCATTCATGGGCAACCGAATTCGAGTCGGACGGAACGCAGCATTGGCATAAATGTACGAGAAACGGTTGCACCGCTACAAGCGACAAAGAGAACTGTTCGAGCGAGGACAGTGTGGCAACCTGTATTGCTAAGGCTGTTTGCGATACCTGCAATAAGCCTTACGGCGACAAAAACATGCAGAATCACGCAAGCGAGGACGTCGAGTATAAATCCAAAGGCAACGATAAGCACGATATAGTTTACGCTTGCTGTAAAGAGGTGAAAACGGCGGACGTTAAATGTACGGGCGGAGAAGCGACCGTGTGCGGAAACAGAAACGTTTGCGAGTTCTGCGGAGCCGAATACGACGAGCCGCTCGCTCATTTATGGGCAGACGAATTCGAGTCGGACGGAACGCAGCATTGGCATAAATGTACGAGAGAGGGTTGCACCGCTACAAGCGAAAAAGTGAAATGTTCGAGCGAGAACAGCGTGGCAACCTGTGTAGATAGGGCTGTTTGCGATACCTGCAATAAGCCTTACGGCGAGATAGACTCCGATAATCACGATTTTGAAAATCACGCTGCAAAATCGGCAACATGCGAAAATATCGGCTGGAACGAATACAGAACGTGCAAACGCAATTGCGGTTATACCGAATATAAAGAACTTCCCGCACTCGGACACGACTATTCCAAAGAATGGATGACCGACGAAACTCAGCATTGGCACGCATGCTCGCGTTGTGAAAGTAAAAGCGAACTTGCAAACCATGCTTTGGCAAGTTTTGTCAGCGGCGAAACCAAAGATACGGGGCTTTGCTCCTGCGGATACGAAACGGGAGACGTTTTCGAAAAAGTCGTAACGGCGAAAAGACAGGATATTATCCTTTCGTCTGCCGAAAATGCGCTTAGCTTAGAAGGCGTTTCCGAATACGAGAACGTGATAAGCATAACTTACGATGACTTGTCGTTCGGAACCGCGCTTAACGCTCTTGTTATTCCCGAAGGCATAGGGGATAAAGAACACGGCGAACAAAATCTTATCGTAACGGTAGAAAAAGACGGTTTCGAGCATGTTATAACCGTACCCGTAACGATTGTCGACGCTGTTTTGACGGCGGAAAATCTGAAAGAAAACATTCAGAGCAACGATGCAACAAAAGTTTTAAATGAGGGTAAATATTTTATACTGACCGACAATATCGACGCGAGCGACATCGATTGGAAGGCGAGCGCGAATTGGGGTAATGAAAAGGACGAGGACGAAAAAGCGATTGAGACCGGATTTAAAGGCTCGCTTGACGGCAGGGGTTTCACCGTTGAAAACCTCAATATCGCAAGCGGAGTTCCGGGGATATTCAACTATACGAACAACGCCGCTGTAAAGAATATAAACTTTACCGTAGCGAATTTTGTTCCTCAGGGGAACCTATCGGTATTCGGAGTCATAACGAAGGTAACGATTTTTGAAAACGTAACGATAACTTTCAATTGCGTGTTCACCGCGACTAAGGGAGGTATTCTTTCGGGTAACAACGCTGTCAACAACACTTACAGAAACGTAACGGTCATGGCAGAAGGCAGCGAAATATATTATCTTGTATGCGGTGCGATTTGGGGTAAAGATTGTTCATATACCGACGTAAACGTATATGCCGACAAAGTTAATTATCTTTACGGAACCGAAACCGCAAAAGACGGGATAACCGTTAAAGAAACCGTAAAAATCGACCTGACGGAAAATCAGGATATCGTAATGACCGACGAGACTTATTCGCTTGATTTGGGCGACGAGTTGAACGGTCTTACCATAACTTCTATCGTTTGCGACGGCGAAAATCTGGGAACGGATATAAGCAATCTCGATTTAACGGCGTTCAAGACCGATTACGCCAAACACGGCGAAAAGACAATTATTGTCAAAGGCGTGAAAGACGATTCGCGCGTAAGAATAAGCGTTCCCGTAACTCTTGTTACAATGATGGTAACCACGGTTAATGATTTAAGAACGATAACCAGAACGGCTACCGATACTGAGGCAAATGCAATATTCGGATATTACAAAATGGCTAACGATATCAATTGTAACGGTGATCCTGACTGGCAAGGGTTTTATAACAATGCAGGATTCGACATCGGAAAGGATACGAACGGATTCCGCGGAACTTTGAATGGCAACGGATATACGATAACGGGCAAATGTCATTCACACGGTTTGTTCAGAGTTATCGGAAAAGGCGCGGTTATTAAAAATATAACGTTCGTATCCGTTCAATGGACTGCTTATGCATCGGGCGGGTTGTTCAGTTATGCCGCATTCGGCGCTACATTCGATAATGTCAACGTTATAATGAAATCAAACGACGGAAGCACGCCGAAAGACGGAGCATTGCTTTTTTCGAGTAGTTGCAGCGGAAATACGTTCAACAAATTAACTGTTAAAGTGTATAGCGATGACGGGCAGACTCTTGCGGAAAACATACCTACCGTATTCGGCGCTTGGCTGTACAACAATAATTATACCGATGTAAAGGTTTACTGCAAATCTTACGTAAAACTTGCCACGGACGGTAAAAATGCCGACGTGGCGGAAATCGAAAACGTGACTGTATATAATACGGAAACCGAAGAATAATTAAAATTTATGACGTATGCCCCATGGGAATCTCTCGTGGGGCATATTAAAAATATAACGATGAAAGATTTAAAATTAAAATACTATTCTCCCGCCGAAGATTCTTTGGAAGGCTGGGAAAAATATTCGTTTCCGATAGGCAACGGCTATGCGGGCGCAAGCGTTTTCGGCGGAGTCGAAAAAGAAAGATTACAGATAACGACCAATGTTTTCGCAAATACGTTCGACAACGGCGGCGTTTCCGATTTTGCGGAAATATATATTTGCTCCGACGTAAAAGAGTATAAAAATTATATCAGGGAGCTTGATATCGTAAACGGTATCGCGAGTTCGGAATTTACATGCGAAAATACAAACGTTAAAAGGACGGCTTTTTATAATTACCCCGATAACGTTTTGGTATATAAAATAACTTCTGATAAAAAATACGATTTTTCCGTTCGGTTCGTTATTCCTTTTTTGGGTGCGAGACCGACAGAAGAGGGCGGAAGAACGGGAAAGATTTTCGGCGAAAAAGATTGTCTCGTTATGCAAGGAAGCCTTCCGTTAAGAGACTTGCTTTTCGAGGGCAGAATTGCCGTTCTGACCGACGGCGAGGCAAAATACGATGGAGACGTTGTTTCGGTCAAAAACAGCCGCGAAAGCGTTATTCTGTTTGTTTTCGGCACTTCTTATCTGCTTTGCGAGGAAACTTTTAAAAAGGGCGTCAATAAAGCGCTCGGGGAAAATCCGCACGATAAAGTCGTTAATTTAATGCAAAAAGCGGTAAACCTCGGTTACGATAAGCTTTACGAAAACCATATAAGCGATTTTGCCGCAAAAATGAAAAGGGTAGAGTTCGATTTAAACGGCAAATCGGATGACAGGTCAACCGAGGAATTATTGCAATCGAACAGACAAGGCAATTTCGAGCCGTATCTCGAAGAGTTATACTATCAATACGGCAGATATCTGCTTCTTTCGTCGTCGAGAAAGGGTACGCCGCCGTCGTCTTTGCAAGGCGTTTGGACGGCTTACGACAAGTCTCCATGGGGCAGCGGTTTCTGGCATAATATAAATATTCAGATGAATTATTGGCTTGCTTTCAGTGCGAATATCGCCGAAACCTTCGAGGCTTACGTCGATTTCAACAAGGCATATATGGCAAGCGCGAAAGAGAACGCCAAAGAATGGATAAGCTACACGAACCCCGAAAATTACGCGGAAGATTGCGGTTGGATAATCGCCACAGGCGCGTTTTGTTACGAGGTGGAAGGGTTTAATCCGAACACTCACTCGGGACCGGGCACAGGCGCGCTTACGACGAAGCTGTTTTGGGATTATTATGATTTTACGAGAGACGAAAACGTTTTGAAAAACGACATTTATCCCGTAATTCACGGAATGAGCAGGTTTTTGACGAAATGCGTGAGAAAATACGAGGACGGCAGATATTTATGCAGTTTCTCGGCCTCTCCCGAGCAGATTTTGTCGGGTTGGTGGGTGGACGAGCATAAATATCAGCAATATATACAAACGGTAGGCTGTTCGTTCGACCAGCAGATGATATATGAAAATGTTAGAGACGATTTGGAGTGTTCTGCTGTTTTGGGCGTAAGCGACGATTTAACCGAAAAGGAAAACGAACAAATTGGTTTCTATGACTCGATAAGAATAGGTTACAACGGACAAATCAAAGAGTACGACGAAGAGCATTTTTACGGCGAATACGGCGAAGCGAAACACAGACATTTGTCTCAACTCGTGGCGTTGATGCCGGGGAGAACGATAACGAGAAATACTCCGCGCTGGCTCGATTCGGCAAAACTCACGCTCGAAAAGCGAGGGGATAAGTCAACGGGTTGGGCGCTCGCTCACAGGCTTTGCTCATGGGCGAGGGTCGGCGACGGAAATCACGCGTATTCTCTGTTGCAGGAGTTATTGAAAAACAAAACGCATCCGAATTTATGGGACGTGCACCCTCCGTTTCAGATCGACGGAAATTTCGGCGCGGTTGCGGGTATGACAGAAATGATCGTTCAGAGCCACGACGGGGCTATAACACTTCTTCCGACGATTCCCGAAAGGTGGAAAGATTTACGGGTTAAAGGCTTGAAAGCTCGCGGAAACTTTACGATAGATATTTCGTATAAGGACGGAGTAATCGATTTTGCGGAGATAAAATCATGCGTCGGCGGAAAGGCGTATATACGATGCGAAGAATTTTTTAACGTCGAAGTCCTGTCGGACGGCAGACGTATTGCGTATTCCGCAAACGATGATACAATCGGTTTCGATACGGAAATCGACAAGTCGTACAGGATTACGGGATTTAAACGCGCGGAACGTCTGCCGATAGTCTGCAATTTGAACGCCGCGTGGGAAAAGGACGGGGTGGCTTTATCGTGGGAAGAAAACGGTTTAAAATACGCCGTTTACCGGGGAAAAGACAACGAAAAAGACTATCGTCTTATAGGAGTTACGAGCGAGGGGCGGTTTACCGATAAAGAGTATAACGAGAACGCCAAGGCTTTGTTGACGTACAAAGTCGTTGCTTATCGGGGCGGAAAACATAGCAGCCGTATGCAGGGAGCGATAGCTGTCGTAAACCCCGCAACCGAACTCGAAAAAGAAAGATATAAATTAAAATTTCGTATGAACAATATTAACTTGGAGTAGGGCAATGTTTTACGAAAATCAAACGATGAAAGAAATTTTGCAGGATAAAACGATTGAAACGGTAAAAGATTTGCTTTTTCCGCCAAACTTTTTCGATTGGATTTACGAAGATAAAATTACGCCGAAAGTTTTATCTGAAAGTTTTAAAGGCGTCGGTAATTATGCAAAGCGGCTCGATTTTTTAAAAACACATATCGAAGCAGGCGATATAACGAGAGATAAAATATATTGTCCGTCAGAAATCAAAGGCGACGAGTCGAAAGAAAACGTACAGGTTCTGAAATATTTAAAATCGGGCAGTAAAAAAGTTGCGGTGATCATCCCCGGCGGCGGATACTCCGACGTGTGTTCTTACAGCGAGGGGTTTCCGATTGCTCAGGAAATGTGGGAAAGAGGATATATTTGTTTTGTATTGTATTATAGGGTTTTTCCGTACGCGTATATGCCGAATCCCATAGAGGACGTCGCGAGGGCGATTAAGTATATCATAGAAAATTATTCCGAACTGAACGTTGCCGACTACTTGCTTATGGGCTTTTCGGCGGGAGGTCATCTTGCCGGAATATGGGCTACGAGGCAGGGTTGTTTAAAATATAACTTGCCTAAGCCGAAATTTTTGTCTTTAACGTACCCCGTGATAGATTTGTCGCTTAAAAAAGGCGTTACGAGAGCAAATTGTCTGGGCGAAAACTGTTCGGAGGAAGAGGTGAAAAAATATTCCGTTTATACGAACGTAGACGAAAACTACCCCGAAACATATTTGTGGCAAGGCAAAAACGATCAGTGTATTTCTTTTGAAAATTCCGTAATTATGGATAGGGTTCTGACCGAAAATAACGTAAAACATAAATACGTCGTTTACGACGATACTTGCCATGGTTTCGGAGTGGGAAAAGGAACTTGCGCCGAAGGCTGGATAGACGATATGCTTAATTTTTTTAACGAAAACAATAAGGAGTAAACCGATATGGCATTTGATAAAGATTTTGCGTGGGGCGTCGCATGTTCCGCGTATCAGATAGAAGGAGCGGAAAATGAAGGCGGCAGAGGCGAGAGTATTTGGGACAGTAAGTTTACGAAAGGAAAAGTTCTCGGTGATATGGACGGGAGCATTGCCTGCGACCATTATCATAGATACGAAGAGGACGTCGAGCTTTTAAAAAAGCTCGGCATTAAAAATTACCGCTTTTCGATAAGTTGGACTCGTTTTTTTTCGAGCGGTGCAGGCGAGGTCAATTCACTCGGTATTGAGTTCTATAAAAACCTCGTTAATCGACTTATAGAGGCACATATCACGCCTTGGGTCACGCTTTTTCACTGGGATTTGCCGCGTAGCCTTTACGAAAAGGGCGGGTATCTGAACAGGGAAATAAGCGATTGGTTTGCGGGGTATGCCGCAAAAGTCGTTGAAATTTTCGGCGATAAGGTAACTAATTACATTATTATGAACGAGCCTCAGTGTATTGTGGAAGAAGGACACTTTATGGGTACGCAGGCGCCGTTCTTGAAACTTTCCAGGAAAGAAACTTTCACGGTTGCCCACAATCTTCTTTTGTGTATGGGCAAAGCCGAAAAAGCGATGAGAAAAACAGCGAAACATAAACTGAATATCGGTATAGCCCCGTGCTTTACTCCGATGATGCCGATGAAAGAAGAGGACGCCGAACTTGCTCTTAATTACAATTTTTCGCCGAGCGGAGATTTTTGGGACGGATGTTATTTTACCGACGCTATAATAAAAGGCGAGTTTACGAAAGAGTATAAAGAGTGGTTTAAAAAATACGATTATTACCCGTCCGAAAGCGATATGAAGATTATAAAGAGCGATCTCGATTTCTTCTGCGCTAATTTATACAGAGGGTTTTATATTGAAAATACCGCAGACGGAATAAAAAGAAAGCCGATTGCGCCTACGGACGATTTTTCCGCTACGGAATGGGCGGTTACCCCCGAAGCGATGAAATATCTTGTAGAATATTATTACGACAGATACAAGTTGCCGATAATTTTGTCGGAAAACGGCGTTGCGCTTTCCGAATGGAAAACCTTAAACGGTGACATCCCCGACGATATGCGTATAGACTATATGAAAAGGCATATTCTCGAAATGAAAAAGTCGGCTGAAAAATATCCTGTAAAGGGTTATTTCTATTGGTCGTTTACGGATAATTTCGAGTGGGCGTTGGGTTATTCGAAGCGTTTCGGGCTTGTTTATATAGATTATAATACGTTGGAGCGTATTCCTAAAAAGAGCGCGTTTTGGTATAAAAAAGTTATCGAGACGAACGGGGATAATCTCGATTAAACGAAAGAGGAGATTTTGGAATGTTATCATAATAGTACAGTTGAAAAACCCTCGAAAATATAGTACAATAAAAGCGAGGATAAAAAAATGAAG
>CAKQJE010000029.1 GCA_934247225.1 uncultured Clostridia bacterium
GTATCGTAATTTTCCCCAAAATCCCTTTCGGTATCGTAATTTATGCAACATTTTATGACAGACGAAAATCCGTATTTGTCTATAAGATATTTCGTGAAAGCGTATGCTTCGGGATAAGTTAAAACATTTCCGTCTTTATTTGTACAAGCATATATTTTGTATATCGGGGTCGTCGCATAAGGGAATTTTATCTGCGATTTAATGCTTTCGTCTTTTAACGTGGTGGTGCCGATACACTCTTCAATCAACGCGAAATCGAACTCCGAAAGGCTGTCGAACTTTCCGCCTTTTTCTTCGTAAAGAGTATTGACCGAAGATACGAAATCGGTAATGCTTCCCGTCAGGGTTTTATCCGTGAAAGACAAATAAAAACGGTTGTTTATATCGGAAACATGTTTTGAAATATATCTCGATAAATATTCGGCAACACCCTCCCCTATCCACGCTTCGGAAGTCGGATTGTTTTGAAGCGTTATCAAGTGAATTGTTTCGTGAATAAATTCGCTCGGATCGAGCAGGTAAATTTTCCGTGCGCCAACATCGCAACAAGTTTTAATCTCGCTGTCGGAAATATAATATTCAATTTTTTCCGCATATCTTTTACTCACAAAGTCATAGCTTTCGGAAGCATTTTCCTTGATAAAACTCAATATCTTATCCAATTCCGCGTTGCCCTCGGACAAATGATATAATACTCGCTCGGACGTATCGAAGTTTGCGGTTTCGCGTATTGATGAAAATGCGTCGAGATTATAAGTTCTGTTTGGCGTTTTTATAACGAGCGGGTATGACATAAACTTTTCGCTATATTCCGCCCCGCCAAGCCATGATAAATCAAGGTCAATATTAAACTCACGGTTAATTCCCAAGTATTTTAAATATTCCGTTCTGTAATCGGTTAAATTCGCGTAAATAAACTTTTCAAAACCGAAACTGTTTATTAAGAACTCACCGAAAGAATAAGCCGTCTGAACTGCGATATCGATATTATCGGAAAATTCTTCGACGAAGTAAGCTTGAAAAAGAGTAAGAGCCAAATCGTTACCGATTAAATAATATTGTTTAAGATTACTGTTATCATATTCACACCCGAAAACGTGCGCATATGCTCCGTATTGCTTCCAGAACTCCGTCGATCGAATATACGCCGTCGTAAAAACTTTTTTATAATCGCCGTTTTTGATAATGTTTTCATTGCATAATAAAACTCCGTTTTGATATACGGCTTTGTTTTTACCCAGGATATATTCGTCAGCAATCACATAACATTTTATATTTGTTTTCAATCCGAAAGCCTTGTCAAGTTTATCGTAATCACCTTTCAAAATATCGAATATTTCCGTAATTTTATCTTTAGACTCGCTTATGCCGTTTTCGACGTGCAATTCGATATTTTCGCCCTGCATTACGTTGCACGTCACGCTTTTATAATCAGGAACATATTCATACACTCCTTCCCGATAATTTCTATCGTCCTTACACGCGGCGAAAAGAAACAGACAACATAAAAAAGATAGGCATAAAATCGATATTAAACTCTTCCTCATATTTTTCCCTCTATGAAATTCTATTTGAGTATTGCTACGTTACAGCTTCGCGTTTTTCAACAAATTTATAAAATCTTTTTTATAAAATCATTTCCATTCCGATTTTTTGAATTTGCATACCTATCGATTGATAAAATTTTACCGCGTTCGCATTGTCCGCCCAAACGTTTAAAGTAACGTTATAACACCCCGATTTTCTGATATTGTTATCCATTTTTTAGCTCTTGATTGTTTATTTATTTGGTTTTGATTTTTTCGCCCGTTGTTTACAGATATAATTATACTTTGAACACACTTTTAAATTCCCGCTCGCAACTTTTCATTCTTTCGGTAAACTCCGAATAATTTTGCGCATCAACGGGAATTTGCAAGCCGTGTTTGGTAACGCCGACATCATCTCTCGGAATTACATTTGCCTCGTAGGTCGAACCGCGATTCAATCGCAATTTCATATCGCCCGTCTTTTCTGCTTCCGGATAAAGATAGTAGCCGGTTTTTGCTTCAAAACGAAACATATAAGCAAGTACTTGTAAATAATCCCGATTACCAATGCCGTCAATCGGCTTATATTTGGCATCCGCAATAATCCTCGTCTCACTATTACGACTGATGAAATCGGGATAGATAAGCCCCCGATTTTTATCAAAAAGCCGCTGAGCGCCCGCGCCGCCCTTATTCTTCGGATGATAGAAAGTGTCTTCGATGAGTGAGTTGATATATTCCTCCCACAGCCACGCGCCGTCAAAAAGGATACCGTATATTTGTTTTGTCCCGATTCCGATCCGATGCTTTTGACGCCGAAGAATCAAGAGACATAATTTCTGTAAAGCAAAATATTCTTTGAAATAAGCGTGACGGAATGTATTCTTTTTATTCTGTTCAATAATCTTCTGTCTGTCAAACGGTTCATATTTTATAGTAGCATTAACAACAAGTTTTACCTCGTCCTTAACTTTGCCAAGAATCTTGTTTCCGTAAGGCTTCCTTTTGATAAATTCTATTGTATGCCGCACTAACTCCGTCAAACTATTATCATATGAAAACTCGCGTCGGTTGTATGCAATATTTCCGACAAAAGGGGTATTCTTTGCTATATGTCTTGCGATATCAATAGAACCTTTCAGATTTCCGTCATTGTATCTGTGGCAGGTATATTGCTTGAATAAACCTTTTCGCATAGCT
Organism: uncultured Clostridia bacterium; assembly: GCA_934247225.1. GTDB lineage: Bacteria > Bacillota > Clostridia > Christensenellales > Borkfalkiaceae > UBA10281. The sequence goes on from CAKQJE010000029.1 coordinate 2,730, forward strand.
GTTTTAAGATAGTACGGGAACAGAAACAACAAATAATTGAATAATCTGTCGTCTTGATCGGCATCGGAACTTAAATCGACTATATTCGGAAAATCAAGAACTTTATCCAAAAGATACCGAAAAAAATAATCTTCTCCGTTTCCGCAAAAACGAGATTCGATTACAAGCCGTTCATCTCCATAGCCAATAAACCCCATCACGTTACCGGAACGAACGGTATCATTAACGCTTTGAAGAATCATCTGATCTTGCGAAATATCCTCTGATCTTTTTACGATTTCGGGAAATACAAATACCCCTTCACGTTCAAGCTGTTTCAAGGTTTTATCGGCAATTTTATTTGTCAACTTCTCTATTTGAGAAAAGACACTCTTGTTCTGCTGCGAATTATCCTTGATCCTGAGCAGCTTCATCCACATTACCCCCGACGGATTTCTGATAGCCGTAAGCTTTTGCAAACCGATCCATAATTCCTTTCTCATCGTACATTCCTCGAATATACTCTTGCAGGAGCGGTTGTAAATAATCAGTCCAAAGTTTATCAAAATCAAGCGATTTTAACTTCAAGAAGTATGACGCTCCGATCTGGTAGTTTTCGTTCAGATCTTCAACGCTTACTATTTCTTTATTTAAAGCACTCATTCTCCGAATCGCCTCATTCTTCAAATCATCGTTATCTAACAAATTAAGCATTTCAAGGCGATCATTCACTTTGAGTTCAACAAAGCGAAAGCGGCGACGCATAGCAAAGTCAAAGCTATCCACAGAACGATCGATGTCATTCATCGTGCCGATGATATAGACATTTTCGGGAATATAAAACTTTTCGTCAGGATCAGCGTGCATATTTGAAAACTGAGTTGAGATTTCTCCGGCTTTACCGCGATAACCGGGGTCAATCGCAAAAAACAGTTCGCCGAAAATTTTCGAAATTTCTCCGCGATTGATTTCGTCTATGATAAATATGTATTTTTTTAATTCCTCCCGTTTCTGTCTCACATTTGAATGCGTGATTTTCTTTGCTTTTATAGCTTTATAGATAGCAAAGTCATACGAATATCCTTGCGTTGCATATGTTTTTTTGAAAAAAGTCGTAATATCTTTTACTTTCTCAAACTTCTGTTCGGACGCCAGCATTTTTTTGACTTCATCAAGATTCAAAACAAGCTTATTGGCACACGCGTTTCCTGGAATAAAAATATTTATGTGCCTGTCATCTACGCCGGTAATAATAAATTCGTTTTTGTTGATCGTCTTAAATTTATCAACGCCAAAGTCGATTCCGGAGAAAAAGTCATTTATAGACTCTTGAACCGAATTTTCCCTGTCTACTGTTTCTTTGGATTTTTTCGAATTCTCATAGTTGTTTCTTGCGCGGGTTACGAACCTTTTAAAAATGCCATCCCGCAATTCGAAACCCATCGTCCCGTCGTCATTGATTTTCGGTTTCAGCCCTTCAACAAAATCAGAATAATCATAGCTTGGATGAAACTGCACAAACTCCACCTGTTTTTTCTGCTCATCGGTGAGGAGATCGTAATTGCCAACACTTCCGTTGCTAATGATATCGGCAGCAATTTCCTTTGCAAGATATGATTTTCCCGTACCGGGTGCGCCTCGGAAAATAAGGTTCTTTGATTCTATAAGCATAGATGAAAACCGATTATGGTATTCATCGGTATGATGTTGAGCAGGCTCTTCCCTATCAGTGATTATATTTCCCGTAAGCGCAGATTCTCCCTTGGTTTTTTCACGGTATGTCAAAATAAATTGATCTCCCTGTTTTCCAAAACGATTCATGCACTCCTGAACAAAGATAATCGTTGAAAAAATATTCCAAGAATAAAAAACAAACTGACTTCCGTTACCACAGTCGTATGTCATATATTCTCTTGTGTTGCGATATTTTTTATGGAATTCATCAACACTCGAATAAATACCTTTGATTATGCCTCTATTTTTATTATATCGGCAAACAGGAAAATTTTCCTTCTCTTTAACCGATAACTCGTCAAGTTGTTTTTCAAATACCTGACAAGCAATACGCGGCATTGTCTTATTTGAAATTATTTTTTCTCTGCCACCGCGAATTCGCGTAATTTTTTTCTCGTCTGCTTTTATAAAATAGGCGTCAAGAGGTTTATACTTATCGCCGAGATGGAGATTGTCCATTGTGAAATCTTTGTCATCCGAAACTACGCTATCTGCGGTAATGGTCAACGTAAATTGTCTCTCTCGGTTATTTTGCTTTGGTATAGCCATACTACGCCTCCTTAAAGGTATGTATTATCAATATTTTATCACGAAGACAACTCAACTGTCAATAAAACATATAAAATTTGTTGCAATAATACATTTTAAAAAATTTCAGATACAACTTTATCATGTACGGGAGTCTTATTTAAACATATGCTTCCACCAAAACAGAAAAGGGATATTGCCGTTTCCGTTAATATACTTTACATTTAATATAAAGTCCGTAAAACGGAATACCTATTCAACGACCTAATGCTTTCCGCATTAAAACATACGTTTCTGTTTTGCATTCTGCAAAACGGTCGTTTTATGAATAACTGCGGCATAAATTCCTTGCAAGCAAAATTTACGCCTTGTCATTGACGGCAACATTTTCGCTGGCGCTCAAATGTGAACGACGGCAACAAGTTTCCGCGTTTCTTTCTTTTTGTCTCGCAATAACAAAGGGGGGATACAGCCGTTTCCCGCAAGCGGGAACTCTCGGCTGGATTTTCGCTGGCGCTCAAATGCGAACGACGGCAACAAGTTGCCGCGTTACTATATCCCGACATCTTTCCACAAAAAAAATGAACACCTAAAAAAAGGTGTTCATTTTTTTGGCGGAAAGAGTGGGATTCGAACCCACGATGCGTTGCCGCATACCTGATTTCGAGTCAGGGCCGTTATGACCACTTCGATATCTTTCCGTAAAGCATTGTTATTCTATCCTATTTTTAAAGTTTTGTCAATGGTTTTAAACCCCATTTTTTAAATTTAAAACATTTTTCTTGATTTTTTAATCGTTCGACGATATAATAAACGATGATATGAGTGACTATACTTTAAAACCTATTGCAAAAATATATACCGATTTCGACGATAAATTCGGAATTCCCCGCCAGAGCGGAAGAGTTAAATCGATCGTCGGAAAAATCGTTTTCGAACCCGAATTCAGAAATCCCGACGCGTTAAGAGGTCTCGAAGGCTTTAATTATATATGGCTTATTTTCGATTTTTCACTGTCTCACAGAGATAAGTTCTCTCCTACCGTCCGACCGCCGAGGCTTGGCGGAAATAAGAGGGTGGGCGTTTTCGCTACCCGTTCGCCGTTTCGCCCGAACAACCTCGGATTATCGTCCGTTAAGCTCGAAAGAATCGAAAACACCGACGAAGGCTCTGTTCTCATAGTTTCGGGCGCGGATTTGTTGAACGAAACTCCGATTTTCGATATAAAGCCCTATATTCCCTATGCCGATTGTCATACGGACGCAACGGAAGGTTTCACGGAAAACACAAAAGATTATAAACTCGAAGTAATTTTTCCCGATAACCTTTTAAATAACATTACGCAAGAAAAAAGACGGACGCTTATCGACTGTCTTGCAGAAGATCCGCGTCCGTCATATACCGAAGACGGTAAAATATTTAAAATGAAGTTTGCCGGAGTCGACGTGGTTTTTTACGTTGAAAACGGTAAACTATCCGTTACCGACGTTATACGGCTTCGGTGAGATTTCTGCACGTGTTGATAAACACGATAAGCTCGCCTATCGACGCGCCGCAAGCGGCGATCAGCATCGAATATCTGTAACCGACGGTGAGCGAAAGAATGACGCCCAAAGCAAGGAAAAACAACTTGAAAACAAGCCATAAAATCTTATTTTGTTTAAGAATTTTCGCATTTCTCCTTGCGATTTTAATCATTTTCGGAACAAGTTTAATATCCGAATTTTCGACAAAAATTTGCCCCGCGCCGTCTGCCCTGCCAACACCGAACGCAATAGCGCGTTTTGCTTTTTTCAACGTTTTTTCATGAGCAAAAGCATTGCCGGCATAATAACAGCCCTCAGCGTTAACTTTTTCGGCTTTATAATCCGAAGACGCACCCGAAATCGCTCCTGCAAAACCTATTTCTTCATTTAACGCTTTTATGTTTTGCAAAGAATCGGAACTTATCAATTCGCTTTGAACGGAGAGATCTTCCCTAAGCTCGGCAACAGCTCCGTACGCGTCTTCTTTTATAGTGAAATCAAGGTAAATCTTACCGACAAGTTTACGATTTTCCGCGACGTATACAATCGTGCCGCTTTCTTCGTCAACGGATATTCCGTATTTTTTAAGCAATTTTTCGCTTCCGATAACAACGTTTTTTCCTTCGAATTCGGAAACAACGCCCTTACCCTCTATAAATTCCATTTTTTCGGCAACAACTTTTTCGCCGTCCGCAAAATATTCCGTAAGAGTTTTCGCGATCGGGTTAAGCAAACCGCTTTCCGCCGAAAGAACGTATTTTGCAAGTAATTTTTCGTCGGCGGATTCGACTTTTACGACTTTGCCGTTTTCGTTTGTTACTACTCCCGATTTATCAAAGAAAATCTTTTTGGCGTTCGCGAGATCGTCAAACGACTTATCGTCATAAATTTTAATACCCTTAACAGCGGCGTTCACGCGGGAAAATACATAATTCTTCGCTATCGAGCGCGAAAGATACCCTATCAGACCGAACGAAATAACACCCACGCCGACGCATAACCATTTTTGAGTAAGGGTTGACCAATACTGCTTAATATTGAAAAGCGGCGGAACAAAGGTTACGACAATCGCTACGGCAAGCAAAATCATATCGTAAATAAACATTTTTCTGTCATCGATTGCCGTTTTCGCATTGTATGATTTTATATCGTCTTCTGAAAAACCGAGTTCTTCGAGCTTGATGGAAACGTTTCCGAAAACCGAATACAGACAAGACATAAGCGAATACGCAAAAATCAATACGCATCCGAACAGCCTGAAACCGAAATACAACGCTATGAACGACGATACCAAAATCATAACTTTTTCGCCCGGATATCTCTTCTCGGCAATATCGGAAATAAGCGAATATAAGGTTTCATAGCCCGCCAAAGCGTAGCCGAACATATATATCCACATCGACGCCTTAGAGCTGCTTTTCTCGAAAACAAATCCGAGAACCATTAAAACCGCGGACAAAGAAAGAATTACAATATTTTCGATTTTTTCTTCTTTCTTTTCCTTTTTTGCTTTGACCGTTTTATCCTCGACCTCTTCGTCTTTGTCGGTTTCCGCCGTTAATTCTTCTTCCGTTTCGTTATCGTTACGTTTGATTTCCTCGTTGAAAACAAGGTCAATATTTGCTTCGTCGAGAACCGCCATTAAAGAACTGAAAATCTCATAATCGCCGACAGACTCGGGGATAATGTAAACAAGCGAAGAATCTTCGTCGTCAAACTTTGCGTCCAGAATTCCGCTGATATTTTTTATTTTTTCCAACGCGTCATTCAAAACGCTTTTTTCGATCAACTCGTATTGCTTAATTTTATAACGTATCGTTTTAACTTCGTTCGCCATAAAAACACTCCTTATATTTATTAACAAATAATATCGATAACCCGCTCGGTTAAATACCCCGTTCGGTTAAATGATCTGCTCGGTTAAATAACCCATTCGCCGTTTACGAAAACGTCGAAAATCTTTCCGTCTTCGGTTTCACATTTTATGGATAAATCTTTTGCCCCGACCATAAAATCGACATGTTCCAAAGAGGTATTCAGCCCCGCCGCGCGAAGTTGATCTTCGTTCATATCGCCGCCGTCTTTGACGCAATTCGGATAAGAATTTCCGATTGCGAAATGGCAGCTTGCGTTTTCGTCGAAAAGAGTTTCATAAAACAGCACGTTCTGCTTTCTTACGGGCGAATTATATCCTACAAGCGCGATCTCTCCGAGATAGTGCGAACCATCGTCGGTCTCGATAATGTCTTTCAGGATTTCCATACCCTTTTCGGCATAATAATCGACAATTTTGCCATTTTTGAACATTATCCAAAAGTTATCAATTATTTTACCATTTGAGCATAACGGCATTGTAGATACCAATTTCCCGTTCGCAGTGAGCCTGTCGGGAGAGGAAAACACTTCTTCCGTAGGCAGATTTGCCGTGAAAGGCACACCGTCAAGCGCGCCGAGTTCCGCTCCCCCGCAAAAGATATAATCTTTCGGCATGCCGACCGTAAAATCGGTTCCCGAAGAGCTTTTATATATAAATTTCTTTATTTTCGCGTTATTCAATATCTCGCAACGCCTTTGAAGATTTCGCTGATGTTCGTCCCACGCGTCGATAAAAGAAGGAGCGTCTAATCTTACGCAGGAAGCGACAGCATGCCAGAGCTTTTTAAGCGCAACCGAAGGCGTTTCGTTCGGATATACTTTCTTCGCCCAAGCTTTATTAGGATACGCGCCAAGCGCCCATCTGATTTTGTTTGAACTCGTATATTCGAAAAACTTCAAGAAAGCTTTATTTCTCGCCCTTCTCGAAGCGGAAAGTTTTTTCGGCGAAATATTTTTCATTGCTTCGGGATCGTCGGAAGCGATCGCTATATAGCAAATCTTTTCTTCGATAAAAGCTTCTCTTTGCGCTTTTGCCCAATCCGGAACGACGGAAAGACTTTTTTCCGTTCTGTATTTCAATCCGAGTCTGGAAACTTCCTGATCGTTCCACAAAACCTCGACTTCTCTCGCGCCGTGTTTATAAGCGGATTTTACAATCGCTCTTACAAGATCGGCGGCAAGAACAGGTGCGGAAACGACAAGTTTTTCTTTTTTTTGCAAATTTACGCCGACTTTAACAAGCAATTCGGCGTAATCGTTGATAATTTTCTTCGTCATATTTTTCTCCGCGACAGATAAATCTATACAAATCAAATTTTACCAAAAAAAGGTTTTTTTGTCAATAATATAACCGATTATTAACCACAAACGGATATAATATATGCCGAAAATAAAAAAGATCGGAATATTTCCACTCCGACCTTTGATATTTATTAAAAATTATCTTGATTTATTAAAATTTATCTCGAAATGCCGATATACAATTCGAAATCATCAAAATCACCGACATAAACGTGAACGACGACCACGACCATTTTGCAATCTTCAAGCGAAGACGTATCGAGCGTAAGTTTATGATTTAAGCCGTCAACCTCTTTTTTTGTTACGATATTTTGATTTATTTCGACGTACGAGTCGTCGATTTCATTAAAATCAGCTTCGCTGTTTACAGTCAGAACGTTACTGAAAACAATCGAAGCAACGTCTTCATAAGGCGTGACGGTTATTTCAAGCAAATCTGCGGTTGTCTCGTTGATTTTACTTGCCGCCATCGTCGCCAACGTTCCGAAAGACAAAGCGTATTCCTTCCCGTTAAACGGATACTCTCCGAACGTCGCGATTTTATTATTGATAGTAACGCCCACCCTGTATTCTATTATTGCCGAAACCGAGGGGTCGTCATCGGAAGCGGACGACTTTCCCGAATTACCGCCGCACCCTGCCGCAAAAACAAAAATTAAAGATAAAACAAGTAAAAAAATATTTCTTTTTTTCACGATTTCGCCTCCTGTCGGATTTTTAAACGGCTATTTAGCTTATTTGTATTATACCATATAATAAGTTTTTGTCAATATCGTTTGCCAAAATAATTGAAAAATTTAACAACGGTATATTTTTTGTTTGAAAAATTCTATAAATATGATATAATGATTATAATTATATATATGTTGTTCAGCCACAGGCAGTTGCGTTAAAACCCGCCAAAACGCCCGTGATAGACATAAAGGATAAAATGGATAACGAAAATAAAGATAAAATCACCGACAATATTGCCGACAGCTATATTGACGGATATATAAAACCGCATCTTAAACGAACAAAAAAGAAGCGAACGAAAGGAAACGTCGACGACGACCGATTTGCTCCCGATATCGACATGGGATTAACGGGCAATCAGGTTGCGTTAAGAACCGCCCAGGGACTAACGAACGAAAAAGGCAAAACGTACTCCAAAACCATTCTGAGTATAATAACCTCTAACCTTTTTACGTTTTTCAACCTGCTTTGCGTACTGTGCGTTGTCGCGCTTATCGTAGCGCGTGAAAAAAACATTTCGAACTATTTCTTCGTTATAGTTTACGCATTGAACCTTATTATCGGTATTTCTCAGGAAATACGAGCTAAGTTTTCAATCGAAAAACTTTCGATTTTAAACCAACCTACAACAAATGCCATTCGTAACGGAAAACTCGTTAAAATCCCCGTTACGGACGTTGTTTTGGACGACGTTATAAAACTCTCCGTCGGCGATCAGATCTGCATCGACGGCACGATTTTAAAAGGCTACCTCGAAGTAAACGAATCTATGCTTACGGGCGAATCGATACCCGTTAAGAAGGGCGTGGGCGATAAGCTTTTATCGGGAAGCTACGTTGTGGGAGGAAACGCGTTCGTTGTGGCAGATAAAGTCGGCGAAAGCAGATATATACAACAACTTTCCGCAAAAGCCAAAAAATTCCAGAGTCCGCACAGCGAGCTAATGATTACCCTCAATTGGATAATCAAAATCATCGGTATTTTGATTGTTCCGATAAGCGCGGGTTCACTTTACACCAACTATAAAGCCATCGTCGAGGGCGCAAACCCCACGTTTATCGCGAACGGAGTGCTTACCCCCGAGGGTATCGTTCAGATGGTCAGCAGTACGACGTCTGTCGTTATAGGTATGATTCCTTCGGGAATGTTGCTGCTGACTACTCTCGCCCTTGCCGTAGGCGTTATAAGGCTTGCAAACAGGCACACGTCGGTACAGGATATGTATTCGCTCGAAATGCTCGCGAGAGTCGACGTGCTTTGTCTCGATAAAACGGGAACGATAACGGACGGCAGAATGCAGGTTACCGATTACGTGCTTTTCGATCCGTCATACGAATATACGATTAACGATATCATAGCTTCCATGCAAAATGCTCTCGGCGACAACAACGCGACCGCAAGAGCTTTGAAAAATAAATTCGGAAGCTCGCCGAAGCTCATAACAAAACGCACGATTCCGTTTTCATCCGAAAGAAAATACTCTGCCGTTACGTTTTTAAGCGGCGGAAAAGAGCTCGGAACGTTCGTTCTCGGCGCAGCGGAATTCATATTCGCAAATAAAGAACTGAACGAAAACGTGATAAAGCAAATCGAGCACTTCACGGCAACGGGACAAAGAGTTCTGATGCTTGCAAGATCGGACAAATCAATCGAAAGCGATCATATCCCCGACGATTTAACGCCGTTTGCGCTTATTATGCTCAGCGACAACGTCAGAAAGGACGCAATCAAAACTATCGAGTGGTTTAAAAAGAATTCCGTTGCGATAAAGGTTATCTCTGGAGATAACCCCCTGACTGTTTCGGAAGTCGCAAAAAGAGCCGGAATAGAAGGCGCCGATAAATTCGTTTCCCTGGAAGGAATGACCAAAACCGAAGTTATTAACGTTGCGACGAAATACAACGTTTTCGGAAGAGTTACGCCCGAACAGAAAGCCTTGCTTATAAAAACGATAAAATCGAGCGGTCATACCGTTGCGATGACGGGCGACGGCGTAAACGATATTCTCGCAATGAAAGAAGCCGATTGTTCTATAACGGTTGCAACCGGAAGCGACGCGACGAAAAACATCGCGCATATCGTGCTTATGGATAACAACTTCAACTCTATTCCGCACGTCGTTGCGGAAGGTCGAAGGGTTATAAACAACATCGAAAAATCGTCGTCATTGTTCCTTATGAAAACAATATTCACGATGGTTCTTGCGATAATATCCATAATCGGCGGAAACCTCTTCCCGTTCAGAAGCAATATGATGACCCTTCTCGAGCTTCTCGTTATCGGTCTCGGCTCGTTCGCTCTTTCGATGCAGCCAAATACAAACAAGGTAAACGGACGATTTATCGGATATCTCGTATCTCACGCACTGCCGGGAGCATGTATACTTCTGTTTAACGTTCTTGCATTCCAGGTTATCAGAAGAATCGGTATCGACTTCAACGAGCTCACGCCGAAAATGTACGATACGCTGCTCGTTGCCGCGTTGACGTTCGGCGGAATATCGTATTTCAACGTTATTTGTAAACCATACAACGCTTACCGTGGAGTCGTTATGACGATTGTTGTCCTCTGTTCGGTAGGAATGATGGTTTTCCTTATGCCGATGCTTTTCAGGCTTCCGAACCTACTTACGGGGTTCAGACAAGGCAATTGGAAATTCATCGCGATACTTATCTGTCTTATTCAGTTCGATTCGATTTTGGGTAAAGCGATGACGTTCTGCTTCGAAGCGATAAACAGCTTCCTCGCAAAGAATCACGTAACGATTTTATCCCCTCTGGACTAAATTTCATAACAAATATAATCGGTCAACGGTATTATCCGGTAGCAAAAGCCACCCGACTTTTACGGTCGGGTGGCTTTTTAGTAACAGCGGTTCGATCATTGGGGATTTATCGAGTTAATTTCATCCTGATTTCTGCTGCATTGATTTTTGAACTTATCGATTCTTCCCCGGTAGGGACGAATCCGTGTTTTTCATAAAACCGGATAGCACGCTTATTGTCTTTCAAAACCCATAGACAAATTTCCGGATAAAGAGATAGCTCATTTAAGCCTGCTTGAAGCAATTTTAGCCCCACACCAGTTCCATAGTATTCCGAAAGGATATATAATGCAAATATTTCGCCGACATCGGGAAATTCCTCTCCCCGATTGCCATAGCCGACAAAGCCAACTACCGTATTTCCGTCCAATGCAACAATCAAACCATCTCGCCAGCTGAACGCCATGCTTTCGCATTTCTCATAAGTTAATTTGTCGAGATATTCCCGACTGACAATGTCAGGATATGCCTCGTGCCAAGCTTTCCAGTGAACAAATGCTTTCCCTTTGATTTCTTCGTCTGTTTCCATTTTTTTTATGATTATGCGCATTTTGTTCCTCCGTAAATCTTGATTTATCGGTTTTTATTATATTATAAATCCTCCCGTTTTTCAATCGCTTTCGCTCACATTGTAAATGTCTGAAAAAATCATTTACGTATTATATAAAACATCCCTTAATTATGTAACGGATTTTTTTAATAAAAACAAATTATTAAAAATGCGCCTTGAAAAGCATATACTTTAAAAGACGCATAATATTAACTGACTATTTTAACCGAAGTCGATATCAACCTCTCAAACAGAGCAGAACACAACCCGGTTTACGAAAAGAAATCAATCCTTGTGGATAAGATCTCCGAGAGAAACTCCGTTTACGCTGCCTTCTTTCCATTCTCTGGGTTCGTCATCGTCCTGAGCGGGTCTTGCGTCTCTTCTTCTTTCTCTTCTCGGCTTATCTTCGCCTTCGGATTCTTCACCGTCTTCCTTTCTGTCTCTTCTTCTGGGAGCAACGCCTTCGGGAGCGGGAGTAAGAGCCTTGATAGAAAGAGTCATCTTCTCTTTTTCAACGTCCATATCAAGAATCTTAGCTTCTACTTCGTCGCCGACTTTCAGAACGGAAGTGGGATTTTCAAGCCATTCGTGAGAAATCTGGGAAACGTGAACGAGACCGTCGATACCTTTCTCAACTTCTACGAAAGCTCCGAAGCTTACTATTCTGACGACTTTACCTTTAATGGTTTCGCCGATAGCATATTTATCAGCGGCAAGCTGCCAGGGCTTCGGTTGAAGCTGCTTATATCCGAGAGAAACCTTCTTGGTTTCCTTATCGCATTTCAATACTTTGAATTCGTACTGTTTGCCGATTTCAAGAACGTCCGCAGGAGTTTTAGCGTTCGTCCAGCTAAGGTCGGAGATGTGAGCAAGGCAATCGAATCCGTTTACGTCTACGAACGCGCCGAATGCGGCAAATCTTACGACGGTTCCCGTTACGACGTCGCCTTCGTTGATCGAAGAGAAGAACTCTTCTTCTTTCTTGGCCTTAGCAGCGTCTCTTTCGGCTTTCTCGGCTTCGAGGATAACTCTCTGCGAGCCGACGATCTGCTTTCTTCTGCCCTGATTTTCAACCTTTTCGGCTTTAAGTCTTAAAGTTTTTCCGACATATTTGTCAAGATCTTTGACAAAACCTATTCTTATCTGAGAAGAAGGAATGAATACGTCGTAGCTGCCGAGCTTAGCGGTAAGACCGCCTTTGTTCGAACCCGTGCAGGTTACGGTGAAGATTTCGCCGTTAGCGATCTTCGCGATTGCTTCTTCCTCTTCTTTCTGAGCTACTATCGCTTTTTCGGACAATTTAACGGGGTTAAGTTCAACTATCATCACTTCGATGTCTTCGCCCACTTTCGATACGTAATCGGCTTTGTTATAGCTCTCGCAGTTCATTTCTTCCTTCGGAAGCATAATCTCTTTCTTCGTATTGTTGATATACAAAGCGAGACCGTCTTCGGTTGCAGCGGAAATCGTTGCGACTATCTTCTGACCGATTCTGAATTTAGGCTGGCTATCGCCCATAGCGGACATAGCTTCTTCCATAGTGTTTGAACTTTTTACTTCTGTAGTTTCTTCCATTTTACTGAAAACCTCCATCGATTGTTCGTTGGGCGTCGATGCCCCTGCAACAATACCTACCTTTTTATAATTTATAAAATTTTTATAATTGAGCTCATCAGGATTTGAAATGAAATATACGTTTTCGCAATTTCCTTGACAAATTCTCATCAGTTTCTTAGTATTGCTACTATGTTTGCCACCGACTACTACCATTGCATCACAGGTTTTCGACAATATTTCTGCCTCTTCTTGACGCTCTCTTGTAGTATAACAAATTGTTTCAAAAACTTCAAGCGTTTTGACGGTTTTTTTACTAAAAAATTCTAAAATTTTTTTAAAACGCTCGGTTGAGTAGGTCGTTTGCGACACAAGACATATTTTTTCGTCCGCCGAAAAGTCGATCGACTCGTAATTCTCGTCCACGATAACGGCGGAATTTTCGCACCAGCCGTTTATTCCGATGACCTCCGGGTGAGCTTTCTCGCCCGTTATCACGATTTTATAGCCGAGCGAATGGTATTTTTCGACTATTTTATGTATTTTGAGAACAAACGGGCAGGTACAATCTATAATCTTTATGTCTTTTGCTTTAAGTTTATCGTATACTTCCCTGCCCACTCCGTGAGAACGGATAATAACCGTCCCGCACGGAATTTCGTCCGGACTGTCGACGGTTTTTGTGCCTAAGGAGGCGATCTCGGATATAACGGATTCGTTATGAATTATTTCCCCGAGAATATATACTCCGTCGCCGTAAGTTCTTTTGGCTTCGTCCACGGCGCGCCTTACACCCATGCAAAAACCGCTGTTTTTAGCAAGAATTACTTTCATTTCTTTTTAGCGTTTATCTCCGCGTTCTTCGCTTCCAAAAGGCAATTTTCCATTTGTCCGCGCATGATGACGTTGAATTTGTCGCCGAGTTCTGCGGTGTACTTTTCGCCTTTATATTCTTCGAGCGTATACGGTTTACCTATATAAACGTAATTTCTCTTAAATTTTTTAAATTTCCTGCTCATTGCGACGGGAACTATCGGAACGTCCGCCTTGAAGGCAAGAAGATTTGCCCCGCCGTGGATTTCTTGAAGTTCGGTGTTGACCTTATTTCTCGTTCCCTCTGGAAAAACGACGAGCGGCTTATCGTCTTTCAAAACTTTAAGACAAGCTTTTACGGACGTGAAATCGGCTTTTTCTCTGTCGACGGGAATCGCCCCGAGCGATCTGAAAAGCCAATTTTTGAATTTAGAGTTAAACCACTCCTTTTTCGCCATGAAATTTATCTTTTTCCTGACGAGATCTACGATCATAAACACGTCGATTTTGGCAAAATGGTTGCAGACGAGAACATACCCGCCTTTTTTAGGTAAATTTTCCTTGCCGATGATCTTCGGCATATATAAAAGCCTGTAAAACGGCAAAATAATCCATATAAGAAGCTTAAACATTATTTATTACCTTTCGTCACGTCTCTGATTATTATATCGACAACTTCGTCCGCCGTCATATGCGACGTATCGATAAGTTTAGCGTCGTCACACTTTATCAGCGGCGCGAATTCCCTGTGAGAATCGTTGTAATCTCTCTGAACTATTTCTTCGTGAAGTTTTTCGAAGTCGACGGGCGTACCCCTTTCGATAAGTTCCTTATATCTTCTTTCGGCTCTTATTTTACTGTCGGCAGTGATATAATATTTAAACTCGGCGTTCGGCAGAACGTTCGAACCTATGTCTCTTCCGTCTAAAACGCAGTCCATACTCTTCGCCACTTCGCGTTGAAGCTCGACCATTTTTTCGCGTACTGCCTTGTGCGCCGAAACGGCGGAAGCAAGCATGGAAACTTCGGGCTTTCTTATATCGGTCGACACGTCTTTACCGTCAAGAAGAGTGATCTGCGTTCCGTTTTTGTATTCGACTTTAACGTCTATGTCTTTTATAATTTTTTCGACGGCTTTTTCGTCTTTGACGTCGACGCCCGACAATAAGCATTTCAAAGCGCAAGCTCTGTAAGTCGCGCCCGTGTCGAGATATAAAATATTGAGTTTGTTTGCTATGATTTTTGCGACGGTGCTTTTGCCGCTCCCGGCAGGTCCGTCAAGCGCGATGTTTATCATTTTTCTCCTTTTTAACGGCATTGCCCGCAGAATACGCCGTGCAAGCCGCTATCGTTATATTAAATCCGCCCGTCAATGCGTCGCTATCTATTACTTCCCCCGCAAAATAAAGCCCTTTTACAAGCTTGCTTTCCATTGTTTTCGGGTCGATTTCCTTAACCGAAACCCCACCCGAAGTCACGATCGCTTCGTTTATGTCTCTGAGCGAATACGGATACATGCGGAAATCCTTTATTGCTTTTACGAGTTTCTTTCTGTCCTCGGACTTGAAACGATTGTTTTGCGTTTCGCCGTCAGCACCCGAATTTTTTATGATTATCGGAATAAATGCTTTAAGCAATAAATCGTCGAGCGAATTTTTTACCGCTCTGTTTTTATATTTTTCGAAATCTCTTAATATTCTCGCGGTGAGCTGCTCTTCCGAAAGCGCGGGTTTTAAATCGAGCGAAATATATACTTCGTTTAAATCGAGTTTGTTTATAAAACTCGAAGCGGAAATTATAAGAGGTCCCGAAATGCCGAAATGCGTGAAAAGCATTTCTCCGAAATCCGAATAAAGTTTTTTATTTCCGTAATATACCGAAATGCTTACGTTTTTAAGCGAAATACCCTGCAAAGCTTTATAAAAATCGCCTTTGAGATTAAGACCGCAAAGCGCGGCTACGGGTTTAACGATCGTATGTCCCGAACTTTCGGCAAATTTATATCCGTCCCCGTCCGATCCCGTAGACGGATAACTTAATCCGCCCGTACAGACGATAACGTCGTCGCATTTTATTTCGCGTTTAACGGTTTTAACGGAAACGATTTGCCCGTCAGAAAAGTTCACGGATAAAACCTTTTCGTTTAATCCGATATCGACTCCCGCTTCTTTCGCGTAAGCTTCGAGGCATTTCGTAACGTCGCTCGCCTTATCCGACAAAGGGAAAACCCTGTTTCCGCGTTCCGTTTTGAGCGGAATTTTCTTTTCGAGAAACTCCATGAATTTCTCGGGCGGAAAACGCCTTATCGCGCCCATAAGAAACTTGGGATTTGTCACGACGTTGTTCAAAAACTCTTCTTCGTCGCAGTCGTTCGTAACGTTACATCTTCCCTTGCCCGTTATATAAAGTTTTTTGCCGAGCTTTTCGTTTTTTTCGATAAGAAAAACCTTCTCGCCGCGCGCGGCTCTGAAATAAGCGGAAATAAGCCCTGCGGGACCTCCGCCGATAACTACCGTCGTCATCAGAATTTAACTTCCTTGAATTTTTTAAGCGCAGCGTGAGCCGTTCTGTCGTAAATTATCGGCGTAACGGTCACATAGCCGTTTCGGGAAAGAACCACGTCGCTGTCTTCCGTTTTGTCGAACGGAACGGGAACGCCCGTAAGGACATACGTTCCGTCGTCGTCTTTTTGATACTCGTCGGAATAAAGCTGATTGCCGAGACGGGCGAATTTAACGCCTTTATCCTCACCGTTCGGAAGATTTACGTTGAGAACGTATTCGGGCGAAGAACAAAAAACAAGTTTATCGAATATTTTTTCGATGACTTTCGTATTGTAATCGAAACGGCAATTATCGTGAGATACGTTTGAAAAAGCAATCGATCTTATGCCGAAGAAATTGGCTTCAAGCCCCGCGGCGACCGTACCCGAATAACAGGTGTCGCTGCCGAGATTGTTGCCGATATTTATGCCCGAACAAACCATATCGAATTTTTCTTCGAAATAATGGCAGGCAAATTTCACGCAGTCCGCAGGCGTTCCGCTCAAAGTGTATTCATCGAACGCTTTACCGCGGTTTAAGGGCGTGAAAACGAGTTTTTTATGTATACTTAAAGAATGAGAAAATGCCGAACGGTTTCCGTCCGGCGCAATAACGGTAACTTTATGACCGATTTTTACAAGTACCGAGGCGAGAGCCTGAATGCCCTCGCTGTCGATACCGTCGTCGTTAGTTACCAGAATTCTCATACGGGATATACCCCGTTATTGTTTTTAGCCAAATCTTTATCGACGCCCTTCTCTTTGGCAAGTCTCCACTTGAAGAAGTTTACGGCTACTTCGTTGAAGAGAGCGTAAGAAAGAATGTCTTCCGTTTTATCGGAATATTCGGCTACTTCTTTCTTATACTTTTCGTATTCGGGCGCGATAAGGTCTGCGGGACGGCAAGTAATCATCTTTTCGTCCTTAACGACCTTTTTAAGAACTTCCTTGTCGGGTTCTGCGGGAAGTTTACCGTATTCGCCCTTCAAAAGTCCTTTAAATTCCTTGGTTACCATTTTGTATCTTTCGCCCGACAAAACATTTAAAACGGCTTGCGTGCCGACGATCTGGCTGGACGGAGTTACAAGCGGCGGATAACCGCAGTCCTTTCTGACGTTGGGAACTTCTTTTAAAACCTCGTCGAGTTTATCGAGCTTGTTCTGCTGTTTAAGCTGATTCATAAGATTGGAAAGCATTCCGCCCGGAACCTGATAAACAAGCGTGTTTACGTCGACCTTTCTTACGTTGGGGTTAAGATATCCCGCTTTTTCAAGATCGTTTGCAACGGTTTTGAAATAATTGGTTATCGGAATAAGCTTTTGAAGATCGATACCCGTATCGTAAGGCGTTCCTTCGAGAGTTTTCACGAGCGCTTCCGTCGTGGGTTGGCTCGTTCCGTTTCCGAGAGGAGACAAAGCCGTATCTACGATATCGCAGCCCGCTTCGATAGCTTTAAGGTTGACCATATCGCCCGTACCCGTCGTGTTGTGCGTATGAAGATGAACGAGCGTAGTCGGTTTCAACGCTTTTTTAAGAGCGGAAATAAGCTCGTAAGCGGTGTACGGCAAAAGAAGGTTCGCCATATCTTTAAGGCAGATGTTATCCGCCCCCATCGCTTCGCACTGTTTTGCGAGATTTACGAAATACTCGTTGGTATGAACGGGACTTGTCGTGTAAGAAATAGCGACTTCGCATATACCGCCGTATTTTTTGATTGCTTTTATCGAAGTTTCGAGGTTTCTGACATCGTTCAAAGCGTCGAAAACTCTGATTACGTCTACGCCGTTTTTGATAGAATATTCGATAAACTTCTCGACCACGTCGTCCGAGTAATGTTTATACCCCAAAAGGTTCTGACCTCTTAAAAGCATCTGAATTTTCGTCTTTTTAAGGTGCGATTTCAAAATGCGAAGTCTTTCCCACGGGTCCTCGTGAAGGAATCTGAGACAGGAATCGAATGTCGCTCCGCCCCACGCTTCCAGGGAATAATATCCGATGTCGTCAAGCCTGTCGAGCATCGGGAGCATCTGCTCCGTCGTCATACGAGTCGCCGCCTGCGACTGGTGCGCGTCGCGGAGAATCGTTTCTGTTATCATAACTTTTTTTGCCATAATTATATCTCCTTAAAAATAAGGCTTAGCCGAAGAGGGCAAGAAGTACGCCCGCGGCTATCGCAGAACCGATAACGCCGGCGACGTTCGGTCCCATTGCATGCATAAGAAGGTGATTGTCGGGATCGGTTTCTCTGCCTACGTCCTGAGAAATTCTCGCAGCCATAGGTACCGCGGAAACGCCCGCCGAACCGATGAGCGGGTTGATTTTTCCGCCCGAAAGTTTGCACATAAGTTTGCCGACCAGAAGTCCGCCCAAAGTTCCCATACAGAACGCAAAGAGTCCGAGAAGGATTATTTCGATGGTTCCGAGCGAAAGGAACAACGAACCCGTAGCCTTGGATCCTACCATAACGCCTAAGAAAATAGTTACGGTATTCATAAGTCCGTTGGAAGCCGTGTCTACAAGTCTGCCGCAAACACCCGATTCTCTCAGAAGATTTCCGAGCATGAGCATACCGAGAAGAGGCATAGCGTCGGGCAAAAGCACGCCGACGATAAGCGAAACGAGGATCGGGAACGCAACTTTTTCAAGCTTCGATACTTTACGAAGCTGTTTCATTTTTATAGCTCTTTCCTTTTTCGTCGTAACCGCTCTCATGATCGGTTTCTGAATTACGGGAATAAGAGCCATATAGGAATACGCCGCAATAGCTATCGCGGGAAGCAAATGCTCCGCAAGCTTTTTGGTAACGTAAATCGCGGTAGGTCCGTCGGCGCCGCCGATAATCGCGATCGCCGCCGATTCTTTTGCCGTAAATCCGAACAAAAGATACGCGCCGAAGAACGTTATGAAAATACCGAGCTGAGCCGCCGCTCCCATAAGCATGCTTTTGGGGTTGGCGATAAGCGGACCGAAATCGGTCATCGCACCGATGCCGAGGAAAATGATCGGCGGGAAAATGACCCAATCGACGCCTTTATATATGTAATAAAACAGACCGAAATCTCTTATTACCTGTTCGGTGGAAGTCGTTAAAGCGTTTGCCGCATAGCTTACGCCGTCGATAACGACGGTGTTGTTCGCAAGATAATACGCGATCGCGTCCGACATAACGAAATTCTTTCCCTCTTTCGTCGCTTGAAGCTCGGAAAGAAGTTTAGCGAGATCGGTTCCGAAAAGCTTGTTAAGTTCCTCTACCGTTCCCGTCGCGACGGTCGCGTTTGAAGAAACCGACGTTATCGTGTAACCTTTCGTTCCGAAAAGGATATGATATACGCCGGGAACGTTTACGATGAACATACCGAAAGCTATCGGAAGAAGGAGAAGCGGCTCGAATTTTTTGACTATCGCAAGATAAAACAATACGAAGGAAATCAAAATCATTACGAGATTCTGCCATCCGCCCGTCGTAAACGTACTTACAAGTTCATGTAAGCCCGTGCTTTCCCACAAACTCATAAGCGATTCGCCTATATCGAGCTTGAGAAGCGAGTTTATAAACAAATTCATCTTATTCTCCTCAGCCGATGACAGCCATCAAAGCGCCCGTGTCTACGTTCGTTCCTTTGGTTACCTTGTAGGAAATTTTTCCGTCGCAAGGAGCGTTGATATCGTTATCCATTTTCATAGCCTCGAGAACAAGAATAACTTCTCCCTTTTTAACGGTCGCCCCCTCTTCTTTAACAAGCTGTTTGATAAGCCCGGGCATCGGAGCGTTTACTTTCGTTCCGCCGGTAACTGCGGGAGCGGCTGCTTTTGCCGGAGCGGCGGGAGCCGCAACGGGTTTAATTTCCGAAACTACGGGAGTAACATCCGAAGCCGCGCCGACTTCCTCTACACCTACCTGATACTGTTTACCGTCTATAGTAACTACAAAATTACGCATTTTAATTTTCTCCTTATAACTTTTTAATTTTTCTTACCGTAAATTCGTTTTTGCTTCCGCTCGTCTCATAGTACGCGGCGATTGCCGCGATAATCGCGACTCGTATATCCTCGGGGATTTCGTCCGTACTCTGCATAGCGGGCGTTTCGGGTTCGCACGCCGCATCGGGTTCTTCTTTCTTCGCCGCTTTTTTTTCGGATTTATTCGCGATTGCTTCGACGGCTTTTCCGAATGCGGCAACGCAAAGAACGAGAACCGTCATACCGGCGAAAATTACAATCATTCCCAAAAGGAAAGTAAATCCGCCCGAAGCCGCTCTTTCCGCAAATTTTTCACTTGCGGCGACTTGTTCTAATAAGTTTATCAGCATTTTTTACCTCACGAGAGTCTGAAGCGCGGAAATCACGTAAGCGCGAACGAACTGAGGCTCGATAATGTTATCGATATACCCGTTCTTTGCCGCATTGACGGGATCGGCGTTTTCTTCCGAATATTTTTCGGCAAGCTTATCAGTGTCCGAAACTTTGAAATCTCCGAACGCCGCCGCGGAAGCCGCCCCGTCGAAAAGAGCGATTTTAGCCGTTGCGAACGCGTAAGAAAATTCGTTGCCGATAGATTTCGATGCGAAAAGCGAATATCCGAGACCGATTGCCTTTTTCGTTACGACGGAAATTCTCTCGCAGCATTTAAGCCCCGAAACGAGATGTCCGATTTCTTTCATAACGGCGGTATAGTTGGTTGCCATATCCGCCTTCACGCCGAGTGCGTTTACGAACGTTACGAGCGGCAAACCGTTATCCGCCGCGAAATACGCGAACTCCTTGATTTTCGAAACGTTGCCTTCATCGAGTTCCACGCCGTCGTCTCCGCCGTCGAACACAACCGCTGCCGCGCTTATTCCGCCTATTCTCCCTATACCCGTTTTAACCTCGGGGTGGAAGAAAGGATTCATTTCGATAAACTTTCCGTCGTCGAATACCGATTTTACGATACACTTTGCGCAGAATTTATCGTTAAGGCTTTCGGTTGCTCTGTTGAGATCGTCGGTCGTGTCACCGATGATATCCGTGCAGACCGGAAGAACGGAAAGGATTTCCGAAATCTTCTCTTTCGCGTCCGCCAAATCTTCGATTTCGATCGTAGCAACGGAATTGTATGCCGAAGCCTTAACGCCTCCGACTTCCGTTTTGTCTACATTTTTGTTCGACTTAGCCGAAATCACGAGAGGACTTGCGTACGAAACGACCGCGTTTTTCGTCATAAGATTGAAATCCGCGTTTGCCGCAAGAAGCGCGAACGAACCGTAAAGTTCGCCCGTTACGACGGATATCTGCGGAACCTCGCCTTTAAGATCGTCCGATAAAGACAAAACTTTCGCAATTCCTTCGAGAACGTTCACGCCTTCGCCTACACTTACGCCCAAAGAATCGAACAGATAGATGATGGGCTTGCCGTTCGAAAGGGCTTTATCGAGACATTTTGCGATTTTGTCGCAGTTTGCTTTGCTTACCCCGCCCGACAAAACCTTTACGTTCTGCGCAACGACGTAAACGGGTTGATCGTTTATGGTTGCATAACCCGTAACAACGCCTTCGCCCTCTGAGTCTTCACCGTAAAAATCATTATGAGAAAAGGCGTAAGCGTCGAGTTCGACAA
This sequence comes from uncultured Clostridia bacterium, assembly GCA_934247225.1. GTDB lineage: Bacteria > Bacillota > Clostridia > Christensenellales > Borkfalkiaceae > UBA10281. Next base: position 24,291 of record CAKQJE010000029.1, read on the forward strand.
AACTGCTCTCGTCTATCAAAGCGGTGATTTTAGCTCTTACGTCTTTACCCGCTTCGAGTAATTTTGCCCTGCGAGTTTTAAGTAAATCTAATTTATTCACAAAAACTCCTCCATTTTAATTTTATATATCTATTATATACTGTTATATATTTTTTTTCAATAAAAAAGGCACAAAAAATTTGTGCCTTCGGATATTTTATTTTTACTTTATTTCACTTGACGGAAAGCGTGTTCAAAAATCTTCTGAAAGCAAGCGTTCCCGTTTCGTCTTTTTTGAAAACAGCCGTGTTTTCGAGAATATGCACGCACGTTTCGTTGATACGTCTTCTGATTATTTCCTGCGCTTTTTCTCTGTCGTCGACCGTGCCGTAGCGATTTTTCAACTCGACAATCATTTCTTTGTGAACGAAAAGCGGGTCTTCTTTCGTCATTTTATCGGGATTGAACGGAGCGTCGCCCAAAAGTATATCGGCGATTTGTTCGCACTGTTTTTTAAGCCTGCCGGGAAGTATATACAATCCCATAGCTTCGATTAAGCCTATACCCTCTTTCTTTATGTTATGATACTCGGGATGAGCGTGGAAAACGCCGTCGGGGTAAAGATCCGTCGTCGAATTGTTTCTTAAAATGATTTCGAGACAGAATTTGTTGTCCGAAAGGTATCTGACGATAGGCGTACAGGTGTTGTGTCTTTCTTCCGCGCTGTTGATTATCCCGACGCTCTCGTCGCTGTAACTCTTCCACGCTTCGACGATATCTCCGCCGAGTTCGCAAATAGTATTTTTGTTATACCCCGTGAGCCTTATTGCCGAATTATACCAATTCAGAATGGATATTTCGACGTCCGGGAACTTTTCGCAGGTAAGAACAAATCTCGGCTTTGCCTTATGCATAGGCATTTCGTGCTTACCGCCCTGATAATGTTCGTGGTTTAAAATCGAACCGCCGACTATCGGCAAATCGGAATTGCTGCCTATGAAATAGTTGGGCATTATATCGATGAAATCAAACAATTTCGATATTGTCTGTCTCGTCATCTGCATGGGCGTGTGATGCTTGTTGAAGACGATGCAATGTTCGTTGAAATAAGCGTAAGGCGAATACTGCATACTCCACTCTTCTCCGCCGAGCGTTAAAGACACGGTGCGAAGATTGGATCTCGGAGGATGAGTATACGAACCGAGATATCCCTCGTTTTCGGGACAAAGAGGACATTTAGGATATTTTTCGTTATCGTCGTGCGATTTTACGAGCTTCATAATATCCTTGTTGTCTTTTTCGGGCTTACTCAGATTGATTGTGATTTCAAGCACGTTATCGCCGTCGCGATACTCCCAAAGCATATTTTTGGAGATAGCCGTTTTTTGTATGTAATTGTTCATTACGCTTAAATTATAAAGATAATCGCACGCCGCCTGCGCGCCCATTTTTTCTTTAAGGTAATTGAACGTGGTGTTGATTTCGGACGGCTTTTGCGTGAGCATTCCGAAAATCGAGGAAGCGAAAAGCGTCGCCTGCGTATCGTCGCTTGCGATTGCGTTTTCGCGCGAATAGTCTTTAAGTTCGTCGAATAAAACGTCCGGCACGCTCATTTCTTTTATGAAATCGAGGTTGGGAACGTCAGTCATAGGCGAAGTAAGTCTCAGCGACGCCAGAAGGCAGTTTCTCGTGTAAATCTCGTCCGTTTCGGCAAGATAAAGAAAAGCCTTCGCGTAAGTTATCAATTTTTCAACTAAAAATTTACCGTTTACCATAGTAATTGTATTATATCATTTTTCTTTTGTTTTTACAAACAAATATTGAGCAATAATTTACATTATTTAATCTTTTTGCGACCATTTCGGAAAATCTTGTTCTTGAAAAATTTTTCGATCGTTTCGCCGTGTTTATAGATGAGATAGCACAAAAACGCGACGGCGACAAAAACAACTACCCAAATAAGAATTCCCCACCATGTGTTATAAGGTATAAGGCTTCCGTTTACAGAATAAGCCGAAACGGTTATGTTTATGACTCTCGTTATCGTTATCATTATAACATAATACGGAACACTCATCGACGAAAGCCCCGCGACGAAGCATAAAACGTCGTCGGGGAAAAACGGGAACAAGAACATAAACGTTAAAACGACCTTATCTTTGCCCTTGACCATTTTCAAAGCCTTATCGAGACTCTCTTTTCCGACAAGCCAGCTCGCGACTTTATAGCCGAATACTCTCCCGATAAAAAACGCGACGACGGAAGCCGTTACTATCCCTATAACGCTGTAAACCGTTCCCCAAAACGCTCCGAACAAAAGCACGCCGACGCTTATGGTGATAAATCCGGGAATCGGAAGAACGACGACTTGCAAAAACTGTATGGCGATAAATATGATAACGCCGTACGCGCCGAAACCCGACACATATTCTCTGAGCGCTTCGACCGAACCGATTTTATCCCAAAAACCCGTGATTTTTACGATATATAAAACAGCGAGAGCCGCCGTCATAAAAGCAAGAGTCAAAAAAGTGAGCTTATAAACGAAATTATGGTTCGCTATTTGACAGATTACAGACAAAATCGTCAGCACGCCGACAATGACTATAAAAAGTCCTTCGACGACTTCTCTGTTTTCGACAAGGAATTTAACGCCTGTAATTTCCACATACATAAGCCCGAACGCAACCGAAGCCGCGCCGAGAAGAACTATCACGGAATACGAAAGAATTGTTTTCAAAATTTCGATTTTATCTTTCTTCATACAATATATATTATTTTTATTTGATGACGTTTTATTCTGATATTATAATCCGACCTGATATAAAAATCAATTCTTTTTCGCATATTTAATCTTTTAAGTGGCTTCTTTTCTTTAAACAAATTAAACTCTTACTTTTCTTGATACCCCTGCCAAGCTAAAAGGCACCACATACATTCCGACTTTCGGACGCGATACAGCCGTTTCCCGCAAGCGGGATCCCTCGGCCGGATTTGCTCCGCAAATGCGAACGACGGCAACAAGTTGCCGCGTACTTTTCTTGATACCCCTGCCAAGCTAAAAGGCACCACATACG
>CAKQJE010000030.1 GCA_934247225.1 uncultured Clostridia bacterium
GTCACGATATCTATAAGCCCTCGCTCAATTTGCTTGCTTATCTTACCACTTCACCCCTCCCTTTGTCAACTGTTTTTTATGCTTTTTTCAAAAAAAGTTTAAAATTTTCGTTATTTCTACCTTTTACGATAAAACGGGACGAATAATACTGCGAAATATGTTAAAAGGAGCACGTTCTCATCTGTTTTTCCATTCCGACATTGCCTCTGCCGATACCATCTTAAAGAGGATTTGCAGCTTATACAAGGTTTTCACGTTACCCCTCATCAGTCGTTTCGCGACAGTTTCCCCCGAATTGCTCTGCTTTTTGAAATTTTCAGTTGAATGAGGAAGCCTTTCGATTACAATTTATTATTAACAAAAAAACGGGCGAATAAATCGCCCGCGTGATATAATCCGTGATATAATCAATATTTATTATAAAAAGATAATCAATCTTCATCCTCTTCTTCGGGAAGATCGACGTTGTGATAAACGTCCTGAACGTCGTCCTGATCTTCGAAAGCGTCAAGCATTTTGCGAAAAGTTTCAACCTGCTGATCGTCAAGCGTTACCTTGTCGTTAGGAATCATCATCGTTTCCGCTTCGAGGAATTCGTAGCCTTTATCTTCGAGGTATTTTCTGACCGCGGAGAAATCCGAAGGAGCGGTTCTTATTTCGTAAGAGTCGTCGCAAGTGATAACGTCTTCCGCACCCGCTTCGAGCGCGACTTCCATCATCGTATCTTCGTCGAGTTCGACCGTTCTTTCGATAACGATAACGCCCTTGTTCGCAAACATATACGAAACCGAACCCGTCGTACCCATATTTCCGCCGTATTTGGAGAAAATATGTCTCACGTCGCCGCCCGTTCTGTTCTTGTTGTCGGTAAGCGTTGCAACGATTACCGCACTTCCGCCTACGCCGTAACCCTCGTAAGTAAGAGTTTCGTAGTTGACGTTATTAAGTTCGCCGGCAGCCTTCGCGATACTTCTTTTAATATTATCGTTAGGCATATTCGCGGCTTTCGCCTTTGCGATTACGTCCGCGAGCTTGCTGTTGGTGTACGGATCGGGGTTACCCTTTGCCGCGACGGCGATTTCTCTTCCGATTTTAGTGAATATTTTGCCTTTTACAGCGTCCGTTTTGGCTTTTTTATTCTTTATGTTAGCCCATTTGCTATGTCCTGACATATTATTCTCCTGTTTTACTTTTTTATTTGTTACTCCGCAAGCTTTCCGCCCGAACCGAGCGTAAGCTCGTAAAGCATTACGGAAAGCGCGACGCCGACGTTGAGACTTTCCGCATTTTTCGTCATGGGGATGCTCGCGATTTTATCTGCGACTTTTTTGGTTTTTTCGTTAAGTCCGTTGGCTTCGTTTCCGACGGCGATACAGAATTTCCCCGAAGGCTTATACCCGAAAATATTTTCTCCGCCCATATCCGCCGCGATAAGTTCTGTATCTTTAAACACTTTTTCGTAATCGTCGTAACCGATGAAATGCAGTCTTACCGAGTAAATTCCGCTCATTGACGAACGGACGACTTTCGGAGAGAACGGGTCGCAACAATTAACGAGATATATATCTTTTACCCCGACTGCCGCGGCGGTACGGATAATCGTACCCATATTCCCCGGATCGGAAACGCCGTCAAGCAAAATGCTGTTGCCGACGGGCGGCTCGGCGGAATACTCTTCCTTTTTCAGGACGCATGCCAAACCTTGCGGGGTTTTGCAGTCGCTTATCCTCGACAAAACGTCCTCGCTGACAAAAATCGTTTCAACCGCCAAATCGAGCTTGTCCGACATAAGTTTCTCTATGCCCGATTCCTTATAGGCGGTCTCCGTTCCGACAAGCGTTTTTACCTTCTTTTTCGCAAGCAAAGCCTCGCGAACCATTTTATACCCCTCGACGAGGTACAATCCTTTTTCGTCGCGATATTTCTTTTCTTTCAAAGAAGCTAATTCTTTTACGAGTTGGTTGTTTTTGGACGTAATCATTACTCTGTCGGGTGTTATCGACTTATTATAACGTATTCGCCTGTTCTCGATACAGTCTTAATACGTTTTAAATATGCTTATAATTTAGAAAAGCCGCAACGGATTTATTCGTTACGGCCTGTCGATTATTTTGCAAGCTTTGCCTTGGCGGTCTCGGTGAGAGCCGTGAAAGCGGCAGCGTCGTTTACGGCGATGTCGGCAAGAACCTTTCTGTTAAGGTTTACGTCGGCAAGTTTAAGACCGTGCATAAACGTGCTGTAAGACATACCGTTAAGACGGCAAGCAGCGTTTATTCTTGCGATCCAGAGCTTACGGAAGTCTCTCTTCTTGCGTCTTCTTCCGACGAACGCATAGTTGAGAGATTTCATTACCGCCTGGCGGGCAACTCTGTAAAGTTTGCTCTTAGCTCCAAAGTAGCCTTTGGAGAGTTTCATTATCTTTCTACGCTTTTTAGCAGCGTTTACGCCTCTTTTAATACGCATATCCCGTTGTCTCCTTTATTACGCTTTATAAGGAATAAGCCCTTTGATGGTCTTTTCCTGAGTGGACGAAACGTAAGTTCCGGTTCTGAGTCTTCTTTTTCTCTTGGTGGATTTTTTGCTAAGGATGTGGCTCTTGTTCTGGCTGTATCTCTTAACTTTTCCCGTAGCGGTGAGCTTGAAACGCTTCTTTGCGCCGCTATGCGATTTCATTTTTGGCATGATCTATTCCTCCGTTTTTATTACTTATTTTAATTAGATTTCAAGGGTGCGAGAATCATTAAAATGTTTCTGCCTTCGAGAAGCGGTTTCTTTTCCATAACCGCGACGTCTTTTACAAGCTCGAAGAACCTGTTCATTACGTCCACGCCCAAAGCCGAATGCGCGTTCTGTCTTCCTCTCATTCTTATTGAAACCTTTACTTTGTTTCCCGCCGTTAAAAACTTCTGAGTCTGACGAGCTTTTACGTTAAGGTCGCCGACGTCTATCGTCATAGACAACCATACTTCTTTAAGCTCGACTACTTTCTGATTTTTCTTGGCTTCTTTCTGCTTTTTGAGCATTTCGAACCTGTATTTGCCGTAGTCCATTATCTTGCAGACCGGCACGCCGCTGCCCGCGGCGATTTTTACAAGGTCGAGATCCTGCTCTTCGGCAAGCCTTAACGCCTCGCGGGAACTCATGATTCCGAGCTGCGCTCCGTCGCTTCCTATCAGACGGACTTCGCTGTCTCTGATGTCTTCGTTGATCTGAACTTGATCTTTAATGGTAGTTTACCTCTTTCCCTCATTGATTTGCCCGAAAAAAAAAACGGGCTTGCAAAGCAAACCCGTGACATAACATAACCTATCGTCCGCACAACATAACTCACATAATGCGAAACCGATAAAAAGATATGCGCCGCTTCAATTCTTTCAATTCTTCTTGCGGCGAGAAGGGTAACTTCTGCTTTGCCTGTAAATGATAACACCTTCAAGCGGCTTTGTCAAACGTTTTGAAGGTGTTTTTTGAAGATATTTTTATTTGTTGAGCATAATTTTCTCGTTGTTGAACATTTTCGCGAGAATTATCACGCCGACTACGACCACGGCAACGTCCGAAAGAACGGTTAAAAGATAACAAAGCCCGTAGAACTCGCCCGAGAAAATCATAGCGAGGCTTTGCGCGCAGTTATAAACGGGGATAAGATAAAGCGCGGGATTAGTCGATACTTTTCCGCCGCCGATCATCGAAGTCACCCCCGCGAGCATAACGATTATCATCGCGGGCATAACGAGCTGAGAAGCTTCTTTAACGCTTTTCGCGAACGTGGAAAGAATAGACATAATCATAGTGAACATCATAACCGACACGAGAATTATTCCGAGTATTCCGAAAATCGCTCCCGCTCCGTAAACGGAAATATCGACGGCGAATTCCCCGCCCGTCTGAATAAGCTTCGGGAGCGAACCCATAAGCCCGACGAACGAAACAAGCGACGAAAACAGCGAGGTTATCGTGAGCGCGATAATTTTTCCGAGCGCGATATACTCTCTTTTTACGGGCGTTACGAGAAGCGTTGCGATCGTTCCTCTTTCTTTTTCGCCCGCAATCGATTCGGTCGCCACGCCGATACTTCCCGTCACGAGGAATATAAGAAGAATAAACGGCACGAACATCGTGATCATCATTTTAGAGATATCCTGTTCGGTTGCGAGATCGGCGTTTTCCACGCCCGCGTTCACCGTGTACCTGTATTCAATATTTTCCACGGCGTTCTGCAAATAAATCGCCTGCAAAACGGAATAAAGCTTAGCCGATTCTGTTTTCGCCGAATTGTATTTGATTATAACGTTTTTATTTTCGCCCGCGCCGTCAAACCCGTCGCTGAAAGATATGTAAAGATCGGCTTCCTTGTCGGCAAGAAGTTTTTCGGCTTCTTCTTTGCCCGCGGTAACGGTTTTATACTTGTATCCGACCGCCTGCATATAAGCGTCGAGCGTGGCGGATTCGTTTTCGGTGCAGATCACGTATTCATACTCGTCGGACGGCGTAAACACGTCTCCGATAAAAGTACCCATAAGAGAATAAAGGACAAAAATCAGAATGCCCGGAAGGATAAGAGACATAAGCATTCTCTTATCGGTAAAAAATCGTTTAAGTTCTTTTTTAACGATAACGAATATTTCACGCATTTTCTCCGCCCTCCTTTTCGTAAATTTCGAAAAACACCGTTTCGAGATCTTTTTCGGCGACGATATCTTTCAAATCGCCTTCCTTCGCCATTTTTCCGTTGATGATTATCCCGACTCTGTCGCAAAGCTTCTCGACGAGCGAAAAAATATGCGTGGAAATGATTATCGTTTTGCCTTCGTTTTTCAAATCGACGAGAAAATCCGTTACCGTTTTCGCGGTGATTACGTCGAGACCGTTGGTCGGCTCGTCGAAAATAATAAAATCGGGATCGTGAACGATAGAAATTACAAGCGAAACCTTTTGTTTCATTCCCGTTGAAAGGTCGCCGACTTTTACTTCCGCGAACTTATCTATCCCGAATTTTTTGAAAAGTTCGGCTTTTCTCTTCTCCGAAACCGATTTTTCCACTCCGTGAAGTTCGGAAAAGAAATCGTAAAGATAATTCGGGGTGAAAAAGTCTTCGAGCTTTAATTCGCTTGTTAAAAAACCTATCTTTCCGCGAACCTTTTCGGGATTTTTTACGATACTTATACCGTCTATCGTCGCGTCGCCGCTATCGGGTTTTATAAGCGTGGCGAGCATTCTGAGCGTTGTGGTTTTGCCTGCTCCGTTAGGTCCTAAAAGCCCGTAAATCTCTCCTCGTTTCGCCGAGAAAGAAAGATTGTCCACGGCGACTTTGACCGAAGCGTTCGTGCGCTCGATTTTCATTTGTTTTTTGCTTAATTTAAAAGTTTTCCTAAGCCCCGAAGCTTTCAGAATAATATCAGCCGCTTTCGGTTGCGCTGTGCTTTTATCCCGAAATTCGGTTTCACTTCCGAAACCAATTTCGGGTTGCGCGTTGTTTTCAGTAAAATTCTCCATACTGCACTCCGTTTTCCATGTGTTTCTATTATATGATTTTATGATTGCAAATTATATAAATGCGGGCGACCGTCGGTCGCCCGCAAACGTATACAAATTATACTATTATTCTTAAAATATGTCAAACGAAAGCGCTTTATCCGAATGTAAATCATTTGTAAAGATTACATTTTGAACTTTCTTATGAGCCGTTCCCGACCTATCCGATCACGCGCTATCGGAAACTTCCGGACAAAGCCCGAACGAATACTTTTTAACGTCGTGATTATACCGTTATTTTGTCGGATAAAACAAGGTCGTCCGTACTGCTTGCGGCAAGAGTTTCTTCCTTTTCCGTTATCTCCGCGCAGGCGGATTTCACCGAACTTTCCGTTGTTTCGGTTGTTCCCTCTTTTTCCGTCGCTTTTAACGTTTCGATTGCTCCGTCCGTCGTCGCCGCTTCTTCGGCTTTTACGACGTCATCGGTTTTAGTAACGTTATCGGTTTTCGTTTCTCCGACGGGTTTACCATCTTTATCGCACTCCGCGCTTTCGGAAAAACCAAGCTTGGGAATCATCCATTTTTTGTTCTGTTTAAGCCCGATATAACCCATAAGCGAAGCCGAAAAAGCGCCGATCGCGTCGATTATTATATCTTTCATTGTGTCGACAAGCGCGAGATGCCCTTCGAGCGGAACTCCGTTTGCCGTGGAGTGTTTCTGCATATTGAAACCCATAAGCCCGTCCATCGTGAACTCGTAAACTTCCCAGATCGCGCCGATCGTAACCGCGAAGCAGAACGCGAAAAGGCTTACGAAAAAGGGCGAAAGCCGCATAAGCGTATGCTCGTCGCGGTTTAAAATCGTTATGAACATAAACCCGAAAAAGCCGAGCATAAGACTGCTCATAGCGTGAAGAATGGTATCCCAATGCGGAATTTTATAATAAAAACTCTGCGCTTCGCCTAAAAATATCGAACAATAAAGGAAAATTATGTATGCGATATACAAAAAGAATGGGATTTCGAACTTGAATTTATGTGCGAGCAGGCTCGGAATGTGTATGACGATAATACCGAGAACGCATTCAGCGATCATAAGCGCGTAATCGGCTTTGGTGTTGAAACCCTCGCCTATCGTGTCGAACGAACCGAAAATAATCTTGAAAATAAGATACGCTATCGGACCGATGAAGCTGAGCATCGTGAAAAAATACGCCACGAGCGCGATTTTCTTCTGCTTGGGCGTTCCCGTCGTCGCGTCTACGCTGCCGATCGTTAAAATATTACCCCTTTTCTCGCCGTTTTTTCCGTTCGCTTTTTTTGCGGCGCCCGCGTTGTTTTTTATGTTATTCGCACGGGTTGCGCTATCTGCGCGTTTAACGTTGCCCGCGCGATTTAAAGCTTTCTTTTCCCCTGTTTTTTTCTTTCCCATTTGCGCCACCTCTGTTCGGCAGATATTGTACTACACATCTTTGATAATCGCGTTTAAATATAACCCCGAAAAATGAAAATTCCACGGAATTTTCCGTGGAATAATTTCATTTCGACATCGGTCGACGTTTTGTTGTTTTATATCCGAAAATTACGCGCTCAGTCCTCGGTATGTTTGAGAACCGAAACGGCGTCCGTGATAGTTTTTTCGTAAGCTTCTTTGCCGTATTTATCGACTTCGGCTTTGTTCTTTTCGCCGTGAGTGAGACAGCCCGCGCCGCCTATACAGCCGTTGATACAAGCCATACCCTCGATAAAGTTCGCGTCCAGAAGATTTCTGTTCTTTTTCAAAAGCGCGATCTTACACTGCTCGATACCGTCGCAAACGCAGGGTTTAAGTTCGAAATCGGTAAGCCCCTGTTCCTTTACGGCTTCCGAAACGGCGTCCGAAAGTCCGCCCGTACGAGCGAAAATTCTGCCGTAATAAGAAGCGTTATCCAAAACGCCCTCTTCGAGCGTGGTTATATCGATATCTTTGCTGTCGAAAAGCGCTTGAAGTTCCTCGAACGTTAAAGCCACGTCCACGAACTCCTTGACTTTCTCTTTCTGAACCTCGGCTTTTTTCGCCGTGCAAGGTCCTATAAAGATAATCTTGCAAGGACTTTCGTTCTTTTTAAGATACTTCGCGATAGCCGCCATCGGCGACGGGTTGCTCGAAATAAACTGTTTGAGCTGCGGGAAATTCTTTTCGACGAAATCTACGAAAGCGGGGCAGCACGAGCTTGTCAAAAAGCCTTTTTCGGCAAGTTCTCTGGACTCGTCCAAAGCGACCATATCCGCGCCGAGCGCAGCTTCTATCACGGTGTGGAAACCGAGCTTTTTAAGACCCGTTATAACCTGACCGAGCTTAGCGTAGCTGAACTGCGAGGAAATGGACGGAGCGACAACGGCGAATACCTTGTATTTCTCGTTGTTTTCGCTTTCCTTGATTATATTTATCGCGTCGACGATAAACGATTTGTCGGTTATCGCGCCGAACGGACACTGATAAACGCAAGCTCCGCAGGAAATGCATTTGTTGTGGTCGATGCAAGCCTGTTTTTCCTCGCCCATAGAAATAGCGTTTACTTTGCAAGCCATTTCGCAGGGGCGTTTGTTGTTTCTTATCGCGTTGTAAGGGCAAACTTTGGAGCATGCTCCGCACTCCTTGCAAAGCGATTTATCGATATGCGCGACGTGGTTTGAATCGAACGAAATCGCTCCGAAACGGCAGGCGTCGTTACAACGGTGAGCGAGACAGCCTCTGCACGCCGAGGAAACTTCGTAGCCGTTGACCGGGCATTCGTCACAGGCTATATCGATAACCTGAATAATTCCCGGATCGCCCTTCGCTCCGCTCATCGCAAACTTTACTCTTTCGCCTAAAATCGCCCTTTCCTTGTAAACGCAGCAGCGCATCGTGGGAACTTTCCCGGGGACGATTATCTTCGGGATATCCATAGATTCCTCGAAAAGCGTTCCTGCCCAGGCTTTGCGGGCAACTTCGCGAAGAACCTTATATTTGAGGTGTTGAACCCTCGTGTCGAATTTCTTGATATTTTCCATCTTAACTCCGATTTACGAGCGAAAAACCCCGCTTTATTGCGCGAGGCTTCGCTACTTAGCTATGTATTGTTTTTAAACTCTGGGAAGAATCGATTCTTTGAAAAATTCGTCTACGTTTGCGGGATTTACCGAATGGAAATCGCCGTCGACCGTTACGCAGACGCCTTCCTGACATCTGCCCATGCAGAACGTTCCCGAAAGCTCGACTTTATCGTCGATATTGTTTTTAACGATGAGATTTTTAAGCTCTTCTACAACCTGACGAGAGCCTTTGATGTGACAAGAACTGCCTATACAAACCGTAACTTTAACCATAATTTTTTCCTCTGTTTAATTTTTTTAACGATTTCAGGCGTTTTTCGCCGAATCTTTTTCCGAACTCTTTTCGTCGAGTTTTTTGTTTCTGAAATAAATTATTATACCCGTCGTTACAAGCGCGAGATTGATGAAATAAAACGCGAAAGCGACCCAACCGAGAGGTTTAAGCGAACCGTCGCCGAGAAGCGTGAATATCATTTTGAAGATACCCGCCACATAACCTGCCGCGATGAGCGACATAAAAAGCACGCTTGTTCCCTTTGCCGTGCGAGCCTTATACGCCCTGATAATGTTAAAAGGCCAGGACGCCCCGAAGCAAATCAGAAACGTGATTTCGCAAATCGTTGCCAATGTTCCGTACATAATTAAGTTTTCTCCTGTTTTTCCTGTTTTATTTTTTACATATCCTTGCGGGTGTAATCGGGAAGGACCTGCGGCGAAAGCTTTTCGGGCTTTATCCCCGCTTTTTCAAGTTCTTTCTCGAAATTACCGACGTGTTCAAGCGTAAGCTTGCCCGTTTTAACCGTTTTGGATTTTTCCGCCGCGGAAAGCCCCGCGTCTCTTCCGAAAACGATTACGTCGAGAAGCGAATTGCCCATAAGACGATTTCTGCCGTGAATTCCTCCGACGGCTTCGCCCGCAACGAACAGGTTTTCCACCTTCGTCGTTTCGCAAGTGTCGTTTATGTCTATACCGCCGTTCTGATAATGAAGGGTGGGATAAACCAATATAGGCTCTTTTCTTATATCGATGCCGTATTTTTCGAACATACGATACATCGCGGGTATTCTCTTTAAAATAGTACCCTCGCCGCCGATTTTTTCGATCATCGGCGTGTCGAGCCAGACGCCTTCGCCGTCCGTCGTTTTAACGCTGTTGCCGCGTTTTTTGCATTCTCTTATGATCGAAGCCGCGGTTACGTCTCTCGTTTCGAGAGAATAAACGAAAGCTTCGCCGTTTTTATTGACAAGCTGAGCGCCGAGCGAACGCACCTTTTCGGTAACGAGCGCGCCGAAAACCTGAGTAGGCTCAGCAACGCCCGTGGGATGATACTGCAACGTGTCGGCGTAAAGAAGTTTCGCGCCCGCGCGGTAAGCAAGGACAAGTCCGTCCGCAGTCGCGCCGTAATGGTTGCTCGTTGGGAAACCCTGATAATGAAGTCTGCCCGCGCCGCCCGTGGCGATGATAACGGTCTTAGCTTTGGCAACGAGAATTTCTTCCGTTTCCATATTCATAAGCACCGCGCCCGCCGCTTTGCCGTTTTCGTCTTTGATTATTTCTATCGCCGCAGTGAAATCGACGACGGGAATACCTCTGTTTAAAACCTCGTCGCGAAGTGTTCTCATTATCTCCGCGCCCGAATAGTCCTTACAAGCGTGCATTCTCTTTCTCGAAGTGCCGCCGCCGTGCGTGGTTATCATATTTCCGTTCTCGTCCTTATCGAACATAACGCCGAGGTCAGAAAGCCATTTTATCGCCGACGGAGCTTCGTAAACAAGCTTTTTCAAAAGCTCGGGTTTCGCGGCAAAATGTCCGCCGCCGAACGCGTCGAGATAATGTATCGCGGGGCTGTCGTTTTCCTTATCCGCCGCCTGAATTCCGCCTTCCGCCATCATCGTGTTGGCGTCGCCGATACGGAGCTTGGTCACGATCATAACTTTCGCGCCCGCGTTCGAAGCGGTGATCGCCGCGGAAGAACCCGCGCCGCCGCCGCCGATAATCAAAACGTCGGTTTCGTAATCGGGATGTTCGAGGTCGACCTTTAAACCGAGCGTTCTCGATTTACCCTGCAAGAGGGCGGCAAGTTCGTGAAGCACCTTATCTCCCTTGTTTTCTCCGACTTTAAGCGTTTCGTACGCCGACTCGATATAATCGGGGTGATTTTCTTTTAAAACCGCGTCTTTTTCTTCCGCCGTCATTCTCGGGAAAAGCGTTTTAAGACGTTCTTCTCTCGTCGCTTCGACTTTTTTCATCGAGGATAACTGTTCGTCTGTATATCTGTACATAAGTTCCTCCTCACTTCTCTATTTCTCTGTTGTTGTAAAGCTCTTTCATTTCGCTAAGCGGCTTGTTCATAATATCTTCCATAAGCTTCGCGAAATCGCCCTCTTCGATCTCGGCAACTCTCTTTTCGAGGTGCTTGCATTCGGGAGCGATGTATTTTCCGTAAAGTCTTCTCGCGAGTTCCGCAACCTGCGGATGAGAAATCCCCGCAGGGCAACGGGACGAGCAGACTCCGCACATAACGCAGTCGAAACTCTCCTCGGCGCACTTTTTATATTCGCCTCTCTGAGCGTAGGCGATATACTGCATAACGTTAAGCCCTTGCGTGCAGGCTTTCGTGCAGGCGTTGCAGCCGATACAGGAATAAATTTCGGGATAAAGCTGCATCATTATCTGCTCGGTCGGTTTGATTTTCTCTATATCGTAAACCTGTTTTACGAGCGGGAAGAACGGAAGCGTCGCAACGTACATACCCTCTTCGACCTGCTGCTGGCAGGCAAGGCAGGTTTTGAGCTGCTGAACGCCCTTTATACGATAAATCGTCGCGCAGGCTCCGCAAAATCCGTTTCTGCAACCGCAACCTCTGACGAGTTTATAACCGGCGTACTCCATAGCCTTCATTATCGTAAGGCTTTCGGGTACTTCGTATTTTTTACCGAAAAAATAAACGTTTACTGTTTTTTCCATTTTTCGCTCCTTAATATTCGGGTGGAAGCTCGTCAAGCTCGTCCATTCTGAAAACGGGTCCGTCCTTGCAGACGAATTTATCCCCGACGTTGCATCTGCCGCATTTGCCTATGCCGCATTTCATTCTCAGTTCAAGCGTGGTGTAAACTCTTTCCTTGGAAAATCCGAGTTCTAAAAGCCCCGCGAGAGTGAATTTAATCATTATCGGAGGTCCGCAAAGTACCGCCGTCATCGAAGGATCAAGATTAAGCTCTTTTACGTAAGCGGGAACAAATCCTACGTGTCCGTCCCAACCGTCCTCGGGGCGGTCGATCGTGAGATAAACTTCGAAATCGGGTTCGCTAGCCCATTCGGTTTGTATCTCTTCTATATCCACGAGGTCTTCTTTGCTCCTCGCGCCGTAAACCACGACTACTTTGCCGTAATTTTTTCTGTAATGTCTTATGTAATTTATAACCGAACGGAGCGGAGCGAGACCGATACCGCCCGCGATGAAGAGCATATCCTTACCCTTGAAATCGCCCTCGACGGGGAAATTTTTTCCGTAAGGTCCTCTCACGGTTATTTCCTGCCCGACTTCGAGCGAGTGGATAACTTCCGTTACGCAACCGCATTTTTTAATGGAAAATTCCATAAATTCTTCGTTCGTGGGAGACGAGGTTATCGAAAACATACACTCGCCCGCGCCCGGAACGGAGACCATCGCGCACTGACCGGGCATATGCTCGAAAAGTTTCTTTCCGTCGCGCCCGACAACTCTGAACGTCTTAACGTCCGCCGTGTCCTTTCTTATATCGGTTATAACGCCGATGTTCGGAATGAGATTTTCGTTTATCACTTATTTTCTCCTCCTATTTTCTTAACGACTTTGATAATATTCAGGTGCTGGGGGCATTTGTTTACGCATCTGCCGCAACCCACGCACGAATACATTCCGTACTGCGAGGGATAATAAACGAGCTTGTGCATAAATCTCTGACGATATCTCTGCATCTGCGTCGTTCTCGAATTCGCCGCCGCCATCTGCGTGAAATCGGAATACATGCACGAATCCCAGCAACGGAAACGGATAATGTCCTTATTGGTTTCGAAATCTCTTATATCGAAGCACTGACAGGTGGGGCATACGAACGTACACGCGCCGCACCCTAAGCATGCTTCCGACAGCTCGTTCCAGACGGGAAGATTGAAAAGCTCGTTGAGATTTTCGGGCTTGAAACGGGATAAATCGAGGTCGGAATAAGGCAATTTCGCGATTTTCGCTTTGATTTCTTCCTTATTCTTTTCTACTTTTTCTTCGTCCGCCTTATCCGCTTTTTCCGCGAATTCCTCCGCAAGCGCAAGGACTTTTTCGCCCTTTTCGGTGAGAGCCGTCATATAAAGGTAATCGCCGATAACGCTGCAAGTTCCGTCCCCTCCGGGAGCGGAAGCGTCTATGCCGAAAGCCTTGCAGAAACAACTGTTTTCGGGATCGTTGCAGCTGAGCGTGAATATAATTCCCGCGTCTCTTCTCGCTTTGTAATAAGTGTCGACGGGTTCTTGCAAAAATACGTTGTCAAGCACCGAAAACGCTTTGTAATCGCATGCTTTAACGCCGAACACGAGATAAGGTTCTTTCTCCTCTCTCACGTCCTCTATGCTGAGCGATTTTCCTTCCCTTTTGAACTTCATCATATTTTCGCTCTGCGGGAAGAATACGTTCTTAGGCGATCTTGCCGTTTTCAATCTGTCTATATCATACTCCGCGCCTTTTTTGTAGTAACCGAAATTTACCTGTTCTCCGCTTTTAAGCGGCATAAAAAGCGGCATATCGTCGCTGATTTTATCGAACAACGCGCGAAGATTTTCTCTTTTGATTTTTATCATATCATTTTCCCTCCGTTAAGTTTACCGCCGCGACGGGGTCGAGGTCGTTTTCGGAATAGGAAGTGAGCGGGGTTTTGCCTTCGCTCGTTTCGCCCGCCATATAATCGCCGTAAAGGGTGTCTATATCCTTTATGAACTTTCTGTTTAAAAGATGAAGCGGTATTCTCTCGGGGCATACTCTCGAACATTCGCCGCAGTCGGTACATCTGCCCGCAACGTGGAACGCTCTTATGATATGATAGAGACTTTCTTCGAAATCGACGTCGTTTGCCTTCGCCGCGATACCCGACTTGGGGTTATCGAACACGCATTTGACGCACGAACAAGCGGGGCAGACGTTTCTGCACGCGTTGCATCTTATGCATCTCGAAAGTTCGCCTTTCCAGAAAGCGTATCTTTCGTCGGGCGTCATGGCCTCTAAGCGTTGTACCTCGGAAAATCTGTCGTCCGCGGTTTCTTTCATTTCGTTCACGACTATCGTTTCGTCCGAAACGACGAACTTTTTACCCTTGCAGGTAAGGCACTTTTCGAGAAGAACCTCTTTTTTGTTTACTTTCTTTTCGCCGTCAAGGTTAATAAGCGTCGCGGTTTCGTAGTCCGTTAAAGCTCCCGTTAAATTCTTAACGCCGAGTTTTTCGGCTTTATATACGTCGAGTTTACCCTGGCATTCCACGCCTATAACGATTATTTTTTCGCGTTCTATTCTATGCTCTTTTACGAGCTGATTGAAGCTGTAAGTGTCGCAAGGCTTCAAAAACACCGCCGTTTTGCCTTCTTTTTTGCTTACGGCAATGAGATATTTGGATAAATTCGCGCCGCAGAAATCGTTATACACGAAGTTTTCGAGGCTCTTTTCGTCCGAGAAAGTCGCGGGCGAGGGGTCGTAATCGAACTCGCCTTTCGTCCAGCCGACTACTCTTGCCGCTTCGCCGCTTTTTAAAAGTTCGGCGGCTCTTTGGGTAAGTTTCTTTTCAAGTTCGGTCATATTCTCACTCCCCCTTTACTCTCAGGTCGCTCAGTCTCTTGTTTTCGCCGAGTGCGGCAACCTGTTTCACGAAATCGTTCATGACCGCGGAGAACTTCGCGCCTTCCGCCGCCGAAACCCATTCCACTCTCGTTCTCTCTTTTTCTATGCCGAGATAATCGAGGAAAGAAAACAGAAGAGACATTCTTCTTCTCGTGTAATAGTTACCCGTTACATAGTGGCAGTCGCCCGGATGGCAACCGCAAAGGATAACGCCGTCCGCGCCTCTCTGGAAAGCTTTAAGCACGAATATGGGGTTTACTCTGCACGAGCAGGGTACTCTTATTATCTTTACGTTAGCGGGATAAGAAAGTCTGCTCGATCCTGCGAGATCTGCGCCCGCGTAAGAACACCAATTGCAACAAAACGCAACGATATTCGGCGTGAATTCGCCGTTTTTTTCGTTTACTTCCTGCATATCGCTTCAACCTCCGACGTTATTTGTTTCGAGCTGAATCCCGAAAGATCCATCGCTCCCGACGGACACGCGACGGTGCAGGCTCCGCAACCCTGACATACCGCGGGATTGACGTGAGCGACTCTTCTCGTCTCGGTTTTTCCGCCGCCGATGCGGAATTCTTTGTTTATATATTCGATAGCGCCGTACGCGCAGACGGAAGCGCATTGCGAGCAACCGTTGCACATATTTTCATCCGAGGAAGCGACGCACGGATTTGTTTTAAGTTTATCTTTAACGAGAAGCCCGATGACTTTCGCGGCGCAAGCCGAAGCCTGGGAAACCGTTTCGGGGATATCCTTGGGACCCTGGCAAACGCCCGCGAGATATACGCCCGCCGTGGGACTTTCCACGGGACGAAGTTTGGGGTGAGATTCGTTAAGGAAGTTGTTCGTGTCGATACTCGCCGTTAAAAGCGTGGCGATTTTTCTTACCGACGGTTCGGGTTCTATGGCTACGGCTAAGACTACGAGGTCGGAAGCTATCGTTATCTGCTCGTTTTCGATAAGGTCGGAGCCTTGAACCATAAGCTTGCCGTTTTCGTTATAAACCTTGCCGACCATACCTTTTATATAATCGACGCCGTATTGTTCTACGGCTCTTCTGTAAAATTCGTCGTAATTCTTGCCCGGCGTTCTTACGTCGATATAGAAGACGTGAACTTCCGTGTCGGGATATTTTTCCCTTATGAGCATGGCGTGTTTAGCCGTGTACATACAGCAGATTTTCGAGCAGTACGGTTTTCCGCAACCCGAAACGTCACGCGAGCCGACGCACTGAATGAAAGTTATAACCTTCGGGTGCGTGTTGTCCGACGGACGAAGAAGAACTCCGTTCGTAGGTCCCGCGGCGTTCATAAGTCTTTCGAGTTCGAGCGAGGTTATAACGTCTTTATTGTCGCTGTAACCGTACTCGTTGAACGCGTCTATATTTATGGGGCGGAAGCCCGTCGCAACGACTATCGCGCCGTACTCTCTTTCGATAAACGAGTCCTTCATTTCGTAATTTATCGCGCCCGCGCCGCAGTTCATTTTGCAAAGTCCGCATTTGCCGGTTTTAAGCTTTATGCACTGCTCGGGGTCGATTATCGCGACGTTCGGGATAGCCTGCGCGAAAGGAATGTAAATCGCGGGGCGGTTATTGAGATTCATATTGAATTCGTTGAGACCTTTTTTGGACGGGCATTTTTCCATACAGACTTTACAACCCGTGCATTTTGTCTCGTCTACAAATCTCGCTTTTCTCTTTATTTTAACTTTGAAGTTTCCTACGAAACCCGAGACCGCTTCGACCTCGGAATAGGAAAGAATATCTATTTTGTCGCTCTGCGCCGCGTCGACCATTTTGGGCGTTAAAATACATGCCGAACAGTCGAGCGTGGGGAACGTCTTGTCGAGCTGAGCCATTCTTCCGCCTATCGTCGGGTTCTTTTCGACGATATCTACGGGGAAGCCCGCTTCGGCGATATCGAGCGCCGCCTGAATGCCCGCTATACCTCCGCCGATGACGAGCGCGCGCTTTATAACGGGGCTTTCGCCTGCCGTAAGCGGCTTGTTGAGCCTTACTTTGGCTATCGCCGTTCTTAAAAGAATCAAAGCCTTTTCGGTGGCTTCTTCCTTGTCTTTATGTATCCAGGAACACTGCTCTCTGAGGTTCGCGACTTCCACCATATACGGGTTAAGCCCCGCGCTTTCCGCGGTTTTGCGGAAGGTGGCTTCGTGCATTCTCGGCGAACACGAACCGATCACTATACCGTCGAGTCCGTAATCCTTGATCGCGTTCTTTATCAGTTGCTGTCCGTTTTCGGAACACATATACTGATAATCCGCCGAAAAAACGACTCCCGGTTCGGCTTTTATCATTGCGGCAAGCCTTTCCACGTCAACCGTGGCGGCTATGTTGCTGCCGCACCAACAAACGAAAACTCCTATCTTTTGCATCTTATCTTGTCTCTCTCGATTATTTGTTATATTTTCTGTACGCGCTTACAATCAGCTGCTGCGGCAAAAGCTCGTTCACTATCGGCGGAATTTCTTCGGCTGTAAGACCGTTTGCGTCCTGCATTCTCGTAACCGTCGTTCTCACGGCTTCGATAACGCCTTGCGGAGCGACCCCTCTCGGGCATCTCTCCACGCATTCCATACACGAAAGGCAATGCCATATCGCTTTGGAAGCAAGCAGTTTATCCACCTTGCCTTTTACTATAAAGGAAACGAACTGATGGGGTTTTATGTCCATATCCTTGAACGCGGGGCATCTGCCCGAGCATTTCCCGCATTTCATGCACTTTCTCACGTCCGTGCCGGAAATCCGTTCGATCTGTTCGATTTTTTCCTGATTATCCATTGTTTTTTACCCCCAAAGCCTCGGCTAAAAGCTCCGTGAAATAAACCGTTTCTATTTTGCCGCCGCCGTATTTTTTAAGGTTATAAAGGCAAAGCGGGCAAGCCGTGACGATAATCTCCGCGCCGGCTTCTTCCGCGCTTTCGATTATCTTCGAGCTTCTCTTTTCGGTCAAAGCTTCGTTTTTAAGGGAAACGTACGCGCCGCAACATTCGTTGCGCATGGGATACTTAACGGGTTCTCCCCCGATCGCCTTTATCAGATCTTCAATTATCGTCGGATTTTCGGGATTGTCGAACGCCATAACTTTGCTCGGACGAAGAAGCAGACAACCGTAATACGACGCTACTTTTTTGCCGATCGGATTTACGGTCTTTTTCTTTATCTCGTCGAACCCGACCATATTTTTAAGCATTTCGAGATAATGAACGACTTCCGTTTCTCCGTTATAAGGCTCGTCGAGACTTAAATAGTTGTTCGCCTTGAAGCGTACGTTTTCGTCGTTTTTCATATCGTCGTTTACTCTTTTCAAAACGTTATGGCACGCCGAACAAAGGGTGAGTACCTTTCCGCCGTGATGCTTGGCGTAGTCGAGCGTTCTCACCGCCGAAAGCTTGGTTGCGATCTCGTCTCTCGACGTGGGATAAACCGCGCCGCAACACTGCCAATTTTCGATTTCTTCCATTTCCACGCCCAAAGCCGCCGCCGAAGCTCTCGCGTAAGCGTCGAGATCTTTGGCTCTCGTCTTTAACGTGCAACCGGGATAATAACTGATTTTCATATTTCCGCTTAATTTATACTGTATTTTTTCTGTTTTGCCCGCAGGCGTTTTACCCGCTGTCCCGTATTTTTCGCGGCGTTACTTATGCGGATACGCCATTTCTTCGGGGTGGAAAACCTCGTCGAACTTCTCCGCCGTCAAAAATCCGAGCGCAACGCACGCTTCTTTGAGCGATATGTTTTCTTTATACGCTTTTTTCGCCGTTTTAGCCGCGTTTTCGTAACCTATATAAGGATTGAGCGCGGTTACGAGCATAAGCGAGTTATGGAGGTTATGAGCCATTTTCTCTTTGTTGGCTCTTATTCCCGTTACGCAGTGAGTTTCAAACGAAGCGATTCCTTCCGCCAGAAGTTTTGCCGATTGAAGGAAGTTATACGCGATAACGGGCATAAACACGTTGAGTTCGAAGTTGCCCTGCGAAGCTCCTACGGTTACCGCGACGTCGTTCGCCATCACCTGAACGGCGACCATCGTCATAGACTCGCACTGAGTGGGATTGACCTTGCCCGGCATAATCGAAGAACCGGGTTCGTTCTCGGGAATGAAAATTTCGCCGAGTCCGTCTCTCGGACCGCTCGCGAGCCAGCGAACGTCGTTGGCGATTTTCATAAGGTTGCAGGCGAGGGCTTTCATAGCTCCGTGAGCGAAAACCATTGCGTCTTTGGAAGTCAAAGCGTGGAATTTATTCTTCGCCGTAACGAAATTCTTTCCCGTGATTTCGCTTACCTGCTTTGCGACCTCTTCGTCGAAGCCCGCGGGAGCGTTAAGCCCCGTGCCGACCGCCGTGCCGCCGAGCGCAAGTTCTTTCAATCCCGAAAGAGAAAGCTTTATCTGCTCTTCGGTTTTTTCTATCATCGTTCTCCAACCGCTTATTTCCTGAGAAAAAGCTATGGGAACCGCGTCTTGAAGGTGCGTTCTGCCGCTCTTTACTATCCCCTCGTTTTCTTCTTCGAGACGTTTAAGGGTTGCGGCGAGTTTTTCCATAGACGGGAAAAGCTTGTCCTCTATCGCGATCACCGCGGCGATGTGCATTGCCGTGGGGAAAGTGTCGTTGGAACTCTGACTTTTATTTATATCGTCGTTCGGGTGAAGAAGTTTTTCGCCCGCGATCTCGTTACCGCGGTTTGCGATGACTTCGTTCGCGTTCATATTCGACTGCGTTCCGCTGCCCGTCTGCCAAACCACAAGCGGGAAATGATCGTTGAGCTTGCCGCTTATGACTTCGTCGCAAGCTTTGACTATCGCGTTAAGCTTGTTTTCGGGAAGCTTTCCGAGGTTGTAGTTAGCCTTAGCCGCGGCTTTTTTCAAAATTCCGAACGCGTGGGTTATTTCTCTCGGCATAAGCTCGCCGCCGATTTTGAAGTTTTCGAAACTTCTTTCGGTCTGAGCCGCCCAATATTTATCCGCGGGGACTTTCACCTCGCCCATTGTGTCTTTTTCGATACGATATTCCATTTTATTCACCGTTTAACGCTTGAAATCGATTTGCGAAATGATGTCTTTAAGAACCTTTTCGCTTGCGTGAAGCTTTTCGATCTCCTCGTCGGTAAGAGCGGGGTTGATCTTTCCGACAACGCCGTTTCTGCCGACTATGTTAAGGGTGCTGAGGCATACGTCGTTCACGCCGTATTCGCCGTGCATCATCGTGGAAACGGTCATAGCCGTGTTAGCGTTCGTAACGACCGCTTTAACTATATAACAAACCGTGGAAGCGATCGCATAGAAGGTCGCGCCCTTACGCGAAATAACTCTCGCGCCCGATTCTCTGACGTATTGTTCGATTTCGGGGATATCGATTTTCGTGGTAAGAATTTCCGAAGTCTCGACCGATTTCTGATATTCGTCGACGTGCATACCCGCGATTCTCGCCAAAGACCACGGCGAAAAACCCGAGTCTCCGTGTTCGCCGAACATATACGCGTGAATGTTACCGACTTCGAGTCCGCAATAGTCGGCAATTCTCGAACGAAGTCTCGCGGTGTCGATGATCGCGCCCGAGCCGATTACTCTGTTTTCGGGTATGCCCGAAAGTTTGCAGAAAGAATAAGTAAGGATATCGACGGGGTTGGATACCATAATATATATGGCGTCGGGAGCCTGTTTCGTTATTTCGGGAATAATCGATTCCTGAATGGCGATGTTCGTCTTGATGAGTTCGAGACGGGACTGTCCCGGTTTTCTCGCGATACCCGACGTGATGATTACTATGTTGGAATCTTTCGCGTCCTCATAGTTTCCGGCATAAATACGGCAGGCGCTGTCGTAAGACAATCCCTGACGAATGTCGAGGGCTTCGCCCATCGCTCTGTTTCCGTCGATGTCGATAATTACGATTTCGTCTGCCAATCCTCTGCAAGTGAGCGAATACGCTATCGTCGAGCCTACTCTTCCGCTTCCTATTACGGTTATTTTGTTCATACCTTTCTCCTTGGTAAATAAATTTTATATCTTATTTTTTATTTTTATTTTTGACTTTTTTGAATTTGTTTGAAAAATCGGTTTGCCGCTCGTAAACCTTTGCAAAATGTAATTCTCTGCAAATGTGAGCGTCTGCAAAATGTAAGTTACTACAAAACGTCGGCGGCTAAAACGGCAAGGTTGCTATTGGATATCCGCAGCTAAAACTGCAAGCGCGGCGGCGAGGTTTTCGTTCCTTACCTTAACTTTTCCGTCGCTTATAAGCCTTACGGGCGCAAAATTCCACACCGCCGAAACCCCGCAGGAAAGCAAAGTTTCGTAAGCGTTCTGCGCCTCGCTCTCGGGAACGGCGATAACGCCGATTTTGACTGAATGCTCTTTGCAATATTTTCCGATTTCCGAAATCGGGTAAATACTTTTCGTTTCGGTAAGCGCGCCCGCTTTTTTTTCGTCCTTGTCGAACGCAGCCGAAAGGCGCAGACCGAACTCCGCAAACCCGTCGTACAAAAGCAACGCTTTGCCGAGTTTTCCCGCGCCGACCACGACTACTTCGGTTATTTCGTCCGAAACGCCGAGCGCGGCTTCGATATGTTCGATAAGCTCCTCCGTCCGATAGCCTATTTTAGGTTTTCCCGCTCCGCTGACGAGCGCAAGATCTTTTCTCACCTGCACCTCGCCAAGCCCGAGTCCTTCCGCGACCGCCGCCGACGAAATGGTTTTACGCTCGTCCGCAATCGATTTGAGATAGTGAAGGTAAATGGGCAGTCTCGCCTTTACCGAGCCCGTTATGTTCGCTTTCTTCATCGTTTATTTTCTCCGAAATCATCTGCTTTCAGGCGGCTTTTCGCAAACGCCGCCCTATTCTCACCCGTTTTATCGATATAATTATATCATTTTAAATTGTAATATGCAAACGTTGACCGACAGTTTTTTAATATTATTTATTTATAACGAGTTATCATTTTAAATATATTCCTACAAGCCGGTAGGATATCTCTTTTTTAAAATGTATTTTAAATCAGCGCGGTTTTTCGTTGCAAACTTTACTTTTTGCAACAAAAAACCGCGTTTAATCGACTTATAGAGGGGTTTTTGACGATTGATTACAAATCGTACATCGGCGTGGAAAGATATCTGTCTCCGCTGTCGGGGAAGAGAACCACGATGTTTTTCCCTTCGTTTTCTTTTCTCTTCGCAACCTCTATCGCGGCTTTCAACGCCGCTCCCGAGGATATGCCGCAAAGAACGCCTTCTTCTTTTCCGATTTCTCTTCCACCCTCGAAAGCGGCTTCGTCGGAAATATCGATTACTTCGTCGATAACCGAACGATCGAGAGTGTCGGGAACGAATCCCGCGCCTATGCCCTGTATTTTATGCGCTCCGCCGTGACCTTCGGTAAGTACGGGCGAACCCGCGGGTTCTACTGCGACGATTTGAACGGCGGCGTTCTTTTCTTTGAGGTATTTGCCAACGCCGGTTATCGTTCCGCCGGTACCTACGCCCGCGACGAAAATATCGACTTTCCCGTCCGTGTCGGCATAAATTTCGGGTCCCGTAGTTTTATAATGCGCTTCCGGGTTTGCGGGGTTTACGAACTGCCCCAGAACTATTCCGCCGCGCTCTTTTGCGATTTCCTCGGCTTTCGCGATCGCGCCTTTCATCCCGAGCTTTCCGTCCGAAAGAACGACTTCCGCGCCGTAAGCGGCGATGAGTTTACGTCTTTCTATCGACATCGTTTCTGGCATTACGATTACCACTTTATAACCCTTAGCCGTGCCGACGGAAGCTATGCCGATACCCGTATTCCCCGAAGTGGGTTCGACGATGACCGCGCCTTTTTTGAGTTTACCGCTTTTTTCGGCGGTTTCTATCATTGAAAAAGCTATTCTGTCCTTAACGCTTCCCGCGGGATTGAACATTTCGAGTTTTGCATATATTTTTGCTTTCAAAGCGTATTTTTCTTCGATATGAGTAAGCTCTACGAGCGGAGTACCGCCTATAAGACAAGCGGCAGATTTATAAATTGCTGACATTTTTTTATCTCCTTATGTCTGAATTTTGAAAACGCAGGACGGCGCGCCGTTTTTTAACGGCGTTTATCCGCATATTCCGTCACGGATATTTTATAACCGAAGCTTGACTTTGTCAACAATCTGCAAGCAATTTTTAAAGGATGAAACAGCCATTTGGGGAAAACCGCTACATATTGCAAATCGGACGTAAATATATATCAAAATAAAAAAGGGTTACCGCGTCATATTTAACGCCGTAACCCAAAAAAATTTATTCATTTAATACTTAGAATTACTTGAATTCCGATATAATTACACTACTTGAAAGCCTTTACCTCCTTGAATTTCTCGTATATTTACTTTCGTTCTTAAACGAAAAGGAAATTCGTTTTCTTTTGTGTTTATCGGGGAAGCGTTTTAAGCTTCCGTAAAGTATTTCTGTTACATCCGGCGGAATTTCCGCCAAACCGCGTTTAACGGTTCATGGCTTAGTACATCGGACTTCTCCTCGCTTTTATTTTGGCGACTTTTTTTCATTCGGGTTGACCGCCCGCAAGCTTTTAACTCCTATTAAAGCTCTTATTTTATTTTTTTCTCGGCGGTGTTACCGCCCGTCGCCTTTCGCTTTTTGCACCTTTATTATAATCGACGCCCCCCGATTTGTCAATACCCTTTTTGTTTTTTTCACAAAGTGAAATTTTCGGTTTTCCTATTGACATCGCCCCCTTTCGGTGGTATCATATAAGTTTATGCTTTTCCGGGTTTTTTTTCACACTCCGAAGAATCGCTCGAAAAACGCTTTCAATTTTTCGATAATCGTCTGCTTTTTCTTTTCGCGATTGGTGTTTCCGAACCTTGAAATCGGCGGCATTAGTTTATCGATATCCGTTCCCGTCGTGCGCATTTCTCCGTCCGCAATCGCGTTATCCACAAACTTTTTCGTTTCGTCCGCTTTCAGTTTTTCTTCGGCAATAATTTCGTTCAGTTGTTTTTCTTTCTCCGCCGCTATGTAGGAATGCCATTCCGCCATAACGTCATCGACGTCGTTGATTCCGTCGATAAAGTTTTCAATCAAAGCCTTTTTACTGCGCAGTTCGGGGCTTGCGTCGATAGATTTTTGTATCGTAATCAGCGTTTCTTTGTCGGATGAGTAAACGACAGGGAGAATATGCAACCGTTAAAAGATTTCGGCTACACGACTTCCTTTCACTTTATACCCGTGCGTGCTTTCCGCACCGATAAATTTATAAATAATCCTGATTTCCTGTTTGTGTGCGCTTCCGTCGTAATACTTCTCGCCTATATAAATCCTGTCGATGAAATTATTCAATATTTCGGGAGTAAGTTCCTTGATTTCCGTATAACTATTGACAACCTTCAGGAACTCCCGAATATTGCTCTCTTCGTCGTTTACAAGATCTAAAGCCCTTTTCAACTCAACGATTTCGCTCTTTAACGCCGTTTGTTCCGCCTCGTATTTTTTCGCCAGCGAATCAAAGCGTTCGTCCGAAATTTTACCGGTTACGTTGTCCTCATATAGATTTGCAATGATATCGTCAAGTGTTTTTATACGATTTTCCGCCTTTACGATTTTCGTTTGCGCCGAGAGCCGAACGCTCCGCATTTCTTTTACCGAACATTTGCGATACTTTTCGATAAACTCCGATTCGTGCGTTTTTACCTCTTTCATCACCCGTCGGATATCTTCCAGAACCAATTCGTTCAGCACCCTCTTCAGAATCGAATGCGCCGTACACTGAATCTTCGTCCGTCTGTTGTATTTTGAGCAAACGTAAAAATCATAGTTCCTGTTTTTTGCAACACGTCTTAAAGTGATAGGGAATCCGCAATCGGCACAATATAACAGCCCGGCGAAAATATTGATATCGTCAAAGTGATTTTTCACAACCCTTTTTACCTGCGTCAACTTCTGCGCCAGATCAAACGTTTCCTTATCGACAATCGCTTCGTGATGATTTTCGATTATCTTCCATTCCGACGGATCGCGATAGACAAACCGTTTGTTTTTATACGATTTTCTCGTCGTTTTGAAATTTACGAGATGCCCGATATAATTCGGGTTACGCAAGATTTTATAAACCGTGCTTCTGTGCCAGAAATACGGACCGGTGGTATCGTTCCGATACATATTTCTTCCCTGTTTCAGATAAAACGCTTTCGGGGTATCGTAACCCTTTTCGGTCAGTATTTTCGCTATCGCAAGCGCGTTATAGCCGTTGACGCTTAACCTGAATATCTCCCGAATTGTCGGCGCGCACCTTTCGTCTATCAACCACTTATTTTTGTCGTTCGGATCTTTCATATATCCGAGCGGCGGCGTGTTCGTCAACGGTTTTCCCGATTCGCCCTTATTTCTTATCACCGCGCGTATCTTTTTGCTCGTATCTCTCGCAAGCCATTCGTTGAAAACGTTTTTGAACGGTATCAATTCGTTATCCGAGCCGTTTTCGCTGTCCACGTTATCGTTTATCGCTATAAAATGAATATCTTTTTCGGCAAACGTAAATTCCGTAAGATAGCCGACTTTCAGATAATCTCTTCCGAGTCTCGACATATCTTTTACGATTATCGTTTTCACTTTTCCTTCGTCTACGTCGGACATCATTCTCTGAAAATCCGGACGATTGAAATTCGTTCCGCTGTAACCGTCGTCGATATAATATTCAATATTTCGGTATCCGTGTTGTTTCGCATACCGCCCGAGAATATCTCTCTGATTTTTAATACTGTTGCTTTCGCCCTCGGTCCCGTTATCGTCTACACTGAGCCTGCAATAAAGCGCGGTTATCCCTTCACCTCCGTTTTTTGGTCTTTTATTTTTATTTGCCGTTTGTAATTCTAACATATCTGTTTACCTCCGTCAGATTCCAAACAGCAAGTTCGTAACTTACTATCTCCAAGCCGTTCTTGCGTCAGGCTTGTAAATTTTTTCATTACCAAACGCTCTAATATCTCGTATGCGGTTTCCTTTGCTTCCGGCATCGATTCCGCATTCACTACGTAAAGCGTTTCATTTCTCCTTGCCCTTATCTGTTTTTTATCCGTTACCTTATTTGTCTCTCTGTTTTGCAAAATCTCCTTAACTTTATTGTGCGGATACTATGTTCTCTCTCCGGATGGATACTATGTTCTCTCTCCATAAACACAAAAATCCTCCTGTTCGATATTTTA
>CAKQJE010000031.1 GCA_934247225.1 uncultured Clostridia bacterium
GCGGTGTTTTTTTGTTAAAATGTTTTTTTGTCCTCTTTCGTCAAATCGTCGCGAAAGCCGCTCGATTTGCCACCTTCTCCAAAGGGCGAAGGCTTGGTTCTCTTTCATCAAAATTACAAGGGAAAACAGCGATTTGCCACCTTCTCCAAATGGTGAAGGCAAGGGGAATGAAAAAAGACAATGGGAAAAAGTTGGCGATTGAGAATCGCTCCTACATATTTTGTTGCGTATGCAACAATTTTGAGGTAAAATCGACATTCTAAATAATAAAGCAATAATCAGATATAACTGCAACTAATTTTTATAAAATAACTAATAAAAAAATCGGATGTTCCTAATGAATATCCGATTTTTTTGAATTCTTTTCAGAAATGGCGACCAGAAATAAAAGAAATTTTGCGGAAACAAGGTAATTCTGCGTTTACTGACGGACTTTTACTTTAAGTATGGCTTGTATGTCAACGTTCGTATTGTTTTGAGGCTGAAATATAGAAAAACAGAAAGAAAATTATTAAAATATTCGGATTTTTTGTTTTGGAATCGTCATTCGGATTGATTCTTTTTACAAAATACGGTATAATATTGTTGAGAAATTGTATCGCTTTTACATAGCGGAAATTGATTTGTTATTGTCAGGCATATGCGACATCAAAAACGATACGCAAAACGACAAGTAAAACAGGCAAGTTAAAGAGGAAAAAAAATGGAACCCATAAAAAGAAATGTGTTATTAAATCCCGGACCGTCTACCACGACGGATACCGTAAAATATGCGCAAGTCGTACCGGATATCTGCCCGAGAGAGAAAGAATTTGCCGGGCTTATGAAAGGACTCAGAGAAGACCTTGTTAAAATCGTTCACGGCGACGTAAACGAATATACGAGCGTGTTGTTCTGCGGTTCGGGAACTCTCAACATAGACGTGTGCATCAACAGCCTTTTACCGAAAGACAAGAAAGTTCTTATCGTAAATAACGGCGCGTATTCAACGAGAGCCGTCGAAATTTGCGAATATTACGGACTGCCTCATATCGATCTTAAATTTCCGATCGATCAAAGACCCGATCTTGAAAAAGTCGAGGAAACTTTGAAATTAAATCCCGATATCGCGTTGGTACATACGACGCACAACGAAACGGGAACGGGACTTTTAAATCCTATTCGCGAAATCGGCGCGCTCGTTCATAAATACGGCGCGGTGTTTACCGTCGACACGACGAGCAGTTACGCGATGATCCCTATCGATATCAAAAAAGACAACATAGATTTTTGTATGGCTTCGGCGCAAAAAGGGCTTATGGCGTTTACGGGGCTTAGCTTTATTGTCGGAAACAGGGAGATTATCGAAAAGTCGGCAAGCTATCCGAAGCGTTCGTATTATTGCAACTTATTTATGCAATACGACTTTTTCGAGCGCACGGGGCAAATGCATTTCACCCCGCCCGTTCAGACGATTTACGCGACGTTGCAGGCGTTAAAAGAATACAAAAAAGAGGGCGAAGAGGCAAAGTGGGCGAGACATACCCGCGTGTTCAACGCCATAAACGAGGGTTTGGACGAACTCGGATTTAAACAGGTTATAAAACCCGAATGGAGATCGGGGCTTGTTTCTTCCGCGATTTATCCCGACGATCCGAACTGGGATTTCGATAAAGTTCACGACTACTGCTATGAACGCGGCTTTACGATTTATCCGGGGAAAATCAGCACGACGAACACGTTCAGACTTTGCGCTTTGGGCGCGATCGACGAGTCTGACATAAAAGATTTCTTTGTCGTTTTCAAAGAAGCGCTGATCAAAACGGGCGTAAAAATCCCGATGACATACAAAGATTGACAGGAGAAACCGTATGAAAACAGTTTACACTTGCTTTTGCACAGATATTATTCACGACGGACATCTTAACATTATACAGAATGCGCGTAAACTCGGCAGAGTCGTGGTCGGCTGTCTTTCGGACGAGGCGTTGATAAGGTATAACAGATTTCCGACGCTCAGTCAGGAAGAAAGAATTCGTCTTTATGAAAGCATAAACGGAGTGGATGAAGTAATCGTTCAGAACGATATGCTTTACGACGACGTAATTTCAAAGATAAAACCCGATTACGTCGTACACGGAGACAATTGGAAGGACGGACCCGAGAAAACCATTCGCGCGCACGTCGAAGAATTATTGAAAAAATACGGCGGAGAATTGGTAGACATTCCCTATACGTACAACGACAAAGTAAAAAAAATAGACCTTCAGCTTCGCGAAAAACTCGCGATGCCAGAATACAGAAGAAAACGTCTTCGTCAGCTGATTTCTTTGACGCCGATCGTAAAGGCGATGGAAGCGCACAGCGGACTTACGGGGTTAATAGTCGAAAAGACGATCGTAGAACGCGACGGCAAGCTCGATCAATTCGACGCTATGTGGCTGTCGAGCCTTTGTGACAGTACGGCGAAGGGTAAACCCGATATCGAGCTTGTGGATATGACTTCGCGTTTCCGCACAATCGACGATATCACGGAAGTTACGACTAAGCCGATAATTTTCGACGGAGACACAGGCGGACTTACCGAGCATTTCGTGTATACCGTCAGATCTTTGGAGCGAATGGGCGTAAGCGCGGTTATTATCGAGGACAAAAAAGGACTCAAAAAGAACAGTTTGTTCGGCACGGAAGTTGAACAGACTCAGGCAACGATAGAAGAATTCAGCGCGAAAATAGCGGCAGGCAAAAGAGCGCAGCTCACGGACGATTTTATGATTATCGCCCGTATAGAAAGCCTTATTCTCGAAAAAGGTATGGAGGACGCGCTCGAAAGGGCAGCGGCTTTCGTTAAGGCGGGCGCGGACGGAATTATGATTCACAGCCGCAAAAAAGACCCTGCCGAAATTCTTGAATTTTGCGATAAATTCAGATCGACGGATAAGCATACGCCTATCGTCGTCGTTCCGTCGAGTTTCAACGTGATTACCGAAGAGGAACTCGCGGCTCACGGCGTAAACGTTGTGATTTACGCAAATCAGCTGACCCGCGCCGCTGTTCCCGCTATGCAGCAGACGGCAACGGATATTCTGAAATATCACAGGGCGAAAGAAGTAGACGACAGGCTTATGCCGATTAAAGAAATCATTACTTTGATAGACGAACTGTAAACAAAAAACTGAAACATGAGAGTAGAAAAATTAGTCGAGATATTAAACTCCGATTTTTACACAGGCGTACCCGACAGTCAGTTGAAAGCGTTATGTAACTATCTGATGAACAAATACGGGATAGACCCGCGCCACCATATCATAGCGGCGAACGAAGGAAATTGCGCGGCTTTGGCGGCGGGTTATCATCTTGCGACGGGTAAAGTCCCCGTTGTTTACATGCAGAATTCGGGGGAGGGGAATATTATAAATCCCGCGGCTTCCCTTCTTAACGACAAGGTTTACGCTATCCCCGTGATTTTTATCGTCGGTTGGCGGGGCGAACCGGGAGTTCACGACGAGCCGCAACACATTTATCAGGGCGAAGTGACGACGAAACTTCTCGACGATATGGGCATATCGAATTTCGTTATCGGAAAAGACACTACCGACGAGGAAGTCGAGACCGTCATGAACGAATTTAAAGAGAAGCTCTGCCGCGGACTGGACGTGGCTTTCGTTATTCGTAAAGGAGCGTTGACCGACGCGCCGAAAGTCGAGTATAAAAACAACAATACCATGCCTCGCGAGGAAATTATCCGTCATATCGTGAGCGTGAGCGGCGAAGACCCGATTGTCAGCACGACGGGAAAGGCGAGCAGAGAATTGTTCGAGATAAGAGAAGCGAACGGGCAGAGTCATAAATACGATTTTTTAACGGTTGGGTCTATGGGGCATAGCAGTTCGATAGCTCTCGGCGTTGCGCTTAATAAACCGAACCGAAAAATCTGGTGTATCGACGGAGACGGCGCGGCTCTGATGCATATGGGCGCTATGGCTGTCATAGGCGCGAATAAGCCGAAAAATCTTGTTCATATCGTTATAAACAACGCCGCGCACGAAACCGTAGGCGGAATGCCGACCGTTGCGGGAAATATCGATCTGGTAAAAATCGCCGAGGCTTGCGGCTATCCGAATGCGGTTTGCGTCGATAATTTTAACGATTTGGACAAAGAACTGAAAAAAGCCAAGGAAAACGAAAAACTGAGCTTTATCGAAGTTAAATGTTCGATCGGGGCGAGAGAAGACTTAGGCAGACCGACGACAACGAGTTTGGAAAACAAGCAAAATTTTATGGAATATCTAAAAATTCTCGCGTGAGATATCCGATAAAAAATTTTTGTAACCGTTCACGACATTTTAAAACTGACGGAAATATATTATAGGTGATGTTTGAAACAATATTACGGAACGAATACGGCTTGCATTTTTACGACGCGCAAAAATCAACTGTCGGCGCAGGTTCTGATACATGGTTTGTTTTGTGTTTGGAAGGAAAATATGTAATTAAATATTCTGCGGGGAGTGCGATCAATCATCCCGAAGCCGAACCCGAATTGTGCGCTTTTTTGCTTAAAAACGGCATTCCGGCATGTGATTTCCTGAAAAACAGACATGGGGAATATCTCACGGCTGATACATCCGGTCGACTTTTCACGTTGCAACGGCGATACGACGGCATAACGCCGCAATGGCATGCCAGACAAGAATAATACGAACCTTGGTCTGACGGCGTATTTTTGACTAATACAGCGTTCCACTCCCGTGTTATACATAGAGTATTAACACGCTCGCGCGCCTTGTCTTAGTCTAAAAATCCGCCATCGGACTCATAGCAGAGGTTCTTCTCGGCTATCGACCAAAACGCCGATATTTTCGATGATTTTTGGCAAAGACGAACGCCGACGTACTGCCGTACTTCAAGTGAGGATTTGGCAAAAAGCGCGGAAATTGCGGCGTTTTGGCAGGGTTCGTATTATTCTTGTCTGGCATAGTGCGTCGGAAACTCTTCTGACGGAATCCGCCGAAATGCTCGGCAAAATTCATAGCGTGTTAAAAGATTACCCGAAGCTTCCGGAAGGGATAGACGAAAACTTTTTTAAGTATATGACGCCGCAAAATGCTATAAAATCATATAAAACTTCTTTGGAAACGGCTGTTTGCTCGGGAGACAAAAAGATTATCGGCGATTTGAAATGGCGAATAGATTTTACGGCTCGTCTTCCGGTTTGGAAATTCGATCTCGATAAGCTTACGCTCGGAAACACGCACGGCGACTATTTTATCAGTCGGTTTTTATGCAAAAACGGGCATCTTAACGCCGTAATCGATTGGACGACAGCATGCGTGCATCCGGGAATCTGGGAAATAACGAGATCTTTCGTGTACGGCGCGCAGTGTTGTGCGGACGGGAAAATCGACGAGGGACTTCTTGAAAATTACTTGAAAGCATATTCCCGATATTCGGCTTTGAACGATTATGACTTGGAAAATCTATATCGGTTGTATTTTTATCAGATTGCCGTCTGTGATTATTACGGACAATATTTTTCTTCTCGGTCGGATAATCGGGAGATTTATTTGAAGCAGGCGGAATTTGCGACTTTACTACTGAAAGAGACTGCCGATACAATGTTGAAGACGGGCAGAATATAAGAAAAAGTAAAGAGACAATCAGCTTTCGTTCAGAAAAGGAATTGTTTACGGAGTACAATAAATACGTTAATATTTTAAATCGGGAGGTTTTCCCGATTTTTTTATGGCTTTTTTTTAATGCAAACAATAAAATAACCTCTCGGGGCTTGACAATATCCGAGGTTTCTTATAAAATTACACTGTAATCAATTACAGCGTATTCTATCGGGTTTAAAGATATGGCATTGAGAAATCATTCATTAGACGACAAAATTACGGGCGACCTTTGGTCGCCTTTTATTTATACAAAGTTCGGTTATGTATAATAAAATCGGACGAATTATTGAAAAATGCGGCAAAGTCTGATATAATAAAGTCTGTTATAATAACCGCCTAAATCGGGAGGGTTTTATGAAAAGCAAAAGACAGCAAAAGTTATACGACCATTATTAAACCGTTTTCTAAAATGAGGGATAACAAAGAAACAATGAACGATAAAATAAAAAAATACAAAAAGCTTGCCGAGAAAAAGCCGAAGTACTACGTTTCTGTCGGCGATTTATATTCCGATGACGGCGATTTCAAAACCGCAACGATTTACTATCAAAAAGCCGTCGACAACGGTGTTTTGGCATATACTGTTCTTGGCGACACTTGGGGCTACCGCTCTCAATACAAAAAAGCGTTCGACGTTTATACGGAGGGTGCAAACAAAGGCGAAGCGGAGTGTTTTGCCCGTCTCGGATTTTGCTATGAAACCGGTTATGTAAAAATCGATATTCAAAAAGCAATCGAGTGTTACGCCAAAGCCTCCGATTTGGGTGTGGCGGCAGCGGCAAGATCTCTCGGCGATTTGTATTATTTCAATACTCCGATTGAAGATTCCGAGATCGAAAACGTCAAAAACGCGCTGAAATATTACGAGCGTGCTTTTTACCTCGGAGATATAGAGGTTGCAAAAAAGATAGGCTTTATCTACTTAAACAATGAAGAACTGAAAGACGTTCCCAAAGCCATAGAGTGGTACGAAAAAGGATTGAGCCTTGGCGAACATTCTCTCAATTTTGACTTGGCATATGTGTATCTGAACGACAGGTTTGTTCCGCACGACTACAAAAAAGGTTTGAAATATCTTTTGGACGGCGTTCACCACAACGATCCCGAAAGCCTTTATATGTACGCAAGAGTTCGCGAAACGGGTATGTATAAGGTAGAACCCGACAAAAAGGCATATATTTATTATCTTAAAAAAGCGGCGGCACTCGGACAAGACGACGCTCTTCTCGATTTAGGATATTATTATTACAATAAAGGCAAATTCGACGACGCGCTCGATTGTTTCGCGCAGTGTGAGTTGAAGGTTGTCGGTCTTTATTGGGCGATTGCGACGATTTGCGAAGAGCAAAAGAAAGATTATAAAAACGCTTTACGATTCTATCAGGCGGCTATGGAAATGGACTTTCCGGATGCAATCGAAAGAATGGCGGAAGCATATCTCGGTGACGAACTCGGGCTTGAAAAGGACGAGAAAACCGCCCTTAAACTTTTCAAACGAGCCGCGAAACTCGGCAATGCCGCCGCACAATATAACATTGGTATGGCGTATGCTTGCGGGTATTACGGCGTGACCGCCGACAGGGAAACGGCGCTTCATTGGCTGAAAAAGAGCGTGAAGGGCGAAAACCCGTCGGCGTGCCTGCAAGTGGGGCTTTATTACTACTATACCGTCAAAACCGAAGCGGCATACAAAAAAGCCTTTGAATTATTTACCGACGCATACAATTTCGGCGAGGAAGAAGCGATTATCAATATCGGACTTTGCTATTTGCAAGGCAACGGCGTAAAAGAAGATAAAAGAGAAGCGGTGAAGTGTTTTAAGACTGCTGCCGAAAAGTGCAGTTCGGGCGTTGCGTATCACAATCTCGGAATCTGTTATGAAAACGGTTTCGGCGTGAGGAAAGACTATAAGAAAGCAATCGAAATGTATGGAAAAGCGATTGAAAACGGCGAAAAAGCAGGACTCGAAGGGATTAAAAACGTTTATCTCAAAATGAAAAATTAAAAACAAAATACCTTTATCGGAATTTCCGAAATAGAAACAGCTTAAACATTAAAAGAAAAACATTTAAAAAACTGCGGGCGGCTCGAAATCGAGCCGCCCGCTTGCTTATTTTAACTTATAGAACTAAACTTAAATAGTTTCAGTTATCAGTCTTTCTTTTCTCCGTCTCCGTTTTCGCCGTCGCCGTAGTCATATGCTTCGTCGGTTGCGTCGGGAGCTTCGATGTTGTTCTTGTTGGCGTTGTTGCCGTTTCCGCTGTATCTCTTGGACTTATCGTAACCTTTCTGATAGTAGGATTCGGCTTTTCTCTTCTTGCTCTTCTTGTTCTTGGTCGACATACGAATGATAACCGCAACAAGCGCCGCAACAAGGGCAACCGCGATTATAATGGATACGATTTGGAGCCAAGCGTAGCTCGAAGTGTCGGTGCTGTCGGACGTGGAGTCGGAGTCGGAAGTGCTGTCGCTTGTCGAGTCGTCAGCTTCGATAACGTAATCATCGGAGTCGATCGTGTCGTAACGATAGAACATAACAACCGCGGTTCTGCCGTCGCCCGATTCGTCTTTAAGGTAACCGTAAGAAACGACTACGTCGGTAGTTTCGACGACTTTGTCGACTTTGTTGCCGTCTTCGTCTTCTTCCTTGACGGGGTTCTTCTTGTCTTCGTCGGTGTAGTACTTAACGGTCTTGGTGTAAGAAGCGGTTTCTTCCAACTCGTAAAGTGCGGATTTAGCCGCGTAAGCTTTAACGAGAGTGTCGTAATCGCTTGCGGAGGAGTAAGTAGCTCCTTTGTCCGCGCTGCCGATAAGCATCGAGCCTAAACCTTCGAAACCGTATTGAAGTTCCAACGTCTTAGCCTTGTCGCCCGTTCTTACGACGAACGTTACGGTAGTGTAGCCGTCGAGAGCCTTTTTGCTGTTCGCGGTTACTTTCGTACTCATTTCGTACTCTTCGCCGTTTACGGTGAATTTGGAAATCTGACTCTTGGAGTCGATTTCGGTAGTGTCGTAATCGTAAAGTCTTACGAACGCTTCGCCGCTGATAACTCTGAGTTTAACGGTGAAGCTGTAAACGCTGTTTGCGGGAACGGTGATCGGAAGTCCGTTAGAAGTCATACGAATGTAGTAACCGTTTACGGAATAAAGCGCGATAGCCTGAACTTCCTTGTTGTCTCCGTTGTTGCCTGCGAGATAATCTTTTTTAAGAGCGTTAAGCGCGTCGTTAAGACCGCTTATAGAGTAGTTGTAAGCGCTGTTGACGAGGATAGCTTTGTGACCCGCGTCGGTGTTGCCCGCAGCTCTGTAAGCTCCGCCGGTGATCTGATCGACGCTTACTTCGTAACCGTCGTAACGACCGTCCGCGTCTTTCTTCGTTGCGTCGTACATAACGGCGCCGGTAGAAATCGCGTAGCTGTCCTTAGTTTCGTCGTTATTGTCGTCGTCGGAAGAAGTGTCGGAGTTGTAATCGCCGAGAAGAGTAACTTTCGTTCCGTTGTTCGACGTGTCCGCAAGATTGAATTCTTCTTCGTTGAGTTTTACTACTTTGAAATCCTTGAATACGGCTTTACCGATGGGGAAGTCCGCATTTACTGTCGATTCGGCGGTGGGGCCGAACGTGATTTTGAGCTGATACTGCAACGGTTTTTCGCCGTCCGTTCTGTTGGTCGTAAGATAGATTGCGTATCTTACGTCTTTGCCGTCGGTGGCGAAGCTGTCGAAACCGCCGTTTTCTTTGTTGTTATCGAGAACTTTTACGGAAGCGTTCTTGGAATAACTCTTCGCGGAAACGTTCGCGATGAAGGAAATCATTATTCCCTTGTAATCGGTGTCCGCGTCTTCGTCGTTATCGACGTATTTTTCGAGATCGAAAGGAATAGTCGTGTAAGAATAGGACGTGCCGTATTCTCTTTTAAGCTGACTGAAATCGATCGTAAGCTCGCCGTTTTCGGGAGCGTTTACGGTGTAACCTTCGCTGTCGTTTTTGTTGTTGACGTTGAATTTGTTGAATTCGCCCGAGCCTCCGCCGAGAACGTCTGTCGACGTAGCGGCTTTGGTGAAGTCCACCTTGACGGCGCTTTCTTCGGATTTTGCGGTGTCGAGAACGAAAGACGTTTCGGTTTTGTCTTCTCCGTCGTAAAGATTAAGGGTTTCGCCGTCGGCTTTTTCGAAATCGCCGTCTTCGAGTTTTTCAATCTTGACGTCGTCGAAATAAGCGTAACCGGAGCAGCCTCTGAGTTTGTTATCGCTCGAACCGTGTCCGAAACCTAAAACTACCTGATATTTGGTGGTAGCGTAGTTGCTCGGTCTGAGATAAAGCGTGTACTGCTTCCATTCGCCCTTGGTGTCGATATTGTCGACGATCGTCGACTCGATAGACTGTCCGACGGTGTTTTTGACTTCGATGTACGCGCCCGTGTTTACTTCGGGGTTGTTGTCGGCGTATTTACCCGCAACGTCCTGAGTGAGAACCCATACGGTAAGCTTATAATCTACGCCGTATTCCGCGGTAATCGTAGTGTTCGAAGTGGTGTACTGAGCGGCGCCTTCTCCCTTGGAGTTGACGTCGTTGGCAAGCATAAGGATTTTGGTTTCGCCTTCTGCGGCGCCTTCGCGTTCGAGACCCTTATCTTTGTAAGCGTCTTTCGTGATATCTATGATACCGGAAGACTTGGTCGTTCCGTAAGTGGTTCTCGAAGACCACTTGACAGTCGAGCTGAGCGTGTAAGGATAAGTGGCGGTCTTGGGAACGTAAAGTTCGAAGTTGCCGTTCGCGATCATTTGCGTATCGTTTACCGTTTCGTCTTCGGAAGACGATTCGGATTCCGAAGCGGACGAAGATTCGCTTGAACTTCCGCCGCAAGCCGTAGCGCAGCAGAGAACGAGCGAAAGAACGAGCGCCGTCAGAAGCATGATGAACGCTTTGAAGTTAAACTTGTTCTGAGTTTTGTTCATAAGTCACCTTTTTGAAGTTTTTAGCCTGTCCGCCCCGCGTTCACGGCTTCCGAAAAACGAAAATCCAAGCAAATTCGCTTCATTTCCCGTTTTTTTGCGCCAAAAAACACGCGTGTGCGGACGCGACCATATATTAGACTTTTCTATTATACAGCATTCGACGAAAAAATGCAATAATTCTACGGCAAATATTAAAGATTTTTACAATTTATCGGAAAAATTTTATTTACGCCGCGGCGCGGAGGGTTATAATCGGCGGATATGGGAATAATAGTGTTTTGTTAGGAACGTTCTGAAAGTTTTACTTTGCGAACGTGTGGAAATATGACTGAAAACATAAAAGAAAAATTATATCTGATTTTAACGGGAGTGGTAACGGGGCTTGCGAACGGCTTTTTCGGCGGCGGAGGCGGGATGATAGTCGTTCCGCTGCTCACTTTTTTATTGAAAATGAAAGCCAAAGCCGCTCATGCCACGGCGATAGCGATAATTCTGCCCGTTTCGATAATAAGCGCGGTAGTGTATTTTTTAAAAGGGAGTTTTAATTTCCCTGTCGGAATTCCGTCGGGCGCGGGCGTCGTTCTCGGCGGAATTGCGGGCGCGTGGCTGCTCGGCAAGCTTTCCTCGAAATGGATAACGCGGATTTTTGCCGTTATAATGCTCGCCGCGGGCGTTAAACTTTTGTTTTTCTGAGAGGCAATATGTGGAAATACGTTTTACTCGTTTTAACGGGGCTTATATCGGGCGTACTCGGCGGAATGGGAATGGGCGGAGGAACCATACTCGTTCCTCTTCTCACTATCTTTTTCGACGTAGAACAAAAGCAGGCGCAGGCGATAAATCTCGCGGCGTTCATTCCGATGGCGGTCGTGTCGCTTATTATTCATATTAAGAATAAGAGAGTGAGAACGGACGGTATTTTATGGATAATAATACCCGCGGCGGCGTTGTCTTTTGCGGGGAGTTTCGCCGCGCAGGCTATGGACGGGGAAATTCTCAAAAGAATTTTCGGCGGTTTTCTGCTCGCGCTTTCCGTCGCGCAGTTTTTCTCGGAGGAAATAAACGAAAAAATAGAAGAAATGACGGCTTCCGATAAAAAATAAGAGAAAAATCGTCTCGCCCGACATCCTATATATTGTTCGAATGTTTGCAAATTGCACAATATGTGGGGAAAATTGCACAAATCGGCAATAGCCCCCTTTACAAATTCGAAAACTTGTGCTAATATTACACAGTACAATTTAATATTTAAATGTTTGTATTTGATTTATTTACTCAGAGGTTAAGAAATTGGAAAAAATCGGAATTATCGACTTAGGTTCGAACACTGCAAGACTCGTCGTCGTGGAAATGCTCGGAGACGGTCATTTTATAGTTATAGATCAGCTTAAAGAAAGCGTAAGGCTCGGAAAAGATATGGAAAGAGACGGCTTTTTGAAGCCGCAGAGAATAGCCGAAACGCTCAAAACGCTTAAAATGTTCCGCAAGCTTTGCGACGCTTACGGTATAGAAAAAATAATAGCCGTTGCTACGGCGGCGGTGAGAAGAGCCAAAAATCAGCGCAGCTTTTTGGACGAGGTCGCAACGACCTGCGGCATAAAGCTCAGAGTTTTAACAGCCGACGAAGAAGCCACTTACGTTTATAAAGGCGTTATCAATACAATGGATATTCCCAAAGGACTTATCCTCGAAATCGGCGGCGGTTCGACGAAAATCGTTCAGTATAACAGAAAAAATCTTCTCCATTTCGAAACGCTTCCGTTCGGAGCGGTCACTTTGACCGAACTTTTCCAGAACGACGGCATTTCTCCCGCGGAACAGGCGGCTAAGATAGAGGAGTTTTTCACCGAACAGTTAAAACGTATCGAATGGCTTAAAGAGGTTGATCCCGAAACGCAGATGATAGGCGTGGGCGGGTCGTTCAGAAGTCTTTGCAAACTCAGCAAAATGATGAAGAAAAGCCCGATCAGCACGGTACATAATTATCGCATAAACGTAGAAGAATTCAACAATTTGTACGATATGCTCAAAGTCCTCGACCTTGATAAAAAGAAGAGGATAAAAGGTGTTTCGTCTTCCCGTGCGGACATTCTTCCGAGCGCGCTCGCGGCTATAAGCAGCTTCGTCAAATATATGAATTACGAACAGATGGTCATTTCGGGCTGCGGTTTAAGAGAGGGCATTATGTTCAATTACGCTATGCCTTCGACTATCGAAAAGCCTATAAGCGACGTTCTGACTTACAGCTTGCAGACTCTCGTAAGATTTTACAATTGCAATCAGAAACACGTGGAACACGTAGTAAATCTTTCCGTTCAGCTTTTCAAGCAGCTCCGCGTGCTTCATAAATTCCCGAGACAGTATCTTAAAATACTTAAAGTCGTGGCGATGCTTCACGATTCGGGCGCGTCGATAAAATATTACGGTTACGAAAAACATACGGCGTATATTATAATGAATGCGAGTATTTACGGTTTAAGCACGCGCGAAACGGTTATGGCTGCGCTTGTCGCCGCCGTTCACGCCAACGACGATCTCAATATGAGCGAAATCGTAAAATACAAAGCGTACGTTTCTGAAGAGGATATAGACGCGATAAGAAAACTCGGAATAATGCTCAGAATTGCGGAAAGTCTGGACAGAAGCATGTCTTCCTGCGTGATATCGCTTAACTGCGACGTTTTAGGAGATTCGGTCATAATGAAAACCGAAGTGGAGGGCGACGCTTCGCTCGAAATCAAAGACGCTTTGAACGCCTTCTCCGATTTCAGAAGAATATTCCACAAAAATCTTGAAATTTTATAAGAGTTTCAATAAAAATCAAAAGCTTTCGGAGCGGTCGTTCCGAAGGCTTTTTTCGTTGTCTTAAATTTTTTAAAAGTCGGTCTATAAGTTGATTAAATCGCTTTTTTTGCCGTTAATGACAAATTTGTCGTTATAGTCCTTTATGGCCTTTTCGATTATCGCTATCGCTTCGGATTTGCCGATGACTTCTTTAACGGCGGTTTCTTTTCCTTCGAGGTTTTTGTAAACCGAGAAGAAGTGCCGCATTTCGTCGAATATGTGCGTGGGGAGCTGAGTCAAATCGGTGTAGCGGTTGTAGTTCGGATCGGTGAACGGAATGGCGATAATTTTCTCGTCGTTTCTTCCGTTGTCTATCATCGAGATTGCGCCTATCGGGTATGCCCTGCAAAGAGTGAGCGGCTCTAAGGCTTCCGAGCAGAGAAGCAACACGTCGAGCGGGTCGCCGTCGTCGCCGTAAGTTCTCGGGATAAAACCGTAGTTTGCGGGGTAGTGCGTGGACGTATATAATATTCTGTCGAGAATGATGAGTCCCGTTTCCTTGTCGAGTTCGTATTTTTTCTTGCTGCCCTTGCTTATTTCGATAACGCATATAAAATCTTCCGGGCTTATGCGTCCGGGCGATATGTCGTGCCAGATATTTGACATATTTTAAATTCTCCTTTCCTTGTATTTAAATTCTTCTGCCGTATTATACGTCAATCGGAAAAATAAGTCAACCATTTGCAAGTTATTTCATAAAATTTATAAAATATTTCAAAATGTTTTCGCTGTATGGTGAAAATCGATAATGCAGGAAAAACAATTTCATAAAAGCATTACATTATATAAATGTAAGATGAGCAAAATTTGAAATTCTGACGGCAGATATAAAAATTTCTTAACGCTTTTTTGCCTAAATCCGCTTTAAAATCCTTGACAAAAGTTTTTTCGGGGTGTATCATAGCGGCATAAAGAAAAAGGAGAGCGGACTGTCCGCAAGAAAAAACGAAAATGTTATTCGTCGGCAAAGCAAGCTATTATTTTTATTTTTATCGCAGTCTTAGTTAATATTTAGCTACGATATTTTTTGCTTTGTCTTAAAAAAAGACGTGACTTTGTAATCGTAGCTTGAGGCTGCGATTTTTTTTTGCGAAAATCTAATTTCCGAAGGAGTTAAATTATGAAAACGATAAAAAGGTTTTTATGCGCGGCGCTTGTTGCCGTGTGCGCTATGGGAACGATGCTTACGACCGGTTGCGGCGGCAAAAAGACGGATTATAAAATCGGCGTTTTGCAGGTCGCCACTCACACGGCTATGGACGCGGCAAGAGAAGGTTTCACCGAAACTTTAAACAAATGGGCGGCGGACAACGGCAAAACTATAGACTTCGATTTGCAGAATGCTCAGGGCGACTCTAACAACGAAAAGACGATGGCTTCCAACCTTGTGGCGGGTAAATGCGATTTGCTTTTGGGCATTGCGACATCTTCTGCGAGAGCGCTTTCCACCGCAACGACGAAAATCCCCGTGCTTTTCACGGCCGTAACAGATCCCGTTATCGGAAATATTTCGGGAGAAAACGTAACGGGAACGAGCGATATGGCGCCCATTGCGAGACAGATAGATCTTATCGGGAAAATCGTTCCGAACTTAACCAAAATAGGTTTCTTGTACTGCGGAGGAGAGGAAAACTCTCAGAAACAGGTTCAGCTTGCAAAAGAACGCTGCGCCGAAATAGGGCTTGCAACGCAGGACTTCACCGTTACCGCGACGAGCGACATTCAGCAGGTCGTCGAAAGTATCGGTTCGGATATCCAGGCCGTGTTTATCCCGACGGACAACCTTCTTGCGGCAAATATGCGCCTTGCGTGCGACATTTTAACGCCTAAGGGCATACCCGTCATCGCCGGCGAAAACGGAATGTGCGAAGACGACGAAGCTCTTGCGACGCTCAGCATCGATTACAAAAAACTCGGCGTTCAGACGGCCGAAATCGCAATCAGAATTTTAAACGGCGAAAAAGCTTCGGCAATTCCTTTCGAATACTACAATCAGGATGCAACTTTCGTTATCAACGAGAAAAACGCCGCAAGGCTTTTAGAGAAGAATTCCGCTCTCAAAATCACTGCGACGGATATAGCGGCTCTTAAAAACGAATACAACAAATAATTTTTATCGGGGAACTTTTTAATGGATATAATGAATATCGTTCGCGCTTTGCCGGGCGGCGTTGCGCAAGGACTGATGTGGGCTGTTCTTGCCCTCGGCGTGTATGTAAGCTATAAAATACTCGATTTCGCCGACCTTTCGGTCGACGGTTCTCTCGCGACGGGCGGCGCGGTTGCGATTGTTTCGATAGAAGCGGGCGTGCCTGCGCTTCTCGCGATGCTTTTCGCCTTTCTCGCAGGGGCGCTCGCAGGAGCGTTGACGGCAACCCTTAACACCAAACTTAAAATTCCGCCGATTTTGTCGGGAATTCTCACTATGTCGGCTCTTTATTCGATTAACCTTCATATCTTAAGGGAGCAACCGAACGTTTCGATTCCGTCAAAGGCTTCGACGTATAACGGTATGTTCGCAAAACTGTTTTCGCTCAGCGTCATCGACGATAAAAACCTTCTCACGATCATTTCGAGCGTTATAGCGATAGCGGCGATTATCGCCGTTATGTACTGGTTTTTCGGTACGGAAATCGGCAGCGCGGTGAGAGCGACGGGTTGCAACGAGAAAATGGCG
This sequence comes from uncultured Clostridia bacterium, assembly GCA_934247225.1. Classification (GTDB taxonomy): domain Bacteria; phylum Bacillota; class Clostridia; order Christensenellales; family Borkfalkiaceae; genus UBA10281. The sequence continues at coordinate 16,135 of CAKQJE010000031.1, forward strand.
AAAGCTCAGGGGATTAACACCGATAAAACGAAATATATCGCGCTTATGACGAGTAACGGTTTGGCTGGACTTTCGGGCGCGCTTATCGGGCAGTACAATTTCTCGGCGGACGTAAATATGGCGAGCGGAACGATAGTTATAGGTCTTGCCTCGGTCGTAATCGGCGAGCTTATTATCGGCAATAAATTTTCGTTCTGGGTAAAACTTTTAGGCGTTGTTATCGGCAGCGTTATTTACAGGCTTATTTTCACTGTCGCCGTAGGTCTCGGAATGAATACGAACGATCTTAAACTCATCGCTTCGGTTATAATCGTGGTAACTTTGTGCGTTCCCGCGATAAAGGCAAAAATTGCCGGGAGGAAGAAAAATGCTTGAACTTAAAAACGTTTCTCTTTCGTTCAACAAAGGCACGGTAAACGAGAAAAAAGCTCTTCAAGGTTTGAACTTAACGCTTAAAGACGGCGATTTCGTAACGGTTATCGGCGGCAACGGCGCGGGAAAATCCACAATGCTCAACGTCATTTCGGGCGTATTCCCCGCGGACGACGGCAAGATTATTCTCGACGGGCGGGATATTACCTCGCTTAAAGAATACAAACGCGCCTCGCTTATGAGCAGAGTGTTCCAGGATCCTCTTCTCGGAACGGCTGCGAATATGAACATAGAAGAAAATCTCGCGCTCGCCGCGAGAAGAGGAAAAAAACGCGGCTTGAAGTGGGGTATGAAAAAGGGCGAACTCGAAGAATATAAAAGATTGCTTGCGGGTCTCGAACTCGGGTTGGAAACGAGGACGGGGCAGAAAGTCGGAACTCTTTCCGGCGGGCAAAGACAGGCTCTCACTCTTTTAATGGCTTCGCTTTCGAATCCCAAACTTCTGCTTTTGGACGAACACACCGCCGCGCTCGACCCGAAAACGGCGAAAAAAGTGCTTGCGCTTACCGACGAGATTATCGAAAAGGATAAACTCACCGCCATTATGATCACGCATAACATGAACGACGCGATAACCCACGGCAACCGCCTTATAATGATGAATGCGGGCAAGGTTATTTTCGACGTGGAAGGCGAGGAGAAAAAGAAACTCACGATAGCCGACCTCCTGGAAAAATTCGAAAAAATCACGGGAGAGGAAATGGCGAGCGACAAAATGATTTTGTCCGAATGATTTTATCCGGACGATTGTAAAAGACTGACGATTTAAAGCCGCGGAAAATTTTTCGCGGCTTTTTTTAAGTTCCGCGTATAATCGTCGGGAAAGCTGAACATAGTAATATCGTCAACGAAATCGGAACGGGCTATTTGACGGAAGTCATCGGGGCGCGTTTCTGAAATACCGTTTGTTTTCGGGTTTTCGTTGGTTTAAATATATGCGTTGCCATATAACGAAAAACAGAAGAAAACAGGCGGAATTTCTTAAAAACAGACAAGAAGCTTTGCCTGAAATATGGCAAAGCGGTGAAACCGTCGGGAAAAAACCGACGGTTTCTTTTGTAAAAGTTTCACTTTTTTGTTATTCCGCGAACATAAGGAAATAATAAAAAATGTGTAGAATGATATGCGTAAAAAGATAGAAGCGTAAAAAAACAAATAACGGGAGACGTTTTTATATATGAAAAATATCAAAAAATCGTTTATATTCGTGCTTGTGTTCGCGATTGTCATGTCGCTTTGTTCCTGCTCGGACGGGTTTTTCACCGACGGAGACGGATTGAACGGCTCGACGTCGGACAGAACAGAAAGCTCGGAATCGATCGGGAGAGTAAACCCGAGCGAAATCAATTTTAACCTTAAATATACCACGGCAAACGAACTTTCGCCCACGACGACGACCGAAGTCGTCGCAAAAGTCCGCCCGTCCGTTCTCGAACTTTATTGCATAGTCGGTTCTTCGAAGAGCAGCGGAAGCGGCGTAATCCTCGCTTTCGACGACAGCGACGATGACGGGAACAACGATCAGGCGCTTGTCATAACCTGTCACCACGTTATCGAAAACGCTTCGCAGATGACCGCGAAATCTATTTACGGCAAGGAATATACCGCCGAGCTTATAGGCGCCGATCCCGTGTCGGATATAGCTCTTTTATGGATTGCGCTCGACGAAAACAACGATTTCGAGGGTCTTACCGCGGCGGAAATGATGTACGAAAGCGACAGCCTCATCATCGGCGCGGACGTGCTTGCGATAGGTAACCCTCTCGGTTATCTCGGCGGCACGGTCACGAAAGGCATAATCAGCGCGCTCAACCGCGACGTGACCGTGGAAAACAGAAAAATGACTCTTATTCAGACGGACGCCGCGATCAACGGCGGAAACTCGGGCGGCGGCTTGTTCGACGCGTCTACGGGTGCGCTTATTGGTATCGTAAACGCGGGGTATAAGTCGTCCGCGGCGCAAGGTTTGTCGTTCGCCATTCCCTGTGGAACGGTAAAAGCCATAATGGATAAACTTCTCGATAAAGGCTATGTCGAAGGCAACTTCGATTTCGGCGTAACGTTCGACGCAAGCACGTTCTATAACAGCGCGTGGTCGACGAAAACTTACGTCGTTATCGACACGCTCGACGCTTACGGTTCGTTCTCCAAAGGCGGAATGGAAGAGGGTGATATAATCCTTTCGGTAAAGGTCGGAAGCAAGAGTATAGACGTCAGCAATTACACCAATTCCACGCTCACCGAACTCGAAAACTTCCTCGGCGACTCGTCCTTTAAGATAGGCGATAAAGTTACCGTGCAATATATGAGATATTCCCGTTCGTTAAGGTCTTACGAAAAAGCGACCGCGGAATTTAATATCGAACAATATATCTACGGAATAATTTAAAATCCGAAAAAACAAAAACGGACGCGGGAGCGTTCGTTTTTTTATGCCGCAAACGATCGTATTATTCTTGCCCGGCATTCGTATTCGCTTGACTATTTTTCTTATTTCATATAAAATAATAAGGAATATGATTATACTTGGCATAGACCCCGGGCTTGCGACAATGGGCTTCGGGGTTATCGAAACCGAAAAAGGCAACAGCAGGGTTATAGATTACGGAGTCGTTTTAACGCCCAAAACCGAAACTCTTCCCGTAAGGCTCGCGCTTTTGGAAGAGGGCGTGCAGAAACTTGCGGAGAAATTTCACCCCGAGGAAATCGCGCTCGAAGAACTTTTTTTCAATAACAATATCACGACGGGTATTAACGTCGCGCAGGCGAGGGGAGTTATTCTGCTTACCTGCGTTAAAAATTGCGGCAGACTTTACGAATACACGCCGCTGCAAATAAAGCAGGCGCTTACGGGGTACGGCAGAGCGGACAAGCATCAGATACAGATGATGGTCAAAACGTTTTTAAAACTCGATAAAATTCCCCGCCCGGACGACGCCGCCGACGCGCTCGCCGTCGCGCTTACGCACGCGCAGACAAACAGACTTCGTTCGCCGTTCGGCATAAAGTAAGTTCGCCGAAGCAGGAAACGGAAATTCGCCGCGCGGCAATAAGGAGCAGAAATGATAGCTTACATAAAAGGAAAAGTCATAGACGAGTTCGACGGCGGAGTCGTTCTCGAAAACAACGGAATAGGTTACGAGATTTTGTGTTCTACGGAGCTTCTCGCCGAGCTTTCGGCAAAAAAAGAGGGCGGAGCTTACACCTATATGCAGGTGAGAGAGGACGGATTAAGTCTTTTCGGATTTGCGAACAAAGAAGAAAAGCGAATGTTTTTAAAGCTCGTCGCGATTTCGGGTATAGGACCTAAAATGGCGATGGGTATCCTTTCGGGAATGAACCTCGGCGATCTTGCCACGGCTATCGCCACGGGCGACGTCAAAGGGCTTTCCAAAATTAAGGGACTTGGCAAAAAGACCGCCGAAAGAATTATTCTCGAACTTCGCGAGAGCGTTTCCAAAGAGGAGATACGGATAACTTCCGAAGAAATACCCGCGGCGACTTTTTCGTCGGACGACGAAGACGCGGTCATCGCGCTTATGGGTCTCGGATTTTCGGGCGTACAGAGCAGAAACGCGGTAAAAACAGCAAAGGAACAAGGGGCGAAAACAATTCAGGACGTAATTTCCTTCGCCTTGAAGAGTATGGGTAGATAAAATGTTCGATGAAGAAGAAAGTCTGATCGTCAGCACGAAAACCGAATACGACGAAGTCGAAAACGTACTTCGCCCGAAGTCTATGGAGGGGTACATAGGGCAGGAAAAGGCTAAAACCAACTTGTCCGTTTTCATGCAGTCCGCCAAGCTTCGCGGCGAGCCGCTCGACCACGTTTTGCTTTACGGTCCCCCGGGTTTGGGTAAAACCACGCTCGCGCACATTATCGCAGCCGAAATGGGCGTGCAGATAAAGGTAACCTCGGGACCGTCGATAGAAAAATCGGGCGATCTTGCCGCGATTTTAACCAATCTTAACGAGGGCGACGTACTGTTTATCGACGAAATTCACAGATTAAACCATAACGTAGAGGAAATTCTTTATCCCGCGATGGAGGATTTTTCGCTCGATTTCATTATCGGAAAAGGTCCGTCCGCAAGGTCGGTTCAGATTCCGCTCAAACGTTTCACGCTTGTCGGCGCGACGACTAAGGCGGGTATGCTCAGCTCGCCTTTAAGAGACAGATTCGGCGTTATTTTAAGGCTCGAAATGTATTCCGTCGAAGAGCTTGCGGAAATAGTCCGCCGTTCGGCGGAAACCTTAGGCACCCCCGTTTCGAAAGAAGCTTCGGTCGAAATCGCGAGAAGAAGCCGTGGCACGCCGAGAATAGTAAACAGACTTTTGAAACGCGTGCGCGATTTCTCTATCGTTATGAATCACGAGGAAATCACTTATGACGACGCGCGCCATGCGCTTGAAAGACTCGAAATCGACGAACTCGGACTCGACAATATAGATATAAGGCTTTTAACTTCGATGATCGAAAAATTCGGCGGCGGTCCCGTCGGTCTCGACACGATTGCCGCAACGATAAACGAGGACGCAAACACGATAGAGGACGTTTACGAGCCTTATCTTTTGCAGCTCGGCTTCATTCAGAGAAGTCCGAGAGGGAGGGTGCTGATGCCCAAGGCTTACGAGCATTTAGGCAGGGAAGTACCGAGAAAATTAAGAGAACAGCTTTCGCTGTTCGACACGGATTGATATTTGAACCGATATGCTGAAAACAAGCGATTTTTATTACGATTTACCCGAAGAATTTATCGCGCAGACGCCGATCGAACCGAGAGACGCGTCGCGGCTTCTGGTGTATGACAGAGTTGCCGATAAGGTCGAACACAGACATTTTTACGATATCGGAGACTATCTTAGAGCCGGCGATCTCCTCGTTATAAACACGACGAAGGTTTACCCGGCGAGAATTTACGCTTACACCTCGCACGGCGGAAAAGCGGAAATTTTGCTACTCAAAAGGCTCAATCTGACCGACTGGGAATGTCTCGTGAAACCGGGAAAGAAGTGTAAAGAGGGCGTAATTCTCGTCATAAACGAAGAACTGAAAGTCGAAATTCTTTCGAGAACGGACGACGGCGGAAGAATTATCCGCTTTATTTTCGACGGAGTTTTCGAAGATATTTTGTCGAGAGTAGGCGAAATGCCGCTCCCCCCTTACATACACGAAAAATTAAAGGACAAAGACCGTTATCAGACGGTTTATTGCAAAGAAGAAGGTTCTGCCGCCGCGCCCACCGCGGGGCTTCATTTCACCGTTCGGCTTATGGACGAACTGAAAGCCAAAGGCGTGGAGTTCGCCGAAGTTCAGTTAAACGTCGGCTTGGGTACTTTCCGCCCCGTTAAAGTAGAGGACGCGGAGCATCATAAAATGCACACCGAGTTTTATAAAATCGACGAGGAAAACGCCGAAAAGATAAACAAGGCGAAAAGAGAGGGCAGAAGAGTTATAGCCGTGGGAACTACGAGCGTGAGAACTCTCGAAACGGTCGCGGACGAAAACGGATTCGTCAAAGCGCAGTCGGGCGATACGAGCATTTTCATATACCCGCCCTATAAATTCAAGTGCGTGGAAGGGCTTATAACCAACTTCCATTTGCCCGAAAGCACGCTCGTTATGCTTGTAGCGGCGTTCACTTCGCGCGAGAAAATTCTCGAAATTTACAATCTGGCTGTTAAAGAGAAGTACAGGTTCTTCTCCTTTGGAGACGCTTGCCTGTTTTTATAAACGGCGCATCTCTGCGTTGCGGTAACTTATTTTAAAAAACTATGGAAAAATTCTATTTCGAAACTATAAAACAGGATAGCGAAACGGGCGCGAGAGCGGGTGTGCTTCACACTCCGCACGGAGACATAGAAACCCCCGTTTATATGCCCGTAGGCACGCAAGCCACCGTAAAGGGCGTTTACCCGAGGGATCTTAAAGAAGCGGGTTCGCAGATTATCCTTGCAAACACGTATCATTTGTATATGCGCCCGGGAGACGAAATCGTAAAAGCCGCGGGCGGGCTTCACAAGTTTATGAATTGGGACAAACCTATTCTGACCGACAGCGGCGGATTTCAGGTTTTTTCCCTTGCAAAACTTAATAATATTAAAGACGACGGCGTTACTTTCAGTTCCAACGTGGACGGAAGTAAACATTTCATAACCCCTGAAAGGGCGATAGATATCGAAAACAATCTCGGCGCGGATATAATTATGGCGTTCGATCAGTGCAGCGAGTACGGCGCGGATTATAAATCGAGCGTAAAGGCGATGAAGAGAACTCTTTCCTGGCTCGACAGATGTTATAATCACCATAAAAACGACAACCAGGCGTTGTTCCCGATCGTTCAGGGCAATTTTTATAAGGATTTAAGAACCGAGTCGCTCAAAGAGACGAAACCTTACGCGAAATACGGCATAGCCATCGGCGGACTTTCCGTCGGCGAGCCGAAAGAACTTATGTACGAGCTTATGGACGAAATGCTTCCCGATTATCCCACGAACGTTCCGAGATATCTTATGGGCGTTGGCAGTCCCGATTGTCTCGTAGAAGGCGTTATGAGGGGAATCGATATGTTCGATTGCGTTTTAGCCACACGTATCGCGAGAAACGGCACGGCTATGACCTCGCAGGGCAAAATCGTCGTCAGAAACGGCAAATATAAGGAAGATTTCACTCCGCTCGATCCCGAATGCGATTGCTATTGCTGTAAAAACTATACGAAAGCATACCTTCGCCATATGGTGAACGTAAACGAAATGATGGGCGGAATGCTTTTAAGCCTTCATAACATAACCTATCTTCACAAGCTGATGAAAGGTATGAGAAACTCCATACTCGGCGGATATTTCAAAGATTTCCGTAAAGAGTTTTACAAAAAATACGAAAATCGTGACGTTTAAACGGGTTTATAAGCGAGAAGTGTGAAAAATGACAAAATTTTTTTGTTTTTCGCATAAATAAGCTTGATTAAATTATTGCAAAAATATAGAATAGAATAAACCAAAGGTTTGGTAAATAAATTTCAGGAGAGAAAATATGTTTTATAATTTACTTTCTGCGACCGCTTCGACGGACTCGACTTCCGCAAGCGGCGGAGCCGGAACTCAGCAGATAATAATCTGGATAATCCTCGGCGTGTTCCTCGTCGGTCTTATCGTTATGAACTTTTTGTCCAACAAAAAGAGAAAAGCTCAGATGGAAGCCGAAAAAGAGAAGAGAAACGCGATTAAACCGGGATTTAAGGTTATGACTATCGGCGGTATCGTCGGAACGGTCGTTTCCGTGGACGACGAAGCCAATTCCTTCGTTTTGCAGACGGGTACGGACGAAAATCCCAACTATATCAAATTCGATAAGGTCGCGATTTACAGCTCGGAGGATCCGAACGAAGCCGCAAATCACGAGGACGTTCACGAGGATATTCACGAAGAGCTTCATAGCGACGCTCTCGCAGCCGAAGAAGCTCCCGCGGCGGAGGAAACTCACGAAGACGGGGAAAACTCCGATAAAGAATAAAAAAGTAATTTTAACGAAAACCTTCGCATAAGTATTAGCGGAGGTTTTTTTATGGACGATATCCGCGGACAAGGTTTTTTAGGACAATTTATAAAAGGGGTGATCACCGCCGTTGCGGTAACGCTTATCGCAGTTCTCGCATTCGCGCTCGTGCTTAGTCTCACGAATTTATCGGACGGAGTTATAAAACCCGTCAATCAGTTCATCAAGCTCGCTTCGGTTTTTTGCGGGGCGGCGGTTGCGGTTAAAGGTGACAAAGGTTTTTTGAAAGGCGCGGCGATAGGGGCTGCGTCGAGCGTGCTTACATTCCTCGTTTTCGGACTTATAGGCGGAGGTTTGTCCTTCGGACTTACCTTTTTTATCGACATCGCGTGCGCCGCGGTGATGGGCGGGCTTTCGGGCGCGATCGCGATAATCAGAAAAAAATAAAACGAGAAGAAAAACAAGCGGCTGTTGCCGATCGTCGGGCGGGAGATTTTCCCGCCCGTTTTTTTTGATCGACGGAGGATTTTTTCGCCCGTTTTTTTGTTCAAAAACCGATAAAAACACAAATAAAAAAATAATAATTCAATTTTTTCCGTTAAAATTATTGACTTATAGCCGTTTAAGTTATATAATAATACAGTATATGGAATTTATTGTCGGGCATACTCGAAAATAGATTCGGACAAACACAGGCAAAAGCAGGAGGCAATAATGAGTAAGACTAAATCAGTTGTGATTCTTACTGTATTGGCAATACTTATTGCGTTCTTCGGAGCGGCGAGCTTCGTATCGTTCGAAATACCGAACAGCACGAAGG
>CAKQJE010000032.1 GCA_934247225.1 uncultured Clostridia bacterium
TCAAAAATAAATAAAGGTAACAAAGTATAAAACGCGCACGGGCTGCCGCGCGGCGTCAAAAAAACAAAATCAATAACGGAAAAAATTTCCGTAAACGGAGGAAAGTAATGAAAAAAAGAACTCTGATAAAAGGCTTAACCGCCGCATTATCGCTTGTAACGGCATTTTCGGTTTTCGCGGGTTGCCGCGTTAATACCGAAAGCAACAAATCGGAAAGAAGAGAAAGAACGCCGAGAAGCTCCTACGAGCAGGATTACAACTACGATTTCAATTCGAGAGACACGCTTACGATCAAAATTCTCGCGCCGATAAACGAAAACAAGTTCAGCAGAACCGACAACCTTATCACGCAGATAGAGGCGGCGACAAACACTAAACTCGATATAGAATTCGTTTCCGAAGAGGCTTACGCGGACAGACTCGTTACTTCGCTCGGCAGAAACGATACGCCCGAGCTTTTTTGCCGCGTACCCAACCGTCAGGCGCTCATAAGAGACGGAGCGGCTTATCCGCTTTACGATCTTTTAATGCAGTACGCGCCGAACTATATGGATACGGTCGAAAGTTATAACGACCCGAATATGCTTCTGGAACTCACCGACGTTTCGACGTTCGAGATCTATTCGATGATGAATATCCGCGAACCCGAATGTCAGCTTTCTTTCCTTATAAGAAAGGATTGGCTCGACGCGTTAAATCTCGAAGTTCCCTCCACCTGGGACGAATTCGTAAACGTTCTCCGCGCGTTCAAAACGGGCGATCCGAACGGCAACGGAAAGGCGGACGAAGTTCCTTTCTCCGTTCAGGACATAACGAATATGAGATACGCTTTCGGTATCGACACGAGATATTATTTCGCGATGGACGGTAACGATTACGTTCCCACGGTATATCATTCTCAGTACAAAAACTATCTCGAATCCCTGCAAGAGCTTTATGCGGAAGGACTTCTGGATAACCGTTATTTCGAGCGCGGATACAGCGGCTTGCAGAACATAATGGCAAACAACACGCTCGGTTGCGCCGTTTATTATTCGGAATATGCAAAACTTTCCACGGAAGATTTACGTAAAAACGGCGTTGCGAACGGAACGTGGATAGGCATTCAGCCGATAAAAGGACCTGACGGCGACAGCGGCGTTCAGAGCGCGGGCGGATTTGAAAACAACTTTATGATTTCGTCCAAGGTAAGCAAGGACAAAGCTCGCGAAATAGTTCGTTTTATGAATTGGTTCTACACCGAAGACGGAATAAATCTTATGAACTACGGCGTTGACGGCGTTCATAACACCGTGAACGCGGACGGCAGCCGTACCGTAAAAACGGAATACGCAAACTTTACGGCGGCTCGTAAGGCGGGTATGCTTTTCGAATCGTTCAACTATCGTTTCTCGAAAGAAGCTTACCTTCAATACGTATTCAACGGCAACTCCGTCGACTCTTTGAACGAAACCGATAAGCTTTTCTACGACGCTTTGGGTCTCGGCGACAAAAACGGCGTCGGAAGATACAACTTCATCAAAAACTGCTTCTGTCTTTACACCGACGAATGGACGAAAAATTCCACAACGCTCGAAAAAGATATGAATCAGTTCGAAGAAAAAGCTATCACGGGCGTATATTACGGCGACTCGCTCACAAAAGAACTCGAAAGTCTTAAAGCAAAATACAAAAAATCTTACAACGAAGCTCAATCCGCTTATAAGGAATTGAAAAAATAATTTTATGAAAGAAACCGAAGCTTATCGCTTGAAAAACGGAATATTGTACATCAACGGCAAAGCGGAATTCGGAATAGGCAGTCATTATTATCCGTCTTATCATCCGAAGAAAGTTCCCGTGCCGGAAAACGGCGACAGACTCGGCGAGATGAAACGCGATCTCGCCGGGATGAAAGCCGCGCATGTGAATATCGTGCGTACGGCGGCGATAGGCGATTTTACGCTCGGCGAAAAAGGTTACGAAGGGCGTTTCCCTTTGGGCAAGGCTATCGCCGAGGAAACGGAAAAGCTCGGAATGGCTCTTGCGGTGCGCCTGAACGGTTACGACAACGGGCTTAACGAATACCCGGACGAAAAAATGACGGACGAAAACGGCAAACCGCTTAAATCCGATTGGTCGCAGTTCATAACCAACAGCGTTTGCCACGACGGCGCGAAAAGAGATAACGAAAAAGTTACCGAAATAGGCGCGGAATTTTTCGGCGGCTATGAAAACGTCGTCGGGTTTCAGATTTTCAACGAACCCGCTTTTCCGCATATGGGTTTTTACGATTATAATCCGAGCGCGATCGAAAAGTATAGGGAAAGCCTTTTGAAAAGGGGCGTTACGGACGAAAAAAACTGTAAAAACATCGAACCGCCCCGCAGGAGACCGACTTACTCCGAGTCTCCCGAAAGGTGGATAGATTGGCGGCTTTTCAATGCCGAAAAGTTCAACGATTATCTTAATTTTTTGGCTGAAACGGCAAAAAAACGCAAGGTAAAAACCGAAACTTTCACTTGTATGACGTGCTGCCCCGTTCAGATCGGAAGCAGTATGCGCGGCGCGGACTATTTCCGCGTTGCGAAAGAAATGGATATAGTCGGGATAACTTTGTATCTCGATTGCAAGGGCGCGTTTTATTACGAACAATCGCGCGTTATGGACTACGCGGAAAGCGCGGCGGCGGCTTTCGGGAAACATTATTGGCTCATCGAATACAACGCCCGCGCGGATATGACGGGCAGAGAATTCGAAACCGAAACTTACGCCGCTATCGGCAGCGGAGTCAAGGGGATTATGTATTATCAATGGCGCGGCGATTACGCTTTCGACGACTCTCCCGAGCCGAACGGCTTCGGAATGGTCTATAACGACGGCACGCCCACCGAAAAATACGCATCGGCAATGAAAATGCACGAAATGCTTTATAGGCTCGGAGATAAAATCGTGGGTAAGGAACGCGTTCGGCAGGGCATAGGTATTCTGCACAGCGAACACGCCAACGCTTATTACGACGCGACCTGCAACGGCGACAACAAATGCGCGTGGGGCGGAAAGGAAAGCAACATTTTCTCGGCAATGGGCGTTTACAGAAAGTTCAAGCGCGAATTCGTTTCGCTTATCGCCGTAAGGGCGAGCGAACTTAATAGTTTGCCGTTTGCGCTCGGCGCGTTGATTATTCCCGCCGAAAAAGGGCTTTCGGATGAGGAGATAAAGCAGATCGCAGCCTTTAAAGCAGGCGGCGGAAAAGTGTTTTATTACGATTTGTATCTCGATTCCTTCAAGCCCTCCGATTTTTCGGGGCGGTGGTTCGAGGCGTACGAAATAGCCGATATGTGCGGAAAGAAAATCGCTTCGGTCAGCGACAGGAAAATCGACCTTAAATTTCTCGAAGACGAAAAGGAATACGCCGTTTCCGTGATAGATTTTGCGGAAGACGAACGAAAGATCAAAAACGTCGAAATAGAATTTTCCGCGAAAACAAGCGGAAAAACCTGCGTTTTCTCGAATGGCGACGGCGACGAAATTCTTCCCGTGGATTACCCGTACGGAGACGGCGGAAAAGCGAGGGTCGTTATTCCCGAACTTGAAAACGGCGGAATTATTTTTATAAATAAAGGATAAATCGGGTTATGAGTAAATTTGTAACGTTCAGTTTCGACGACGGTATCGAACAGGATATAAAATTCGTCGAAATGTTAAATAAATACGGTTTCAAAGCCACGTTCAACATAAACACGGGCATTCAGACCCGCGCGAACGGTTGGGTGAACGAGGGCGTGGAAATTCACCGTATGAATATCAAAGGTTTGAAGGAATTATACGAAGGGCACGAGGTGGCGGTGCATACGCTCACTCATCCTTTCCTGGAAAAGCTCGACGACGAAACGATTTACAACGAAATTTATTACGATAAGAAAAATATCGAGGAGTGGTTCGGGAAAGAGGTCGTCGGAATGGCGTATCCGTATGGTACTTACGACGACAGAGTAATAAAAATCGCCCGCGATCTCGGTATAAAATACGCGCGTACGGCGGGGACGAGCATGAAGTTTTCCGTTCCGGAAAACCTTATGAAGTACTCTGGAACGTGCCATTTTTCCAATTTCGAGATATTCCGTCTGATAGACGATTTCGAGGCTCTTCCCGAAAAAACCGACGGCGGCGAAAACGGAAGCGGCAATGGCGACGAAAGGCAGATTTTATATATCTGGGGACATACATACGAATTCGACGTTTTGAAAAAATGGGATTTTTTAACCGAACTTTTCGAAAGACTGAAAACGGTAAAGGCGAATTTCGTAACGAACAGAGAAGCTTTCGGGCTTTAAAATCGTCGAGGGGTCACCTCGGTTGAACGGTTGACGAATATCCGAAACAGTAAAAAAGCCCTTCGCGCTTCGGGCAAACCCGCCCGAAGCGCGAAGGGTAAAAATTTAAATTTTGTAGTATTTGTTCATACTCCGCCTGTAATCGTTCGGCGTGATTTTAACCTCGCGTTTGAAAATGGCGTTGAAATAGGATTGCGAGCTGAAACCGCAGTTTATGACGATATCGGTTATCGTCGTGTCGCTTTCGAGCAGCATTTTCTTGGCGGCGTTGATCTTCTGATTGATGATATATTGGTGCGGCGTAACGCCCGTAACCTGTGTGAACAGTTTATGGAAGTAATTGGGACTTAAAAAAACGTGATTTGCAACGTCTTTAAGCTGAATATTGCGATTATAATTCTTCATAATGAATCTTTTCGCTTCGGTAATTGCTTTGGAAACGTTCATATTCACGAACTTCTGCTTTTCGTAGAAATCCCTGTTTTCGGCAAGGCGGAACACGATTTCGCTTATGTGGCTCATAACTCTGAGTTCCGCGTAAGCGTCGTTTACGGCGGAAGAGGGGTATTTTAAAAGCGAGAAAAACCTGTCAAGGAATATTTTGGCGTTAAACGCCTGCATTTGCGGCGGAAGAGAGTCGAGAATTTCCTTAATTCTCCCCTCATCGACGGAAAGATATAAATAGTAGCACTTGAACGGATTGACGGAATATCTGACGTCTCCCGGCTTGCAGATGATGAGCGAGTACTGTTCGATGTCGTATTTCACGTCGTTTATATAAGTCGTTCCCGACTTTGAAAGATAGAGTTCGATCTCATAGTTTTTGCAAACTCTCGGCGGGGTGGTCGTCTTCTTTTTGTGTATCCAATCCGACTGAACGGAATCGAAATATCCTGCGCCTATATAGTTAAAACGAGAAACAAGCTCCATAATTTCCTCCTGCACCGACATTTTTCGTTTAAAACGGCGAAAATAATATTTCGCAATTTTATCGTTAAATACAGTATAACATTTTTAGTCGTACAAATCAACAAAGAAAGACGATAATAGTCATATACGGTAACTTTTTTATGAAAATAACTTTTTTGGGTCAGAACGGATTTTTAATCAAAAGTAAGAATTCAACAATAATCATAGACCCGTATCTTTCAGATTCCGTCCAAAAAATCGAGCCTTTGAACAGGCGCAGACAGCCGATAGACGAGCGGTTTCTCAGCGCAAAACCGAACGTCGTCGTCATAACTCACGCCCATGCCGACCATTACGACAAGGAAACTCTGGACAAAATTTTCGGTGCGGAAAAAAACAGCGAAATAAGCGATAGCGAGGGTTGCGATTGCACGTTTTTCTCGCCCCCGTCCGTGTTTTTTAAAGCCAAAGCGAGATATCCGAAGTGCAATCACGTTATTTTCCGCAGCGGCACGAGCGTGACCGTCGGCGAAATAACTTTTCGCGCGGTTAAAGCCGAGCATTCGGACGCGGAAGCGATCGGCGTTATTATTTCCGCCGAGGGTAAAAATCTTTACATAACGGGCGACACGCTGTTTAGCGAAAACGTGTTTGAAAGTCTGCCGGAAATAAGGTTTAACGCGTTGTTTTTGCCTGTCAACGGGCGCGGTAACAATATGAACGCGGTCGACGCGGGGCGTTTTGCGGCGCGTTTAAATCCCGATTTCGTCGTTCCCGTTCACTACGGTATGTTCGACGAGCTAAGCGGCTTAGAAATCGCAAACGAAATAAAAACGGAATTTAAAAACGGGGATATAATCATTCCCGAAATATATAAGGAGATAAAAATCAGATGAAGATAACCGACGTAAAAACATTCGTCGTCGATTGTTTCAGAACGAATTGGGTTTTCGTTAAGGTTTACACCGACGAAGGTATAAGCGGCGTGGGCGAAGGTACGCTCGAATATAAGGAAAAGGCTCTTTGCGGAGCGGTGGAGCATCTTAAAACTTACCTTATCGGCAAGGACCCCACGCAGATAGAAAAGCATTATCACGATATGTATCGCGACGCGTATTGGCGCGGCGGCGCGGTTTTGATGAGCGCGCTTTCGGCGGTGGAGTGCGCGCTTTGGGATATTCTCGGAAAATCGCTCGGCGTACCCGTTTATAAACTTCTCGGCGGAAAAGTCAACGACGATTGCCGTATTTATGTCAACGGTTGGTTTTCGGGCGCAAAAACTCCCGACGAATTTGCCGAAAAAGCGAAAATCGCCGTAAAGCGCGGCGTAACGGCAATGAAATGGGATCCGTTCGGCAAGAGTTATTTGCAGATATCGAACAAAGATCTCGACACCGCGCTCGAATGCGTGGCAAAAGTAAGGGAAGCCGTCGGGAAAGACGTTGATTTGCTTATCGAAGGTCACGGCAGATTCGACGTGCCTACGGGTATAAAAATCGCCAAAGAACTCGAACAGTTCAAACCGATGTGGTTCGAAGAACCCGTTCCGCCGAACAATCTCGAAGCGTTAAAAGCGGTCAGGGACAAGTCCCCCGTTGCGATTTCCGCGGGCGAGCGGCTTTACACGAGATACGATTACAACGAACTTTTCGCAAAACGCGCGGCGGACTACATTCAGCCCGACGTTTCCCACGCGGGCGGAATTATGGAACTTAAAAAAATTGCGGCGATCGCCGAGTGCAACTATATCCCTTTCGCTCCGCACAATCCGTCCGGACCCGTCGCGAACGCGGCGACTTTACAGCTTGCCGCATGCTGTCCGAATTTCTGCATTCTCGAAATAATGTATTCGGACGTGGACTACCGCAAATTCGTAACGAACGAAAATCTCGTTTACGAAAACGGCAGAATAAAGATAGGCGACAAACCGGGTCTTGGGTTGGAGCTTAACGAGGAAGAGTGCGCAAAACACCCGTACGTAGAGCATAATCTGAGACATTACACGGGCGCGCTCACCGATATTCGTCCGCCGAAAACGGAATTTTATTTCTGAAACAAAGTCCGGTAAAAGAGGTTCGACATGTTGAATAAATGGGTTTTGATAACGGGCGCGTGCGTGAATACGGGCGCGGCGATAGTTGAAAAATTCGCGTCCGAGGGCGAAAACGTCGTGTTTACGGGCAGAAACGCGGAACGGGTAAGCGCGGCGGAAGCAGGTTTCGCGGCAAAATTTCCGAATGTTAAAATTGTGGGCAAAACGCTTAACGCGCTTACGTATGACGGTAAAGTCGACGAGAAAAGCGTTAAAGAGCTTTTTGCCGAGCTTGACGAAGCGGGTATCGTTATAACCGACCTCGTACTTAATGCCGCCGATCTCGGAGTCGGGTTCGACGTTCTCAAAAGTACGCTTTCAGATTTTCGTCGGGTGATAGACACCAACGTGTGCTGGAATTTTTGTATAATTCAAAACGCCGTCAAACGAATGGTCGGCGGGATGAGCGAGGCGGATGTCAACAGCGGGATGAGCGAGACAAATATCGGCTGCGGGATGAGCGGGTCGGATGTTGTCGGTGCGAAAAAAGACGCGAAAACCGATGTAAAAAACGTCGGGAAAGGGTCTGGCGGAAGCGTTACGTTCATAAATTCCAACACGGCGTACAGAGCTATTCCCGAGCGCGCGGCTTATTCCGCTTCAAAAGGCGGTCAGCTCGGCTTAATGCGCGCGCTTGCGCTCGATTTGGGTAAGTACGGCATAAGGGTAAACGCCGTTCTCCCCGGGATGATTCACACCGACAGAACGGATAAAAATCCCGAATTTTATAAAAACGTGCCGTCGGCTTTTTCGCCGCTCGGAACGATTGCCGAGGGATCGGACATTGCGGAAGCCGTCTGGTATTTTGCCGCGCACGCCAAAAACGTCACGGGCGCGGAACTTACGGTAGATTGCGGCAATATGATTCAGCTTTACCCGATCATTCCGTAAAATGATAAATTTTCATTTTTTATTCTTGCCTTCCCCAATCGGAGAAGGTGGATTTTGCGCGCTTGCGCGCAAAAGACGGAAGAGGACAAGAAGCCTTCTCCCGTTGGAGAAGGTGTCGGCGAATGCCGACGGAAGAGACCGGTTGAGAGAAGTAAAAATCACCAAAAGTCAGCCTATAAGTCGATTATCGGCTTGTTTTAAGTGGCTAATACGTGTTACGGCGGCAAATCGTAAGCGATTTGCCGCCGCTGAATTTTTATCGAAACGCCGTTATTTTGCATGATTTACGCTCGGTTTCCATTTTTAAAAATTTGACGAACAATCGCCCGTTCGCTTTATTTTTATTCCGTAATGTGTTACAATTAAAACAATAAAAAATATAAAGTAAATTTACGGAGAGAAAAAATTGATCGGCGCGGATTATTTTGCGATAGGCGGCGCGTGTTTGTTTGCCGTGTTGGGTGCGGCGCTCGGGTTCGGGCGTTGTCTCAGAGTACTGAATAAAGGAATAATCGGGCGCGTAATAACGCTCGCGATAACATATTTTTTGCTCGGAATTATCGTTTCGATGGAGCAAACAAAAAGCGCGCAGGCTAAGTTTGTGGAGTATTTGCAGGCTCAGAATAACGGTTTTTGCGAATTTCTGCTCAAAATAAGGATAGAAATCGTTTTGACGGCTGTTTGCGTATTTATTGCCGTAATGCTTCTTCAACTTCTTGTGGTAAACGTACTTGCGGGCATATTGGAGTCTAAAACGGGCGGAATAAAGCTGTTGAACAGTATTTTAGGCGTTATTTTGGGTGTTGCGGCGTCTATTGCGCTCGTATTGATTGTTCTCGAAGTCGCATATCTTGTCGGAGGCGGAGCAGAGGGGACCATGGCGGAAAATCTGAAAGACAGTTTTTTCGGTTTAGACAAAATATATCTTGACAACCCACTTTCCGCGATTTTCCGCGTATAATCGTAAATTATCTTTTACCGCCCATCCGGCGAGGAAAATCTCGGCAAAGCCTACGAAGAGAGTAGAAGCCTTCTCCTGTTGGAGAAGGGGACCGCTTGCGGTGGAAGAGGACGAAACAAAGGGTAGAAAGAAAACGAAATCTATGCTTTTGCTTGACGTTTTGCGGTGGAAGAGGACAAAAGAAGGCGATTGAATTGTTTTAAGAATAAATGCTGCCGCTAACGAACTTTCCAAAATAAAAAGATAACAGGCAGACACTGAAAAGAGCAACTCCCGAACGCCTTCATTCCCGAATATATTCCCGAACACATTTCTTATTGAATTCTTTATTCCAACTATAAGAAATTTCTATAACCGCCCGAAAAATCAAGAATTCCCCGATTTTACCTTGTTTTAAACTTTTTTTAACCTTTCTTTCATATACTGTTCCGTAGATCGCGAACTCTCGGAAACATACTCGGCAAAATCTTTTTGCGAAAAACGATTTAAGAAAAAACGCTCGTATTTTTATTTAATTTTCCGATAGGTTTATGCAAAAACGAACTAAAATTTTGCATAAAAATTTCTGTTTACAATCTTGCCCGCATATAACATATTATATATATGTAACTTTTCAGGCTCTTCGGATATCTGTTTGCTTAGCGAAAATTGCATTATTTAAGTTTTCCTTTTTCGCCGCCCCGAGCGCTGCCGCGGACAAATTGTCCGGTATAAAGGATAGCGCTCGGGGCGGCAAAACCGAAAGCGAACCGCAAAACCGAGCGAAAAGTAAACCGAAAATCAAATGCGGAGAATAACAAAACCTCGAAAAACCCGTAAAACCCGCATAAGAAAAACGGTTGCAAAAAACCCGAAAAATAATTCGTTAAAACAGTTGACAAATCGAAACAAATGGTTTAAGATTATAGCAAAAGGGTTTACTGACGTTTTTTTAAAGGTAAATCATTCGGGAGGTGCCGGACGAAAATGGTATTGAATGAATAATTTATGTAAATTTACTTTACAAAAAACAATCAAACAAACTTAAAAAATATTAAAGGAGAATCAAAAATGAAAAAGTTTGCAAAATGGCTTGTCATGATTCTTGTTGTAAGCTGTATCTGCGCGCTCACTTTGTTTGCGACCGGATGCGGTGAAAAAGACAAGAGTGTCAAGTCTATCACCGTAAACGACAATGGCGAAATCGTAGCCGTTTATGATGATGACACAACTGCAACTCTTGGCAAAGTAGGCTTGGTTAAGTCTGCTGAAATGAAGGACGGTAAGTTCGTTCTTACTCTTTCCGACGGTAAGACTATTGAATGTGCTGTTGCCGCTACCGCTAAGACTGTGGTTTCTATTAAGACTGTAGGTAATGAACTTGAAATTACATATAGTACTGGCGACGTTGAGAAAATTTCTTTGGGAACCAGCGTTACCTGCGAACACAAGAACGCTACATATGTTGAGCAGGTTGCTCATAAGTTAAGCGCTGACGGAAAAGAAATCAACGGCGTTTACCTTGAACTTTGCCCCGACTGCGGTTATGCTTACACTTCCGTAGGCGTTCGTCACAATCCTGTTGACACCGTTGTTGCTCCCACTTGTACCGAAGGTGGCTACACTACTGAAAAGTGCAGCGTTTGCGGAAAGGAAAGTGAGAAGAAAGATATAACCAAAGCTCTTGGTCATAACTATGTTGCACGTCCTGTTCTTGGTGCTTCCAAGGCTGAAGCTGCTAAGTGGTGCCTTGAAGGCGGTTTGTCCATCCAGGTTTGCGACCGTTGTAAAGATATCGGCGATTACGTTACTATCGCTAAAGAAGACGCTTACGGACATCACTCCGACGCTTGGACTCTTAAAGAGGCTCCCAAGTATGATACTAACGGTACTCTTTCCGGAACTTGTAACGTTTGCGGTAACGTTGTAGAAGTATCGATCCCTGCTTGCAAGGATTCTAAGTATACTGTTTCCGATGTTACTCCCGAAAACGTTTCCTGCTCCACTGCAAAGAAAGGTACTTTCACTATTGAAGTAGACGGACAGAAGATCGTTGTTAAGGATGTTGCTATCCCCGGATCGCTTCACACTTTCAAAGGTGTTGCGTTCGATGATACGAAGACCGTTAAGTTTGCCGACGACGCTGCTTTTGCTGCAAGCGGACTTAAACTTATGGGTAACACCAATCCTCTTTCCTGCAACATGACTTCTAACGCTTGGTTCGCTTGCGACGAATGCGGAGAAACTATTTCCGTAGTAGTTAAGAAAGCTCACGTTCCCGTTGATGCTTCCAAGGTTACTACCGTTACTCCCGCAACTTGCGAAAAAGCAGGCGTTAAACAGTTCGAATGCGTAAACTGCAAAGATAAAGAAGCTAAGGAAGAAATTCCTGCTGTCGGACACGACTATAAGTATGAAGTTAACGAAGTTGACGGAAAATACACGATCGTCGGAACCTGCCAGAACGTTGCAAACGAATTGGTTGCTGCCGGTGATTGCGAGCATGCTACCGTAACTTACACCAACCTCAAGAGCGTTGATCGTAAAGTAACGAAAGAAGCTACTTGTAAAGAAGACGGTGTTGAACATTTCGTAATCGTTGACGCTAACAACAAGACGACCGAATTCGACACTGTTATCAAAAAGCTTAACCACAACCTTAAAAAGGCTGACGGAACGACTGTAAGAATAGATGAGTCCAAGGTATACTTGATGGCTAACTATCCTGACATCAAACCTTTCGGTAACGCCGTTAAATCTTGTAAAGCTCCGTTCGGTGGTTCGTTCGTTTGTGAAGATT
This sequence comes from uncultured Clostridia bacterium, assembly GCA_934247225.1. Lineage (GTDB taxonomy): Bacteria > Bacillota > Clostridia > Christensenellales > Borkfalkiaceae > UBA10281. The sequence continues at coordinate 11,949 of CAKQJE010000032.1, forward strand.
GCAAAGAAGTTATTTCCGTAACTCTTAAAATCGATCATACGGCTCCGGAAGGAACTGTTGCTTCCAAGGCTACTTGTACCGAAGACGGTGTAAGATCTTACCAGTGTAAAGTTTGCGAAGAAGATGTTGTAAACGAAGTCGTTGAACCGAAGCTTGGTCATAAGTACGAATATACTGAACCTGTTAAGGGTGAAGACGGTAAGTACACTATTACCGGTACTTGTGTTCGTGAAGTTTCCGAAGGTAAAACTTGCGGAGATAAGAAAGTTTACACGTTCGACTCTTTGGAAAACAAAGTTGTTGTTCGTAAACCTACCTGCCAGGAAAAGGGTCTTACTCAGTATTTCGTAACGATTGACGGAGTTGCTACAACTCTTAGTATCGAAACTGCTGAAATTCCTCACGTTCTTAACGGTAAAGACGTTGATCTTTCTAAACCTCTTGACCTTGCTACTAAGGGCGTTAAGTTGTTCGGTAACACGACTACTCCTGCTTGCAGCAATGAAAACGGTGTTGGCGGTTACTTTGTATGCGAAACCTGCAACGAAGTTATTTCTGCTAACGTTATCACTGCTCACACGAAACCTGCAACTATTCCGGAAGAGAATATTACTCCTGCTACTTGCGCAGACAACGGTAAGATTGTTTATACTTGTGAAGTATGTAAGAAACCTAACTGCGAAGAAGTTATTCCTGCAACTGGTCATGCATTCAAGACTGCTGTTGAACACGCTTACGACAGCGTAACGGGTGTTCATACGTTAACTGTTAAGGTTACCTGCACGAATAAAGATTGCGCTTATGACGAAGAAGAAGTAGTTACTACTAAGGATTTCAGCGAAGAGAAGTACAGCTTTGTTAAACTTGTTGACCAGCCTGCTACCTGCGCTAACGAAGGACTTACTAAGTACAGCTTCGTAGTTGAACATAAAGCAACCGTTGCAAGCAAGGAAAACACTTACAAACTTGATTGTACTGTTGAGTTCATAACTGATCGTCTTGCTCACTCGTTCGTAAAGACCGCGAAACTTGACGATGACGGTAATGAAGTTCTTGACGATAAGGGTAATGTTGTTCTTGTAGACAAGATCTTCGAGAAAGAAATCGTTGAAGGCGAAGGCGACGACGCTAAGACTTACATTCTCAAAGTTAAGATCTGCAAAGACTGCGGTAAAGTTATCCTTGTAGAAAAAGTTGAGAAACCGGCTGACGATACAACGTCTGACTAATTACTCAGATACTGTTTGTGAAGGAGAGCACCTTTCTCTCCTTCTCAGACACCCATTGTGATTTACTCTTTGTGAACCCTAAGCCGAGCATAGAGTACGGACCGCCACCTTTACAGTCCGACTCCTCAACATGCGAAGCAATTGCAAAGTAAAAAAACGAAGCAATAATAAGCCGATGCTATTCGTAGCATCGGCTTATGTAATATATAGAAAGCCTTCCCGGTTGGGGAAGGGGGACCGCTTGCGGTGGAAGAGGACCACCATAAAGTCAGAGAAAGTAAAGAGTTTGATTTAATTGCAGCTTCAAGACAAAACTTTTGAAATGTCAGGCTTTGATTTAAGTCTCAGTCTGTACAGTCCTCTCTCGTCGGCTTACGCCGCCACTCTCCCCAAAAGGGGAAAGCAAATATTGGCCTTCCCGGTTGGGGAAGGGGGACCGCTTGCGGTGGAAGAGGACCACCATAAAGTCAGAGAAAGTACTGAGTCTGATTTAATTACAGTTTCAAGACAAAACTTTTGAAATGTCAGGCTTTGATTTAAGTCTCAGTCTGTACAGTCCTCTCTCGTCGGCTTACGCC
>CAKQJE010000033.1 GCA_934247225.1 uncultured Clostridia bacterium
CGCTATGCGAATAATCTACCGAGGGGTTCCCCTTCGGGGTGTCGGTATAAAGCGCGGAAATAGCGACGTTTTGGCAATGTTCGTATTATTCTTGTCCGGCATGCCATAATGACATTATAATATGAAATTATATAAATAACAATCAATTTTTCGTCGGTTTAGCCTTTATTTTCTAATTTTCATTTACGACTTCCTTTCTTTTGGATTTTATAACGCAATTTTTTCGGAAAATTTACTTCCCACTCAAAAAAATTGCGCCCCGAAGCTCATCCTGATTAAAAAGAGCTTCGGGGCGCGTTTCAGATTTCAGATTTTAACTTTCTTTATTTTCGTTTTGCACCCGTTCCGAAGAATTATCCACGGTTTCCTATGTTTTCTCCGTTTTATCTTTCCCCGAAAAGGATTGAGTCGGCTCTGTTTTTTTGCCGAATTGATTAGCCGATTAAAACCCCAACCAAACCCGCAGAAATCAACGGAACGAATTTTTCGAATTTCACGTTTTCGCCCGCGGCGTATCGTATCAGTTTAACGACGAAATACACAGCCGCGGCAAACGCGGGAGTTTCGATCGTTTTCGAAAACGTCAGATACAACGGTCCGCAAGCTATCTACAACCGATACGGCTCAACCACCGTTAAAAACTGCGATATAACCATCGAAAAGAACGGATCGAGTGCGAGCGCGCAGGAATTTTCTTTCGCTTCGGGCGGAACGGTCGCGATAACGGCGAAACAGGTAAATTATTGGAGCAAATCGGTCACCCCTTACACCGCGGCAGGCGGCTTCGACGATATTCCGACGACCGCGATTTACAAAGCGAACGGCGAAACTGTGACGATAACGCAAACGCTTACGCAAAGCGCGGTTACTATTCCGCCGAAAGAAAAAATGTTCGAACGCGCATTTTTTCAATTGTCTGTCCGCCGACAATCCGAAATTTACGAACAACAAAAAAAACGAACCGCAATGCAGTCCGTTTTTACATTTTTATATTACAGAAATCAAAAAAAATTTTATTCGAAATCCAAATTAGCGAGGTTAAAAATCGAATCGTCGAAAAACTCTTCGAGAGTCATATCGAGTGCATCGACAACCTTCACGATTGTAGAAAATTTAACATCGGTATTTACTTCGTTAAAAATATATCTGAGTGCGGAATGCGATAAGCCCGATTTCTTTTCCGGCTGATATTTAGACATTTTCTTTTTTACTAAGATATCGCCGAGTCTCAAAGCAAACGCTTTATTTAAAGTCATCCCCGCACCTCCGCGTCTTTTTTTAATGCACATCTTTTTTTGATGATTTATTTATAGTTTTCGACTTCCGAACGCGAAGGAACGGATTGCTGCGCGCCTTTTCTCGTGCATGCGATCGACGCCGCTTTACTGCCGAACCCGCACGCTTCTTCGAGCGTTTTTTGTTCGGATAACATTGCGACAAGCCCGCCGCAGAACGTATCGCCCGCAGCAGTGGTATCGACCGCGGCGACTTTCATACACGGATATTTTTTGCTTCCGTTTATATCCGCAATTTCGTAGCCGTCCTTACCGAGCGTGACAACGAGGGTTTTTATTCCCGCGGCGAATAAAGCTTCTTTTCCGCCGAAAATTTCGCATTCGGTTTCGTTCGGCGTGATTATATCCACGTATTTGAAATACGGCATTATTTCTTTATTGGCAGGCGCGGGATTTAAAACCGTGGTCAATCCCTTTTCCTTAGCCTTTTTAAGTCCGTAGCCGATTACTCCGACAGGGTTTTCGAGCTGCGTAAGATAAATATCTCCCGCTTTTGCATCCGCAAGAAATTTATCTATAATTTCTTCCGTAAGGCATGCGTTCGCGCCTTTATCGAGAATAATTCTGTTATCGCCCTCGCTTAAAACTATCACCGCAACGCCCGTAGAAACTCCTTGTTTTCTTTCGATATTGCTCACGTCCACGCCGACGTTTTTAAGATTGCCGAGAAGCATATCGCCGAATGCGTCGTCACCCACAACGCCGCACATTTTAACTTTTCCGCCGAGCTTTCCCGCGGCGACCGCCTGATTTGCGCCCTTTCCTCCGCCGTTTACCAAAAATCCGCCTCCCGTTACGGTTTCGCCCGCCTTAGGCACATAAGGGCTTTCGATACACATATCTGCGTTTAAACTTCCAACGATATAAATCATTTCTTTTCTCCCGAAAAATTTTTTAACCCGCGCGTTTTTTTACCCGCGTATTTCAAAGACATATTGCAAAGCTTCAAATTTGTTTTCAGGCTTTTTACGCTTTTCCTCTATATTGTATCAAAATATTTGACAAAAAGTCAAGCAAATGCAAGTTTTCGATAATACCGAAAGCCGAGAGAAATTTTCCCTCGGCTGACGCGATAAATTCTTTTTATTAAAATGCAAATATGCGCCTATAAGTCGATTATCGGCACTTTTTTTAGATCAATAAAGATCCGAAAGTTCGCTTTCTTTTATATCTTTTCCGTCAAAAACAAACGTTTTGAATTCAAAATCGGCAAATTCTATCTTTATTTTACGACCGCAAATCGCAAGATCGGTTTCGGCGTTGCCATAACGGCCGTTATATAACCTTATGAGATATTTGCCGTCGTTTAACCTCTTGAACGCGGAAATCACTATGTTCGGATTGCTTAAAACAACCTCTTCGTTTTTGTTATCTCCGTTCCCGTGCGGGAAGAAAGACAACGCGTATGGCTTTTGATTAAACTCGTTCGCAAACCTCTCGCATTCCGCTGTATCGTTTACCATAATTCTGAACGAGAAATCGTGCGAGCCTTGCTCTATATTTTCGACGTATCTCGTTTCGTCGGTAATGAGCGAATGAGAATCGTCCGTCGGGTGAGCGCAATAAGCCGAGCCGTTCAAAAGCGTGAGATACAGATTATCACCCTCTTTCGACGAACTGTGAACGCCCGAATTATTGTAAACGACAAGGGCTTTATCACCGCATTTTACGCCGACGTATCTGTTGCACGGATATTCGTAACCGTTGGCAAGATATTCCTCTACCCCGAAAGCCATCTGTGCGAAATATTTTTCGCCTTTCACGGGTAGGGCGAGTTTGAGAGCCTTATACGTTTCGTTCCACAAAACGTGAATATTCACGTCCGCATAGGGCGCGTCTGTATAGATTTTATAGTTTATAACCGCGTGGCTTTCGCCGAGCAAAAACAGCGATTGAACTTCGGTTAAAAGTTCGCCCTTTTCCACGACCGTGACGCTTTCGAGATTTTCAAACACTCCTCTTTTCGATAAATCGGGAAGCATCTGCTTGTATTCGCTTTCGGTGTAAACCCATTTATCCTCGGGCAAATTGTCGTATAAAACAGGGCTTTCGCCGAGTTTTTTTATTCTCCAACCCCACGGATCGCCGTTGTCGTTCAACACGTTAAGCGCGAACGCGCCGCCGTGATTGCCCACGCCCCACAAAATCAGAATATCGTCCTGATCTTCGTAATGCTTTTCTTTGCGGATGATATTCTCTTTCGCGTAGCCGTACTGCGAGCAATAAATTGTTTCGTCCTCGAATCTCAACGCCTTAACCGCGCTTCCGTCGTAGCCTTTCCACAAAAACGGACCGTGCGGCAAATCTTCTTTTTCGAGCGGGTGAAGCCAAGGCATCGGGCGGCAGAAAACGTAAGAATCGTAGTCGCATTTCTTTAAAATCTGAGGAAGCCCCTTGGTATGCCCGAAACTATCGAAGTTAAGAGCCGCAGTCGGGCGGGCGTTGAATTTTTCCGCGAAATATTCTCTGCCCGTCGTTATCTGCCTTATAAAGGATTCGCCCGAAGGAACAAGGCAGTCGGGTTGGACGTACCAACCCCCGATTATCTTCTATTTGCCCCGCTCGGCAAGTTTCTGAATTTCGCCGAACAATTCTTTGTCGTACTTTTCGATATATTCGTAGAGCAAAACCTCGTTATGGCAAAAAACGTAATCGTATTTTTCGGCGAGTTTTACCGCGCCGTAAAACGTTGCGAGAGCCGCGCTCGCCCCTTCGTTCCAATCCCATTGCCACACGGGATCGAGGTGCGAATTGCATACTAAATGTAAAGTTTTCAATTTTTCAGCTCCTTTAAAGAGACTTCCGCACACGCGGTTTTATAAAATCCTGTCGTGAGAAACGATTATTTCGTCCGTCACCTTAACCGTTAAAATCTCGCTCGGCTCAATCGTTATTTCTTTGACAAATCCGTTGACGGTGAGATTGAAAGTCTTCCCGACATTTTCGGGATTGAAAAATCTCATTTCGTAGCCGCCGTTTTCGGTCTTTCTCAAAACCGACATAACTATCGGTTTGTCCGTTCTTATCTCGGGATAATCCCCGCCGCAACCCGTCGGGAAAACGTTTAAGGCGTACGGTTTTTCGTTGAAAAGTTGCGCCTCGCGGACGATTTCGTCTATCGAGCCTCTCATTATTCTGAAATCGTACTCGTATCTGCCGTTTTCGATTCGTTTCAAGTATCTGTCCTTAGGATAAAGTTCTCTGTCTCCTATCGGATGAATGCAATATCCCGCTCCCCTTAAAAGCGTTATGTAAATAAATCCGTCCTCGAATTTTCCGCCGTATACGCAGTCGTTTATAACCGCGAAATAATCGCCTTTTTCGGTTTTTACGCCGCACCATTTATGGAAGCACGCTTCCATTGTTTCGGGTTTGTTTTCTATAACGTACGGACCGTCGCCCATAGGAATACCTGCGGGAGCGGGAATTTTAAGCCTTATGAGCTTGTTTTTTTCCGCGTATTCGACTATTACCTTGATATCTACAAACTTTTCGTTTTTATAGAATTTATACTCCGCCAAAGCGTTTGTTTTTCCTTGCGTGTACAAGCTTTCGATAACGGTCATCACTTCGCCGTCTTCTATGGTATGAACGGGAGCAATTTCGCCCTCGAAGCCGCAAAATTCCGCGCTTTCGCTTGCCGTCATCGGTCTGAAATCTATCGGATTTTTGCCAAGCTCCGTGAGTTCGGCGTTGCTCATTCCCCAAGGATCCGCGGTGTCGTCGTACATTTCGAGTTTTACGGCGCCTTTGAGTACGCTTTTTGCTATTAAGTCTTTTTCCGTGTCATAAACGGGCAATTCACGCTTTTTTATCGGCGCTTTTTCTACTTTCACAGAAAAACGGGTTATGCCGAGCGGTTTTAATTTACCCGAAAAAACAATTCTTTTTCTCCAATCGAGATTAAGCGTCGATCTTTCCTTTATCGTCTGGCAGGAAATTTCTTCGCCGTCGAAATAAACGTGCGGTTCGTAGCGATATTCTTCGCTCCAATTCTGATCCGCAAGCGAAAACTCGACCTCGATAGGCGTTGTGATTTCGAACGGCATATAATTAAATACGAAAACGGGAAACTCGCCGCTTTCCGCGGGTTTATCACTCATCGTGAGATACAAAAACGCGTCGGAACGATAGTCTTTTATTATTCTCGAAGCCATTGCGAGCATTTCGGTGCCGTCCTGCTCGCCGTCGTCGATGACGGTACCAGGCAAAATATCGTGAAATTCGGCAAGAAGCAATTTCTTTTCCGCTATTTTAAGCTGCGACAAATCGACTTTAAAACCCGACATTTCCGCAAACGCGAGCATTTTTTCGGTTGCGTAAAAGAGGTTTTCCGTTCTTCTGTGCAAGGTTTTGAGCTTTGACATAGAAGAATAGCACCCCGGCATACACGGAATAAGCGAAGTTCTCACTTCTCCGCCGACGCGTATATCGTCCTCGAATAATTTATCGGGCGAACTGTGTAGAAGTTTAACGCCGTCGATTTTAAGCTCCGCGATATCTTTTAAATCCTTTCTCGAAGGACCGCCGCCGTGATTACCGACGCCCCACAAAACATAGTCCACGTTTTCGACGTCCGTGTTTTTTGCGGTTTCGCCCGAACCGAGCATTCCCGTATTTCCGCCGCGGATATAGTCGCCTATTTTCAAAGCGGCTTTTCCGAGCTGAGAATTATACGACGAGCTGTAAGACACGACGATATCGCTTCCGTCGGGAGCAATCCATTTAAAAAATTTGGACGGATATTTAAACTGAGTCTGTCCGTTCGGTCTGCAAACGAGCATACCCTTATAACCGTATTTTTTGAGTATCTGCGCTAAGCCCACACTGCAACCGAAAGCGTCGTAATTCACGGCTACGGTCGGCGTTACTCCGAATTTTTCCTCGAAATATTTTCTGCCGACCTCTATCTGCCTTACTATGCTTTCGCCCGACGGCAACATACAATCGGGTTGCAGATACCAACCGCCCGCAATCACCCATTTGCCCTTTTTAACGAGTTCTACTATTTTTTTGAAAAGGTCGGGGGCTTTTTTCTCCACGTCTTCATAAAGAAGAGATTCGTTATGGCAGAAAATGTAATCGAATTCGTCGGCTAAATTAACCGCGCTTTTAAACGTTGCGATAGCTGCCGAAATACCCTCGTCCCACGTCCATTGCCAAACGGGGTCTATATGCGCGTTGCAGATAAGATGGATTGTTCTCATTGATTTTTCCTTTTGTCGTTTATAAGTAAATGCTTGTTTATAAACTATATCATTTATATTCTACACAAACAAGCGTTTTCTCTCTTTTTCCGAAAAACGCTTGTTTATGTCTTTATTGTTGATTTTAAGTGTTACTTAGCCCAAATACCCGTAGCGTAGAAATCAAACGGAATATTTTGAATTGCGTCATTTCTCCATATATACATATCGCATAACAAATTACTTGCGCTTGTATTATCTCCGACTTGTGTATTTGCGCCGACTTTCCAATCGTCGGCAGCAATTTCTTTAAACGTCGAATCATCTGCTCCTACTTGCTTAAAGTATACTTTCCATTTTTTTGCGCCTTCGACTTGCTCGGGTATTTTTTTCAACTTTCATAACATACCAAGCATACTGTCGTAAACAATGGAATAATCGGTCGTTTTGTTGGATTTTACGAATTCTCTGCCGGAATTTTTAACGTTTCTCTCGTGAAGCATGCCCGAAACGTAATGGGTTCCGATGTCTTCGGTTACCGTTACGCTTTCGCTTGGTTTTTCGCTCTCGGAATTGTCGTTGTTTCCGCAGGACGAGGCAAGCGAAACAAGCATCGTAATCGTTAAAATCAAAGATAATATTTTTACGCTCTTTTTCATTTTTCTTCCCTCCTCGTCATGCCGTTACCGTGACTTTTACTTTCACGGTTTTTCCGTTGAACGCCTTATCGTAAGCCGTTAAATAAAAAGTGTATTCTCACGCTTTCGCGAAACGGAAGCCGTTGCCCGTTATAGCAATAATTCTGCCGTCGGGATTTATTACGTATTTATAAACTTCTATATCTTCCGCCGCCGTGAGATTATCCTTGACGGTAAACGCGGGGATAACGTAAACGTCGCCGACTTTCGCCGTCGTTTTGAAGCCTTTTTCGAAAACGAATTCGGGAGCCGTGATATCGGGTACGTTCACGGCGTAAAATATTTCGTCGCTCGCGTTACTGTCGCCGACATTGTATTTAATATCGTACTGACCGTATTCGTCGAGTTTTATTTTATAAGCGACCGACGGATCTACGTCCTTTAAAGTTATTCCGTCGACGGATTTCACGATATTTCCCTTTGTATCGTAAACCGAAAGGGTGAGCGTTACGTTCACGTCGAGAACATCGGAAGCGACTGCGGGAACGACTTCGTAAATATCCCCGAGCTTATAATATCCGCCGTATTCTCCGAGAATTACTATCTGCGGAGCTACGAGGTCTTTCGTCGCTCTCGTGAACGGATATTCGCAAAGCTTTTGAAGATTTATCGTCGTCTGAGAAGAACTCTCCGCTTCGACATTCATCGAAAAATAGATTTTACCCGACGGGAAGCCTTTGAACGCGTTTCCCGAGTCATCCGAGCTTACCGTGACGTAATTGCCGCCGACAAACACTCTTCCGTCCTCGTAACCGAATTTTACCGAGCTTGCGGAGTCGTTGAAATCCTGCGTAAGAACCAAGCGTTTCCCCGCCGCGTAACAATAATAGCTTTCGCCGCTTTTCACGATCGTCACGCTTACGGAAACAGTTTCGTCATCGCTGTCGGTAAATTTAAACGTGAGTCTGTTGAAGTGTCCGCCGCCGTCCGCGCCGTTTACAACCGCCGAAACGTTATTTCCGACAAGGTCTTTCGCGAACGTCCAGGAATAACTTCCCGTCGCTTCGAAATTTATACCCGTCTGGATCTTCTTCCAGTCGAAGTTCCCGAGCGTGTTTACGAAATAGTTTTCAACGGTAAGTTTGCCGTCCGTATACGGCATGATAACCGCTATTTTTTCGGTTTTCAGAATATATTCGCCGCACTTTATCGTAAATTCGGCTTTTTCTTCGTTTGCCGCGGGAGTAACCGAATACTTTTCGCCCGCGTTGTAAGTTTTGGTTTCGTTCGCCGTTTTGATTTGAAGCGAAACGGGCTTTTTTTGAAGAGTTCCCGACGAATAGTCGTCGGCGTTTCCCGGAATGCAGTCGGGACCTGCCGTTCTTTTGGTCGTAGTATCGCCGGCGGCAACAAACATTTCGTCGGAATAGTAATCGCCGTACTGCTCCGAATCGTATTTATTCGCGACAAATCCGTCGCGTACGGTATAGCCGTCTTTAAAGTAATAACCCTTTTTCTCGAACAGATCGGCGCCGTAAACAAAGCCGTACTCGCCCTGATAATGCGGTACGCCGTAATATTTGCCGTCGACTTTAAGGTAATCGTCCTGATGAACGTTGAATTTTTCCGCAACGGTTTTTCCGTCGTACTCGCTCTTGCTCGTAACGGCGTCCGTAATGTCGAGCAGCACGCCCGCCTGAGCCAAAGTTCTGTAATAAGAATCTTCCGCAAAGAAAACGTCGTCCTTCTAATTTTTAACGTTTTCGGCATATTTCGTCGCGGAATTGTCGTCCGAAACGTTTATTCTTATCTGCACGCCTTTCTTGCCATCTTCGTAGCTGTCGTTTGCGTGAAGAGCTTCGTATCTTTCTTTAAGCTTATATAAATATTCCGAGCCGTAACCTCTCGAAAAAACATAAACGTATAACTGCGTTTGCGCCGAGTTGACGTTTTCGCTGTTGCTGCCGCCGCTTTGCCGGCCGCATCCCAAAAGGGCGGAAGATAAGCAGAAAAACATTGCGATGAGTGCCGCTAATTTCTTTCTCATAATTTTGCTACTGTCGTTATTATTTTCCATGATACCCGAGAGATTATTCCGGATCGTATTCCGCGAGTATCGATTATATTATAAAACAAATTTTCAAGCCGTGTTGCGATTTTATGCCTAAAAACTTCCAAAAGTTTAGATTTTTAACAATTTCTTGCCGATTTAGCCGATTTTAATTGTGTAAATTATTGACAAACAAAAAAAGCGTGTTATAATAAAACCGAAAAACACCGCAGATAAACGCGGTTTAAAAGCAAAAATTTTTAATTTAATTATACTTGATATATTAAAAATATCTAACCTAATTATATAAAATAAAAAGGGGTAAAAAATGAAGAACGACGCCGAAATAAAAAAACCGAGCATCGAATTCATCAACGCAGAAAGCGGGGTGGATTTTCATTGGTGGCAGAAAAACGCGACTCCTCTGCACTCGCACACCTACTATGAAATCGTGGTTATTTACGAAGGACCCGTAACTCAGATTTGCAACGATAAAAAGTATACTATGGAAAAAGGCGATATTTTCCTGCTTAAACCCGGGGACGTTCATATCTTTCTGGCAAGCCCCGCTTCGTCGCAACTCAACTTCTCTATCGTTAAAAGCGAATTCAAAAAAATCTGCAACAACACCGAACCCGCGCTTTTCGATAAGATAAACGAAGAAGCTCCGATAAGCATCAAAATTTCGGACGCGGAACTCAGTTATATCGTCGAGCTTGCCGATAAGATAAAAATCGGAAATTCCGAACAAAGCAAAACGCAATATGTCGTCACGATAAAAAATATCGTTTTTAACCTCGTGAATTCGATTTATAATCACTTCGAGATAGAAAGCTCGAACAACAATCTGCCGATATGGATGGCAGATTATATAAACGCCATTTCCATGCCAGAAAATATCGGGAAAAAGATTGCGGATATTTACGGTCTCGCGCCGTACTCGCAATCTATGCTGAATATTTATTTCAAAAAATATTTAAACAAAACGCTCGTTGCGTATATGCGGCAATTAAGGCTCGATTATGCGGCGAAACTTTTAATTCACAGCAACTACCCGATATCGCTTATCGCGAATAAAATTTCTTACACGACAAGTCATTTTATTCACGAATTTTCTTCCGTTTACGGCATTCCGCCCGCAAAATACCGAAATAAAATCAATAAAAACCATTAAAGCCCGTATTACAAGGGCTTGCCGGTGCGAGTTTTAATCGGATTAAGCAAAAATTTTTAAAAAAAAGCGAATTGCCCCGCAAAACTGTTGACCGAAAGCAAAAAATATGATAATATATACGAGCAATTAAGGCATAAGCGGAGTGTGACGAAAGCAATTTTCCGCATAGAAGCTTACGAAAATTGCAAATTAAATCGGGGTTGGAGAAATACCCAAGAGGCCGAAGGGGCTCCCCTGCTAAGGGAGTAGTATGGCTTTAAACCGTAGCGAGGGTTCAAATCCCTCTTTCTCCGCCAAGTGAAACTCGTTTGAACCCTTGAGGTTCAAGCGAGTTTTCCTTTTGTACGATGGGGCTGTTGTTTCCCGTTGCGTTCGGGTAGTCATCTGTTGCGGTTTTGCCGTTGCTCGCTATGTCGTTAAGGTGCGAAATAAGTTCTTCCGTGTCTTTCCTCTTAATTACCGCCGGGTGATTATCGTCTGTGTTGTAAAAGATTAAAATTTTGTCGTCATACAAAATAACACGATTTATGAACGAGTTGAAAAACTCGGTTTTTTCTTGCCCGTTTTCATACTTTTTACGGGCAAAACAGGTTAAAAACGCTTTTACTTTGTCCACTTCGAGCGGTTTTATCTGCCGAGCCTTTTCAAGTAAAATTTTGCTCTCTAATTCCTCTTTTTGCGTTTCGAGAGAAATCAGTCGTTCTTTGGTGGATTTAGTCACTATGCCTTGTTCTATGGCGGCAAGTAGTGCGTTTATCGCTTTTTCTTTGGCTTTCAACTCGTTTTCGAGATTTTTAAGCGGTGCGGACTTTGTTATCTCCGAATTGAATTTTGAAACGACCTGTTCGGCAACGGTTTGAATTACGTCGGGTTGCAGAACGTATTTAACCGTCGTGCCGAATACCAGATCTTCAAGGTCTTGCTGTCTGTAATTTGCCTTTTTACAACTGTGTTTGTTGCGTTTTCTTCCGAAACACTTGTAATAGTGATGAAGTTTACCGGTATGGCTTGTTCCCGTTTCGGCGGTCATCAGACTACCGCAAAATCCGCAAAACAATTTTCCGCTTAAAATATATGGCTGTTCGCTCTTGCTGTCGCGCGGTTTATGTTTATGCTTGTCCATAATGACGTTGCATTCATAAAAAAGTTCTTCGTCCACGATAGGCGGTATGACGTTAGTGTAAACCGTGCCGTGTGAAGTTACTTTCCCGATGTATTTTTCGTTGCGGATTATCCTTGCAAGACTGTTCATATTGAACGACGAACCGGCTTTCGTCTTAATGCCTTGTCCGTTCAGCCTTGCAATAATTTCTTTCGCCTTTTCGCCGTTTTTGTATCTTGTAAAGATATCTCTGACAATATCCGCTTCGTAACTGTTTATCGTCCATTTTTTGTCCACGATGTCATAGCCAAATAGTCCGTATCCGCCGATGAAGTAACCTTTTTCGTAGCTTTCCCGTATTCCGCGTTTTACCTTTTGCGAAAGTTCGGCGGAGTAATACTCCGCCATACTTTCCAGTACGCCCTCGATTAAAATTCCGCTTGCGTCTTCCGTTATGTTTTCTTTTGCAGACAGAACACGTACGCCGTTTTTCTTTAACTTTGCTTTGTAATTCGCGCTGTCGTAACGGTTACGGGCAAAGCGATCAAGTTGGTAAACAAGAACATAGTCGAAAGTCTTTTTCTTACTGTCGTCGATCATTCTTAAAAATTCGGGGCGTTTGTCCGTAGTCCCCGTAAGCGCACGGTCTATGTATTCGGCTACAACGAGAAGGTCTTGTCTTTTGGCATACTCGTAGCATTCCCGAAGTTGTCCTTCGATAGACTGTTCCGTCTGACTGTGCGAACTGAATCTTGCATATATCACTACTCGCTTTTTCATTGCTTCCTCCTGCCGAATACGCTCTCGGGCGTTAAATCGTCCATATTACCGCCGTTTCTCGCATAATCGAGTAAAATATCGGCTAAAATTTTTGCGCTTGTTTGTATTCTTTCTTTCGGCAGATTTAATCTGCCTTTTTCTTTGTGCCCCGTTGACAGATTGACCTCAACGGTATTTTCTTGTATCCGCTTCAACGTTCATACTTATTGCGCGGATACTATGTTCTCTTTCCTGATGGCTGTAATGTTCTCTCACCATTACCGCAAAATCCTCCTTATCTCAGATTTCCGCAAGGCGAGAGTATCTCGTCTTACGGATTATGATTTGTTTTTGTTTCTTTCTTCTGCGAATTTCGTAAGTTCGCTCTCGAAAAAGTCGTCGTAGCCGTCCTTTAATTTTGCAAAGGCGGTATCGTGTCGGGCTAACAGTTCTTCGTAGCCCGCCTGTATAAGTTCAACCTTCGTATAGCCGCACTTTTTCAGAAACTCGTTTATTTCTTCCGCCGTCTTTCTCGGAACGCTCGTTCCCCATATAACGTTTTTGGCTTTGCGTTCTTCCTTGTGCCTTTCTTCGTATCTCTTATCCTTTTCGCTTCTTGACTTTGCCATCTTTTCATTCCTCCGTGAATATATAATCGTATCTATACGACGATTATATTTTACACGCTTTGTGTGCGTAAGTCAAGTGCTTTTTCGTTAGTCCGCCGATATTTTTAGTAAAAGTAGGGCGATTTCTTATTGTGGATACGAGCAAATGTTGTCCTTCCGAAAAGTCGGTTTCCGACTTGTTCGGCGGATCGTTTTTGAAATAGATTGCAAAAACCTTATCCTGCTTGTTTCCCGATACCTTTTTCAAATTTATTTTCAGGGCTTTTGCTTTCCGTTTTCTGCCTGCTAAGGCGGGTACCCTTGTTTGTAACTCATGATCTGTTATCTCCTTTCCCGTTCACTATATATGGACATTAGCTTGCCTGTTTGCGGGGGTGTTTTTCGTAAGTTCTTGAAAACATCTCTACTTATATTGGAAAGTTTTCATCTCTTTGTTAGGGTATTTAACTGAACTTTTTCAAAAAATCTTCCTACTATAATTGGAAACTTACCATACCCTTTGGCGGGGTGTTTTAAGAAATTCACGGTAATTTATTTTACCTTCACTATTATTGGACACTTCCGGTACGAAACTTAATGGTTTACGCGAAACTTTTTTTGTTAAAACAAAGATACCCTCACTATATATGGACAACAGAGAGTAAGAACCTCGTGTTTTTCCGAAAAGAAATATCCCTCTACTATAATTGGAAACTTCCGGCACGAAAGTAAATGGTTTGCACGAAACTTTTTTCATTTTGACAAGGATTTTTTCATTTTATACGGACAATAGAGGGCAAAAACTTTTACGTTCCCATTACATATCCTCAATATTATTGGAAAGTTTCAATTGCTTGCGGGGGTGTTCAGAAAAATTTTTATTGTCCTAATAC
>CAKQJE010000034.1 GCA_934247225.1 uncultured Clostridia bacterium
GATATAAAAAACGTCGGACAGCCGTCCGACGTTTTTGTCATGCTAAAAAAATACCTTTTTATTTCCATTGCGCGCCTATCAGATTATTTTGCATTTTGCTGCAAAAATTTTCAATAACAGTATACTCCGATGAAATCAAAATGTCAATCGACGGGATTATAGGAATTATAAAAAATCGTCGAAAAATGCAAAAATTTTCAATAGTACGCTTTTCGGCGATGTAAGTAATATGATTTTTCGGCGGCATACCGAACACGACATTATATAACGTCGGGTTATATAACGGCGGGAGTAACGTCGCGTCGGAAATAAGTTAGGTATCGGCGCGATAATCGGGGAGCAGAGTTGCGATTTTTTTGTCGTATCTTTCTTCCCAGAAAAGGCATTTCGACGGATCCGAGCCTGATTTATCGTCGGTGAGAGCCAGCGCGACAGCCCTGCAACCGCCGTTGCATTGCTCGAAAAATTTGCATTTGTCGCACTTGGCGTTGTTTTCGCGCAAGGTTTTGAGAGTGGTACAAACTTCATCGAGATATTTTCCGCCCGAAAGAATCTCGGAAAGCGGAGTTTTTTTTGCGTTGCCGAGAACGTCTCCGTGCTGTTCGTAATACCCCGACATCTGGTGGCAAGGATACACATGCCCGTTCGCGCCGACGGCTACCATTCCGCGGTTTCCTTTGCAGACGGGCGCGCTGTCGCGGTATTTCCCCGGGCAGGTGTTTACGGCGGTCAGCGTGTAACGTTTCGCCGTCGGATAAAGCGTTCCGAGTTGCCAGACGGTGAGAGCCATATCGTGGTTTTTTTGCGAGTATTTTTGCCAAAGGGTTAGTGTTTCGTCAAAATATTCCCGCAAAGTAAGGCAGGCGTCGCCTGCGTTTTTGACCCACCGCGGCGCTTCGGTCGTGCGGATTATACGCATTTCATCTACGCCGATCGAGTCCAGCATTTCTGCCGTTTTCAGCATACTTTCGCGGTTACGGCGATTCATATTCGTCTGTACCTTCACGCGGAAGCCGTTTTTAAGGCAGAGAGAAATCGCTTTTAACGCGGAGTCCTCCGCGCCTTTGCGGTTACGCATATAATCGTGAAAACCGATGCCGTCGAACGAAATTTTCATCAGCGGCATGCACCCGATCGCCTTCATGCGGGCGAGAGTTTCGTCGGTGATGAAATATCCGTTCGTGTTCAATTCTTCAACGTACATTCCGCGGCGATAAATGCCTTCGAGAACGTCGAAAAAGTTCTTGTGAAACATCGGCTCGCCGCCGGTTATCGTGAAAGCGTTTATTCCGCAGTCCCTCGCCTCGTCGAGCAGTTTGTTCGCCTCGTCCGTCGTCCACTCGCTCATAAGCGGCGCGTTGTCTGCGGCGTTGAAGCAATGAATGCAATTGTAATTGCACCTGCCCGTTATCATCCAATTCATCGCAGGGAAATACCTGTTGGAGCAGACCATAGGTCTGCTCCAATCGGAAATTGTTTCTTCGTCTTTCGCTATGTGTATAAATCCTCTTTCGAGGAGATCGCGGGCAAGCGGACTTTCGGTTTCGGTCGGAAGTTCTGTTTTGCCGTCGCATGCGGAAAGAAATTCGAATTCTTCTTTTTTAAGCCCTTGCGCGTTGCGTTCGCCCTTGATATAATAAGCATACGGAACGAGCGTCCACGAGCGCAGAGCAATGTACGGGTTTAATATGTAACGCATTTTTGTTTGTTCGGCGAGCCGCATTAAAACTTCGCATTGAAACTTTGCATTAAAACTTAATGCGGTTCAAATATCCGAGACTTGCTCGACAGGGCAGTTTTTTCGCTTTGTTATTTAGCCTTTTTCGAATTGATCGGGTTAAGGCATTTAAGGGGAAATCCGAGTATTTCGTTGCCCGTCGCCTGATCCAGATCCCAATATTTGCACAAATAACAAGTGCCTTTAACTCCCGGCGGGGGATTGTCTTTCTGTTCGTAATGTCTGCATTTATGACCGATAGTCGTCCAGAGATATCCGTCTCTTGCATAGCATCCGCCGCCCGCTACGTTGTCGAGTTCTTCGTCGGCAAGTTCGCCCGTCTTAGGGTGAAGTTGTTCGAAATAAGTCTTCGCTTCTTCGTCGGTCATTTTCATGCCGTTTTCCCTTGCGATAGCCGCAAGTTCTTCGGGGGTTCCGGCTTTCTTTGCTTTTTCAATGAGTTCTCTTTCCATTTTTTTTCTCCTTATCAAGGTTTTTAATTATTTTGATCGTTACGACGAGGCGTCGTCAGATCCTTGTTTAAGTCCAGACGTCCGTCCTTTGCCTGACATCCGCCGCCCGCTACGTTGTCGAGTTCGTCGTCGGCAAGTTCGTTCGCCTTGGGATGAAGCTGCGCAAAATAAGCTTTTGCTTCTTCATCGGTGATTTCTACGCCGTTCGCTTTTGCGATATCGCTGAGCTCTTCGGGAGAGTTTGCTTTTTTTGCTTTCAGAATCAATTCTTTTTCCATTTTTTTCTCCTGTTATTTATTATTTTTCGGGTGATAGCACTGACGAGGCGCAACCACCTCCATAACCAGATCTATAACTTCCGTCCAAAGCGACGCGGAATGCGGATCCATTCCCCAATAACTGCACCTGCAACAGGTTCCTTTTACGCCGGTGGTTCTGAACGGACTTTCTTCGTAATATTTGCATTTATGTCCGATTGTCGTCCAGAGATGTCCTTCGTTGGAATAACATCCGCCGCCCGCTACGTTGTCGAGTTCTTCGTCCGAAAGCTCGCCCGTCTTCGGGCAAATCTGCTTGAAGTATGTTTTAGCGGTCTCTTCGCTCATTTCTATTCCGTTTTCTTTTGCAAGCGCCATGATTTCTTCGGCGGACTTTGCTTTTTTCGCTTTCGCGATAAGTTCCTGACTGATTTCCATTTTAACCTCCAAAAATATTAACGGCTTTCGCTGCCGTTCTTTTATAGTTTGATGGTTGCCGTTTGTCGGCTGAATTTTGTCAATCGACTATTTCCCGCCGTCCGACCGTTATTGTTCTGCGTTGTCGAGCCTCTGACGGGCTACGAGTTCGGCAAAGAAGCCGTTCTGTTCGATAAGCTCGTCGTATTTGCCGTCCTCGACGATTTTTCCTTTATCGAGAACGATGATTCTGTCGCACTGTTTTATCGTGGAAAGACGGTGAGCGATCACTATTCTCGTGCATTTGAGACTGTCGAGGGACTCGGAAATTTTCTTTTGCGTAATGTTGTCGAGCGCGCTCGTCGCTTCGTCGAACATAAGGATTTTCGGCTTGGGCGCGATCGCGCGGGCTATCATAAGCCTTTGCCTCTGACCGCCAGAAATACCTCCTGCGCCTTCGGAAATCATAGTGTCCATTCCCATCGGCATATTTCTTATATCTTCGGCGATCCCCGCAAGTTCCGCCGCTTCCCACGCCGCCTCGCGCGTGAGCCACGGCGCGGAAATAACTATGTTGGAATAAATATCGCCCTGGAAAAGTTTTCCGTTTTGCATAACGACGCCGACGCGCCGCCTGAGCGAGCGTAATTCGATTTTTTCAAGATCTTTGCCGTCGTAATATATCGCGCCCTTTTTCGGGTGTTCGAAGCCGAGAAGCAATCGCATTAAAGTGGACTTTCCGCACCCCGTTTTTCCGACGATCGCCACGTATTGCCCCGGGCGGATTTTAAGCGAAAGGTCGTCTATCACGAGCGGCATATTTTCGGAATATCCGAACGAAACGTTGTTGAGTTCGATGCCGCCCGATAATCTCGTAAGCACCTGTTTTCCGTCGGAAACTTCGGGAACGGCGTCGAAAAACGGCTTGACCATGTTAAGAACGGGTTTTATCTGCGCCGCGGTGAGCGCTATTCCCGCAAGAGCCGTAAACGCGCCCGAAACCATTCCGTAAGAAGTGTTGAAAGCGTAGTAATCGGCAACGGAAACGCCCGATTTTACCGCTAAACCGTACATCACGATATTTCCGATAAGGGTAATCGCAAGGCTTATAACCGAGTTGAGTTCGATTAACGCCGGCGGTCCGTATTCGAGACTTGCGCTTTTGGCGTAGAGGTTGCCCCACCTTGCGAACGCGCGTTTTTCCGCGCCCGCCAGTCTTATTTTCTGCATTCCCGTGATGAGCGAATAAGTCATGCCGCTTTCCTTACCGGCAAGTTCCATAATCCGCATGCTGTGCTTCATCTGCACGAGCGACGATATGACCGAGAACAATACGGACGCGAGAATTATCATCAGCGCCGGCACTACGAGCGCCGGGGCGTAAGCGAATATCTGAGATATGTATATGAGAGAGAACAGCGAGGTAAGCCCCGTGGACATTACCGTGGACACGAGCATTTTGCAAAGCGTTCCCACCTGAGAAGCGCGGTTTGCGAGTTCGCCCGAGCTGTATTCTTTGAAAAAATCTGCGGGGAGCGACATAACGCGCATCATCGTCGCCGCTTCCACGGAGATATTGAGTTTTGTTTCTATTCTTGCCGTAATCGTGTTTTTAACCGCCGTGACGAGCATAGTGCTTATCGAAACGCACACGGAGAAAATTGCGATAGAAACGAGCAGGCGTATGCTTTCCGATTGCAGAACGCGCCCGAAAAGGAGTTTGTTGAGCATCGGAGCTATAAGCCCGAGCAGAGAAAGGGCAAGCGTCGCCGCCGCTATCATAACGAGATCCGCCGCCGAAAAAGTCTGCGCGATATATTTGACAAGCGACGGGATACTCATTTTTTTCAGCGGAAAAGGCTTGTAGAAAACTATCGCTTCCTGCTCGAAAAGCCGAGCGTTGCGGCGGGTTATTTTTCTTCTTTTTCCGCTTTCGTAGTCGTAATAACTGTAACCGTACATTCCAGAGGGGAGCAGAGCTACGACTCTTCCGCTTTCTTTAAGCGTGCCGAGCATTGCGCCCGCGGCGTTTTTGTACCACTTTCCGTCAAGTTTAACCGTGCGCCGCATTATTCCGTAAGGGCGCATGAGATATTCGAGCTGTTCGTTCGTGTCGGATATGCTTTCGGGAATTTCGCGGCTTTTTATACGGTAATATTTTAAAATTTCGTCGATCGCGTCCTTGGTTACGGTGCGATCGTTATTGAAGGAGTCGCTTTTTTTGCCCGTTATGGCGGACGCCATGTTGGCAAACGCTTCCGCAAAGGCGTCGTCGTCGTTCTTTTTGCGATCCCTGATTTGTTCGTCGAACCAACCCATTTTACGTCTTTGCCCTCCTTATTCGTTCGTTACGAGCCGAGTGTAGGCTCCGCCTTTTTTCATCAGCTCGTCGTGAGTTCCGCGTTCAACGACGTCTCCGCGGTCGAGAACTATTATCTCGTCGCAGTCGCGTATGGTGGAAAGTCGGTGCGCGACCACGATACAGGTTATTCCGCGGTCTTTGATCGATTTTACCACGTCGTATTCCGTCTTCGCGTCGAGCGCGCTCGTCGCTTCGTCGAGAATGATAACCGTCGGGTCCTGCGCAAGCACGCGGGCGATTTCCATTCGTTGCCGCTGTCCGCCCGAGAAGTCCTTTCCGCCTTCGGTCAGTTTATACTGATATCCGCCGTCGCGCTGCATTATGTCTTCGTGAAGCTGCGCGTCGCGCGCCGCCATTATCATTTCGAAGTCCTCGATCGAATTGTCCCACATTTTTATGTTGTTCGCGATCGTGTCTTCGAAGAGAATGATGTCCTGATCCACAACGGCGAGAGAGCCTGTGAACACGCTTCTGTCGATTGCCGAAATCGGTTTTCCGTCGTAGAGAATTTCGCCGCTCCACGGCATATAAAGCCCCGAAATGAGTTTTGAGATCGTCGATTTTCCGCACCCCGACGCTCCGACGAAAGCCACGCGGCTTCCGGGTTTAAGCGTCATGCTGAAATCCTTTATCAAAGGTTCGGCAAGGCGCGAATATCCGAACGTCACGTTTTTCAGTTCGATATTGCCCGAAAGTTTATCGTATTCGCCCTCTTTCGCTTCTACGTTGTTTGCGAAAACGGGGTCGGAAGGGTATTTCATGACGTCTTCTATCCGTTCCATATCGGTGCGCATCTCTTGAAGAGATTGTCCCGCCGAAATAAGCGTCATCGCGGGCGAAACAAAGGACGAAAGAAAGCCCTGAAACGCCATTATCATACCGACCGTGAATTCGCCCTGCATGGCAAGATAAACGCCGGTTATAAGCACAGCCGTGCCGCAGATAGAGTTTATAAGACCGGGCAGAAGCCCGAAAATCTGGCTCATTTGCTGAAAACGCACCTGATTTGCGTTGACGCTCGCCTGATAGCCCGCCCATTTTTCGAAAAATCCGTTTTCCGCGCCGCTCGCCTTTATGGTTTCTATCATTTCTATGCCGGCTACGGTCGTCCCGGCGAGTTTGCCGGAGTCGCGCATCTGAACGCGTGTGATGTTTATGCGTTTCTTTAAGATTATTCTTGAAATTATAATGTTCGCAAACACGGAAAGAAGCCCGATGAGCGTGAGCAGAACGCTGTATCTGAGCATAACTACGAGATAAAACACCATCATCGCCGCGTCTATCGCGAGCGGGGCGAAAGTGTTCACGAGTTGTTCCGCTATCATCGAATTGGCTTCCTGCCTGCCCTGAATGTCGCCCGCCATACGCTGAGAGAAGAATTCCATCGGCATGCAGAGAATTTTCCACATAAACGAAGTGCTTCCCACCGTCGCGAGTTTTCCGCTTATTCTCAGCGAGTAAACCGCCTGTATCCAGGCGACTATAAGTTGCACGATCGCTATGCCCGAAAACGCGATAAGAAACGGCGTGAGCCATTCGGGGTTTTCGTGCGTGAGCAGTCTGTCGAGGAAAATTCGCGAGAATGCCGGCGTGATTATGCCGAGCAGAGAAGATATAATCGTGGTAAGCGTGACGAAAGCGATCGCCGAACCCGCGCCCACGAGCCTCTTTTTCGCGTAAGATATCATCGATTGCTGTTTGCCGCCCGGCTCAAAATCCTCATTCGGCTCGAAAAGCAGGCAAATGCCCGTGAAGCATTCGTCGAATACGCTCATCGGAACGGAATACGTACCTTTCGCGGGGTCGTTAAGCACGGCTTTGTTGCCGCGAAATCCGTCGAGAACCACGAAATGGTTGAAATTCCAATGTATTATGCAGGGAAATTTCCCCTCTTTTCTCAGATCGTCGGGTTCGTAGCGATAGCCCTTTGCCGTAAGCCCGTAACTGCGGGCGGCGCGAAGAATGTTCCTCGCGTTCGAACCGTCTCTGGAAACGCCGCAATCGACGCGCACCTGTTCGAGCGGAATCCATTTTTCATAGTAAGCAAGGATCATCGCAAGGCTCGCGGCGCCGCATTCGAGCGCTTCCATCTGCATGACGACGGGTACTTTCGCAGCCCCCTTCGTAACGGGGCTTTTTATCTTTTTCTCGGTACTCATTTTCAGCCTCAGTTAAGCACAAAATCAATGGGGTTAACGCGTTCTATGACGACTTCTACCGAATAAATTCCGTCTTTCAGTTCCGCCGTTTCGGCTTTCAGAACATAAACCCAATCGCCTTCGGCAAGCCCCGTAAGGTGAACGAGATAAGGGGCGTAATTTTCGTCGATCCGAACGGGAGAAGAGGAGATTTCCGAAAGGGAATATTCTTTTCCGTCGACCGAAACTATAACGTTGTCGCCGATTTTTTCGATGTCGTTTTCGCCTATGTAAAAGACGAGTTGCCCGTCCTTGCACACTCCTCCCGTCTGCACGGCGGTGTCGAGTTGTCCGAAAATCCCCCAGACGCATACGCCTATTAAAAGCACGATGACCGCGGCGAGAATTATCCACACGCTCGGATTGGAGACGCGGATATAGTCGCTCATCTGATCGGGAGAGGTTATTTTGTCCATACTCTTCTTGCGGAATAGTTGTTTGTTCATAGCTTCACCTCGTCAATCGTTTAATCAGATGTCTTTTCTGATCCGGAGAATATTCTGTCCGTCTTTGTATTCGTAAGTTATCTCGTCCATGGTCTTTTTAACCATAAAAATCCCGAGTCCGCCGATTCCGCGCTCTTCTGCCGACAGCGTGATGTCGGGGTCGTCTTTTTTAAGCGGGTCGTAAGGAATTCCGCGGTCGATAAAGGTTATAATGACCGAAATCGGCTCTTCCGTTACCTCCACGCGCACCGTGGCGGGACCCGTTTCGGGGTTGTAAGCGTAATGCGCGATGTTGCCGAAAAGCTCGTCTATCGCGATATCGATCTGCATCTGCGCTTTCATCGGGCAGTCGATTTCTTCGAGTTTTTTGTTTACGAAATCGGTAACCTTTTCAATGTTTTCAACAGTTGCGGGAATGGTCAGTTCGTGCATTTTTCGTTTCCTCCGTTATATTTCAGGTGCAGCATCGTAATATCGTCGAATTGCGGCGCGTCGCCGACGAATTTATCTATGTCGCCTTTAACCGCGCGGCAGATTTCCTCCCCGGAAAGTCCGTTCGATCCGTCGAGAAGCTCGTTAAGCCGCTTTTCTCCGTAAAGTTCTTCGTTTGCGTTTGTGGCTTCCGTCACGCCGTCGGTGTAAAGATATATTTCGTCGCCGGGGGCGAGAAGGAGTTCGTTTTTGCGGTATTTTATTCCGTTCATACCCGCGAGTACGAAACCGGGTCTCGTTCTGAGATATTCGAAAGAACCGTCCTTGTGTTTTACGAGCGGCGGGTTATGCCCCGCATTGACGAATTCCACCTTTCCCGTGTCGATATCGAGTACGCCCATCCAGGCGGTGACGAACATTCCCGCGTCGTTGGATTCGCAGAGTTTTTCGTTTGCCGTCGTAAATACCTTATCGACGGGAATCCCCGATTCGGCATAGCCTTTTATTATGGTTTTAGCCGTCATCATAAACATTGCCGCGGGAATGCCTTTACCCGAAACGTCGGCAATGAGAAACGCGAATTTGTTTTCGCCGACAAAATAGAAATCGTAGAAATCGCCGCCCACTTCTTTTGCCGTGTCCATCGTGGCGAAAATATCGAATTCGCCGTGACCGGGGTAGGGCGGAAATACCGACGGAATCGCCGAATGCTGAATGGATTTCGCGAATTCGAGTTCGCGGTCTATTCTCGCCGCCGCTTCCGCGATATAACGTTTAAGGGTTAAAACGGTCGAGTTGATGTCGTCTGAAAGAGAAGCGAATTCCTCGTTCGTCCTTACGTCGACAACGGTGTCGAGATTGCCGCTCGTGATTTTCGCGAGCGATTTGTTTATTTTCGCCACGTTATCCACGACGAGTTTCTTTATGAGAAAATATACGACGATGAAGAGTATGCCGAAAACGACGAACTCCATAAACACCATAACGTATACCGCTATATCGCGCGAAAACATCGCTTCCGTTTTCGGAATGGAAGCCACGATATAATAGCCTTCCGAAACGATATATGCGCAGATCGAATCTTCGCCGTAAACCGTCGCGTCGAACAGCGTTTCCTCGGGCATCGAGGCGCGGTCGATGAAAATACCCGTAACGTCGAGATTTTTGCTTTCGTTTCCGTGCCTGTCGCTGACGATGTTCCAATCTTCGCCCGCAATTATGATACTTCCGTTTTCGCCCACATGGCGATTTCTCGTCGCGCCGATAACCGCGTCGTCGATATCCCGCTTAAACCTCTCGAAGTCGTAAGCGACCTGCACGAATCCGCCTTTATCGAGCGCGATGCCCGCGTATTTTCGCATAATCGACGCGTCGAAAGAAGTCGGTTGATAATTCTGTACGTATTCCGTCGTGTTTCCGTCGAGCAGAACGAGAAATTCCGCGGACTGCTCTCCGCCGCGCATATCGTAATTCAGAAAGTCCGGATGAGTGGATACGGTGATTATCCCGCGCGAATCGATAATGTTTATCTCCGCCACGTCGTATTCGCTTTCGAGCGAGTAGAGCAGCTC
Organism: uncultured Clostridia bacterium; assembly: GCA_934247225.1. Taxonomy (GTDB): domain Bacteria; phylum Bacillota; class Clostridia; order Christensenellales; family Borkfalkiaceae; genus UBA10281. Next base: position 9,874 of record CAKQJE010000034.1, read on the forward strand.
GGTTCCGGCGTTTTCGGCGGAATTTATGCGCGCGGAAATGTTTTTCGCGAGTTTAAGAAGATTTTCGTTCGAAACGTCGAGAATGTCCTCGCGCACGTCTTCGAGGTTAATATGCACTATGTCGTGCGCTTCGTTTTTCGCGAGTTCCGTTTGAAGCGCCCACGTGAATATCGTGGTCATTAAAAATCCGACCGTAACGCATATCAGAAGCCAGCGTTGAAAGGATTGAGAAATGTTTTTCAGATCGTGCCGCGCCCCTTTTTTCTCGTTGCCCGACAGAACGGATAAGAGAATACCCGCGAGCATAACCGCAAGTCCGTTTGTTGCGATCATCGGAAGCGAGCAGATTCGGACGAAGGAAAAAGCCGTGCGCGCGTCGGTCATGTTCGTAAGGAAGATCATCAGCATGTGTACGACTTCCGTAATGACGGCGGTTGCGAGACAATAATACCATTTCGGCTTTTTGTCGTCGAACATAAATTTGCGTAAACCCGCGGCAAAAAAGCCCGCGAGCGCGGTCGAAATGCTGCATGCAAGGCGGGTGTATTCTCCCGCGCCCCAATAAACGGCGAACCAGCGTTCCGTTCCGCCGATCAGCCCTGCGATTACGCCTGCCGGCGCGCCGAACAAAAGCCCCGCGATGATGGGAGACGCGTCTCTCACGTTGATGACCGCGCCGTCGATTTTGATACCGAATTCCGTTCCTATAATCGCCATTCCGCCGAAAAGTACGCCGATAATCGCCTGACGGGCAAAATAGGGGAGTTTTTCAGCCGTTTTTGTCCGTTTGGCAAGGTAAATCAGCGCGGATAACGCCACCGGCAGAAGCGAAATAAGGAAGAGCAGTAAAAAATTTTTCATAATTTTTCTGTTTTTTTATCGTCAGATTTATGACTGTTTCGTGCCGACGGGGAAGAATTATTCTATCGTTAAAATGTCGGCAAAACCCGTGATTTCGAACACTTCCATAACGTCCGCGCTCACGCCGACAAGTTTCATGTTTCCCTGACGGTTCATAACTTTCTGCGCCGCGAGAAGTACGCGGAGTCCCGCCGAAGATATGTACTCGACGCTCGAAAAATCGAAAACGAGTTCGGTCACTCCGTTCACGGATTGCCGAAGTTCGGCTTCGAGTTTGGGCGACGAATTCGTATCGAGTCGTCCGGAAATTGCAAGCGTAAGCTTTTCGCCGTCGGAAATTTTGTTGATATCCATATTTTTCTCTCCGTTTTTTTAGGTTTGGTATTGTTATTTAATAGGTTTTTTTCGATGATTTTTATTGAAAAACAAACCGTGTTGTCGACATAATATATAAATTATATAATATAGTATATATTAATATATAGTATAACTTAAATAAAGTGGAAAGTCAAGCGATATTTAAAAAATAATCTTGTTAAATAAGGCGGATAGAAACAACGGTTCGCCCTCCTATGATTTATAATTAATCGCCCTGTCATAAAAAAATACATATCGACGTAATGTTTAAAACCCTGCTCGATATCCGCAATCAAAATTTTTGTTAAGCGCAATAAAACGTTTGACAAAACCAAAAAAAACATATATAATAACTTAGCATTGAAGGTTTCGCCAAGCACGGCGAAAGAATATGCGCCATTAGCTCAATTGGATAGAGCGTTGGTCTACGGAACCAAAGGTTAGGGATTCGAATTCCTTATGGCGCACCACGAAAAAGGGAGACGAGAAATCGTCTCCCTTTTTCGTGGTGCGCCATCCAAGCGAACTCGTTACGCGGCAAACCCTGTTTGCCGTCGTTCGTCAATTTGCGAAGCAAATTCTTGCCGTGGGTTCCCGCTTGCGGGAAACGGCAATATTCCTTATGCCTGCGGCGTGACACAAGTTTTTTGTCTCCCTTTTTCGTGGTGCGCCATCCGGGCGAACTCGTTACGCGGCAAACTTGTTTGCCGTCGTTCGTCAATTTGCGAAGCAAATTCTTGCCGTGGGTTCCCGCTTGCGGGAAACGGCAATATTCCTT
>CAKQJE010000035.1 GCA_934247225.1 uncultured Clostridia bacterium
AGTTATTTTAAACTCGTTACTAATCTCTCTTGATTATTAACATTCTATGCAGTTGTCAATCTTCAACTCTCCGTAAATCTACGGAACCGCTCCGCCGAGCAAACCGTTCGACAAGAAACACAACGTGCTTCTCAATGTGAGCTTACATATCATAACATAAGCTATTTTGTATGTCAAGCATTTTTTCAAACTTTTTAAAAATTTTTTTCGAGTTTTTTTTGCGAAACGCTTTCAGTCGCCCCCGATATTGCCGCAACACATTATCGCAATACATTATATAAAAGCAGGATTACGTATAAAAGCGGGATTACGGAAACGAATCCGCAACCCCGCTTTATCGCAATATAAAAATCACGTTTTATCATTATATCAAGGTATTAAATTATTCCTGCAACATTTTCATAAAATCGGCTTTCATTTCTTCTATCTGCTTTTCGGCGTGAGCTTTATCCTTGCTCTTGATAGAATAATAGATTTTGAGCTTCGGCTCGGTGCCGCTCGGACGAAGACAAACGAAACCGCCGCTTAAAAGCTCGTAATAAACGCAGTTTACGCCTTTTATATCGAGTTCGGTTTCACCGTCCTCGGACGTCCTTATGCCCGAAAGATAATCTCTCACCGCGCAAACCGAGAAAATTCCGATATTCGTAATCTTTCTTTCTCTCATCTTTTCGACGGCGGCGTTCATTTCTTTCATCGCGTCAAGCCCCGAATACTTTACGCTGTCCGTGCAATCGAGAACGTAACCGTACTTTTCGTAAATTTCGCAAAGTCTCTGATAAACGCCCTTGCCGATAAATTTATAATAGCACGTCATTTCGGCGAAAAGCATACTCGCGACGACGGCGTCCTTATCCCTCGCGTGGGTTCCGCGCAGATATCCGCAACTTTCCTCGAAGCCGAACAAAAATACTTTTTCGCCCGTAGCTTCGTATTCCTTGATTTTCTCGCCGATAAATTTAAACCCGACGGGCGTTTCCACAAGCTCCACGTTATAATTGTTGCAGATAAGCTTTGCCATACCCGTGGAAACGAAACTTTTCACGACGACTCCGTTCGACGGAAGTTTGTTTTCGGCTTTGAGCCTTTGCAAAATGTAATCGAGAAGCAAAATGCCCGTCTGATTGCCCGTTAAGGCTTCGAACTCGCCCTCGTTGTTTCTTATCGCGACGCCTAAACGGTCGCAATCGGGATCGGTACCGAAAACAACGTCTGCTTTCACTTTATTCGCAAGGTCTATCCCCATAGACAAAGTTTCCTTGAACTCGGGGTTAGGAACCTGAACGGTCGAAAAATTCACGTCGGGAACGGCTTGTTCTTCCACGACCACGGGTTTTATGCCGATTTTCTTCAAAATGGTCATAACGGGAACGTAACCGCTGCCGTGAACGGGCGTGTAAACGATTTTTATGTTTTTTCTGACTTTTTTAACTTCTTTTCTCGAAAGCGAAAGCCTTACGAGTTCTTCGTAATATCTGTTCTGAAAGCTTTTGCCGATAACGACGAGCATTGGCGGATTGTTTTTCGACTTGATCGACTCCACCGAAGTTTCCTTAACCGAAAGATAATCTGTGATTTCGGAAATATATTTAACTACCTCGTCGGTATCTTCGGGCGACATCTGCGCGCCGTCCTCGCCGTAAACCTTATAGCCGTTGTATTCTTTCGGGTTATGGCTCGCGGTTATCATTATACCCGCGAAAGCGTTGAGATTTCTTACCGCATAGGAAAGCATCGGAACGGGTCTCGGTTCGGGATAAATATAAACCTTTATATCATTATATAATAACACGCCCGCCGCGGCTCTCGCGAAAAGCTCCGACTTGTTTCTCGTGTCGTAAGATATAGCCACGCCTCTTTGCATTGCGGCTTTGCCGTTAGCCTTTATAAATTCGGCAAGACCTTTCGTCGCGCGTCTTACGGTGTAAACGTTCATTCTGTTTGTTCCGTAACCGATAATGCCGCGCATGCCCGCCGTTCCGAATTCGAGTTCCGCGCCGAACGCGTCCTTTATGGCTTCTTCGTCGCCGCTTATTTTTTTAAGTTCCGAAACGCCTTCCGAACAAAGATACTCGCTCGAAATCCAATTTTCGTAATTTACTTTATAATCCATAGCATCTCCCGCCGTACCCGCCGCCGTAGGTTGAAAAACGTCATAATCGAAAGAAAAATCCAACGAAGACAGGACGATTATTTTCTTTTTGTCGCTTTCATTATATTATATTCGGAATAAAATGTCAAAATTAAATCCGTTGTTTTGTAAAAATCGATAACAAACGGATGCCGGAATTTTAAACAAAACGTATCGGATAAGCCTATCCGCACGTTAAACCCGACTGCCGGATAAAATCATCACGAATGCAAGCCGCAAACTCGGTCCGTAAACACAACAACAAACTCGATCCGCAAACTGAAAACCGCCGCTTTTACTTGTTCTGCACGGCAAATTCGTGATACACCTTATCCACGCCGTCGTCGGAAATTTCAAGCACCGTTCCGCCGCAAAGGTCGTGCGAAAAATAACAACCTATGCCCGTTTTCAAAGCGTAAATCAATTTTACGCCCCGATAATCGATGATATAATTGTTGACGTGGTCGTGTCCCGCAAACACGTAATTCTTCATTCCGTTGCCGCATACGTACTTAAAAAAATCGTCCGCGGGGTGCGCGGAAATCGATTCGTATTTAACGCCCGTGGAATTTTTATATCCGTCGTTCCAGATTTTTTCGTCGGAACTTTGTTCCACGCTTATTTTCTCGTTTGCGTATTCGGGTTTGATGGCCGCGTCGAACGCGTCGCGGTAAGCGAGGAAAGGAATATGCATAAATAAGGCGTCGTTGAAACAACCTTTTGCTTTCAGTGCGTTTATCTCGTTTTTATACCATACCGCCTGATTTTCGTCGAGTTTTGCCCAATATTCCGCGCCGTCGATATAATCGCGGTCGTGCGTGTCCATGAAAATCAGCCCGGAGACTGTTTTTTCACCGTTTTTCACCTCGATTACAAAGTTGCCGTTTCCAAGTTTTTTATCGCCTTTTTCAAACCTGAACTTCTTATATCGCGCAAGAAAAACGTCCGAAACGTTTTCGATAAATTCCGCGCCTCCCTGATTGTCGTGATTGCCCCAGACCAAAGTCCAGTCCGCGCCGAACCCTTCGATAAAATCGCCTATCGTCGTGTAAACGTCGGGCGAATAACCGTTGGACAGATCGCCGAGCAAAACAACGAGGTCGGGTTTTACCTTGTTTTCCAGTTCCGTTATCGTATTGAAGGCAATCGTAAAGACGTCGTTTTTTTCACGAACGTCATCAAGCACCAACTGCACGTCCGGTAAAACGAGAACCTTATAATTTTTTCCGCTTTGTTTATTTACGGTAATCATTTTCCTTTTCTCCGTTTGTGTAATATTATGTCCGACTTCGGATTTGATTTCGTTTAATACCGAGCCCGATATCTCCCTCGATATCTCCCTCGTTATTTCCCTCGGTATTTCCCTCGCCGCGCATTATGGCAAAAACAAAAGCCTCCCGATCCGAACGCCCCTCGGACAAATCCGCAAATTCGCTCCGCAGCCCGTAAAGCCTCGAAATACGAGGCGCAGCCGTTATCAAACAACCTGCCGCCATTACGCAAAAACATCTTCGTCATTATATAATATTCGGGATAAAAAGTCAAAAAATAATCGATAATTTGCAAAAAATAATAATTATTGTTTACTTTTGTCGTTTAAAATGTTAAAATAAAATCAATTAAATCGGGAGGAAAAAAATGGAAAAACCGATCATCAGCATCGTTACGCCCGTTTATAACGAGGAAGAAAGCTTACCCGCTTTTTACGAAAGAGTCGTTCCGATAATGGAAAAGACGGGGCTGCCTTTTGAAATAATCGCCGTCGACGACGGAAGCAAAGACAGGAGCCTTGAAATAATTTCCGAACACTGCAAAAAAGACCTGCGCCTTAAATGCGTGAGTTTTTCGAGGAATTTCGGTCAGCAAGCCGCATTTTTCTGCGGACTTTCAAACTGTTCTGGTGACGCGGCGATTTTAATCGACGCGGATTTGCAGGATCCGCCCGAAATATTCCCCGAAATGATAGCCAAATGGCAAGAAGGGTACGACGTCGTTCACGGCGTGAGAAGAGTGCGCAAAAAGGAGTCGCTTTTCAAAAAAGCTTCTTCCGCGATATGGATAAACATGACGCGCAGACTTTCCGAACTCGATATCCCGAAAAACGTGGGCGAATTCAAGCTTTACGGGAGAAAAGTCATCGACGCGATAATTTCTCTTCCCGAAAGGAGCAGATCGCTTCGGACCGAGGTCGCGTGGGTCGGTTTCAAACAGACTTCCGTGGAATTCGACAGAGAGGAAAGAAAGGCTGGCGAAACGAAATTCACGCTCAAAAAGATGATACGTTTTGCCGAACAAAGCACAATTCCTTATAGCCCCAAGGTTTTGAAACTTTCGGGGAAGCTCGGGATTTTCGGCACGGTTTTGTCCTTAGCCGCCTTTATAACGTTCATCGTTCTTGCGGCAATCGGCAAACCTCTCCCCCTCGAGGCGTGGCTTTTCCCGACGATAGGGCTTGCCTGCTCGATTCTTCTTATCTCCCGCGGAATTTCCGATCTTTACCTCGCGTATATGTACGAAGATATCAAGAACAGACCTGTTTACATTGCGAACAAAAAGATAAATTTCGACGACAAGGATACGACAAATGGTTAATATCGGCAACGATTGGGACGAGGTTTTAAAAGGCCTTTTCAAAAGCGAAAATTACGAAAAGATAAGAGAGTTTTTAAAGAGCGAATATTCTCTGCATACGATTTACCCCTCGATGTACGACATATTTAACGCATTTAAAATAACGCCCTATAAGTCGATTAAAGCCGTTATTTTGGGTCAGGACCCCTACCACGAACCGGGGCAGGCGCACGGACTTTGCTTCTCCGTTAAAGAGGGAACGAAGCTCCCGCCGTCGCTTGTGAATATTTATAAAGAACTCGATTCCGACCTCGGAATAAAGCCTTCCGAAAGCGGCGATCTCACGGCTTGGGCGAAACAGGGCGTACTTCTTTTAAACACCACTCTTACCGTAAGACGAGGCGTTGCGAACTCACATTCGAAATGCGGCTGGACGGAATTTACCGACGAAGTTATCAGAAAAATATCCGAAAGAGAAAAACCCGTCGTGTTTATCCTCTGGGGCGGCAACGCGAGAGCGAAAAAATCGCTCATAGACCTTTCAAGGCATTTCGTTATCGAAAGCGCGCACCCGAGTCCTTTATCCTGTTATAACGGATTTTTCGGCAGCAAGCCGTTTTCGAGGACTAACGAATACCTGAAATCGATAGGCGAAACGCCGATAGACTGGCGACTTTAAGTCGTTTATTTCGGATATTTTATAACGATAATCGACTTATAGACGGGTTTTCACGACTTATTTAATCTTTATGCGGAGGAAATAAAAATGGACTGGGAACAAATATGGCAATCCGTTCGGGGTTGGCTCACAACCACGGGAATTAAGATTCTCATCTCGATAATTTTAATTCTGGTATCGTTTGCGATAATAAATAAGATATGTAAAGCGATCGCGAGGAAGGAAAGGAAACTCGAAGCGACGGGAAAGGTTGATAAAACGCTTTACAGAACGCTTTCCTACGTTTTGAAAATTATTTTGAAAATTCTCGTCGTCATCGCGGTTATAGGCTATCTCGGGCTTGACACGAGCGGAATAAGCGCGCTTATCGCTTCTCTCGGCGTAGGCGTAGGTTTAGCCGTCAACGGCGCCCTCTCGAATTTCGCAGGCGGCGTGCTGCTCCTTATAACGAGACCTTTCAAAGTGGACGATTACATCGAAGCGTGCGGATATTCGGGTACGGTCGAAGATATTTTTATCTGCAACACGAAAATCATAACGCCCGACAACAAGGTCGTTTATCTTCCTAACGGAAAGCTTTCCACAAGCGAGATAGTCAACTACTCCGAAAAGGATTTAAGGCGCGTGGATTTTACGTTTTCAATCGCTTATTCGGACGATTTCGAAAAGGCAAAATCGATTATTCTCGGCGTTGCCGAAAACGAACCGCTCATTTTAAAGGATCCTGCGGGGCTTGTGAGGATGCAATCCCACGGCGACAGCGCAATTATGATTGCGGCGAAATTCTGGTGCAAAAACGCCGACTATTGGACGGTTTATTTCGACATCACCGAAGGCGTTAAAAAAGCGTTCGACGAAAACGGCATAGAAATCCCCTTCAATCAGCTCGACGTTCACGTTAAAAACGATTGAGATAACGACATATACAAAAAATAAGCGACGGAAAATATTTCCGTCGCTTATTTTTTATTTAGATTATTTTTTAGGTTTTTCTTTGGTAAATATTATCGTCTGATTATAACTCCATAAAATAATATTTTCGTCGCTAAATGAAAAACTTACGCTTTCATTTCCGATAAACGCCGAATAAATATATTCGCCCTGTCTGACCCAAATACTTTTTTGTTCTACTGTTTTTCCGTCATACGAAACAGAAAACGAAAACGTATTATCTTTGTAAATATTTACAATAATATCATTAACGACCACGCCGTCTTCAACGTAATTGTCTTCACGACTTATGAGTTTCCCGTCGACATAACAATTTTTAAAATAATAAGTTCCGCTTATTTTAGAGTTGTTCGAGCAGGACGCCGTGAACAAGCACGAAAGCATAAGCATACAAATTGCCAACACCGATAAAACAATTTTCTTTCTTGTCATAAGTACATCTCCCGCAATTTAATTTGAATATATTATACCAGGTCTTTTGACCTATGTCAAGACTTTTGACCTAAATTTTAATATAATTTTCATATGAGTTCACAAAACAACGATTACGCGTATATCGATACAATTAAAGATATTATGACAAACAATAAATTAAGTCAGCAGAAATTCGCCGATACGATAGGAGTTAATCAGACCACGGTGAGTCAATGGCTTTTGGGGAAAAAGAAGCCTACTTACGACAGTATAAACGCAATCTGTAAGGCGTTTGACGTTACCCCGAACGACATTTTCGGCTTATAAGCGAATTAACAAAAAGATCAAATTTTATTAAATAAAAAAATTTGCGCCGCCCGAAATTGTGACGAAATCGCAATTTCGGGCGGCGTGTTTATATATTGTTTATATATTTTATTTAAGTTTACTATTTACTCGGCAAATTCGGAATAAAATCCCGCTTTACGCATATTTTCGATATATTCCTCGAAAACCCATTTTTCGCCGAGCGAACATGCGTGGTGATTTACGCCTTTTCCCGCGTCTGTTTCCCATTCGATAAAATAGAACGCGTGGCTTGTTTCGGGGATTTCCGCAACGACCGCCGTCGAATTTTCCGCGCACGAAACTTCGCCTTCGCAAGCGACTTCGCCCGTTTGAAGATTTTTGACGGTAAACTTCCCTTTAACCGATTTTTGAAGATCGCTTACGGCATAAAGCTTCATTTTTCCGTCCGCAGGCTCGCCTACCATCATAAAAAACGGCTGCTGGGCGCGGCGGATATAATAAAACGCAAGTTTCTTTGTTCCGTACCAATCGACAACAGCGTCCGAAATCTGCGGCCAGCCGTCGATTATGTTCCACCAGATAATGCCCGTTTTGCGCCACTTTTCCATACGGAAACGCTCGATAAAATATTTATCCGCTTCGGCTTGCGAAATCTGGCTTTGCTTGACGAAATCTTTAAGATCGGCTTTTCTTTCGGTAAAAATACGTTCGACTTGCGAAATCATAAGCGGAATACGATAAGCGTAAGGATTGCCCTCGTCCGTTGAAACAGTTTCCATACACGCCGCGTGCGCGAGCCACTCGGCGTTTTTGCAGCCGCCGTCCGACGTACCCGCCTTAGAAAAGCTTTCTTTCGAAATGAATTTTTTCAGACTTTCCACAGAATTGCACCCGTGATAACCTATTTCCGATGCGAAATGGCAAACGGGATTTTTATAGTAGTCGCCCTTGAAATAATCGCGAGGTCCCCATAAATGCGTTTCCGACGGCAAGCCGTTTTTATGCGCGGTTTCGTCCAGGTAGGGCGAACTCGGCAGGTACGGACGAGTTGCGTCGTGATTTCTGAGTTCACGCAAAATTACGTTGCGGCTGAGCGCGTTGTAATTCGGATCGAGATAGCTGAGCGAACCTTTCCCCGAATGGTCGTAGTCGAAATGATGATCGACGAACGTATCGCACTCGTTATCGCCCGCATATAAAACAAGCGACGGGTGGTTACGATACGCAAGCGCGACATGCTTAACCTCTTCGCGCGTTAAACGGCAAAGTCTTTCGTCGTCGGGGTAATGCCCGCAACCGAACGCGAAATCCTGCCAGCACATAATGCCGTGTTCGTCGCAGTAATCGTAAACTTCCTGCGAGGGGTAAATATTCCCGCCCCAGAAGCGGATCATATTGCAACCGACTTCGTTTAAAAGTTCGAGCGCGCGCAAATCGTAATCTTTCTGTCTCGACGGGAAAGCGTCGGTCGGAACGTAGTTTGTTCCGAGACAGAACACCTTTTTGCCGTTCACTTCGAAAAGAAATTCTCCGTTATCGCCCGCGCAGGACGTGCGGATAAGCCTTACCGTGCGAACGCCCGTTTTGAAAGATGTTTCGTAAACAACCTCGTCGTTTTTGATAAGTTCGACTTTTACCGTATAAAGATTCGGCTTTCCGTAGTTTTTAGGCCACCAAAGCTCGGGATCCGCAAGGCGCATAAAAAGCCTCTGATTTGCCGTAAAACAACGCTGTTTCGTTTCCGCGCGCGTCTCGCCGTCCGAAATTACTTTAACTTGCAGAAAATAATCGGAAATAAAATCGTCGGGAACAATCACTCTCCCCGTAAATTTCAGTTCCGCAACGCCGCCCGACAACGTATCCGTGTAAATAAACGGATTTTCAACGCGTATTTTCGGGCGTTTTTCTATTTTTACAGGTTTCCACAGTCCGCCCGAAACGATACGCGGCATAATATCCCAACCGAACATATACGGCGCTTTTCTCACCGCGAGCGAATCGGTGTTGTATTTCATACCGAAACACATTGCGGGGATATCGAATTTTCTTGCGTAAACCGCCGTCGGAAAAATATGTACGAGTAAATCGAGTTTGCCTCTTGCGAGTTTTACTTTTGCAAGCGGAAACTCGTGTTTATGGAGCATATTTTCGGTAAATCCGATTTTTTCGCCGTTTATAAATATTTCGGCAAAAGTATCTATGCCCTCGAAAATAAGAACGTCCTCGGTATCGTTATCGATACTATCGCCGCGGTTATCGTCGGTATCGCCGCTCGGCTCGTAAGAGACTTGCGTAAAATAATATAAGTGGAGATTTTCAAGCTTCTGAGCCTCGAAAACGTTCGTTCCCGCGTATAAATCGGGCAAAAGCCCCTCGCGCATCATATCGAGTTCGAAATTCCCGGGGACGGAAGCGGGAATGCATTTCAACCTTTTCGCAACTTCCGCGCCCGTTCTCGGCTCGAATTTTTCTTTTTCGACTTCTTTGTTTTCGAGACAGCCGAGTTTCCAATTGTTTATAAGTTCTGTTTTCATATCTTGGTTTTCTTTTTGCGGTTATTTATTTATCGATAATAATTATATCATTTTTGTTTGAATTTTACAAGTCATACGGACTAATTCGCAACAATGTTTATCAAAACATTCCGTAAACTTTAATTTTTAATAAAAATAAGCCGATAATCGACTTATAGGCTTACTTTTAAAAGTTATTCTTAAAAAATCGCGCCGCCCGAAATTTGGTTTTGCCTTAATTTCGGGCGGCGCGGGCGCATTATTTATTATCGCTTTCGGGAATTTTTTCGGGAACATACTTCCCGCTTTTCTTATGTGTTTTAACGCATTCCGTAAGCAAATATTCTATCTGACCGTTCACCGATCTGAAATCGCTTTCTGCCCACCTTGCAAGCTCGTCGAACAATTCCGCGCTGATCCTCAGCGGAATTTGCTTTTTCTTTCCGTCGCTCATCTCAATAGAGGCTTCCGGAATTGACTACGGGTTGAGCGTCGCGATTGCCGCAAAGTACGACTAAAAGATTAGAAACCATCGCAGCTTTCCTCTCTTCGTCGAGTTCCACCGTACCGTGTTCTTTAAGTCTGTCGAGAGCCATTTCCACCATTCCCACAGCGCCGTCTACAATCATTTTTCTCGCGTCGATAATCGCCGAAGCCTGCTGACGTTGAAGCATTACCGCCGCGATTTCGGGCGCGTAAGCAAGGTAAGTTATGCGCGCTTCTACTATTTCAAGCCCCGCGGTTTCAACTCTGGACTGTATTTCTTTCTTGATTCTCTCTGCAACGACTTCGCTCGAACCTCTTAAACTTCCTTCGTCCGCCAAACCGTCGCCCGTCGTATCAACGTTGGGCGCAACGTCGTAAGGGTAAATTCTGACGATGTTTCTGAGCGCGCTGTCGCATTGAAGCGAAAGATATTCCTTGTAGTTATCAACGCAGAACACGGCTTTTGCCGTATCGACAACCTTCCAGGTAACCGCGATACCTATTTCGACGGGGTTGCCGAGGCAGTCGTTTATCTTCTGACGATTGTTGTTGAGCGTCATTATTTTAAGCGATATTTTTTTGTTCGGCACAGCAACGTTCACCGTAACGCCGTCGCTGTTTACGCTTGTCGTGGGCGTGAGCGTTTTAACGTCTCCGCTCTGATTGAGTTTGGTGTCCGAAGCGGGATTGACCGCCGAACAGAACGGATTTACGGCATAAAAACCGTCGCCTTTGAGCGTGCCTATGTATTTACCGAACAAAGTCAGAACCAAAGCTTCCTGCGGTTTCAAAACTTTAAGTCCCGCAAACATAAATACGGCGATAAGCACGAGAATTGCCGAACCGACCATCAAAACCGCACCGAAAACATAATCTTCGGCTTCGATTTTGCTGCCGCCGAAAATAAATCCGGCTATTCCGATAATCACGAACAAAATGCCGAGCAAAAGATTTCTCATTCCGTGTTTTTTGCCTTGTAAAACTTTTTCTTCCATTTTTCTCTCCTTGAAATTGTTTTGATATCTTTATGATATCATATATAATCTCTGCTGTCAAGCAAAACAAGAAAATTTTCAATCAAATTCAGAACGCGCAAAAAGCAACATCGATTTTGTCGTCGTTTTTGCGAAAGAGTAACAGAAAAATGCAGGGCGATTTGCCCTGCATTTTTCTGTTAAATTTTTGTCAAATGACTATAAAAAAGATATTTTTGCGGTTTTTACCATAAAATTGAACTACCGTAAAAAAATAAACTTCGAAAAACGATTTTGCCTTTTCTTTCCACTATCTATCGATATCAGACAAAATGCCGCTTTAATAGTATTTTATTTTCACTTATGCGTTTTCTTTCGACTGTCGCAATTTTATATAGTACGTATTTCCATCATTTTATACGTTTTTGAATATCTTCTATCGACGGTAATTGTTTGTCATTGATAAGCATAAAGCACCTCACGTCGTTAATTATATCAAGTTCCTTAATTTTTTGCAATTGAGTAAAGCATTTGCAAAATTAAATTTATTGAAAAATCTACACCGAGAATTTAAAGTCACCCTGATATATACTTCACCATTCATAGTACCTTCTGTTTTTCTATTCTATATTCTGCATCAACAATGCAAACAATAGCATTGCCATATACGTTGGCTGTTACACTTCTAATTTTATAACTCATTATATTTATCCATTTAAAAACATATAGTTTTTACGCTATGCCAGACAAGAATAATACAAACCTTGCCAAAACGCCGCTATTTCCGCGCTTTATACCGACACCCCGAAGGGGAA
>CAKQJE010000036.1 GCA_934247225.1 uncultured Clostridia bacterium
TTTAAGTCTCAGTCTGTACAGTCCTCTCTCGTCGGCTTACGCCGCCACTCTCCCCAAAAGGGGAAAGCAAATATTGGTCTTCCCGGTTGGGGAAGGGGGACCGCTTGCGGTGGAAGAGGACAACACATAAAGTCAGAGAAAGTACTGAGTTTGATTTAATTACAGCTTCAAGACAAAGTTTCAGATAATTCAGGCTTTGATTTTAGATTTGGTTGGAACAGTCCTCTTCCGTCTTTTGTCCGCTTGCGCGAACAAAATCCACCTTCTCCAAAAGGAGAAGGCTTTTTTTGCTTTCTCTCGGATTTTTTCTCTCGTCGGTTTCGCCGCAATTTATCAAATAATAAGGGTTCCTGGTGTTCTCTTCCGTCTTTTGCCCGCTTACGCGAACAAAAACCACGGCGGATTGTCAAGCAAGTGCAACAAAAATTTCTCGTGGAGATTTCCAATTAAGACATTTGCGAGGTCGATCGTTGATCATATCAACGATTGCATCCAATCGTGCCTGTGTGAGTTTATGGAAATCGTAACCTTTTGGGAAGAAAAATCTTAAAATATCGTTAGTATTTTCGTTGGTTCCGCGTTGCCAAGGCTTATGCGGTTCGGCAAAATACACGGGAGCGTTGATGTTTTCTTCCAATATTTTGAAATCGGCAAATTCAGAGCCGTTATCTAATGACAAACTATGTATAGCGTGTCCGCTAAGCATTTGTTCGATGACCGCTCTTGTTTCTTCGGCATTCCTGCTATTAAGTAGCCCCGCTTTTAAAAAACGTGATTTTCTGTCAACCAAAGTCACAACCAATCCCTTTCCTACGCCGCCGTAAATAGTATCACCCTCCCAATCGCCGATTCTTGAACGGCTTTTTATTTCTTCTGTCCATTCGGGAATTCTTCGATCGGGATGAATTACATAGCAGTTTTTATGTACTAAATGTCTGTTTTTTCCTTTTCTACGAAGATGTGTACGCTTTGTAATTCCAGAGAAATCCTTACGTTTTATATATCTGTAAATAGTAGCTACGCCGACGATTTGGTCGGGGTAATCAATTCTCAAACGCATAGAAATTTGTTCTGGAGACCAAAATTGATTTAATTTTTCTATTATGTAGTTATATTTAAAACTATTCGGTTTCAAAGCGGTTCTGCGATCTTGTCTGCGGCGACAAATTGTTAATATTTGCGCACGCCAATGGTGATAATGATACTTATTGTTGCTTTTATGCTTGGGATACTTTGTGCGATTTCTTTTGATCTCCCGACTAATAGTAGACGGGCTTCTGCCTAATACCAAAGCTATTTGACGTAAAGATTTTCCTTCACTGAGTAAATTTTGTAGACAAATTCGTTCATTGTGTGTAAAATGAATATATGACAGCATAGCAACTCCTTGTGTTATTTTGTTTTGTGGTAAATTCATTGTACACAAAAATTGCTATGTTGTCTATTTTTTATTAGGTGTTGCACTTCATATGATAAACTATCCACCTTCCCCGAATGGGGAAGGAAAGGGTTAAAAAGACAAAATACTTATGGGCAAACATTGTTCGCCCGCCTGCGAAAAGTTAGGCATTTCCCTTTCTTCAAAAGGATGAAGGCAATAATTATATAAACCTTCTCAAAAGGGAGAAGGCTTTTTTTGCTTTCTCTCGAATATCCACTTTCGTTAAATCTTCGCGGAAAGCCACTTGATTTAATATTTTTTCCTTCTTGGAGACGGTGGCAAAAAAGCAGGGCGATTGTTTGGGTCGCCCTGCTTTGTGTTGATTTATTTGCGTAACTTCCTTCTGTGATTATTACGATAATTTTTCTACCGTGATTCCGTCCGCAATACTTGCTTCGTAAAAACTTGCGGCATAGCCGATTTTTCTTGCGTACATCTCGCCGACGTATTTTTCGAATTCCTTAACCGTGCTTTTCTTCACGATAGAAACGGTGCAACCGCCGAATCCCGCGCCCGTCATTCTGCTACCTGCGCAGTACGGGAAACCTTGCGCCGTTTCCGCAAGACAATCGAGTTCCTTGCCCGTAACCTCGTACTTTTCTTTAAGCGAGCGGTGCGACTCGTTCAAAAGTCTGCCGAGCGTTTCGATATCGCCGCTCTTCATCGCCTTAACCGCTTCGTTTACTCTTTGACATTCGTAAACGACGTGTTCGGCTCTGTCTCTGATTTTTTCGTCAAGAAGATTTTTATATTTTTCGAAGTCTTCGGGAGTGACCTCGGCAAGACAATCGACTTTAAGAACCGTTTGCAGAATTTCGAGAGCCTTTTCGGTTTCGGCACGTCTTTCGTTATATTTGCTTTCGACAAGGCTATGCGGTTTATTGCAGTTGGCTAAAACGAGTTCGTATTCGCCGAGATCGAACGGAACATATTCGTGTTCGATTTTCTTGCAATCGAGAAGTATCGCGTGGTCTTTAAGACCGTTTGCGGAAGCGTACTGATCCATAATTCCGCAGTTCACTTTTGCGTATTCCCTTTCGGCTTTCTGCGCGAGCAGAGCGATTTCTTTTTTATCTATTTTCTCGCCGGCAATCGTTGCAAAAGCCGCCAGGGTGGAGACCTCTATCGCCGCGCTCGAAGAAAGCCCGCTGCCGAACGGAACAGTGCAGTCTTGAAGCATATCGCACCCGACGAGTTTATGCCCGGCATTGCGCCATATAAGCGCGCAGCCCGCCTGATAGTTGCCGTATCTTAAATCGGCGTACTTTTCAAGCTCGTTAATATCGAGCGAAACCTTGAAATCGGTTGTCGTCCAACTTAAATTTATTTTGTCAGTGCCGTTCGCTTTAACGAAAACGGTGTTTTTAAGCGACAACGCTGCGGGGAAAACCTTTCCTCCGCAGTAATCCACATGCTCGCCTATTATGTTGACTCTGCCTGCCGCGGTAACCTTGTAATCATAATTCATTTTCTTATCATCCCTTTCCATATTTTCGAAAATTTGTATTATCATAGCTATTTAAAATCCCAACAGAACACGATTTTCAGGCGTATTTTACACTTAATTCTTCGTTCTTTCCGCGGCTTGTATTTGTATACTAACCCGCGGAAACGCCTTGCCTTAAATGTAAGCTACGCCTGAAAATTTGCGGTATCGACAACTTAATATATAGGGCAACCTTGAAGCCGTATTTTCTAATGATTTACGGTGAAGGCGACCGACGTTGTATACAAATACTACTAGGGCGAATTTGCCGTAAAGCATAGAAAAGACGGCTTCAAGGCGAGTTCTGTTGGGGTTTTAAATAGCTATATTTTTATTATAATCTGTTTTTCAAATATTGTCAATATAAAGTCGCGAACATTTTGTCGTTAAAAATTAAAAAACAAAAAAACAACAAGAGATTTATCGTTTTGTCGGATAATGCGTAAAATAGAGTATTATGATTGCTTTTCAAATAAAATTCTGTTACAATACAATTATAAGATTGCGGCGGTCGTAAATGCATATTTACGACCGCCGCGCCGAAAAAATCAAGAGGAATGAAAAATGAGTAAAGGCAGATTTACTATACCTACGGACGAAAGTTTCGTGGAGGGAACTAAAATAATAGCCGAAAAATGGGGCGCGGACGCCGTCAGAGACTGCGACGGAACCAGGCTTCCCGAAAACCCCGGTCAGTTCGGAAAGGTTTACAACACCTATTTCGTCGTTCGCGGCGATAACGAATGGGCGAGACAGCACCCCGAAGAAGCGCAGAGGATTTTCCTTCTTTCGAACCGCAATTTAGCGACGGGCGAAACTCTCGAAATCGAGATTATGAAGGGTTTTCTGAAAGACGAATTCGACCCCGATTACGCCTATATCGACCTTTGGGAAGTTTACGACAGAACGACGGGCATTAAACACGAAAAGTGGGGCTATAACTCGATTAACGGGCTTGTTACGGTTGAAAACGCCGTGCCTTTCCACGAGTATACGGTGACTTTTCTTGCCCGCGTGACGTGGCACCCCGTGCAGATTTATAACTATCTCACGAACGAATGGACTTGCGAAAAACAGCTTACTTATGACCCCGCTTTCCCCGAAACGAGAGAGTACGTCAAAAGGCATATGGAAAAGTGGTGCGAGGAAAACCCCGAAACAAACGTGGTGAGATTTACGACTTTCCTTTATCAGTTCACGCTTATTTTCAACAATCTCGGCAAGGAAAGACAGGTCGAGTGGTTCGGCTATGCGCAGACGGCTAACCCCGTTCTGATTGAAGAATTTGAAAAAGAGAGCGGAGTTCACCTTTTCGCCGAGGACTTTGTCGACAGCGGCTATTATAATAACTGTTTCAGAAATCCCACCGAAAAATTCCTTAAATATATGGATTTCGTGGAGCGGTTCGTAAGCAAAATCATAGGCGAACTCGTCGAGATCTGCCATAAACACGGCAAAGAAGCTATGATGTTTCTGGGCGACGACTGGATAGGTTCCGAGCCTTACGGCGAGCATTTCGGGAGAATGAATCTCGACGCGGTTGTAGGCAGTGTCGGTGGCGGCGTGACGGTGAGAATGCTTTCCGAAATTCCGCACGTTAAATACCACGAAGGCAGATTTTTGCCTTATTTCTTCCCCGATACGTTCTTTGACGGAAACGAGGACGGCGCGGTTGCCGAGCTTAACAAAAATTGGCTTACGGCGCGCCGCGCGATCATGCGTAAGCCTATCGACAGAATGGGCTTCGGCGGATATCTGAGCTTAGCGGCTAAGTTCCCGAAGTTTGTGGACAGGGTTGCGGAAATCGCCGACGAATTCAGAACCATTTATGACGCGATCGACAACAAAAAACCTTATTGCCGCCTTAAAGCGGGGTTGCTCAACGCTTGGGGAAAGAAGAGAAGTTGGATGAGTCATATGGTGGCGCACGAGCTTTGGTATCAGCAGATTTATTCCTATCAGGGCATATTGGAAGCTATTTCGGGCTTGCCCGTGGATATCGAATTTTTGTCCTTTGACGACGTGAAAAACGGCGTTAATCGACATATAGACGTACTTATCAACGCGGGCGACGCATACACGGCGTTCTCGGGCGGTAAAGAATGGCTCGACGAAAAGCTTCAAACGGCTATAAGAAAATTCGTTTACGAAGGCGGAGGATTTATCGGTATCGGCGAGCCTACGGCATGCGAAGGCAACGGCAGATATTTCCAGCTTGCGGACGTTCTCGGCGTGGACGAAGAAGTAGGCTTCACGCTTTCGAACGACAAGTACAATATAAATAAAGTCGCACACCCGCTCACCGACGGAATGAAAAATTTCGATTACGGCGAGGATAAGAAGAATATTTATGCTTTGGACGGCGCGAAAGTTCTCGATATCGCTTTTTCCGACAGATTTAAGCGCAACGTGAACGTCGGAGAAGTTAAAATGGCTGTTAACGAATACGGCAAAGGCAGAAGTTTTTATATAACGGGCATTCCGTACAGTTTCGAAAATTCGAGACTTCTTTATAAGGCTATGTGCTGGGCGGCGAATAAGGATCTCAACGTCTGCTATTCGTCCAACGTAAACACCGAATGTAACTATTACGAAGCGAGCGGAAAGTACGTCGTCGTCAATAACAGCAAGGAAAAGCAAGTCACGGAATTTTATGATAAGTCGGGCAATAAGTCGATTATCGAGCTGAAACCGATGGAAATAAGGTGGCTTTGAAAACGATTCAGGAGACTTTGAGAACCGATTTAGGCGGCTTTTGAAAACGAATAAAGCGGCTCGGAAATCGATTAAAAGCAGTTTTGAAAATAATTTAAAACGGTTTTAAAAGGCTGGCATAAAACAAATGCGAGTCGGCAGCCGCGGGGGTTTCCCCGCGGCTGCCGACGTTTTTTATGGCGCAAGTATCGGCATGAAAGCGGCGTGAAGCGGTTTGTTTAAAAAATATCGCTCGTCGGGTGATATAATATTGTTGACCGTGCGTTATTTTTTATGATATAATCGTCAGTGTGCAGCGGCGCCTTTTACGGCGTCCGAAAGGAGAAAATGAAGCTATGGAAAAGGTTAAACCCGACGAAATAGCCGTTCTTATGGCGGCGGGAATGGGGACGAGAATGGCGCCTTTAACCGATAAAACCCCGAAGCCCCTCGTTAAGGTTTTCGGAAAGACGATGATAGAAACGATTATCGAAGGGCTTGAAAAACGCGGGGTAAAACATATTTACGTCGTTGTGGGGTATCTTAAAGAGCAGTTCGATTTTCTCCCGAAAAAATACGAACATCTCACTTTGATTGAAAATCCCGAATTTCGTTCGGTCAATAATATTTCTTCCATTCACGCGGCGGCACCCGTGATGGGCAAGGAGGATTGTTTCATTTGCGAAGCCGATCTTTACGTTGCCGACGAGTCGATTTTCGAGGCGAAGTTCGACCGTTCGTGTTATTACGGCAAAATGGTTAAGGGTTACAGCGACGATTGGGTTTTCGATCGCGACGAAAACGGGCGGATTATCCGCGTCGGCAAAGGCGGAACGGACGAATACAATATGTGCGGCGTTGCAAGGTTCAAGGCGGCGGACGCGAAAATTATCGTCGACGCGATCAACGAAGCTTATAAACACCCCGGTACTTACGAAAATCTCTTCTGGGACGATATCGTAAACCAACAGATCAAAAACGTCGATTTAACCGTTCACGAAGTTTTTGCGGCGCAGATCACGGAAATCGATTCGGTTGCGGAGCTTGCGGCGGTCGACCCGAATTACAAAGAATATAACTGATTAAAGATTAAACCGAGGGATATAACTGATTAAACCGGGTTCGATTGAAAATTATAATCGCTGATTATAATCGACGATTTCAATCGACGAAAAAGGGGGCTTTGATGAGCGAAAACAATAGAGTTCTGCCCGAAAACGGGGAACTTAAAAAATCATTGAACCCGATGTCGGTCTGGTCGATCGCGTTCGGCTGTATAATCGGGTGGGGATCGTTCGTAAATCCGGGCAAGAAATTTCTGCCTAATTCCGGCGTTGCGGGAACTGCGATCGCAATGGTTCTCGGCGCGCTGGTTATGGTGATAATAGCGTTTTCTTATGCGTATATGGTGCCGAAATACCCGAAAGCGGGCGGAGAATTTACTTTCGCTCAGAATTGTTTCGGCAAAAACGCCGCGTTTATCTGCGGGTGGTTTTTGGCTGTGGCGTATCTTACGAACGTTCCGATGAACTCCACGGCGATAGGGCTTATCGTCGACGGGCTTGACGGAACGGCGGATATTCTGAAATTCGGCTGGCATTACAGTATCGCGGGGTTCGACGTGTGGATGGGCGAAACCCTTTTCGCGAGCGCGATTCTGATTTTGTTCGGAATATTCAACATACTCGGCGTGAAAAAAGCCGGTTTCATTCAGACCGTGCTTGCGGTCACTCTCGCGGTTTGCGCGTTTACGCTTTGTATCGCCGCGATCGTTTCGCCTAAGGCGAACGGCGTAAATATGCAGCCGATCTGGGGTTTCGATAAAAAAGCCGCGATCGGCGCGGGCGCGACGGCTGCGGATATCGGAAATTACGCAAACGCAAATATAGCCACGTCTATCCTCGCGACGTTTTCCATCGCGCCGTGGGCATTCGTCGGTTTCGACACGATCCCGCAGGCGGCGGAAGAATTCAAATTCGGTTACAAAAAAGTAATGGGGATCATGTGCGTCGCGATAGCGTTCGGATGTTTCGTGTATATTTCGAACAACACGGTTGCGGCGGCAACCCTCGAAAATTGGCCGGAACGCGTTATGGCGGGCGAGTGGGTTTTGCTCGTCGCCGCCGAAGAACTTCTCGGAACGTTCGGTAAAGTTCTGATAGGTGTCGGCGTGTCCTGCGCCGTTCTTTCGGGAATTATGGGTTTCTATCTCGCTTCGAGCAGACTTATGTATTCTATGAGCAAGGACGGATTTCTTCCCGAATGGTTCGGCAAAATCGACTCTAAACGTCAGATTCCGAAAAACGCGATGATTTTCTGTATGATAATTTCGCTCGCGGGTCCGATACTCGGCAGAGAAGCGCTCGGTTGGTTTGTGGATATGAGCGCGATAGGCGCGTCGATCGGTTATTTTTTCACTTCCGCGGCTTGCCTTGTGACCATGAAAAAATACGGCGACGGAACGCTTAAACTAAAAATAGCCGCGACAACGGGCGTAGTTTTTTCATTGACTTTTATGGTGTTCCAGCTCATCCCTATTCCGGGGCTTAAAGGAGTCAATTTCGGCAAGGAGTCGTACATAATGCTTGTCGTCTGGACGGCGCTCGGGGCGATATTCTTCTTTATGCAGAGATCGAAATTTTCGTCGGGCGGTAAAAACAAGAAGATTTCCGACGGAGATGACGGAACGCGAATAACAAAAAATAACGAAAACAACGAAAAATAACGAAAATAGCGGAATAGAATAATATAAAAATCGCATAAAAATTGCGGGGCGGGTACCGAAAACGGTACCCGCCCCCTTTTTAATTTACGGATGTTCCGACTGTTTAAAACCACGGCAGAACCCGCCTTGAAACCGACTTTAAACGTTTCTTGATTTGTCCGAAGTCGCCGTTTCGGATAAATCCGATTTTCCGGTTTCGGCGATATTTGTTTTGCGGTATTTCGCGGGAGTAATTTTATAATAATTTTTGAATAATTTATTAAAGTAGGGCAAGCTCGAAATGCCGATGGATTCGCATATATGCGGCAGAGTGTAATCGGTAACGGTGAGAAGATACGCCGCGTGTTTTATCCTCAGTTCGTTTATATAGTCCGTCATCGAAACGCCGAATACGTCCTTGAATTTTTTTGACAGATAGGACTTGTTCAGCGGTATGCGTTCGTACATCAGTTCGGTCGCGTTCGGCTTCGTGAAATTCTTCGTTATGGCGTTCAGACACTGGGTCTGAAAGTCGTTCAAAGCCGAGTTTTCGTAGTAATCGGGAAAGACTATAAACCCGAGCAGTAAAAGTGCGAGATAGCGCTCCTGCTTTTTCATCTGATTCGCGTTTCCCGATTTCAAAAAGGAAATTACGTTCTTTTCGTAAAATTTTATCCGATCGGTAGTAATCGAAAATTCGATGTATTTCTTTTCGCAAAGCTCGTCGTATAAATCGATGTTAAGAAAAGAACAGCAATCTTTGAACAGTTCGACGGAAAGCATATTGTCGCGGTGAATGCACGAATGGGCGCGATCGAAAAAATGGGGAATGTCGGGAGCGATCACAACGCCGTCGCCTTCGGAAAGTTTTTTCGACGAGTTTAAAATATTGTGAACGATCTCGCCTTCCGTTATGAAGAAAATTTCTATAAAGTCGTGATCGTGAATAAAATTGTCGTCGCCGGAAGCCGTTCTCGAAGCGAACGGCAAGCCCGAAAGGTTTAAATGCTCCATTTTTACTCCTCTGCGAGAACGTGTTTCTCAATAGCTTTTTAAGTACATTATAATCCGTTTCGTTTGATTTGTCAATCACGATGTTTAAAGTCGCTATTTTTTTTGCAAAAATCTGGAATGTTATCATAATAGTACAGTTGAAAAACCCTCGAAAATATAGTACAATAAAAGCGAGGATAAAAAAATGAAGTATGATAACAAGTTTAGAAAAGAAGCAGTAAGACTATCGAACGAAATCGGCGTGGCAGAAGCGGCGAAGAAGTTAGGGATACCGTATTACACACTTGCCGAGTGGCGAAAGAGTCGATGCAATCAAGAAATTAAAGAAGAATTGCAAGAGGAAGACAGACTTTCCGCTATGACCCAAGACGAATTAAAAGCAATAATAGCGAGTCAGAAAGAAGAAATAGAAAGACTGAGGAAAGCGAAGTCCGAAACGGAAGAAGCGAACGAGAAATTCTTTCGGTCGAAATAGTAAAAATAATAGAAAAAGATGAATACAATAGCAACTATGGTATAGAACGG
>CAKQJE010000037.1 GCA_934247225.1 uncultured Clostridia bacterium
GCTCAGAGCGGTGGGTGAAAACCCTGCCGCGGCAGACGCTGTCGGAATAGAGGTAAACAAATATAAATATCTTGCGATTCTTATAGGTTCGGCAATTGCGGGTCTTGGCGGATTGTTCTATGTTATGGACTTTGCACAGGGAATGTACGAAAACTATTCGACGATAGAGTCCTATGGTTGGTTGTCTATTGCGCTTGTAATTTTCAGTTTGTGGAATCCGGGTATTGCGATTTTAGGATCTGTGGTATTCGGAACTCTCGACTCGTTAAGCACCAAGCTCGGATTGAGTTCTGCGGCGCAAAATGCTCTCTTAGGTCTTATTCCTTATGTCGTAACGGTTATCGTTCTTCTTGCAGTAAGTATAACGGGCAGCAAAAAAATACAGCCGCCCGCCTCGCTCGGAATAAATTATTTCCGAGAGGAAAGATAAGTTTTTTTAAAGCGTGTTCGTAAGAATGCGCTTTTTTATTTTTATTCGCTGCATTTCGCGATTGACTTTGCGGATAAAAAAATATATAATGAGGATATATAATGAGGTTGTCCACAGGCGATTGCGGCGTTTTTGCGTGTTCTGTCGTAATCGCTCGGCTAAGCAGAGGTTTTAAATGTATAAAATAGTAAAAAAAGAGATTTTATCCGAAAATATATTTCTTATGGACGTTCACGCTCCGAGGGTTACGGACAGATGTCTTCCGGGACAGTTCGTTATCGTAAGAGCGGACGAAAAAGGCGAGAGAATTCCGCTTACGATTTGCGATTACGATCGTGAAACGGGCACGGTTACGCTTGTCGTTCAGATAATCGGGGCGTCGACGTTGAAGCTTGGCAGGCTCGGCGAAGGGGATTGTATCGAAGATATCGTCGGTCCTTTGGGCGAGCCTTCGGAACTTGTTTCTTTGTCTGATGAAGAGTTGAGAAATAAAAAAATAGTATTCGTGGCGGGCGGAGTAGGCGCTGCGCCTGTATATCCGCAGGTGAAATTTCTTTCCGAAAGGGGCGCGAAATGCGACGTTATTATAGGTGCAAGGAACAAAAGTCTCATTATAATGGAAGAGGGAATGAAGAAGTATGCCGCAAACGTGCATATATGTACAGACGACGGCAGTTACGGTTTTAAAGGTCTTGTCACGGATAAGCTTTCCGAACTTGCGGCGAGCGGAAATAATTACGACGTTTGCATTGCGATAGGTCCCGTTATAATGATGAAATTTGTTTCGCTTTTGACAAAAAAGCTCGGAATAAGACAAATCGTCAGCATGAACCCGATTATGGTAGACGGTACGGGAATGTGCGGAGCTTGCAGGCTTACCGTAGGCGGCGAAGTTAAATTCGCGTGCGTGGACGGTCCCGAATTCGACGGGCATAAGGTCGATTTCGACGAGTGTATGAAACGTCTTACATTATATAAAACCGAAGAGGGCAGAGCGTATCTTAAAGAAAAAGAGGGCGAAACGCACCATGGCGGTTGCGGAGTTTGCGGAGGCGAAGACTGATATGGATAAAATGAAAAGAGTGCCGGTAAAAGAAGTTCCCGCAGAAATACGAGCGAAAAATTTTGAAGAAGTATGTTGCGGCTATTTGGCGGAAGAAGCGATTTCGGAAGCCGAAAGATGCCTTCATTGCAAAAATTCGCCTTGCGTTACGGGCTGCCCCGTAGGTATAAATATTCCCGCGTTTATAGCGGAGGTTAAAAACGGCGAATTTACGAAAGCCTACGATATTATATCGGAAAACTCGTCTCTTCCCGCGGTTTGCGGAAGAGTATGCCCGCAGGAAAGTCAGTGCGAGGGCAAATGCGTGAGGGGAATAAAAGGCGAAGCGGTTTCGATCGGAAAACTCGAAAGATTCGTTGCGGATTATGCGTCCGAAAAAGGATATGAGACGTCTGTTTCAAACGAGAAAAACGGAATCAAAGTCGCCGTTATAGGGTCGGGACCGTCGGGGCTTACATGTGCGGGCGAGCTTGCGAAAAAAGGCTATTCGGTCACGGTATTCGAAGCTCTTCATGAGTTTGGCGGCGTTTTGACTTACGGAATACCCGAATTTCGTTTACCGAAAGGCAAAATAGTAAAAAAAGAAATCGAAAAACTCGAAAAATACGGAGTTGCTTTTGAAAAAAACGTTATTATTGGAAAATCAGTCACTATAGATGAGCTTTTCGATATCGAAAATTTCAAAGCCGTTTATGTCGGAACAGGCGCGGGTTTGCCTAAATTTATGGGTATAAAAGGCGAAACGGCTAAGGGCGTTTTCTCGGCTAACGAGTTTCTGACGAGGAGCAACCTTATGAAAGCTTACGACAAAAATTCCGACACGCCCGTATTTAAGGCGAAAAGCGTTATCGTCGTCGGAGGCGGAAACGTCGCCATGGACGCGGCGAGAACGGCTCTTCGTCTCGGAAGCGACGTTACGATTGTATATAGGAGAGGAGAAGAGGAACTTCCCGCAAGAAAAGAGGAAGTTCACCACGCCAAAGATGAAGGCGTGAAATTCGAACTTCTTACTAATCCCGTCGAAATCGAAGCAAACGAAAACGACGAGGTTACGGGTATAAAAGTAGTTTCGATGGCTCTCGGCGAGCCTGACAAAAGCGGCAGAAGATCGCCCGTGGAAATTAAAGGCTCGGAGAAAATTATTTCGGCAGATTGCGTGATAATGGCTCTTGGCACGTCGCCCAACCCACTTATTTCTTCCACGACGCATGGTCTCGATACGGACAGGCGTAAGTGTATTATAGCGGACGAAAACGGCGCAACTTCGAGAAAGGGCGTTTTTGCGGGCGGCGACGCGGTAACGGGTGCGGCAACGGTTATTCTCGCAATGGGCGCGGGTAAACGCGCGGCAAAAGCCATAGACGAATATATTAAGACCGAAATCGAAAGCAAGTAAAAAATAATGAAAAATGTCGTTTTTTTGCTTGCAATAAATTTTTGTTTAATGTATAATGGAAAAAATTTACCTTAGGAGTCCGAACAAATGGCAAAATTTTACGATGAACCTTGTCACACTTTTAACGAGTATTTATTGATTCCGGGCTACACCTCGCCCGAATGTATTCCGGCGAACGTGGATTTGTCCACGCCGCTTTGTAAATTTAAAAAAGGCGAGAAACCGCTTAAACTCAATATTCCTTTGATTTCCGCTATAATGCAGTCGGTTTCCAACGATACTCTTGCCATCGCTTTGGCAAAAGAGGGTGGAATGAGTTTTATTTACGGTTCGCAGTCCATCGAGGACGAAGCGAGAATGGTTGCGAAAGTTAAAAACTATAAGGCGGGATTTGTCGTAAGCGCGTCCAACCTTACGCCCGACAACACGCTTGCGGACGTACTCGATTTAAAAGAACGCAACGGATTTTCCACTATTGCAGTTACGGACGACGGAACTTGCAACGGTAAACTTTTAGGTATCGTTACGAGCAGAGATTACAGGGTAAGCAGAATGAACCTTGAAGATAAGGTTCCCGAATTTATGACTCCGCTTGCAAAGCTTATCACCGCTCCTGCGAAGACTTCGCTTAAAGAAGCCAACGACATAATCTGGGAACACAAGCTTAATTCTTTGCCGATAGTCGACGACGAAGGCAGACTTATGTATTTCGTGTTCAGAAAAGATTATGCGGAGCATAAAATCAACCCGAGAGAAATTCTGGACGAAGAGAAGAGATATATGGTCGGCGCGGGAATAAACACGCTCGATTACGAAAAGAGAGTTCCCGCTCTCGTTGAAGCGGGTGCGGACGTTCTTTGTATCGATTCGTCCGAGGGATATACCTGCTGGCAGAAGAAAACGATTGAATTTATCAGAGAAAAATACGGCGATAAAGTCAAAGTCGGCGCGGGTAACGTCGTCGACAGAGACGGATTTATGTTTCTTGCCGAAGCGGGCGCGGATTTCGTAAAAGTCGGTATCGGCGGAGGTTCGATTTGTATTACCCGCGAAACTAAGGGTATAGGAAGAGGTCAGGCGACCGCCGTTATCGAGGTTGCCAAAGCAAGAGACGAATATTATGAAAAAACGGGTATATACGTTCCCGTTTGCTCCGACGGCGGAATCGTTCACGACCATCATATAACTCTTGCGCTCGCTATGGGTGCGGATTTTGTAATGCTCGGAAGGTACTTCGCTCGTTTTGACGAAAGCCCGACGCCTAAGCTCAATATCAACGGTACATACGTAAAAGAGTATTGGGGCGAAGGCAGCAACAGAGCGAGAAATTGGCAGAGATACGATCTCGGCGGTAAAAATAAACTTGCTTTCGAAGAGGGCGTTGATTCATACGTGACTTATGCGGGATCGCTTCACGACAACGTCGAAAAAACTCTTTACAAGGTTAAATCGACTATGTGTAACTGTGGAGTTACGAATATTGCCGACCTTCAAAAGAACGCGAAGCTTACTTTGGTTTCGCAGACGAGTATCGTCGAGGGCGGTTATCACGACGTAATTTTAAAAGGCGGAAATCCTAAGATTTGATAGAATAAAATAATTCGGGGTTCGCAAAGGCTTGTGCTTTGCGAACCCCTTTGTCATTTAATCGAGAGAGGTGATGTTTGTTATGAGCCGAGATACTGTTTGAGAATTCGTACCCGGATTTCTGAGCGTTAACGTCGATTCTTCGTCAATGCTTAAAACATGCAAATTAGAAAGATTAACGACGTCCGTCGTATTGTTTACCGTTTGTCTCGATAATGTTTCGGGTAAAAGCGTGCCGTTGAGATAATAGGCAAGCTCCGCCGTTCCCGTTGCGTCCGTTACGTTTCCGCTGTAACCGATAAGATATCTTCCCGGTTGCAACGTAAGCGACTGATTGTCTGCGCCGACGGAAACCGAAGTATCGGTGTAAGTCGATATTTCGCTTGTCAACGGAATAATTCCCTGTGCGGTAACAGTACTGTCGGTTGCTTCGAATTCGGCTGTACGGATTGCCGCGGTTGCTCCCGTCGGTCCTGTCGGACCGGTCGGACCCGTAGGTCCCGTAGGACCGGTTGGTCCTGTCGGACCTGTTGCACCCGTGGCACCTGTTTCACCCGTAGCACCCGTCGGTCCCGTCGGACCCGTTGCGCCCGTGGCACCTGTTTCACCCGTAGCACCCGTCGGTCCCGTTGCGCCTGTGGCTCCTGTTTCACCCGTAGCCCCCGTCGGACCCGTTGCGCCCGTGGCTCCTGTTTCACCCGTAGCGCCCGTTGCGCCTGTTGCTCCCGTTGCACCCGTAGCGCCTGTCGGTCCCGTTGGACCTGTTGCGCCTGTTGCTCCGGTGAAGCCTGTGAGTCCCGTTATGCCTGTCGGACCCGTGGGACCGGTCGCACCGGTTGCGCCTGTCGGACCTGTGGGTCCCGTTGCTCCGGTAGGCCCCGTAACGCCGCCCGTCGGACCTGTCGGTCCCGTAGGACCCGTTGCCCCTCGCGGACCGGTAGGACCGATCAGCGGGTTTCTCCGACAAGGTCTTTGCGGTTGACAGTTATTTCTGCAATTTCTTCCCGACTGATTACAACCGAAAAGAAGAGAACATAAATCGTCGAACATATTTTCTCCTTTGTCTTGTTTATTTTGCAGACGTATCGGAATACGTCCGAAAAACGGAATTTAAAAAACAAATTCCTGTTTTATTGTATGAAAAATGTCGCGCCCGCTGACACAGGCATATAATGAAGTAACGGAGAAATTTATGACGATATCGGTTTGTCTTATTGTAAAAAACGAAGAAAAAGTAATCGAAAGATGTTTAAAATCCGCGGCTTTATTTGCCGACGAAATTATAGTGACGGATACGGGCAGCAGTGACGAAACAAAGGAAATCGCGGGGAGATATACCGATAAAATTTACGATTTCAAATGGATAAACGATTTTTCCGCCGCAAGGAATTTTTCTTTTTCCAAAGCAAGTTCGGATATGCTTTTTTGGCTCGACGCCGACGATATTGTTTTAAAAGAAGACGCCGAGAAGATAAACGCTTTGAAACGCGAAAAAAATCATGCCGATACTTATATGATGAAGTATTACGCGGCGGTCGACGAAAAATATAACCCGACTTTCGAATATTACAGAGAAAGACTTATGAAAAGGTGCGAATATGCGCATTTCAACGGTTTCGTTCATGAATGCGTTCCGCCCTTCGGTAAAATAGTTTATTCGGATATAAAAGTAATTCACGATAAAATCGAAGCGTCGTCACCGACGAGAAATCTCGATATTTACGAGTATCATATAAAAAACGGCGCAGTTTTGAACGCAAGAGAGCAGTATTATTACTCAAAGGAGTATTTTTACCTCGGAAATTATAAAAAATGCGTCGAAGAACTTGAAAAATTTCTTGCGATGAAAAATATTTATCGGGCGGACGAATGGGACGCGCTTCTTTCCGCTTATATTTGCAGCGAAAAAGTCGGGCTATGCGGCGGCGAGAAATTTTTGTTTTCTGCTCTCGAAAAATTCGGACCCGATTCGAAAACTCTTTGTTTTTTAGGTGATTATTACCGCAGAAATCTGGCTGTAAAAAAAGCCGAAAATTACTATAAAATGGCTGTTTTTTGCGAGGAGGAAAACAACGGGTTTTTCCATGAAAAGAAATATGATTTTTTAGAACCGTGTTTAAGGCTCGTGAAGCTTAATTACGAATGCGGGAATTACGATAAAGCAAAAGCATATCATAATCTTTGCAAAAAATTTTACCCGTCGGATAAAAGCGTAATGTTCAATGAGAAATTTTTTAACTAAAATTTTAATTATTCGTTGAAAATTTCTTGACTTATGGAATTATTTATAGTAAAATAGACAGGCTTGATAGGGGAGTGGCTCAACGGTAGAGTAGCGGTCTCCAAAACCGTAGGTTGCGTGTTCGAATCGCGTCTCCCCTGCCAAGTGAAAAGGCACCACGTAAACGTGGTGCCTTTTCACTTGGCAGGGGTATCACGATGAGTACGCGG
>CAKQJE010000038.1 GCA_934247225.1 uncultured Clostridia bacterium
GCCGTCAATATTCGCTATGCGAATAATCTACCGAGGGGTTCCCCTTCGGGGTGTCGGTATAAAGCGCGGAAATAGCGGCGTTTTGGCAAGGTTCGTTTTATTCTTGGCTGGCATAGCACGGGCGCGGCAACTTGTTTGCCGCGCCCGGTCTGTATAATCAGATTTTTAATCGGTCAGGGTTTCGGAATATCCGTTGGAATAAGTGAATTTATATCCGTCCGCAAGTTTTTCCGCAAGAATATACGACTTTTTGTTGTTGATTTCTCTTTTTATGTCGAATTTATTTTCGGAACGGCGAACGATTTTATATTCGACCCCGTCGGATTTCCCGTCTTTTTCCAGCTCGAATTTTATCTCGGTTTTGCCGTCTTTTTCCTCTATTTTAAATTCGGTTTCCTGAATTTTTTTGCCGCCCTCGTAAATTTCGCACTCATATTTGGTTTCGTTTTCACCTTTTTCGTTTTCCGTTTCATAAGTGAATACGACGAAATCCGATTCGCTTTTTTTCACGGCAAGTTCGAGTTCGAATTCTTTCTCGTCAGCCTTGGTCTCCTCTTTTCTCTTTCCCGCGGTTTCGAACGCGTTTTCGCCGACAACCATAACGCCGACAAGCGTTGCGGAAGTTTCAGTCGAATTCTCGCCGTCGTCCTCTTCCGTTTTTGTTTTTACATTAGTTTCGTTATAATACATAACCGCGTTTTCGCCGCCGTAATTTACCGTCATTTTATAGGTGTACGCGGAATATTCCCCGTCCGTTTCGGTATTGTTTTCGACTTCGGAAGACACGTTGTTGCCTATCGCCGCGTCGAACATAACAAGCACGTTTTTAATTTCGGACACGT
Organism: uncultured Clostridia bacterium; assembly: GCA_934247225.1. Taxonomy (GTDB): domain Bacteria; phylum Bacillota; class Clostridia; order Christensenellales; family Borkfalkiaceae; genus UBA10281. The sequence goes on from CAKQJE010000038.1 coordinate 843, forward strand.
TTTCGTCCGTGAAATCAGACGGGCGGCTTGTCGCCGTTTCTTTATCCGCCATAAATGCGAACCCCGCATAAGTTTCCGCGGCAGATTTTTCGTCAATCAGAAAATTCGCGCCGGAAACAGCGGATATCGCGAAGAAATCGTTGCTTGTGGTGAACGTTCGGGTCTGTTCGCTACCCGAAACGCCGTTTTTTTCGCTTCCGCCGTTCGAAGCGGTATTCCCGCAGGCAACCGCTGTCAGCGATAAAGCAGAAACAAGGGATAACGTTGCAATCGAGCTTAATAATTTCTTTTTCATAATATATTTCTCCTGATAGTGTTTTTAAGCGTCCGCGGGGGAGCTTTCGTTAAATATACGATTGACGGTTGCCGAAATTCTCGCTTTTCAAAAAAATCTTTAAAAAGTTTTTATTTTTATTTCCAAAGGCAATCTTTAACCAGATCGACAAGCTCTTCGACAAGTTCTGAAACGTCTCCCTCTTTCTCCTTTTCTCCGATTTCCTCTATCGCTTCCCGGATATCTTCGGAAATTTCTTCGAGGTCTTCCGTAAAATCTTCGAGATCGTCGCGGAAAACAGTTCCGTTCGGGTCGAAATCGGGTTCGGCGGAATATTTTTCTATAAACGCGAAGAGGACTTTTTTATCCTCGTCGGATAAAACGATTTCTTCGCCGTCGTATTTGCCGAAAACTTCTAAAAGAGTACGAATATCCGACAATTTTTCGGAAGCGATTTTCAAAACCTTATTCTTGAAATTTTCTATCAGCTCTTTATCGTTTTCCTTTACGGTGTGATTTTCGTAATAATCCTCTATCTTATCAAGCTCTTCGTCCGATAAAAACAACGTGGTTACGTCCGCGCCGAGAATTCCCTCGAGCGATTTTTCGATTTCGCTTTGCGCTTCGTCGTTGATTTCTCTCGTTTTATGGTCGAAAACAGACAGTCTGACAACGCTTCCGGACGAAATAACACCCTTATTTTTCATATCTCCTATCACGGCGCGTGTTGCCTCGCTCGCTTTTTCGCCGACGTAATTTCTGTTGTACAGAAATACGACGCCGTCCTCGTTAAGCCCTTTCTGAGCGGTAACGATATCGTTTTCGCCGACCGAAAAAGAAATATTCGGGTTTACGTCTATAACGATATCGTAGACGGCGACCGGCGCGGGAACATAAGGCTGTCTTCCCGAAAAATAAACGGAAAGCGGAACGATTACGGCAGCGGCTATAGCCGCGGCAGAAAGAGAAAGCCCGAGACGAAAACGAAAACGTCCTTTCCCCGACAATTTTTCCTTGCCGTTTTTTACGGCTATTTCGTTCCAGTTTACGCCGTTTGAAATTTTTTCGCTTAAATCGGGCGCATTGTTTTTTAATTCTTCCTCGATTTTCCTGAAATTTCTCATCGATACGCCTCCTCGGCTAACGTTTTTACTCTTTTCAATAACGCGTTGTACTGCCTGTTCACCGTTGAAACGGGTTTTTCAAGCATTTTTGCAACCTCGACTCTCGTATACCCGTATATAACCGTGTTTTCGATAATAAAGAACTCCTCTTTGCTTAACTTTTTTCTGCATATTTCAAGCAACGGGTATTCGATTTCGTAAACGTCGGAAACGGCGGAATTCAAATCCTCGGGCGTGAGCGATTTATCGATTTTAGCCTCTTTTTTTATACTGTCGAGAGCCTTGTTTTTCGCGATCGAACAAAGGTACGGCAAAGGATCGTCTTTTACCGACGCGAGATTGTTCAGAAAAGAAACGTATGTGTCCTGCAAAATATCTTCGGCGAAAAACCTCTCTTTGACGTATTTCCCGACGACGTACCACACCGCGCCTTTGGTCAGCGAGTAAAACTCTTCGAAATATTCTTTTTTCCCCGCTTTCAGCTTTGAAAGCAATCGTCTGAGTTTTATTCTGCTCATACTTCCCTTTTTGCCCGCGTCCGATACGCGTTGATATATGTTGATATGCGGTTTGTTCTAAAGTTTTCGTTATATATACGATCGGGAACACCCGAAATTCTCACTTTAACAAAAAAATTCGGTTTCGGATTTTCCCTTTTTCAGAAAAAATCGGAACGTTCATAAATCCGTTCCGACGATTTTCAGCATTAAGAAATTTTTTTTCGCTGTAAAAATTCTTTTATTTTTTCGGCAATAAACAAATGCCCTTTGTCGTTCGGGTGGAGACCGTCTATCGTAAATTCGTCTCCTCCGTTTGTTACGGACTTCGGGAAACCGTCCGAATATAAATCGATATAATCGATCCCGTTCTTTTCGCAAACCGATTTTATTATATCGACATAGCCTTTGAGCGGAAGCGACGGCTCGGTTTTTCGACCTTCACCGTATAAGCTTTCGTCGTTAAATCTTCTCGCAGGCAGAATGAAACAAATCTTTTCTTTGCCGTATATTCTGCCGAGTTTTTCGATAAGATTGTTGAGTCCGCCGTAAAAAGTGTAAGGGTCGGTATCGGAAGGATTGCCGATTTTCGCGTCGCCGTGACCGTAATCGTTGGTTCCGCCGAAAACGAAAACCATATCCGCGTCCTTACTCATCACTTCCGACCGCATCTGAAAATCGTAATCGAAAGTTCTGAATTCCGTTGGTTTGCTTTGCCTTGCTATCCTCGTTCCCGAAACGCCGAAATTTTCGGTTTCGACGCCGCAGATTTCCGCAACCCTGTCTACGTATGCGTTTTGTATCGAGGAAGCACCCACTCCCTCGGTTATACTGTCACCTAAAAAAATTATTTTCATATGTTTAATATTGCGCGGTCGGCGCGGAATTCGTTCCGCGCCGACCGCTTTCGTTTTTATTTTTGTCCGATCTTTTATCCGATAACCTGCTCCGCGGTTTCGTAGAAAGAAATCAATATCTTGTCTTCCGACATACTATCGGAAAAAAATCCGACTTTAAGCGTGTAAGTCTTTCCCGCTTCGAAGTAGTAATTGATCAGGAAATTGTTATCGTATCCGCCGTCGTCGTCGCCCGCAACCTCTTCGCCGTTCTCGTCGTAAAGATAAGCTTTTGTATCCTTGACGGTAATGCTCGTTATTTTAAGCCTTATGTTCTCCGATACGGTTATCGTGATTTCCGCCCATTTTCCGTCGCCTGCCGTCACGACATAAAAACATTCGCCGACTACCTCGCCTTCCGTTAAAGGCGGCAACTTGAATTCTCTGTAAGCTTTAACGGTTTCCGTACCGTTTACGACCGTGAAGCACAACGAAAGATAATAATCGTCGGCATTTAATCCGAGTTCCTTTATCTTTGCGTTTTTAAGCGCGTCCGCAGCCGCTTTATCGAAACTTATCGTTCTGTTCAACGCGTCGACAACGAATATATCGTTGCCGAAAGCAAGCTCGACTACGTTTCTCTCCTCGCTTATTCCGTATTTCTCTCTGAGAACGAGCGAAAGGGTGAAACCGTCGTTCTGCAAACCGTTATATGCCGCGACGTAATTTTCGCCGTCTTCATAATCGGTTATATCTTCGACGACAACGCCTTCGGGAGTTACGTCGCCGGGGCTTTCCAAAGCTCCGCATTTATAACAGATCATCTCTTCCGAGTCGGCGACTCCGACGAATTCGTGTCCTTCGGCTTTAACAACGCGTTCTTTGCCGAGCGCGTTTCTGCACATAAGACATTCGTCGACTTCGAGTCCGTCCGAAGCGCAGGACGAAGCCTTTATTGTACGGACTTCCGAAGCGTGATCGGTACCGTTTTCTTCGTAAGTTCTGCCGTCGCTGTAAGTTATTCTGAGCGTGTACTTGCAGCCTGCCGCAAAATCATACGTATACTCTTTTTTAACCCACGTTCCGTCTTCTTTTTCGGTATATTCGTATAAGAGATAGATTTTTTCCAAGCCGTCTTTCGCCGCGATTATCTGTTCGGATTTAACTCCGTTCTTGTCGTGAACGATTTTTGCAGCCACATCCAATCCTTCGGGAATAGTACCGTCGTAAGGCGTAGTCGTTTCCTTTTCGTATTTTCTGATCGTTTCGCCGTCGGCGGTAATCGTTATCTCCGAATATTCCTGACTGTATACCGTTTCGCCCGAAACGTAAATCATCTTCCTCTCGACTCTCTTCGCTTTTCCGTCGTTAAGATTATTGACTACGATATAGATTTCGTCTCTATGCGCCGTTCCCTCTTTATCGGTGTACTGCTTCTCGGTATATTCGTAAGAGCTTCCGCAATCTTTGCAGACATATTTGCTTGTGTGCGAGCCTGTTTCTTCGTCTTCCGTTTCGGAAAGGTCGTAATCGTGATACGTATGGGTTTCGTAAACGTATTTTTTGATTATTCCGCTCTCTTCGCCTTTTTCGTATCTTATAACGGCGACAAGCTCGGCGGTGCATTTCTTGTCTTCCGCTTTGAGCCACAAAACGTCGTAATAAAGCACTAAGTCGCAATCGAAACACGTGTATCTGAACGAACGGTTAAGCGTTTCGTATCTGTCCCCGTAATTCCCCGGATTGAAATATCCGTCGATCTGTTCCTGACCTTCCGTCAATCCGTCATCGCAAGGAATCAAACTGACACTCTGATGTCCTTTCGTTTCGACATGGATCTGCTTTCCGCAAACACATTGACTTACGTACGCCTTAAAATTACAGTCTTCGCTCTGTTCGGGAATTTCAATCTCTTCGACGCCGAATTCCGCATAGAAATGTTTATTACTGTAAACAAACGATTTGTCCAGAACTTCACCGCACTCCGAGCAAGTCGTCGTGACGATCACGCCGTCCGTGCAGTAACCGTCTTCTATGGCAAGCTCGTAGCTTTGTTCGAACGTTCCGACGTGCGAAAGCGTAATGCTGAATTTATAATCGCACACGGTACACTTCCTGGTCAGTTTTCCGCCGCAAACGTTATCGCTTTCTTCCTCGACGACTTCGAAATTGTGATAATCGGGCTGAACCGCCGTCAATTCTTTCGTTACGGTATTGTAATAAAAATATGCCGATCTGATTTCGGAAACTCCGTCATTGTACGTTACTTTGTAATGCAAGAGGGAACATAACCAATCGCCGCAATAACCGTAATCATTCAAGGTATAATAGTTTTCGACGAATTCGAATTGTACGTTCTCGGCGTCGGAGTCGGCTTCTTTTACGTTCAATCCGGTTATAACTCCGTTTTCGTCCGCGACGAATTCGAGCGTGGCGGACTCGTAGAATTTCGATTCGACTTTCGTGTTCGGCTTAACAATCGTATAACCGTCGATTTCGGCGACCAACGCTTCGTATTTCGACATATCGCCGAGTTCGCCCGGTTTAACGTCGACTTTCGCGCCGATAACGTTCGTAACGTATTCATAATAATTATTGGAAGAATCCGTGCGTTCGCTTACGGGGAACTCCGCAAGATTAACGGTGAAAGAAATTATATTTCCTTTCAAGTCGGTGTTAAAGCCGAATGCTTCCGCACCGAGAATTTCCGCCGCGTAGTCTGCCGTGTCTTCGAGATCGAAACGGATTTTCGCAACGAATTCATCTATCGTTTCTCCTTTCGGCGGATTGATGACAAGCCATACAAAAAACTCGACTGCGTTTTTGGTTTTGAACGACTCCACAATCTCGGTCACGATATCCGCAACTTCCGCTTCGCTCATTTTGGAGGCTTCCGCGATTATCTGTTTAAGCTTCAATCCGTCGAATTCATCTAAAAC
>CAKQJE010000039.1 GCA_934247225.1 uncultured Clostridia bacterium
CGCCCGTGATAGCCGACTGTTTATCGCTCCCTGCAATGCAGATCGTGGCGCAGCCGCTAATGTGGCTCATGCTTTCACAATGGCAATAGGAATGTGCTTGATGAATGGGTATTCGGTTGTCAAAGATCATCCCTGTCTGCCGAAAAGGAAAACAGGCAGAGAGTTTTCGTACCTCTCCACCTGTTTCCTCACTTAAAGGCTATTTGTGTAGTCCAAGCTCAAAAATTTTTGAAAAACTTTTTGAGCTTTTCCACGGCGATGTCTACGCTGAATTTTACTGCCCGCTTGGTGCATCCCTCTATTCCTGCGATCTGCTCATAGGTCAGACCTTGAAAGTAGTAGAGGATCAGCCTCCGCTTTTGTATTTCGGGAAGTTCTGAAATCGCCCTATGTAACTTCGCATATTCCATGCTCTGCAAAGTGCTTTCTTCAACCGTCGCCGGACGATGCACGGCCCGGTCATACAACGATGCCTCCGTGAGCTCCGATTGCTCATAGTGACGATCCACCTCGTTCAGATAGGAAAGGTCGTCCAACTCAAAGGAATCAAGCAACTCAAACACGGCAGCGCTGATCTCAAAATGATGTCGATTGCCTTGTCCGTCCGAAAAGGTCAGCCAGTGGCGGCCGTCCTCGGTTGTGCCGATGGTATAGGGATTATATTTGTCCTTTCTTCGTTTCGGATGGTGTCCATCCATGATATTTTCCTCCGTTTCGATTTGAATTTTGGAAATTCAAATCGGACGGAGGGCTGCGGCAGCCAACGCTGCCACACAAAAGGCGCAGATATAGCAAAACGCACCTGCAAAGCGGCGGAAGCCGCAATGTAGGTGCGTTTAATTCATATTTACAATGGTCTGTCAATTCAGTATACGAGCCGTAATATCCCGATGACGAAAACGGACTTTTTTTGACGGTTCATCGGGTAAGCGATTTGTTATGCAGGCGAATCAAATTGGTGGCTTCTGACGGGCAGAGCTGCCGAATGTCGAGTCCAACGCATAAAAAATCCCTCCAATCCAAAAACTCGGATCTGAGGGATATGGGCGTGTTTTTAGACCCCGTCAAAGCCTCGTTTTTTTATTTGGCGGGGCGGTGTCTTTATTTAGTTCAGTTTTCACCGCACTGTTCGTTCACTAATAATTGAACGGCTATGCCATTATCAGCATGAACGAAATCCATATAATTATATATGGAGGTGAACGCATGGTGCAGAAACAACCTGAAACACCAAGTGAGATCATAAAAGCGGCACGGGACAAGTCCGATTTGACCGTCGAAGAACTGACCGACCGCGTTGGTATCACGGAGCGATACTTATATAGGATCGAGAACGAGGGCAAAATACCAACATTTGAAGTCCTCAAGAAAATCGTCCGGGAGTTAGCCATTGATGGGAACTTGATCTTCTACCCGGAAAAGCAAGTCAAAGATTCAGAAGTAGAAGATCTTGTCCGTATGCTTTACGGCTGCGATGACCGTTCTCTGAAAATCATCAGAGCAACTGTGAAAGCCGCATTGGAGAGCCAGCAGAATAACCGCTAAAAATACAGATTCAACAGGGATAAGCAGAGTGGCAATACCCTCTGTTTTTCTTTATTCCTTTATCACAATAGGAAGCCTCGCTCCCATGCGGCTGAGAATCTCATTGCTGATGCTGTCGGAGCGTTCCGCAACACAAGGCGTCGATAACAAACTGTTTTCCTGATTATCAATTAGCGTTGCTGTATCACCAACAGCGACTCCCTCTGTATCGGTTATATCAATAGCAAGCTGATCCATGCAAATACGCCCGATAATCGGAACGATATATGTACCGATCTTCACACTTGCCTTTCCGCATGATAAATTTCTCGGAAATCCATCCCCATAGCCAATCGGCAAAATTGCAATTTTACTGTCACGCTCAGTCTGATACGCCCGATCATAACCAACAAAATCGCCCTGTGGGACATCCCTTATCAAAATAACCTTTGCTTTTAATGCGAGGACCGGACGAAGATCAAGCTGTAAAGTCGTTTTATCCTGCGGCGTGCTGGCAACGCCGTACAGGGAAATTCCCTCCCGCACATAGTCACATTTCAGTTCGGGATAATTCAGCAAACCATAGCTGCTTTGAATGTGCAGCTTCGGGATAGGAACTTTGTGCTCTTTCAGGTAGTCAATCAAAGCATAGAATCGGCAAATCTGTTTTTTTGTAAAAGCAACATCTTCCGGTTCCAAGCTCTCACAACAGCAGAGATGTGTAAACATCCCATCGACCTTCAGATTTTTCATACGGAAAACCTGCCGTATATTTTCAAAATCGTCGGCATCAAAGCCAAGACGGTGCATTCCGCTGTCAATTCCGATATGTACGCGGACAGGAGTTCCTTGTTGATTTAAACATTCTGCATAGGCAGCATCAATCAGCGTTTGTGTTAAACGGTATTTCTTTAACTCTCTGGCACGGTGCACATCGGTAAATCCGAGAATCAAAATATCTCCCCGAATCCCATAACAGCGCAGACGGATTCCTTCGTCTATCGTTGCAACTGCAAATGCTTTTACACCGTCTTTTTCAAGGCGGGTGGAGATTTCATAAGCACCGTGACCATAAGCCTCCGTTTTTACAACCGCCATCAGCTCACAGCCTTGTGGCATAGCCGCCTGCAAAGCTGCGGCATTGTGAGACAAATGTGCAAGATTAAGTTCAATGTAGGCGCGTTCTGTTTTTGTACGGTGGTGCTGTTTTCCCGCAGCCCGTTCCCAAAACATGGCTGCCGCAAAGCTAAACAATAAAGATGCCAAACAAACCGCTGCAAAGTGAACCAAGCTGTTATCTACCAGAATACTCTGAAGATGTGTCAGCTTTGCCGCAGCCCGTACCACGACGATCATCATCGGGTGGACCAGATAAATCAGCAGAGAAGCGATCCGCAGTCCCTGTACTTGCTTTCCCCTGAAATGCAGCACAAAGTGAAAGAGGAATACCATACACGGCAGCAAAAATACATACATGCTGTCGTGACGCTGAAATCCATTTTTATGGAGCAGCATAGCTTCTGCAATCAATAATAGAAAGCTGCCAATCAGACCGACGATTGCTTGTGTCTGTGTCATACGGCGCTTCTTTTCGGCAATCAAACCGCCGAGCATCAGAAAGACGGGCGCAAAGAAAATACCATTTCGAGTATAATCGAAAAGTTCAAACAGCAAATCATATATGCTTTTGACTCCCGGCAGTTTTACCGCAATACCGTAATAGCTGTCTCCAAACAGTCCAATCAGGTACAACAGCCCTGCCACGATCAAGCCCTTTGAATAGTCAAGTTTTTGCACAAGCTGCCAAGCAATCAGCATACCCAGCATAGATGCAGGAAGATACCACAAATGATACAGCGTTCCATCAAATACAAGGTCTTTCAGCATGTTGGGAAGCAAGTTTGCTTGATTGAAATAACCGTTATAGATGTTCAATGGAAGATATACCGCAATCGCTGCCACATAGATGATTCCGGTCTTTTTCAAAAAGCCAAGCAATTTCCGGTTATCATAATGATACCTTGACAATGTAAAATATCCCGTTGTCATGAAAAAGAAAGGAACGGCAACACGGGCTATGACCCTTGTCAGGATAAAATCGCCTGTTGTGTTATAGCTGGCAAGCGGTGATGTATGGATTGTAATAACCAAAACAGCGGCAATCAAACGCATCCAGTCGATGCCGCTGTAATACTTGTTCTTGTTCATTGGCTTTTCCTCCAAGCTGTCACAATAAAGCCATCTACATTATTACCGGAAATTTGATATATCGCCTTTTCCGGCATGTAAATTTCTGTTGATTCTTCGCCAAGTGGAAAATAGTATATTTCGATGTTGCCATAAGTCAGTGGGTGCTCCGATGTGCAGTTTTTAATAAACTCAACATATTCCTCAAGTGTGAGGTTTTTGTCCGCCATAATTGCCGAGTGCGGAAAACCATCATAACGGAAGTGCCAAGGTTCGTGTGCGATTCCCGTAATCTTTTCTTTCCCTGCCGGATAGCGCTCAACAAAGCCATAGCTCGGTGCCGTTTCACGGAACACTTCGCAAATACCGTCATAGGGAAAATCAGGACGGATGAAATCAATGTGATCCGAATATAGCCCCAAATCAATCGCCATTCCTGTCTGATGCTCACTATGGCCCGGCAGTGCAACATATTTCTTTGTAAATTCCGCTCCGCTTTCTTTTAGAGAATCATTATAAATCTGTGTCTGTTCCCATTGGCTGCGATAACCGCTTACAGGGACGATGTCCCTTGCAGCGGAGATCTTTTCAAGTACCATCTGTAAAGCACTTGCAGCATCACGGCACAAAAGAATATCCGGGTAATCCGTATTGGCAGATACAAGTTCATTTTCCCTCGTACTTTGCAGCGAATAGGCTGCATTGACGAGTATTAAGTTTCCATCATATATTTTGTTGTTGCTTAAAGTGATTTTGCGCATTCTTTTGTGTATAGTCCAAGCAGCTTGTCCAGCATATCCGAGAAGGACAGGCCGATTCCTTTCATCATATTCGGATAGCGGCTGTGAGAGGTAAATCCGGGAATCGTATTGACCTCATTAAAAACGATCTCTCCAGCCGGAGTCAGAAACATATCTACCCGTGCAAAACCGGAGCAGTCCAACGCTTTGAAAATCGTTTTTGCAGCCTCCTGAATACGCAGCTCTGTTGCAGCGTCAATTCTGGCGGGCATGTGGATTTTTGAAGTTTTCAGTGTGTACTTTTCCGTATAATCGAAAAAACCACCGGAAAGCTCAATTTCATCAACCCGTCCGACCATTAGTTTTTCTACACCGAGAACGGCGCAGCCGACTTCAAATCCGTCAATGGCTTCCTCTGCAATAACCTCCGAATCATTCTCAAAGGCAAGGTGAATTGCATTCTCTAATTTTTCGGGTTCGGATACTTTCGTCACGCCAAAAGATGACCCGGCACGAACCGGCTTTACGAAAATCGGGAAAGATAGGGAGTCCTTGATTTTCTGTACCGCATCGTTGATCTCCGATTTTTTGAAAGCAACCGATTTGGGTACAGAAATCCCCTCAAGCGAAACCAGCTTATGTGCTCTGTCTTTGTCCATACACAAAGCAGAAGCCAGTGTGCCGCAGCCGACGATTGGAACACCTGCAAGTTCCAAAAGCCCCTGCACAGTTCCGTCCTCTCCGTTCTTGCCATGCAGAACAGGAAATGCAAGGTCGATTTTCTGAACAGTATATCGTCCGTCAAGTAGTTCCAAGAATCCGCCAACTGACCGATCCTGTGAAAAAGCGACTTTATTCAGATGAGAAGCATCATTACACCATGTGCCTGCCGCGATCTTTGAAAGCTCTCCGGTGTAGTGATACCAGTCACCCGCTTTCGTGATTCCAATCGGAAATACTTCAAATTCTTCGGTATTGATGTTTTCAAAAACAGCCGCGGCGGACTGCAACGATACTTCATATTCGGTGGAATGACCTCCGAAAATAATCGCAATTTTTCTCATTATATTTTCCTCCAATCTTTAGTGCCAAATGAGCGGTGCAACCTTGAATGCAAACCAAAATGGATAATGGAGAAAGAACATGCCACAAAAACTTATGGCAATATAAATCCATGCTTCTTTACTTCCATCTACGGTTGTTTTCATCCGCTGACCGAATAATTTTGCAAAAGCGAACCAAACTGCAAACCCGACTGCTGTTCCAAGCGTATTTGCGATCAAGTCATCAATATCTGTTGCTCGCGTCGTCAAGAGCTGTGAAACCTCAATGTGTGCCGCAAACCCTGCCCCGGACAATACAGTTACCCTAAATTTTCGATATG
>CAKQJE010000040.1 GCA_934247225.1 uncultured Clostridia bacterium
TCAACAAGGCATTCATCGAGACGATGATCGAAGGCGATGCCAACGGACGCGGTTTCCAGTATCCGATCCCGACTTACTCCATCACAAAGGATTTTGACTGGTCCGATACAGAGAACAACCGTCTCTTGTTTGAAATGACTTCCAAATACGGTACACCGTATTTTTCCAACTATATCAACTCCGATATGGAGCCATCCGATGTCAGATCCATGTGCTGCAGACTGCGTCTGGATCTGAGAGAGCTGCGTAAAAAGACAGGTGGTTACTTCGGTTCCGGCGAAAGCACGGGAAGTGTCGGTGTTGTTACGATCAATATGCCAAGGATCGCTTATCTGTCAACAAGCAAGGATGATTTTTACCGCCGGCTGAATAAGATGATGGATATTGCAGCCCGTTCCTTAAAGATCAAACGTGGTGTTATCTCGAAGCTGCTGGATGAAGGTTTATATCCTTACACAAAACGGTATCTGGGCAACTTTGACAACCATTTTTCCACGATCGGCCTGATCGGTATGAACGAGGTCGGCTTAAATGCCAACTGGCTGCGTGCGGATCTTTCCGACAAGCATACACAGGAATTTACAAAAGAAGTGCTGAACCATATGCGTGAGCGCCTTTCCGATTATCAGGAAATGTACGGTGATCTTTACAATCTGGAAGCAACACCGGCAGAAAGTACGACTTACCGCCTGGCAAAGCATGATAAAAAGAGATGGCCGGGCATCAAGACGGCAGGACATCCGGGAGATACACCGTATTATACGAATTCTTCCCATCTGCCGGTTGATTATACCGTGGACATATTCGATGCACTGGATATCCAGGACGAGCTGCAGACGCTATACACATCCGGTACGGTATTCCATGCATTCTTAGGCGAGAAGCTTCCGGACTGGAAAGCTGCTGCTAACCTTGTAAAGACGATCGCAGATAATTATAAGCTGCCTTATTATACGTTGTCTCCGACTTACTCTATCTGCAAGGAACACGGTTATCTGGCAGGAGAGGTCAAAATCTGTCCGCACTGTGGCAAACCGACCGAGGTTTATAGTCGTATCACAGGCTATTACAGACCGGTGCAGAACTGGAATGACGGCAAAAGCCAGGAATTCAGGGACAGAAAGACCTATCAGATCGGTGAGATAAAAGCCGAAGCCTCGTCAACGGAAAAAGGCTTGCCAGTTTGTGATGCGGACGGATATGTTTTGTATACCACAACCACCTGCCCGAACTGCCGCGCCGTCAAGCCGCTTTTGGAGAAGTCAGGACTTTGCTACACGGAACGGGATGTAGACGAATACATTGAGGAGGCGACGGCTTTGGGGCTCAAGCAGGCGCCTACGCTTGCTGTTCAATCGGGAGACAAAACCGTTCTATACACCGGCGTAGCACAGATTAAGGCATTACTCAAGGAGTTGGCGCTATGACCGATATAGCGGTGATCGGTGGAGGACCTGCGGGACTTACCGCCGCCCTGTATGCCGCAAGAGCAGGAAAGACCGTTACGGTGTATGAACGGGAATGCATCGGAGGTCAGATAACGCGTGCACCCCTGGTAGAAAACTACCCTGGTGCCGGAATAGTATCCGGCTTGCAGCTCGGCGACAGTATGGCGGCACAGGCAGAGGCGGTGGGTGCCGTGATAAGCCTTACGGATGTACAAAAGATAGTAAAAGAAACTTCGGGAATTTTTCGGCTGGATACAGACGACGGCGAATGCTATGCCAAAGCTGTTATCTATGCCTGCGGTGCGCGGCCGAAAACGCTTGGACTACCCGGAGAAGCAGAGCTTATCGGTCACGGCATCAGCTATTGCGCACTGTGCGACGGCAGCTTTTTTAAAGAACAGGATGTGGCTGTAGTCGGAGGAGGAAATTCTGCTTTTGATGATGCTCTTCTTCTGAGTGAACGATGCCATCATGTAACACTGATTCATCGGAGAAGCAGCTTCCGTGCCGAGCAGATTCTTGTTGAGAGAGTGAAACAGCGCAATAATATATCTCTTTTGATCGACATGACCGTTTCGGAGCTGATACAGAAAAACGGGCAATTAACAGGCTTAGCACTGAAAAGCAAAATCGGAAAAGACGAAACTCTGCCGGTATCCGGGCTGTTCGTAGCCCTCGGCGGACTGCCGGACACGCAAGTGCTTGTCGGTCTTGCCACGCTTGACGAAAACGGCTATGTGATTTCCGATGAGAAAATGGCTGTTTCAGAAACTCCGGGATTATTTATCGCAGGCGATTGCCGCATAAAGAGTGTTCGCCAGCTTACAACCGCTGTTTCCGACGGCACGGTTGCCGCAGTTTCTGCCTGCACATATCTCGAACAACCAAAATAACGAAACAAATCCAATCTGAATTCTGTCAGAACAGATTTCTTCCGTTATAGTTCACCGTTAATATCGCAAAAAAAGATAGCCCTTGACTGCCTTTCATATCAGCAATCAAGGGCTATCCCTCACTCTTGATATCTAACATCTTTTCTTGTACCTCTCTTTCCTTGTTTGGTGGCACCTTGCTGTGTCCGCCAAATCTACGCCTCTCCTATATATAAACACCGCAGTGCGATGGACTTGCCTACTAAAGCGGCTTGGCCTGTCAGGCGTTATGTCGTCTTTCGGTGCCGGGGCTTTTCTCCCTGCTTATATACAAGGGAGCGAGTACTTAGGTCATTGGAATCACCTCTTCCTCTTTTCACCTATAGAATAGCATATTTTTCTCAAAAAAACAATCGGCAGGATATACGAATTCCGACATTCGGTTTTGTACTTATATACAAACTTTTTCTTTTTGTTTTGTATGTATTGACCAATCGGCTTCTTGTATGATATAATAATAGTGTTGTGGGGAATCCGGCGGAACAGTACCGTCGGACTTTTTTTGTGCAAGAAATATCTTATCGTTTTTTCTTCAAAAAACCGTGCTTCTCCCTCCCCAAATGGCTATTAAAACAAAAACAGTAGAAAAAGTCACAAATATATGATATAATGTATTTGCTTATCCGGCAAGATCGGTTAAGCAGAAAAGCAATACGAGAAAGGAGATCACGGAAAATGACCAAAAAAGAAATCGTTGATGCGGTTTCCGCAAGCGCAGGTGTATCTAAAAAGGATACCGCCGCAGTCATTGACTCGCTGCTTGCTGCGATTACCGACGCTGTCGTGAAAGGCGACTCTGTCCAGTTCACAGGCTTTGGTACATTTGAATCGCGTAAGAGACCTGCACGCACAGGGCACAATCCCGCTACCGGTGCCACGATCGACATCCCGGCTTCTACCGTTCCGGCTTTTAAGGCCGGCAAGGCATTTAAGGATGCTCTGAAGAAGTAACCCGAAAACAGGACTTGCAGCACAGAGGTACTGTAGGTCCTGTTTTTAGGGAAAAAGTAATACGGATCGGACGGTTATTATCATGGAGAAAGCACAAACCATTCCCTTTGAGAGCACACAGGAATTTCTTGTAATGCGAAACCTATATGAGTCAGCCGTAAAACAGTTGGCTCTGAAATTTGAAGTTTTGAATAGTGAATTTAATATACAATATTCACGCAGCCCCATTCATCATATTGAAAGCCGGGTAAAATCTGCGCAGAGCATTATGGCAAAGCTTGCAAAGAAAGGTATTCCTTTTACCATTGCCACCGCTAAAGAAAATATTAACGATATTGCCGGTGTGCGCGTTGTCTGCAACTATATAGATGATGTATACCGTGTAGCCGAAATTTTTGAACGGCAGAAGGATGTGGAGATTCTCAAAAAGCAGGACTATATCAGGGAGCCGAACTACAACGGCTACCGTTCCCTGCATCTCGACACCCGTATCCCGGTATATCTTTCTGACAGAACGGAGTATGTGGTAGCGGAGATCCAGATTCGCACGATTGCCATGGATTTCTGGGCAAGCCTTGAGCACGACATCCGGTATAAGGTGGATAAGACCAAGCTGCCTGAGGGAATCAACGAGGAAATGTTCAACTGCGCCGAAAAGATAGCGGAAATTGACCGGCAGATGCAGGATATGTACCGCAGAATCAAAGCGGCTGAAAAAGCCGATTAAGCCAAAACAAGAAAAACGCCTTCGGATTCCGTAATATCCGGTTTCCGAGGGCGTAATTTTTGCTCTTATCACCGATTTTCAATCGGCACATATTCCTGAGTAGACTTCACTCCGATATATGCCGGGCGAATGATCTTTCCGGCATTCTGCAGCTCTTCCAGACGGTGGGCGCTCCATCCGGCAATGCGCGCCATTGCAAAAATCGGCGTATACAGTTCGCATGGCAGATCCAGCATCCGATATATAAGTCCCGAATAGAAATCCACATTCGCACTGACTCCCTTGTACATCTTCCGCTTCTTCGCAATGATCTCCGGCGCAAGCCTTGCCACCAGCGAATAAAGGACATAATCATCCTCATATCCCTTTTCCGCGGCAAGAGATGCGGCGCAGTCCATTAAAAGCCCTGCTCTGGGGTCGGACTCGGAGTAAACGGCATGTCCGATACCGTAAATAAGACCTGCTTTATCGAAGGCTTCCCTGTTTAACAGTGCCGTCAGATAGCCTGCAACGGCGTCCTCGTCTTTGGTATTAATGCTGTTTTTCATATCCTCGAACATCCTCACAACCTTGATGTTAGCACCGCCGTGACGCGGTCCCTTCAGCGAACCGAGCGCCGCCGCAATGGCGGAATAGGTATCGGTGCCGGAGGAGGTTACAACATGCGTGGTAAAAGTAGAATTGTTTCCTCCGCCGTGCTCGGCATGCAGCACCAAGGCAAGGTCGAGCAGCTTTGCCTCAAGCGGTGAATATTCGCCGGTGATGCGCAGCATACGCAGAGTATTTTCCGCCGCAGACAGTCCTTTTTCCGGGCGATGAATTACCAGACTCTGTCCGCAGTGAAAATGCTGATATGACTGATAACTGTATACCGACAACATTGGAAATGCCGCTATCAGATGCAGACACTGCCGCAGGACATTTTCGGTGGAAATATTGTCCGGGTCATCATCATAGGTATAGAGTGCCAGTACACAGCGGGAAAGAATGTTCATTACATCACGCCCCGGTGCTTTCATAATCATATCCCTTACAAAGGATTTAGGCAGACTGCGAAATTCTGTCAGCATTTTTTCAAACCGCTGCAGTTCGTTTTTGTCCGGTAATGAGGAAAACAGCAGCAAATATGTAATCTCCTCAAAACCGAAACGGTTTTCCGAGGAAAATCCGCCCACCAAATCGCAGATATTATATCCGCGGTAGTAAAGCTCCCCGGGACAAGTATGAACGCTGCCGTCCGGAGCTTTTTCTTTTGCTTTAATAGTGGATATTTCGGTAAGACCGGTCACAACGCCGTTGCCGCTCATATCCCTGAGC
>CAKQJE010000041.1 GCA_934247225.1 uncultured Clostridia bacterium
TTTAAAGAGCAAAAGTGGTGTTAAACCGCTTATTTATCCCCATTTCGGCTTATTACCGAAATGGGAAAGTCGAGTTTCCTATTAATACTTTAGAAGTATCTATTATTTTTTAGTAGGAACGTAGTCTGGGGTTTCTTCATAAAATTTTCTTAGCGAATTCAAATAAGCAGTCATATTGTAAAGTTTATCACACTCATCATGTATAGGTTTTGTAAAATGGTAATAGATTTCCTTATCTTTAGTGATTTTTTTAAAGTCAGTTACAAAATTTTCATATAATTCCTGATATGAGGAATAAACATTATCATAGTCTTTCCATCTTTTATCAGGAAAAAAAACATCGTTATATACAGCAAATCCCGCTGTACCCAGATAATTAGAATTAAAGAAATACCCGTCAAATCCTTCACCAAAAGAAATAACAGCCATAGAAACAGCCATTAATCTTTGAAATTCATCAAATGTTTTACCGTATAGAACACAAACTTGATAATCAGGAAGTTCTCTATTAAGTTTTCTTATAAAATCAATCTTAAACAGAAGATCACATCCATACAAATCATAAGACAAAATTATAAGTTTACGTTTTTTTGAAAATTCAACTTTTTTATACATTGAAATATCAATCTTTGCAGGTATTAAATACAAAGGCATACCTATGAAATTACATATTTCTTGGCTACATGCAGAAAAATTACCAACGGAGGTTGTAACATTTTTAGTCAATGTTCTAAGCCAGTTAATTGCATTTTTATGAGGTTGATAATCAATTCTACCATTTAAAATATTAATTCTTAGTTTTGGAATGCTCTTTAGTATTTTTATATCTTGTGGAGACAATCTATTTCTAAAAAGTTCAGAACCGTCAGCTGGTGAAACAACATCAGCCTCTGGTAACATTATAATTACTTCTCTTTTATTTTTAATAATATCCAAGATTTGCTCAAATCTGCATATTTCTATATTATTATTAAAATACTGAAGATGTGAATATGTAAAACTTCCTGGCAAAGTTGACATTAATACAGCATACTCTTTACCTAAAATCAATTTTGAATTCATGCAATATGAAAAATAAGCAAATTGACCTCCACAGATTCTGTTATATTCGATTTCAAAAAAAACTACGATTTTCTCTGCTTTTAAAGCATCACTTAAATCATATTCATTTTGAATCACTTCTGATATATATGTTTCAAGCCATTTTGAGTTAATATCTAATACGACACATGTCGGTTCTGGTTCTCCAAAAATCTTATAAAATAATTTTCTTCTTATTTTTTTTCGGAGCTTTTTTACTGGGATAAAAGAAACAAAAACTTGAACCAAAACCTTTAAAAAACCTTGAGTAATTTTTTTTAAATTATTATAAAATTTACTATTTTTATCCATAATAAAAATTAGTTAACCAGAATTAAACTCTTTTCATAACATATTATCATGCCCATTACCTTAAGCGACATTTAGGTCCCATTGTTAAGGATCCGCAAGATGATCCATCAGGATACTAGAAGATGGTCGCTTAGGTTCGAGTTTCCCTCAGTACTGCTCGTAAGCATTATGTCGATGTCGATGCTTTTACAGAATTACAGCCACCTTCAACTGCCAAACAGAGGTCATTCTTGGTCAAAGTTCTGAATAGTTACTTGTTTAAAATCGTTCCATTATCAAATGGGGCCTAAATGTCACTTAAGGTAATGGGCATAATCAGAGTACACTTATAACCCTAGAAAGTTCTCTTACCAAATCATGTCCATCCCAAATAACATCAATATCCATCGCCTTACCGACAGGTACAATACGATCAATGCCACGAATGTTTGTAGCAATCAGTTCATCCCTTAATTTGTAAGGTTCAATACCAAAATACGTTATTGTTTGATATTTATCCGTAATAACAGTACAGAGTTCACTAATCTCTGATAAATTGTACTCAAAGAAGTATCCTCCATTGCCGCGATGTTTTACGATATCAGGAGTTAATTTCTTTACTTCTTCTCTGTATAGAAGATTACCATTACGAATAAAGTTCTTAGCATTGTTATTAAGTATAGCTTCTGTACATAACAACGTATATTTGTCAACAGAAACAGCATCCTGCAATACATACTTATTTTTTGCAATTTCTAATACAGCATCCCAAAATTTATTCCGTGCTATATCATTGCTGTTTTGCCACAAGATGATTTGTGGAGAAGAACATGCATTCTGATCCATCAACCAAGTGTCATTATAAAAATTTTCCGCAAGACGTTTAATCTGATTATCATCAGAGGCCAAAACAGCTTCACCGTTTAAAATAGCAACTGAATATCTGTCTGCGAAAGTGATATCGACACAACGTGGAGACGTTGGTATGGACCTTATGTTTTCGATTGTCTTATCTCCCCCCCAAATCATACGCGCATCTACATTTTTACAAAATTCAGCAGTGATCTCGTCGCTCCGCTTATAACGAACAAAGCAAGTCCTTTTTTCAATTTCTGGATAATTTGTTAAAATTTTTTCTATTAGACCACAAAGCACATCTATCTGCGGGAAAATCTTGGACGGTAAACGAACTATGTTTGCATTACCAGCTAACAAACCGAATAGATAAGTGAAAGCAAAATTCACTGGTATGTTGGAAGGTGCTATATGAAAGCACAAACCTCGACCTATTCGGCCTGAGGTGTCCCCAAACAATTCTTTTTGCTTCTTAAGATTCGCCTTACGCCCCCAAAAAGCTAAAGCTGTCAAATCTGGGTAAAGCCTCGATAACGGAGTCTTCAAAATCTCCGTTGAAAGTTCTGCGATAAATGCACATGTCACATCATCATACACGCGTAACGGTGTATTTACGATATTCGCTGTTCCAACTATATAATCAACGCTTTTCAAAGGTATCACTGCACCCTCTCAACTCTGCACTCTTGATCCGACCGTGAATTTTAAAATACTTTCCTTTTCTTCCACAGGGACAATCATCCACACCAAGAATTTCGCCTTCATCTTCGGTCAACAAAACGTGGCCAGGATAACTGATAGGTAATACCGACAAAAGCTCTATCAAACCTTTTTCACCAATTTTTGCTTCGGAAAAATCAATTGACCTGCGAATAATAACATCAGAATAGTTAGAGCAATGCATATGACCGAACTCACATTCGACAAAAACAGACCCTAACTGCTCCGCCATTCCGTAATAGTTATATACCTTAACATTTCCTAAACGATCTTGGACACGTCTGTTAAATTCTAAAGCATCGACGGCCTGATCTTTTAATTTCTTCCATCCACCTATATGAAATAAAACTGCATTTTTTGCATTGAAAGAAATATTCTTTTCTTCCATGGCGCGTACAATGAATTGCCATATCATATAGGTGTATCCGAACATTAGAATGGGTTCGTTTTCGTGATCCTGAAAGAAGGCCTCTACTTTATTAAGGTCGATATTCATCTCGCTATCAAGTGCGTAAGTGCTATTACGTCCGAAAATCGAAAAGCCAATAATACCTGCTCCACGTGCCGAGTACATAGAACGATCTTTTTTGATCATTTCTGTGTCAAGTAGTAGTAAAGGCAAACGTTTTTTGCCTATAAAGGAAGAAATGATTTCATTTAAAGTTTTTGTCTGAGCCCTTACATTACTAGCATTCAAAAAAATTTTTGATACAGCCTGTCCGGATGTTCCTGAAGACGTTAATGTTTTAGTGATCTCCTCTTTTGGAACAGAACGCAACTCGAATTGCTTAAAAAGACGAACAGGTAAAAAGGGCAAATCAGATAAATTGTGCTTGTGAGTTATATCGTATTTTAAGGCATCAAGTACACGTGCATATTCTCTACATAACTCATAATGATGACGAGTCAGATCATTTAGAATTTCTTTTAGTACCCTGTCCTTATCGTTTTTTACTAAGGAATACGGGGCGATTTGAAACAAATCCTCAAGAGTCATTCTTAACCTCTTTGATAAAAATGTCCTGCGGCTCAGAAAATAATGCACCGAAAGTAGCATAGACATTCATCACAGCCGTGTTTTGCGTACTGATTCTGCCTTCCAACTTTTTATAACCGCGTTCTAGAGCAATCTTGCAAGCCTTTGCATACAAGGCCATTGCTGCTCCAGTTATGCGATATTTCTTTTCTACCGCAGCCAAATGAACAAACAGTGTATCCTCATCTGTTTCTTTTAAGGCAAGAAATCCAACGGGTATCCCTTTGAACAACGCAATAAGAGTCCTGTCCAACTCTCCTATCCATTCTTTCAAAACTTCAGACGCCGTAGCTGAATTCAGATCCGGCATAACGTGAAAGCGTCTATCATAAACAAATGCGGATTCAGCAATACGCAAAATATCCTCTTTATATTTATTTGTTTCAATGATCGGCAGGCGAATAAATCTATCCAGATCTACAGTAATTTTTGATAAACGAATTGTTGTTTTAACAGTGCGTTCAACGTAAAGGAAGGCATTTCTTTGCATACAGATCTCGTTTGTCGGATCAGTCGCTGAAACAATGTACTCGCTCCTACTTTTATTCATTTTCAAAGTTCCGAATAGAGGGTTTTTCCGGCATCATTCTTAGGAATTACTTTAATATATTCGACGTGAAAGGCTGTAAAATTTAAATGCGTTTTTTCTGCAACAAAGCTCTGCACCTGCTTTATTTTATTCTCGTCGGTTATAAAAATTTTCATAGCATCGTCTACCCCAGTACAGGCGCAATCCAAATCGTTAAACTGCATTTTAATAAGACGTTCAGTTACATCTAGGTTAACTCTGTTTCCGAATATTTTTAAAAAACGTTTTTTTCTTCCGACTATATAATAAAATCCGTCTGCATCAAACTTTGCCAAATCTCCGGTTTTCAATATCCC
>CAKQJE010000042.1 GCA_934247225.1 uncultured Clostridia bacterium
CAAGGATACTGCATCGAAGACACGAAGCAACTTTCATTGTTCTAAAGACAGAATAATCTCTTTCGATTCTTTATATATAGCCCATGTCTGATGGCATGGGAAGAGAATTCACGTATCTGTCTTCACATGCAACTAATCGCTATTTTATCCCGAATTGGGGTATTATCTTTCAATCCCATTTCCCAATTCCTCAATGGTCGGAGCGATATTCTCAATTAATCTTTATAATTCCAAATACTGTACATCGTAGTCCCTATATAAACTGAAAAAAATAATCCGATAGTTATTTTTAAACAATATAACCAGAAGCCATTGTCTATGGGGGTAGGTTTACAATAAAATGGAATATATAAATCTAACAATGTTGCCAATAGGGTTAACGAAGATACTATGGTCAGAAATCTCGAGCCTTTTATGATTTTTTTCAACCAACCGGTTACATAAATAAGCATCGAAATGAATAATGTGTTTAGAAGTAATACAGTAATATGCGTAGAAAAGTTACCAATTCTAATTGCATGTATCCAATGAGGACTAATACCTGTAATATGAGAGATAGAGATGAAAAAATCAGTTACGTCTTCAGTTCTAAAATCGAATAACGATCTTATAAATGAACAGCCAACCGTAATCGTCGTGAGGAAGCTCCACATGGTTAAATGGTACAGGATCCAACTGATTGCATAGTTTATCATTATAACGCCAGCAAAACGTAACAATAGTCTTTGTGTATTCATCGTCTTTATGTTTATACATTTGTAAGTTGCCGTGTTGGGAGCAATAAAAGTCATATCCGATATTATCTACCTCCTCATGTTCTATACTTCGAGTTTTTTGAACGCCCCCAAAAATATCATAGTTGTTGTGGTGAAGGCTATGATTATCTTTACATCAAGTTGTCTGTCCAAATGGTGAGTCCACAAGTGTTATTAGAGTTATTCCAAAAGTCGACACATGTTTTGTTTCTTACCAAAGAACAATCAGAATCTTCGTTTTTATATTCTTTAAACCCTTTGCTTTTCAAAAGAGAGATGATTGCTTGCCATCCTGTTTTTTCAAAAATGGTAATGGTGGTGCATGGGCCGAAGCCTAAAGACCCTATCTCAACCATGCAACCTTGTTGGTCTTCATTCTTTGTCTGTCCTTTAATGTTCTTCGCCTCTCCTTTCTTGTTTACCTCTTTTTCTTTCTTGATAACCACCTTTCCTTTCTTGTTTACCGTGCATCCTTTACAATATTTCTTTTGGAAATAGAACTCAGGGTTCAAATCTTCAGGCACAAACCGTCCTTCATATTTGAACCCATGCTTCGTTAGATATCCTTCCACTCCTTCATTGGCTTTCACTTGGTAGGCAAGCAATGTCATGACATCTACGGGCAGACACATCTTTTCCTTAGAACTGTCTTCTGTTTTTATATTCTTGTCATACATATCGTTACTTTCTTCATGTGCTTCTGTAAATGAAACGCATCCTTGTGTTGTAACCCCACAAAAACTCTTAGCGACCTTATTTGCCGAAGCATTAATCATCGCGAATGTCCACAATATTGATATGACTAATATCCTCTTCATCATCCTTTTAATAAATTATCTTTCTTTTCTTCAGATCCTTTATCTGCTTTGTCTGTTGTTTTATTATTTAACGTGAGTTCGACAAAATATAGGCGTCTGATAATTTGGTGATTAGCGAAAATTGTTTTGACTTTAATGTGTTAAAAAGCAAAAGCTTACAAGCCGTAATCGCTATTGTCACATAGGACAAAGTTACTGAAATTTTCTGTATTGCGGATGATATTTGCGAAGTTTTTGCTGCCCCAAATTGACATGTCATATAATTTGTAACATGTGAATTTTTTCATTTTACTCAGCCGTAGGTCATACGGCTGAGTTTTTCATTGAGACTTTATCTCCACAAAAGCTCTTGTTCCCGTTCATTTATACAGAAGAATTTGTATCTCATTACTTATAGTCGTGTTTCTTTTATATGTTTTCGTTAAAGCAGAAAGTATTGGCATTGGAGAGGCAATTCTTCTATTGTCTTTCAATCCCATTTCCCTATTCCTCAATGGTCGTAGAGATATCATAATCTCCTTGAAAGAAACCATGGAGTACGGCATTCTGTTTTCCTTCATCATCACTTTCGCCACATTCTGTGATGCAATAATGCATTAATGGATATGTCTGGTTTTACCAGCAAAGGTTCTCATTATCACAAGGCATACTAATGGGAAACGGAATAGGTTATATCTCTCAAAACACATCTACTGACGCTTACTTTAATGTCTCGCACCTCATATATCGGTCCATGGTTTTGATAAGAGGCATCACCGCTTGTCGGTATTTTTTAGGATATTCCACGATAAGCGTCACCATGAGTCCGTCTCCAGGGTCATCGTCAATATCTGACATAACAAACATTGTCTTCTCCCAGCTTTCAAGACTGTGGTTCTCAACCACCTCATGTCCTATAGAACGAGTTTTAGGCATGCCCCAAATTTTGTAATATCGGTCGTAGAGATGGCACTGATAGATATGGCGATATTGGTCTTTAGCCCATTTATAATATTTAGGTTTCGAAAAATCCTCTCCAAATGATATCAACGAATAGCTGCCATATACCACTATTTTGATGTCGTGCCCCATGTCAAAAACGGTGCCGCCGTTGTTTTCGGGCAATGGACCTGCCTTGAAACATGAAGGAAAAAGAAGGGTGTATTGAAACCTGTCGTTGTAGTAACGACACAAGGTAGACCGCGCTATCTTCTTATGTATATATGCCTCTACGTTTGAGGTGTCGGTGGGCTCGTAAGGCTTCTTTACCACACGCGTGGTGTCGTAAAAAGATAGGTGCGTAGAGTCGATTGTAGGATAAACGTCGGCGTAGAGCGACGCATAGGTTGTGGTGTCGTCGCTCATCGTCGTTTTATAGGCTATATGTTTTTGTGTGGGTTGCGGTACGTCGGCCATATAGCCACAAGCCGTGCTGGTGCTTGCCGCAAACAGGGTAACCAGGAACACAAAAGCCAAGCCACCCAAACAGGCAAACCAAAGGCTGTCTGTACTGTTAGTGTTTATGTGTTTCATCTTCATTGGTTTATCTTTAATCAATTTCTCTTTACATCAAGTTGTCTGTCCAAATGGTGAGTCCCCAAGAGTTATTTGAGTTATTCCAAAAGTCGACACATGTTTTGTTTCTTACCAAAGAACAATCAGAATCTTCGTTTTTATATTCTTTGAACCCTTTGCTTTTCAAAAGAGAGATGATTGCTTGCCATCCTGTTTTGTCAAAAACGGTAATGGTGGTGCATGGACCGAAGCCCAAAGACCCTATCTCAACCATGCAACCTAGTCGGTTCTCATTCTTCTGTCCTTTAATGTTCTTCACCTCTCCTTTCTTGTTTGCCTCTTTTCCTTTCTTGATAACCACCTCTCCTTTCTTGTTCACCTCTTTTCCTTTCTTGATAACCACCTCTCCTTTCTTGTTTACCGTACATCCTTTACAATATTTCTTTTGGAAGTAGAACTCAGGGTTCAAATCTTCAGGCACAAACCGTCCTTCATATTTGAACCCATGCTTCGTTAAATATCTTTCCACTCCTTTATTGTCTTTCACTTGGTAGGCAAGCAATGTCATCACATCTACGGGCAGACATGTTTTTTCCTTAGAACAGTCTTCTGCTTTTATATTATTGCCATACATATCGTTGCTTTCTTCATGTGCTTCAGTAAATAAAACGCATCCTTGTGTTGCGACCCCACAATAACTCTTAGCGACCTTATTTGCCGAAGCATTAATCATCGCGAATGTCCACAATATTGATATGACTAATATCCTCTTCATCATCCTTTTAATAAATTATCTTTCTTTTCTTCAGATCCTTTATCTGCTTTGTCTGTTTATTCAACAGAGTTTGGGGATAAGGCGAAAATCATTCAACCAACCTCAGGCTTACAGTACAAATCCATTCAACTTTTTCTAGGGTAGTACACAGGAAAAAGAAAAAACCTTGTCTTACGTTGGGCGCAAGACAAAGGTTGAAAAGGAGAATATGGCGGTATTCCGCTTCTATTAAAATCCAAAAATTTCTCCATTTCCATTTTCCAAAGCATCCATTATAATATCCTCAGGAGAAGAGTCGGTTCGCTCATAATGCTCTTCTTGATAGTTATAAAAGGAATTATCAATGTCTTCGTCTTCGATTATGTTTTTTTTCGAGAACATATTTGCCGCAGTTCTATAATCACATTCATGGAAAAGCACAGCTTTGCAACTTCTGTAAACCATAAATTTTCCGGAACCGACAGGATATGGACTTCCTATTTCCAAATCAAGCATTGCAAGATATATTATTGTAAAAAATGGAGCTACAGATTCTGTATCCACTTTAGGACAATATTTTATAAGAGTCTCTACGATTACTTCATCGTAGTGACGTTGTGTATGCTCATAAATCCAATCTAATATCTTTGAGAAT
The DNA here is from genome assembly GCA_934247225.1 of uncultured Clostridia bacterium. GTDB lineage: Bacteria > Bacillota > Clostridia > Christensenellales > Borkfalkiaceae > UBA10281. The sequence continues at coordinate 4,477 of CAKQJE010000042.1, forward strand.
TTATTAGCGATTGAAATATCATTACCAAAATAATATAGGTTTTCAAGATAATCAAATTTACCTACAATTTCTTCAGGATATGACAAATTATGTGTAAAACCACTCTTTGTCACTATCTGCTTATTAGGTCGTTTTATGTATCTATAATTGTCACGACAATATATCTCATGACCAAATATTGTTAATTTCTTATTATGAAAGTACGTATTTTTTATAAGTGATTGAGAATGAGATAAGTTTTTATCTCATAAAAAGAAGAGGTTACGAAT
>CAKQJE010000043.1 GCA_934247225.1 uncultured Clostridia bacterium
ACAGAACAGTAATTAAAACAGGAAATATACGTCTTATTCGACGCATATAAAAATCCAATATTTTTATTCTTCCAGGAAGATTATCGTTATAAAGATTACGTAGTAGGATGCCGGTAATCAAAAAACTGGAAATAACAAAGAAAATATCAACACCTATAAAACCTCCGCGCGACAAAAAGGGGATTAAATGGGCATGATAGAATACAACTGACAAAACAGCGACAGCTCGCAATCCATCAATATCTGGTCTATAGTTTGTTTTTTTATTAGCCTGTTGATTAAAATTACTAAACATATTTTGAATTTAATTAATGAGTAACACTATCTTCAATTGCCTGCAGTATGCGCGGCGCAACTTTAATTGAACCAGAAAGAGACAAATGATTGCTGTCTATGTAGTACATATTATTTGAACTTGACAAGTTACATTTTTCTTTATCACAAAAAAAGCTGACAAATCAATTAGTTGTGTATTAGATAGATAAGTATTATCTTTTAATACAAAGTTCAGCGCCTGATATAAAGGATATTGTTCCTTTTTAGCATCCCATTCTGATTTTGAAATAGAACAAAATTCCGTTCCTTTCTTATTAAACGGTCTCCAGGGATTACAAATATTAACTCTTTTATCTATAATCACTGGAAAAGATGGATTGTCATAAACAAATACTACGTTCTTTCCTAATTTTTTAAAATAATCCAAGGTCCTTTTTAACCCTTCGGTTAAAATTTTGATTTTGTCCTGTTCGTTTGGTGACAGCAGGGCAATAACATCTCGGATCTGACTGTACTTCGGGTTATGCGCAAGAATAATTGTCTTTATATTTTCATTTTTTCCAACCAGTCTTATCATCTGCTGATAGATTGACAAGCGCTCCTGAATTAACTCACTTTCTTTTATACCCACTGACAAATCTGGATTGATAACGTCTAAAAGCGGTACCTCTCCCGGAGCTGAAATTAGTGCGTATTTATGATGAGCCGAGGAATAGACAAGACCTTGCAATAAATGCTGCGCATGAGAATCACCAATTAGGGCTACGTCCACCTCCTGCCAAGGAGCTTGCAGAGTTATAACGTCTGATGCGAGTTTTGAGTTTAAATTATTTGCTTTAATAAAGTCATTCGTACACTCGTAAGATGCGGCTAATCTTTGATTAACAATCTCCTGCTGATATACAAGATTAGCAATCTCCTGATTTCCCCATGGTAGATATGAATAAATTTTTTCCGCCTTAGCGTACTCAGTCATGCCAACCACACCTATACATAAAACACCCAATAGCAAACCCGCACTTTTGGCTTTTGGAAAATTTCCGTATCGTAAAGGAGGCTCGATGAAACGGTAGGTTAAATAGGACAACAAAACTGCTGACAGAACCAAAACAATTCGAATAAGCGAGGGAACCTTCCCCGGATACATTAAATTACCGAAGGAAATTAAAGGCCAATGCCAAAGGTACAGTGGATATGAGATTAATCCCATAAACACCATAAATTTTGAGGATAGAAAAGTGCGGTTTATTACGGCATTTGTCCCCGAATATATGACAAGAGTTGCACCGAGCACCGGAACAAGAGTTATGTAATCAGGAAAAGCTATGTCATCTCTAATTCCTATAAATCCGGAAAATAACAAAACTATTCCCAGGATCGACGCGAGATCGGCAAATCGCGCATTGGATTTTTTTAAGCTGTTTTCATTTGCCGATCTATTTATAAGAACACAAGCCAAGGTACCGCCCGTCGAAAGTTCCCAAACTCGACACCACGGAGCAAAAAAAGCTTGAACCGGATCATATGCGATCATGTATATGCAAAGAGCAAAAGATCCGACCGTAAAAGCCAGCGTTACATATATGAGCTTAAAGCGCAATTTGTACGCGATCCATAAAAGCAAAGGCCATACAATATAAAACTGTTCCTCTACTCCTAAAGACCATAAATGTAACAGGGGCTTAAGGGCGCTTGAAAAGTCAAAATATCCGGACTCGTGCCATAGACAGAAATTCGAAAGATAAACGGCACCTGCGGCCACATGATAGCCTATGGTTCTAAACTCAGACGGACTGAGCAAAAGAATTGAAAAGAATATTACGGCAAGCAATACCACCGTCAACGCAGGAAAGATGCGACGTATACGACGCATATAAAAATCCAATAGATTTATTTTCCCGGGATTTTCTTTTGCCCCTAAATTTCGTAATAATATTCCTGTGATCAAAAATCCTGAAATTACAAAGAAAATATCCACGCCCGTATATCCGCCCTTTGATATAAAAGGGATAAAATTTGCGTGATACATAACAACGGCAATCACTGCTACGGCTCTTAGCCCGTCGATATCCGGACGATAAAGTTTTTTATTATTCTCTGTCTTTTCCATTGGATTATTCACATCCTTATCTTCGATCGAAACCGTAACATTTAAAATTTAATAATGTTGATTTTGGAGTGATCACACTAATCTTTAATTCCCGCCCCGATCTTTAGTCTACACTGGAACTAATGGAGGCAGATATGGTCTTTGGGATCTTGATCCCAAAGGCTTTGTAAATTTCATTTTGTTTCTTTGTTGCTTCCTGTGGAATTATAACGTCAGTGAAGGCCTTACATTTGTGGTTTCGCAAAATTGTGAACAAATCATCTAAGGACCATTTATGGTAGTGAGCCTTAAGCTGAATAAGGCGTTGAATGACGGTAGCCAAAAAGGTCATTAAAAGATGCCCGCGGAACGTCTCTTCACTCTGAACACATAAGGGTAACATGGAGGCGTAGTTTTTACTGATATCAAATACCTGCTCAATATCCTGACGGGTGTAGTAAAGCGGAAGAATATTATTAACAGCAATAGGCCTTGAGCATACCAAACAGAATATCCCCTTGTTTTTCATTTGCTTTTTTACTTCAGCAATTGAAAGGTTATCGGCATTGGCAGTACGCGCAATTTGTTTTTGAAGCATGCTACGTTCAGCTAAATCTAATCCAAGATAAGCATAGCCTTTGTGGCCGGGAATAATTTCACATTCAAAACGCTTTAGATACACCAAGCGCTCTCCATAGCGAACCAGATTGTCATCATTGACAAGCTCTTCACCACTTTCATTTACCAATTTTTTGAATAAGGTTCTGTTATCAGGCAAGCGCGATAAGAAGGATACCTTTGATTCAACGAGTTCTTTGAGATTGGTTTCAGTTACATATCCGGCATCTAAAATGGCAAACTTGGTATCAACTTTTTGAGCTTTAAGCTCACGCATAGTGGTAATTAAGGTACTGGCATCAATCACATTACCCGGAACATATCTCATATAGATTGGTAATCCTGTTCCTTGCTGTACCACATAGATCAGGCGCACCTCATTGCTGATCTTGCCATTATGATTGCTGACAGCTGTAAGAGGAAAGCGAATACAGTTAGGCAAACCGGTACTATCTATAAGAATGCAATCACTTTGTTCTAGCTGATCATTAGGATCGATTTCGTTAGGATCTTTAGATCCTTTCTGCTTACGCATGCTATCAGACAGTGTGCGGATAAATGGGATATATGCTTTGAAAAAATTTTGTATTGTCGCTTCTCTGCCTATGGTCTCAAGTAAATCACTGATACGCTGAGATATGAGATTGGCTTTGGCGTAATAACCACAAGCAATATTTCCCTGCCACCAGGTATTGCAATGACAGTTAGTAGAACGCGTCAGCATGTAGTAGCACAGCAATGACCATAGGGAATCATTATTGCCATATCCGACAGCGTCAATAAGCATCTCTACTCCGTTTTGATCCATGAATGACTTTAAGAAGAATACATCGCCAAAATCAAGATAACGTTCGGACTGTCTTGCATTCTTATGCGGAGTATTAGGTACGTAATCAGCGGGGGCGGCTTTTTTTTCAAATGACTTTGGATCGAGGGCAAAGATCCCATCAGTTCTATTTCTGAATATAAGGCGCTCCTTATCCAACACCCTGCCAAGGTATACAGTGTCATCACCCCTGGTGACTTTACCATCTTTTCTGACAGATGAAACTAATGCTGCGTATACGATGCCGTTGGCACCCGGCTGATAGGAAATATACATACATGTAGCCTTATATAAAAACTTAGTCTACATTATACTAAAAAACCCAAGCCTTTGCAAAGTGCAACTTGGGTTAAATATGATTTTTATCGTGTTTTCTGAGATTTTAAGTCAAACTTAATTCCAGCGTAGCCTAATATACTGGGCGGGAGTTAAAGATTATTTTTCTCAGATTTTGTAGAAAGATATGCCATATAGAATTCAAGAATAATATCAAACAGAAAAAAAGTTGAAGGAATGCGTC
>CAKQJE010000044.1 GCA_934247225.1 uncultured Clostridia bacterium
GACTAAAGTGTTAATAATCAACAAGTTGACAAAGCCTAACTGATAAATTGTGGGTACATCAAATTGGACAACCTACTATAGAATATCTCGGTGAATGGGAAATGCTATATAATCCGAATTTTAATTGTACCGAATTCGATACAATTAGAAATGCAGCAGGAAGCAACAACTTTGTGCTTTCAGTCAAGGCCTGGATTCAAAGAACAGGCGCTATCGGCATTATGGCAAAGGCTGGTCGGTATGGTGGAACATATGCCCATCGTGACATTGCCTATCATTTCGGAATGTGGATAAGTCCTCGTTTCCAACTTTTGTTGGTAAAAGAATATCAACGACTTAAAGCAGATGAGCAAAAGCAACTCGCTTGGTCTGCAAAACGAGAGTTGTCAAAGATAAATTATCGCATTCATACTGATGCTATCAAGGCGAATCTTATTCCTGCAGCGGTAACACGTGAACAAGCAGCTATGAAGTATGCCGATGAAGCGGATGTTCTCAACATCGCAATGTTTGGAATGACAGCGAAGCAATGGCGTGAGCAGAATCCCGATAAGAAAGGTAACATTCGTGATTATGCCAATATAAATGAGCTAATCTGCCTATCGAATATGGAGAATCTCAATGCAGTGTTTATCAACGATGGTATGGCGCAATCTGAACGACTCATCAAACTCAATCAGATTGCTATCCAGCAAATGAAGATTCTTGAGGATACAAATGGCAGAAAATATTTAAAGTAAAGATAGAAATGGGGCAAAAGAAATATACACAGGCACAACAGGTGGTAGATACCCTTCGCAAGATAGGAGGGTATGCCACTCTTGGCGATTTATATCATCTTGTTGACACGAAATTATGGGCAACAAAGACGCCCAACGAGTCAATCCGAAGAATTGTGCAGCAATCTGACAAGATATTTAAAATTCAACCAGGACTCTGGGCGTTGGAAGAATGTCGTGAAGAAGTGTTGCGTAAGTTTGACATTCAACCCAAGGAAAAAAAGAGTGTGGAGAAATTTACGCATGGCTACTATCAAGGACTTATTATTGAAATTGGCAATATGAAGCATTATAGCACCTATGTTCCTGCCCAAGACCAAAACCGGAAATTTCTCGAAAAGCCTTTAAATGAGATATGCTCAACTATCCAGATTCCTGATTTTTCATATAGAAGTTTGACGGACAGGGCAAGAACGGTAGATGTCATATGGTTCAATGAACGTAATATGCCAAATAGTTTTTTCGAGGTGGAGCACTCAACGGACATTCAAAACTCCATAACCAAGTTTTGCGACTTACAAGACTTCCATAGCCGCTTTCTGATTGTTGCACCTCAAAATCGCAAGGGTCAGTTTGATAAAGTGATGAGTAGAACTGCTTTCAAGGATGTGAAAGAACGTGTTGCCTTTCATAGTTATGAGTGTATCAGCAAACAATACGAGCTGATGTGTATAGCAAAGAAAAATGAGGGATTTATCTGATTTTGAGATCAGTTATTAACAATCTCACAATTTGTATGAATATCTCATATCGCTAATAGCCACACACTTGCAACTTATTGGAAATGATCTAATTTGATCATAAATGTCAAAGTATGATCTATTCAGGTTTTCTGAAGTATTTTGATATACTTTTGTGCCCGAATATGGATTATCAAATACAAATAACAGAAAGTCTGCAACGCCTGACAACCGTTTCTGCAGCTTCAGAATTTGAGGCTGTTGAATTGGTGCGCCAATACTATAAAGAGGAAAAGATTATACTTGATGCCGGATGTTTTACTTCTGTCGACTTCTCTATCCAAGGCCGCAAGCCAAGACCATATTACAATTCTCCCAATAATGACTTCGTCCTCGCTCATGGCGACTGTTTCAAGCTCCTCAAAGAGTTTGACTTCAAGTTTGACATGATATTTGCCGACCCACCTTACTTTCTCTCCAACGGTGGAATATCGTTACAGAACGGCAAAGTTGTGTGTGTGGACAAGGGAGATTGGGACAAAGGTAAATCGCAAGAGGATATGATGGCGTTCAACATGGAATGGCTGCGTTTGTGTCGTGACAAGTTGAAAGATAATGGTACTATTTGGATTAGTGGCACCTATCACAATATCTTTTCCGTAGCTAACTGCTTGACTGAACTTGGCTACAAAATTCTGAATGTGATAACGTGGCAGAAGACCAATCCTCCTGCTAATATCTCTTGTCGTTTCTTCACCTATTCCACAGAGTTTGTAATTTGGGCAAGAAAGATGCAGAAAGTACCCCATAAGTTCAATTACGATTTGATGAAAGAATTGAATGACGGCAAGCAGATGACAGATGTATGGCGTATGCCGGCTATCGGGCGTTGGGAAAAGACTTGCGGAAAGCATCCTACCCAAAAGCCTTTGCGGCTTCTCGTACGAATGATACTTGCTTCGACCAATCAAGGCGATTGGATTCTTGACCCTTTCAGTGGCAGTTCCACAACTGGTATTGCTGCCAATCTATGTGGACGAAGGTTTGCAGGACTTGAACAAGAAGAAGAGTTCTGCAAGCTGAGCAAGGCAAGACGTGAAGAGATAGAGAATCTTGAAAACTATGATAATCTGATAAGTCATATTGAGGACTTGCATAAGCTAAAAGAAAACTCTATGGTCAATGAAAATGTTAGTGGATATATACACCCCCCATTTTGATTTAAACATTTTTATAGGCAACGCAAACTCTATTTAGTAAACATCAGACAATATGTCAAAAGAGCGAGTAAGGAAACAACGTGTACGACTGATTCCACGAGAATTATTATCGGAAACAATGTAGTGGTGGCATAAACAATCTATTTAACGCAACAGGAAACAAACGTATTACCATCTCCTTTCCTATAATTTTATATTAGCTATAGCTAAGTGTGGTTGAGTATATCAGGTTAAATCTATTAAACAAATCTACTTTTGCATGTTTTTACTTGCCAAATAGTTCGCATAATCAATGATTATTCGTATATTTGCAGCGTCAGTTCTCACCAAGCCTCTCAACGATGCTCAAATGCGTGGGGCTTTTTTTGTTTATACACATTTGAATATGGCGAATCTTATCCCCTTTACAAAACAGTTTGAATTTTCTCATTTTCTCACATTATGTATTCGGCTCAAACACCCCGTCCCTTTCATTTTTTGCGATTTTTGATGTAATCGAAAGGTAAATGCGTTAAACATCACACTTTTCGTATCTACACAGAATCCACTTTGCCGTTTTTTTTACCGTTTAGAACGTATGACATTGATAATCAACTAATAATAGATACAGAATTATCTTTATAGCATATACTATGTGATGATGGAAGTTCTTCTTTCGAAATAAAAAAAAGTTTTTTTGTTTTTTACCCTCACACCCTCACACATGTGGCTCAAGCGCCCTGTTTATCGGGGTTTCAAGGGTGAGGGTAAGTGTGAGGGCAAGTTTTTACCCTCACACCTTCACGCCCTCACTCTTACGGCAAGAGCCGGGGCGATACGCTGCCGTCGCTTCGAGGCTATCGTCAACGAGCGTTACGACTTCTTCGATAAGGAGAAG
>CAKQJE010000045.1 GCA_934247225.1 uncultured Clostridia bacterium
CTAACATTTTTTTTAATTTTCCACCTAGAGCCATATTACCCTCTCCTATCTTTATATATATTTTAATTTTAGCATACATGGATAAATAAAATGTACCATGACAACATAATATGCTTACCCAGGGAACCGAAGGGGCGATGCGCAGTTATTACTCTTGTTACTGTTACACAGTCTTGAACCGTAGCTCATGCAAAATTTGCTTCGCAAATGAGCTCCGGCTGCATCATGTATCTGCGATACATGATATTACGCAAAAAGTAACGCCCTCGTCCTGATAAGATAAGGCGTTACTTTTTGTAGCAAACTATTTTACCGGCAGCTAGGTGCATCTAGCTTTCGGTTCTCTTGTTAAGCGTATTATAGATTAGATATCAGACATTGTCAAGCATATGCTGCTATATGGCAGCAATCACTGCAGCTTACTCCAGCCCAAACTTCTTTGCGATCATCTCGTAGTTTGGCATTGCAACGCCTGCCCTGCGTCCCATGCGGACCGGCTCAAATACAAGCCCTTCCAACTCAGAATCCTTGCCTGCCCAGATATCTCGCTGCATGGAGGTAGAAGCTTCCGGGGACAGGGTATCCAGAATATCCAGATTGGTCTTTACGATATCCACGAGGAATGGGATCTCCATTGCTGTCGCAAGCGCATCCATTTCCTGCATGCATTTTACGAAAAGCTCACGTTCTTCACCAGCCTGCTGGAATATGTCAGCCTTGGCATCATAATACAGTCCGCAGGCTGCCATCGGTGCCACATACGCATATTTCTGGAATGCATCTCTTGCGATATTATCGGAGATGACCGCTTCAATTCCTGCCTGCCGCAGATCCTTTGCAATGTCAAACATTTCCTTATTCGGCTCCTGCTCTTTTCTTGCACCGTATACAATACGGAAGATGCTGCCTTTTTGCAGGATCACACCCGGCTCTTTGATCTCTGCTGCAATGTAGATACAGCCGTCAAGCACTGTCGGCTCCGGTAAAAGTGCCTGCAGCTTACTGCCTGTTCCGTAGATATTCAGGATAGGAATGATCACTGTATGGGCATCACTGTGTGCCTGCAGAAATGGTACGATATCCATAACGGAATAGCCTTTCACACAGACAAAAATCACATCAGCGATCCCTTCATAGTCATCTGCCGCCATGGCATGCACCGGAACAGTGAAATCACCCAGATGCGGTGTTTCCATTTTAATGCCGTCCTTCTGCATCTTCTCTAAATGCTTTCCTCTTGCGATCACCGTCACATCTTTTCCTGCTCTTGCCAGATATGCAGCGATGCTTCCGCCGCAGCCACCGGCTCCTACTATTACATAGTTCATTCTGATTGCCCTTTCTTCCTTATTGATATAATAATGATGTCTGGATCAAAAGCCCCGAATTCGATGCTCATATCGGGGCAGATCCCAAGGTCTTTCACCCACCTACGTGCAAGCTCACAAAGGTTTTAGACCTTTTGCCTCTGGTATCATATTATACTAATATATCCGCATAGCTTCCGCCGCTTGCTTTGCACAGATCATCCGGCGCAAGGTTCATCTGACAGCCGATCCTGCCACCACTGACATATACATCTGACAACACCTTTGCACTGTCACTGATAAATGTTTTGTACTGCTTCTTCATACCGATCGCTGTGCAGCCGCCGCGCACATATCCCGTTACCTGCGTGATATCCTTCACATGGAGCATGGAAACAGACTTTACACCTGCTGCTTTTGCTGCCTTTTTGAGATCCAGCTCTGCTTCGATCGGCAGAACAAATACATAATACTGTTTGTCATTTCCCTGTGTGACAAGTGTCTTATATACCTTTTCGTGAGGCAGCTTCAGCTTGTCTGCTGTCTGAATGCCATCTACAAACTCGTCACATTCATATGCCTGATGCGTATACGGGATCTTCATCCTGTCGAGTATTCTCATGGCATTTGTTTTCACTTCTTTCTTTGCCATATGATTACCTTCTTTCTTATATTACTTTGTACTGCATCCACTCGTAGATCAGCCGTGTACCTTCCATGATCGTATCCGGCAGAAGTGCACGTGCTACCAGCTTTGTTTCTTCCCCTTCGATACGCTCTCCCGCTTCTGTTGTTCGGGCAAGATGCGCATAATCGCCATCAATGCTGTCTACAATATAATAAAATGTATTCATTTTCGCTTCACCTCTTCTTATTTACGTAAATTTCCTGCTTTTCAAAAATTTTTGTCGTCTGCTTTCTCTCCTTGTGTCAGAAAATACATTGAATAAAGATCATATAGCAGATCGTTCCACTCAATATGGACAGCAGGGTATTGTGCTTCCACTTATGTAAACCAACTGCCAGAAGAACTGCTGCAAGCTCCGGAATCCCGTGATTACCGGAAAGCGGCGTCACCCCCTTCAGACAGTATACAACCAGCATGCCCATGATTGCAAAAGGAAGCACCTCTCCCAGATACAAAACGATCGCCGGGGTATGCTTTTTAAATATCACAAACGGAGAGAACCGGATCGCCATTGTAACAAGTGCTGCAACCGCCACGATACCGGCCGCATGTCCCTGACTGATCGTACTGCCGGCTATACATCCTAAATATGTCATGCCTTTGTCTCTCCCTTCTCCATCCATTTTTTACCGATCAACAATGCGATCGTAATGCCGATCATGGCGGGGATCAGGAAATCATCCGCTCCAAATACGAAGAGACTGAGCAATGAAAGCAAAACGCCGCAAAGCGCCGGAAAATGCTGCTTTGTCTTTTCCCACTGTTCTACAAAAATGACTACAAACAATGCTGTCATGGAAAATTCCACACCTGCTGAGTTAAACGGAAGGGTGCTGCCTATGATACTGCCAAGCAGACTGCCCAGTACCCAGTAAATCTGATCCAGCAGAGAGATCCAGAAATAATATGCGTTCTCCTCTACTCCCTCAGGCAGATCCACATCGCAGACGACCGAAAAGGTTTCATCCGTAAGGGCAAAGATCAGATACGGCTTTTTTCTGCCTGCTTTCTGATATTTTGTCAGCATCGTGATGCCATAAAATACATGGCGGATATTTACCATCAGCGTCATGAGCGCCGTAGCAACCAGAGATGCACCGCTTCCCAGCAGATCGATCGTCACATACTGCATGGAACCTGCGTAAATACAAAGACTCATAAGGAACGCCCATAGAAGTCCATAGCCCTGCTTTTGCAGCAAGATACCAAATCCCATTCCAAGTACAATATATCCTGTCATGATCGGGATTGATTTTTGAAACGCATATTGTATTGTTTTCTTTCTGTTACTCATCTGCTTATTTATTTTTCATAAGATCCTTCAGACTTTCCATCAAAGCCAGATCGGAATCTTTTACTTTCAAATTTGTTGTGACCGGTTCTTCTCCCGGACGTGTTACAGTCAGCTCCAAAATAGTCCCTTCCTCGATCGGACGTGAAAACACGGTCTTTAAAAAGGAAATTACCTTTGGATGATTTTGTTCAAACTGCGCCTTTGCGCTCATCAGTTTCATCAGTACTGCAGGATTCATC
>CAKQJE010000046.1 GCA_934247225.1 uncultured Clostridia bacterium
TTCCGTCTGGTGTTACTGCGTTCTGCGCCGGTATCAGCCGTTTCTGGCCGGAATCTGTGCAATTCTGTATCTGAATTTTACACCGAAGCACATCCAGTCGCCGGAATTTACGAGCATTTATTACTGGATGATGATGGCACTGATCCTTTGCACGCTCAGTTATATGCAGCATAAGAAAAAAAAGTATCTTATCCTGGCAGGACTTTTTATGAGCATGGCGGTTTTGTGTTATCCGACGGCAGTGCTGTTGTTTCTGTATCTGCAGGTGCTTTTCTTTGTGTGTGCGAAGGAAAACCGGAAAGAAAGCGTTCTGTTTGCCCTGACCTGTTTTCTGGCGGGCGTGTGTTTCCTGCTCTATCTCTGCATCAGAGGCGGCGGGATCACACCGGTTCTGCAGAATATTCCGAATGTCTTAAGTGATGCATCCCATAAACAGTCTCTTGTGGCAATGGCAGAGGATCATCTGGTGCATCTTGCCCGGATACTGTATGTGACAGCCGGTTTTATTGTGCTTTGTCAGGTGGGCAGGCCTGTTCTGGATAAAAAGAACGCGCATGCATCTGTTTTTATGGGTGTCCTGCTCCTGCTGCAGGCAGTCTGGATGGTGATCCAGTTCCATACGATACAGAATGTGAATTTTATGATCTTCTATCCGATCGTCTGCCAGTTGTTTGTGATTGGCTGGTATGCTTATGCGGCATTTGATAAGACAGAAGAAGACAGACAGCTCTTTTATGGAGGCGTTTTGCTTTCGGCAGCAGCACTTCTGGCTGTCCTGACGACTTCCAATCTGACGGCGGAATATTCGGTCAGCTTCCTGCTGCCGGGCGTTCTGACGGGGCTTCTTCTGATCGGCAGAGTGATCGGAGCAGGAGAGAAGCCGCGGAAAGCCTATCTGGCGTATGCGGTGCTGCTGGCTGCCTTGCTTCTGCAGCTCCTTGCGGCGCGTATCCTGCTTGTCCGGTTTACTTCCACACAGCGGAAAAACATTTTTGACACGTATGTAAAGACCGAGACGGGTGTTCTTTCGGGCATCTATCTGGGCGAATTTGATGCTTCGCAATATGAAGCCAAATATGCCGCATTGCAGAAATATGTGGGAGCAGAAGACAGGCTGCTGTATATAGGTTGTGACATGTTTTTGTACAGTGCGCTTCAAAAGGGACAGATCGCGACCGGTAATACGATCTCCACACCGGCATTTTCCGATCAGCTTATGACATACTACAGGATGTATCCTGAAAAAATACCGACGGTGCTTTTTGTAGACCGGGAATACGGTGCGGATTTTTCCGTATTGCTGGACGAGGAGCCGTTGAAGGGATTTGTGGAAAACTATTTTGATACAGTATTGCCTGTGACAGACGGACCGCTGACCGTTTATTTTGCAAAGGACAGAAAATAGGAGAGAAAATATGGGAAACTGGCTGATCCTGCCATTTTTATTGCTGCTTTGTTTCCTGACGGGAAATGTGCTGCAGTATATTACAAAAGAAGAAAAAGAAAACAGGCATCTGCATCCTGTGCTTCTGGGTGCGGTTTTCTGGATGTGCTGTGCCGGCAGTAGTGTGTTTTTGCAGAGCTTTACTACGGTTTACCGGTTATTTGCCTGCCTTGTGCTTGCAGTCATGGGACTTGGTGTGCTGCTTTTTGTGGTGCCTTCCTATCGCCGGTTTACCGCAAGGCAGTTTGTATGGAAAGAGAAAGGCGGAAAGCAGATTGTTTTTCTGTTCATTGCATTTCTGGCAATCTGTGCTTCCTATTATCTGAAAGGTTTTACGCTGGAGTCTTATTACGATACACCGGAGCGGGTACAGACGATCCTTTTTACAGGGCAGCTTTCCGGTTTCAACGCACTGACCGGAGCTGCGGACGATCTGCCGCTGCATGGTAATGTGCTTCCGGTTTTGTATGCCTGTCTGTGCAGAGGGTTTTCTCTGACACCTGCGCAGCTTTTGCTACAGTATCTGCCGCCGTTTTTACTGCTTTTGATCTTTTTGGCAATGGCAGCATTGTTTACGGTACTGTCTGTAAAAAATGAAAATTTGTCGCTCTATCTGTTATTCTTTGCGCTTGCAACGATCTGTGGGGCAAGTGCTTATATGAATACAAGCTATGGTGTGTTATTTGCTGTATATGAAGGCAGTGTCCTTTCGGATCATCTGGTACTTTGTCTGCTGCCGGTGTTTGTATATGGAACCGGAAAGACGGGAAAACAGAAAGGAATAGCAGGCGTGATGCTTCTGCTTCTTCTGGTGCTTTCGTATGTGTTGGGAGGCAGGGAAAGTCTCCTTGTCAGTGTGGCGGCGCTTCTGCTTCTTTTCCTTGTGAAAATCTTTCTTTTTCTGACTGACCGTGTGGCAGATGGGAAAAAGGATGAGAAAGGGGGGGATGCCTGATGGACATCATGCTGTATTTTATGAAGCTGGAAGACAAATACTGGGGACTGTTTCTGGCTGCATTGTTTCTGCTGTATATCTTCCTGTTTGTACAGAAAAAGGAGAATGGCAGATGGCTTGTGCTATATGGGTTCCTGACTTATCTTGTTTTTATCTGTCCGCTGACCTACCGGCTGTTTGCAGACTATGGTGGTATGGAAAAAACCTACTATAAGGTCAGTCATATCGAGCTTGTCGTTCCTGTTCTTTGTCTGGCATTGACCCTTGCCTGGCAGAAGATCAGAGGATACAGAAAGAAGATCCTGCCATTGTTTACACTTGGCATGGTGCTTCTGTTTGTCTTTTCGGGCACGCTTGTCTATACGCAGGCAGGCAGCAGGATGCCTGTGCAGGGCTGCTACCGGGAGCAGGAGCAGGAAGCCTATGATCTGATGCTGGCAGATGCGGGGGATGCAGATGCCGTTACCTTCTGGGGACCGTCTGAGCTGATGGCAAAGAGCCGGATCTACAGTGGCAGGCTGCAGCCAATCTACGGAAAAGATATCGCAGCTTCCCCGGATGCCTACAGCGGGCAGCTGCAGACACTGTATCAGGGCTACAGCTCCTATGAGGCAAAGGACAGCCTGCTCATCAATAAGGATGAACAGCTTGGCGCACTTGCAAACTGTCTGCACTTGTATCCGCAGATCGATTGCAGATATGTGGTGGTGTACGATCCGAAACAGCAG
>CAKQJE010000047.1 GCA_934247225.1 uncultured Clostridia bacterium
TGTGAATGTCAGGCTGTTTACCAGCGCCGCATAAATGCCGACGCATACCATTATGAAAAAGCCCTGAAAGCCGAGAGCGACAAGTCCTCTTAAATAGTTGTTTCCCATTTGCCCCCATTCACGGTTTGTCATAGTGGCAAACGGAATCGCCCCAACGGAGCTATACAAATAAATTTCTATCATTCGCCCGAATATTACGACGGTAATGCAGACGGATAGAATTTTCATACAAAGGCTAATCAATGACGATTCAAGCATAAGCAAAACAAGCTCGCCTGTGCTCATTGCTTCAAGCGTTGAATGAATATCGGTTATAGCGCTTGAAATATCCACACTTGTATTTGAGCCTATCACGCCGGAGCTTTGCCGGACAACATACTGCGCCAAATCGAACACACCCATAATAATGTCAAAGGTGTGCGTTGCGATTACAACCGCCGCGCACGCCTTGAACAAAAATTTGAAAAACATAAATGTGTCAATATCGTGCATATTGTTTTTCTCTGTTATCATTGTGATTAGCTCATAGCAAAGAATAAATGTGATGATAAGCCCCGCAATCGGAAGTATTACATTTTCCGAAAGCGTCTGAATTATCGAAAACACGCTTGCGTTCCATTGCTGCGGAGTTTTGCCTACCTCCGCAGCAATAGTGCCGACTTTCTCGTTTACGTCATTGAACATTGTAGATAAGCTGCTCTCGATAACCGACATAAGAAAGTCATTGATTGCCTTTGTAATTTTTTCAAAAATGCTGTCCACCGATTAAAACAATCCTGACAGCAAAGGAATGAGGGAAGTACCAATCAGCACGACACCGCCGCCTGCCATAAGCTGCTTGATACCCTGCGATTTTGCACCGGGGTTATCGTTGCCGTAGCCTTCCAAAAGGTTGACAACGCCCCAGACCGCAAGACCTGCGCCGAGCGCAATTACAAGTGTTTGCAGTACATTGACCGCTTCTGAAAAAAACTGCATAATTAAAATTCCTCCTGTTCGTTATTTGTATTTTTGTTTTCTGCCGAAAGATGCGCTTCTTCCGGCAGGTCAATTTTGTAGTAGTCAAAAACCTCGTCTTTTGCTACAACGGGTTTCTTTCGTTTCATATACTTTTCCATATCAAACGCATTTCTCTTGTCATAGTCCGACAACATTTTGTAACGGGGGTGTTTTGTTATATCGTATTTGTCCGATAAAAACGGCCGCACGCCCCGAAGCTGCAAAATACATTTACCGCCGTCCATTACAGATAATTCGTCTTGGCTCATCAGCTCCTTTCCGAGCTTTTGATAATTCGTTCCGTAAGAGTTCTGATTGCTGCGTGTTTCGGAAGTGTTATACATATCAATCGTTTCTTTTCCCAAAGTTTCCGAAAGCTCTTTGAGCGTGGATTTTTCCTTGCCGCCCAAAAAGAGAGTTGTATCACAGTTTCCGATAATCGTGTCGGCATTGTCCTTGTAAATGGCTTTTAGCTGACTCTGTGCCTGCAAGATAATACAAGCGGATATTTCACGGCTTCGGATAGTTGAAATCAGCTTTTCAAACTTCGGTATTTGCCCAATATTTGAAAATTCGTCAAGCAAACATCTGACGTGCACGGGAAGTCTGCCGCCGTATTCGTTGTCTGCCTTGTCGCAAAGCAGATTAAAAAGCTGGGAATACATTATAGCGACAACAAAATTGAAAGTATCGTCCGTGTCGGAAATGATAACAAAGAGCGCCGTTTTCTCGTCGCCCAATGTGTCAAGCTCCAATTCGTCATATTCCATTAGGTTGCGCAGCTCCTTAATATCAAACGGTGCAAGCCTTGCACCGCACGAAATCAAAATGCTTTTTAAGGTTTTGCCGGCTGCCTGTTTGAATTTGACATATTGCTTAACCGCAAAATGCTCCGGCTCACGCTCGGCGAGCCTGTCAAAGAGCATATCCACGGGGCTTTTGTAATTTTCGTCGTCCTCACGGGCTTCACTTGCATTTATTAAATCCAAAAGCGTGATGAAGTTCTTTTCTTCTTCGGGCGCTTCATAGTAAATGTAGCCGATTAGAGCGCAATACAAAAGCCGTTCCGCCTTAACCCAAAAATCCTCGCCCGACTTTTCGCCGTCGCCTTTGGTGTTTGCGATTATGACATTTACCAGCTTCAAAATATCCTTTTCGCTGCGAATATAGGCAAAGGGATTGTAGTGCATACTCTTTTTGAAATTTATCGTATTGAGCGAACGGATTTTGTAGCCACCTTTTTGAAGCATTTTTCCGCACTCGACAAGGATAGTCCCTTTCGGATCGGTCACGCAGTAGCTTGTCGTCATCTGCATAAGATTTGGTTTTACAAAAAACCTTGTTTTTCCGCTACCGCTGCCGCCGATTACAAGCACATTCTTGTTTCGTGCGAATTTTGGATTTTTCGGGCGGCTGTTCATTGTCAGCCGTTCCGTGTTCGTCAGCAGAATATTATTGTAAAAATCCTCGTCAATGTACGGCTTAATATCCTCCGGCGTGCCCCAGCGTGCAGAGCCGTATTCAATACCTTTTCTGAATTTCTTTGCGTTTTTGCTCCGCAGATACAAAATGCCCTTGACCGCAAGCGCACCAATGGCGCCTATTGAAATATCGGTAAAATGAAAAGAGAGCAGCGGCGCTTTTGTAAGCTCCGATACTCCCTTAACAACCGATATTAAAATGTTTTCCTCCGACAGACGCACGGCGTATGACAATTTATCGAATATCCAAAAGAAAATGAGAAACGGCAGATTTGAAATGATTTTTTTCTTATCCGCCGCCGTCATCGCTCAATGCTCCTGTCCTTGATTTTTTCACGGTCTTTATGCTGTGATTTTGCAATTTCCGCCAACTTGCGGATAGCCTGCCTAACAGAGGGCTTTTCTTTCTGCCTTAATATTTTCTGCGAATACTCGTTAAACGCCATTGTCAGAACATCTGCGTCCCTGCCCTTGAAAAAGAC
>CAKQJE010000048.1 GCA_934247225.1 uncultured Clostridia bacterium
TTATTTCAGTATTATTCGGCATTATAAAATCTCCCTAGTTTTTATATATTATAATACAATTATCTAAAATAAACAAACGAAAATTTTAAAATTGGCCACCGGTGCTCATTCGCAAAGCTCACCGGCATACTGGCGTCTGCCTTTCGTTTGCGGTCGAACCACTTTCTCGTGAGTTCTCATCAACCGTCCCAAAATGCAAAAAAACGCCATTTAGGCGGTTATTTTTGGCAGGACACATAGTGCAATCCATTGATTATTTAAAAAAAGATAAAAAAATATTTTGCACAACTAAGGAATAAATATTATTATAAACTAACCCAACTAATTAGAAAAAGGTGTACAAACAATGAAATTATGGTCAAAAGAAGCGCTTGTATTAGGCGGATTATCTGGTGTTTTAGAAACTCCTCTTTCCCTATTGGGTTTTGAAACCCTATCTGATATTTTATTTTTATTGTTTATCATTTGTATATTTATGCTTTGTTTCAACAAAACACCTAAATTTCTATCAAATTTTATATCCAATTACCCCAAAACATCATATTATCTGTGCGCTATTGGTTGGATTCCGTATTTTATGATAATAACAACAATAGCTTTTTTAGGAAGTGTTTATTTCGTTTCTTATTCTGAAGAATTTACTGTGCATTTTTTTCTCAGCTTGATCTACATAAGTTTGGGAATGTCATTCATTTCTTTAATCATTGCCTTTATCAGAAAGAAAAGATTAGAGTATAAGGATAATACAAGATAATAGAAAATTTTCATTCTAAACTATAAGCATATCCCGAAAGGCAATAGGATTTAAACTGCGTTAACTGTTTGTAAAATAAAGGATTTTGTTTTGGATAGTCCGTGTAACCAGCGGAAAACAGCCTCATTTAGCACACCTTACACGGACTAGATTAAGTCATTGATATATAAAAAAAAGACGCTTTTCAGCGCCTTCATCTTGAGTGGCAGAGCACATAGTGCAATCAACGGACTAATTTTCAATCTTTAGACGCTATTTTTGTACGAGTATTCATTGCAACCTGAAAGAGTTTTTCTCTAAATGCTTTTCCATTTTCTCTCATAGTTTCAAATGCCTTAGCAGCTTTAGAATCCATAACTTCATCACCATCTAATACCAAATTTTCAATTGATGGTAGAGGAACAAAAGCCCCATCTTGTTGCAACGAATTTTTTATTCCATTTTCCAAAATTGTTTTAGCAAAATAGGCCATCATTCTTCCTTCTTTTGTTTGGCTTTTATCTTTATACTGAACATTGTTATGCTCATCTGAATTAATCATAAAAGGACCTTCTCCCTCAATCCATTCATACTTTTGCTTAATCAAAAATAAGTTACCTTGTTTTCCGGCAAAAAAACACGGCTTTAAATCAAACCACCTATTTTGCTCTATTTTATCTATATTTTGATCTTCCTCTGCAACAAAACGACGACGTTCTTCAGCTTTTCTACTTTCTATATATCTGTCAAAAAAATTATTTTTTAGAGGTGTATTACTATCATATACTGATTTAAAACTAACAAACTGAGATTTTGAAACTCCTAAAGCGCATGCCGGAGCATGAGCAACAACCAACAACTGTGATTGTATTTTCTTCCGCTCATCATTATTATAACCAATTAATGTCATAGCTTCTTGCATTTTTTCTTCCAGCTTTAAAGCCGTATAGCCGCCATGACAATGAGCTACAATATTCAATTTTCTTATTCTTTGACAAGCTTCTTCGGTAGATAGCTTACCTTTTCCGTTATGCAAAGTTATTCTCGGCAAAATAACCTTTTTAAACAAATCATCCACATATGTAGGATTATATTCTTCCTCTGTTGCTTTTGATAGGATTTTATCAATATCCTCATTACTACTTAAAACCTCAGTGCGATGCTTAATTTGGGAAACTTTTCTGGCGATTGCTTGTTTATGCCCCTCAAAATTATATGTAACACTATAAACAGGAATAGAAGGATCTACATCCGCCAATATTTCATCTTTGATAATTTTAGCATATCCGTTAGCAGCCTTATCAGTTGTTGCTCCGTCCCCCCCTAAATAAAGTACACATACTTCATCTGCGGGTATATTATTAACTTTTGCATATCCATAAGGATTATCATCCGTTTTTTGCGTTCTTAAACCAATCTCAGTACAAGACATTTGAATACTCACTTCTATATTACAAAATATTGTACATTATACTTCAATATATCCCGAAAGGCAATAAAATTCAAACCGCATTAACTATTTGTAAAATAAGAAATTTCGTCTGGGATAGTCCGTGTAACCAGCGGGAAACAGCCTCATTTAGCACACCTTACGCTGACTAAGCTAAGTGCTTGATATATAAAGAAAAAAGACGCTTTCAGCGCCTTCATCTTGAGTGGCAGGGGCAGTAAGATTGGCTTCGCCGCCACTGCACTCATTCGCTTTCGCTCACCGGCATACTGGCGTCTGCCTTTCGTTTGTGGTCTAACCACTTTTGTCGTGAGTTCTCATCAACAGCCCCAAAATGCAAAAAAAAACCGCCCTTTAGGCGGCTATTTTTGGCAGGGGCAGTAAGATTGGCTTCGCCGCCACAGCACTCATTCGATTTCGCTCACCGGCATACTGGCGTCTGCCTTTCGTTTGTGGTCGAACCACTTTGTCGTGAGTTCTCCTCAACCGCCCAAAAATGCAAAAAAAAACCGCCCTTTCGGACGGCTGTTTTTGGCAGGGGCAGTAAGATTGGCTCCGCCGCCACTACACTCATTCGCTAACGCTCACCGGCATACTTGCGTCTGCCTTTCGTTTGTGGTCGAACCACTTTTGTCGTGAGTTCTCATCAACAGCCCCAAAATGCAAAAAAAAACCGCCCTTTAGGCGGCTATTTTTGGC
>CAKQJE010000049.1 GCA_934247225.1 uncultured Clostridia bacterium
TCCATAGACTTATTACCATTACCCATTTGTCTTCCAAATATGTATATCGCACCACCAACTATTAATAACATTGGAAGTACATTTACTAAGAATTGAACAAAGAAACCTGATGATGGATCACTTTCTGTATTCAATTTAAAATCTTTAATATCCTTAGACTCAAGAATTCTATTAATTACAGTTTCAGAAAGTGGAATCTTAGCATAAAACACTTCATTCTTTGAATAACCATCTAACTTACCAGTTACTTGATAAACAAGTCCATCAGCATCTGGAATAATAGATAACTCAGTTATTTTATTTTCCTTTAAACTATTTTCAAAATCACTATAACTAAATACATGTGTTTTAGTATTAAATAAATCTGTTGAGAAAAATATAAACAATGCTGCAAACAACAAAAGTGCATAAGGCATGAAGTTTTTTCTCAAATTATTCTTATTTATATTATTTTTCATTTTTCCTCCTTAATTTTTTCATACTTTAATATTATATCATACTTATTACCTTTTTTCTTAACATATTTTGATTTTTTTATACCAGGTATCCATAATATATTATCATTACTATCAACAAGTATAGGATAAGAATTTCTTTTATTTAAATCAATCTTACTATCAATAAACACATCCTTGATCTTCTTACTACCACCAAGGTTCATAATATAAATTCTATCTCCTGTACGTCTATTTCTAATATACAAAGGCATTTTAATATCATCATAACTTAATCTACATACATAATTACTATCACTTTCTTCATTAATTACTTTGTGTATTACATAATTATTTATAACAATATCTTCATCAAATTCATATTTATAATCAATTTCATCTTCCATATACTCAAATGACACCTTGTCATAATTCTTAAGCACTCTAAGATTATTAGGTAACATAATACATAAGTTAGGTTTATTATTATAAATCATATTAATAATCTTTGTTGTATGTGCGCTTGTAACAAGTAATATATTATCACCATAGATTTTATCTAATATATAATTTATTACTCTCTTTCCAACTAAATTATCTAACTTCTTAAACTCATCTATATATAGTTTATTATCTATATAAACTGTATCTATTATACTACTTACTAACCTATCAAAATATTCATCATATTCATTTAGCGTTTCGCTATACTTTAAAAACTTTAAATGAACATTTTTATCTTCTTTTTTTAGATAAGGCAATATATTATGTCTATATCTATTTCTAGTATACTCTAAATTATCATTAGATTTATCTATTACATACTTAATATTATTATCATTTAAATACTTAATAATCTCATCCTTAGTGGTATATACTAAAGGTCTAACTAATTTATAATTACCCTTATTTACCTCCATCAAAAAACCACTATAACCTTTTAGTGAAGAACCTCTTACAATACGCATAAGAATAGTTTCCATTAAATCATCCCCATGATGAGCAGTAAACAACACCTTAGCATTATACTTTAGTACTACCTCATCAAAAAATTTATATCTCTTACTTCTTGCATATGCTTCAAAATTAGAATTATCATACTCCTTAATCTTCATACACTCAAAAATTACATTATTACTTTTGCAATAACTTTGTACAAATAACTCTTCATCATCACTTTCTAATCTTACCTTGTGATTAACATGTGCGCACACAATATTAAATGGAACTTTTTCTCTATACTTAAGAAGCAATGATAGAAGAGCCATTGAATCAGGTCCTCCAGAGTTAGCAATTACTACATAGTCATTTTTATTTATAAAATATAAACCTCTTGGTGTGTAATAACTATAACCATCAAAATTAGTATTCTTTAATTTAGACTTTTTAACAAGTATTGTATTTACTATATCATCAATATTTTTACCATTTAAATTAGTAACGCTACATCCTGTTAAAAATAGGCCAAAAATTACTATTAGAACAAATAATCTTTTCATATTCCACCTCGTTATGCACCAAGTCCCGTGCCGATTTCGACAAGATACCTGCGCAGGCACGCCAGATCCGCGAGTGTTACGGCTCCGTCCCCGGTCATGTCTGCCCCCGGGAATATTTCGACATCCTCCTCTGCAAGGTACCGGCGGAGCCTTGTGATATCCAGCGTATCGACCACACCGTCGCCGTTTACGTCACCCGGCAGGACATCCCGGATCAGGATGTTTGCCTGTCCGCCGCACAGGAGGATCGTTTCCTCGGATGCGTTGTTGCAGGACACGATTTCGAGCGCTATGCGGTATTCGCCGAGCGCCGCCGTGTCGGATACCTTAAAGGTCAGCGTCAGGAGCGTGCCGTTTTCCGTTACGTCGGTCGCGTTGTCGAAGAGGAACAAGCCTGCCGACGGGTTGCGTGTTGCGTTGCCGAACAGCTCACCCGCGACGGCGCTCTCAAGCGTCATCGCGCCCTTCGGATAGGAAATACGGAAGGCAAGCGCCGCAATGCCGGGATTGTTTGCAAGCGATACAGTGATGCGCACGGTGTCGCCCGCTCTTGCCATACTGCCGGAGACCGACAGGAGCGACATACTGTCGTCCTTTTCGGCTTCGCCGCAGACGGAGCAGATCCGCTCGCAGGTGTTGTCCGCCAGGTTCAGTGTCCATTCCCCGAAGACGTGTCCCTTTGCCTCTCCATAGGCGTAGGTGTTTGTACCGACCCCGCCGCAGGAGCAGATGTAGTAGTACCTTGCCGGCTCCGTGCAGGTAGCATCACCTGCGAGGTACTCCGCAAGCGGCAGCTCCCTTGTGAAGCTGTGCGTGTGCGGCGTATT
>CAKQJE010000050.1 GCA_934247225.1 uncultured Clostridia bacterium
GTGCCGGTTGCAGTAAAAAGCAGCCGGTATTTTTGTATACTAAAATTTGCTCTCTTCTTGTTTTAACACTATCTACACTACTATCTGCAATTTTGTGAATAATGTGTTTTGCGCTCGTGTACTAATTTGTACACTGCGAAAAAATCTTACTTCGCATATTCATCAGCGGTACTATCCATAGGAAGTATCACGCCTTTGCAATGCATTATTTAACCTCTTTTACGGCAAGCGGCGTTTTTAACCAGAATATCGCATAAATCTTCAAAAGAGATTTCCAAATACTTAGCTTGTTCAGGTACCAGTGAAAGCGCGGTCATTCCTGGGTTCGTGTTGATTTCCAGTAAAACGACTCCGTCTTTTTCATTGTATCGAAAATCGCAGCGGGCAACCGAGCGGCAGCCTAAGGCCTTGTAAACGGTTTCGGTGTAGCGTTTGCAAGTTTCGGCTACGTCTTCGGGTAGTTCAGCCGGCAGAATATGGTGAGTTTTGCCGCTGGTGTATTTTGCTTGATAGTCATAAAAAGAGCAGTCAGTTTTAAGTTCGGTAATTACATTAGCTTTGCCGTTTAGACACATGGCGGTAAGTTCGCGGCCGGCAATGTATTGCTCTATCAAAAGAGGTAAGTTTGAATCTGTATAGGTCACGTTTTTCGCTTCTTCGGCATTGTGAACGATATAAACGCCGACACTAGAGCCGTCGCACACCGGTTTAACCACATAGGGATATGGAACTTTTGTGCCGTTTTGCAAATAAGCGGCGGCGGTTGTTTTTTCTCCTTGCGCCACTTTAACGCCGGCTGCGGAGGCCAGTAGCTTAGTCAGGTATTTATCCATACCCAAAGCAGAGGCTTTTAAACCGGAGTGGGTATAAGGAATTTGCAGCATATCGAGCAGACCTTGAATTTCTCCGTCTTCTCCCCAGTTGCCGTATAACCCGTTATAAACCACATCAGGTTTTTCGTTTTTTAGAATATCTAAAAAAGTCCAAACATCGGTTAAGTTGTGTTCAATAACGGTATAGCCTTTGTTTTTTAAGGCAGAGGCAATGTCGTTTTTTGAGGATAAACTAACTTCACGTTCGGCCGAGAATCCGCCGTAAACCAGTAAAACTTTTTCAGACATCATTTTTTCCTTTATAATCTTAAAATTTCTGCTATTGTAGGTAAAATTGTTTAATGAATAGCTAAAATGAAAAACGGACTTTTAATATTTTTATCTGTGCTGATATGGGGTGCAGAAGTGCAGGCGCTGGAGGTTAAGCATTATATGCAAACAACCATCGGGCTTTTTGATGCTTGTGAAGAAACATTCAGCTATGCTTTTTATCAAGATAAAGATTATGATATTAAAACTTCGGTTTCTACCAGCGGAACATTTGGTGTGCTGTATCCGTTTACGGCAACATATCACAGTGTCGGCACTTATGACAAATCCGGTTTTAAACCGCAGGATTATTACTATGAAACGCAAACTCGTTTTACGCATCGTTCAAAAGAAATTGTATATAAAAACGGTGAGCCGCAATATAGAATTAGCGTTAAAAATAAGCGTAAACGCACCGATGAAATAAAAACCAATCCGGAATATTCGTATTCAGGTGATTTGCTTTCGGTGTTTGGCGAGCTGGCGCAAAAGATTATTAAAAAAGGTAATTGTGATTTGGAGCAATATTCATTCAATGGTAAAAAATACGCCAAATCGACAGTTAAAACTCTGAAAAAGGAAAAAATAAAAACGGATTATTTTGCCGGAAAAGCGCTGAAGTGCCAATATAAGCAAGAAATTTTAGAAGATACCGATGCCGGTTTTTTAATCAATCAAGACGAGCCGATTTATTTTTGGGTGCTGAAAGATGAAAAAACTAAGGCGTGGTTTGTGGCAAAGATTTTGATAGAAAACACACCGTTTGGCAAATTGCAGGCGGTAACAACAAATATAGAGGTAAAACCATGAGAAAAGCAGAATTACTTTTGCCGGCCGGTTCGCTGGTAAAATTGAAAACAGCATTGTTATACGGAGCTGATGCGGTTTATGCCGGAACGCCGGATATGAGCTTGCGCACGCAATCCAAGTTTTCGCTGGAAGATTTAAAAGAAGGAATCGACTTTGTTCATCAACAAGGTAAAAAAATCTATCTGACCTTAAATCTGTATATTCATAATGAAGAAGCAGCCAAATTACCTCAATTTGTTAAAACTTTGCAAGAGTTGAAACCAGACGGAGTTTTGGTGGCAGACCCGGGGGTGTTTTATTACTTAAAAGAAAATGCGCCGGAGTTGAAACGTTTTGTATCTACTCAAGCCAATATTTGTTCGGGGCAAACCGTAAAATTTTGGCAGTCAATGGGGGCAAGTCTGTGCGTTTTGGGACGAGAAGTTACATTTGCGGAAATGGCGGAAATCCGTGAACAATGTCCGGATATGTTGTTGGAGTGCTTTATTCACGGTGCAATGTGTATGTCTTATTCCGGACGTTGTTTGATTTCCAACTTTATGGCTGACCGTAGTGCCAACAAGGGAAAATGCGCACATTGCTGCCGCTGGCACTATAAAAT
>CAKQJE010000051.1 GCA_934247225.1 uncultured Clostridia bacterium
CTAATGTTCGTTCGCCAACTTGAGATTATTTTTGATAGTAATCTTTGCCAGAAAACTACCGCATTGTTCTTCTTTTTAGGGGGAACATTGCGGTTTTTTTGTTTCAAGACATTAATAAACCCCCATTTTATGAGAACTGTTTATCACACTTTTCAAGTGACGATTCTTTATTTGGGGGTTTATATAATTAGGCTTTAATTTCAGTTTTATCTGTTTTTAAGTTTTTTTCATAGGCACGTTTGTCATGCAAAAATTTGATAACCGTAAATGGAATTGTTAATAAATAAGCCAAAGTAAACAATCCCAATGTCAGCCAAGGCTGAGTTAATAAACAGCTTACAAACAAAGCAAACAACACCATTAAAGGCAAGAAATAGTCTGCATTAATGCGTGTTTTTTTGAGTGACAGAGTTGGAATACGGCTAACCATTAGGTAGGCTACCAAAATGATTATGGCACTGCATAGATATTTGTTACGCAAAATAAAATCATATTCTGGATAAGCAAATGATATTAGCAGTGGCATAACGGCAATAGCTGCCGCCATTGGCGCAGGTACACCAACAAAGTAGTGTGACCAATATTCAGGAACAGTTGCGTCTTCCAACATAGTGTTAAAACGAGCCAAACGCATAGCCATACCAGCAGAAAACATTAAAGTAAAAATCCAACCCCAATGCGGAATACCGTTTAAGCACCATTGATACATCAAAACAGCCGGAGCCACGCCAAAACTAACAAAATCGGATAATGAATCCAATTCGGCGCCAAATTTTGACGAAGCTTTTAATTTACGAGCCACACGGCCGTCCAAACCATCAAAAACGCAAGCTAAAAACAGGCAAACGATTGCAAATGTCCAGTTTTGTATAATTGCGAATTTGATTGTGGTAACACCTGAGCACAAGGCCATCAAGGTTACAATATTAGGAGCCATTTTACGAAACGGAACTTCCTTAAATTTACCGATTGCTTTCTTTTTTATACCGCTGTGCACGGTTGTTGAGCGGTTATTTTGATAAGTTTTTACCATTATCTTATTTCTCCTTCAAGACGGGGAGCGTCTGATTTTATGTCGGCGACAATGGTTTCTCCGCCGATTAAATACTGTCCGATACAAACTTGCGGCTCAATTTTTTCCGGTAAATACAAATCTACATATCCACCAAAACGAATAAAGCCAATGCGCTGTCCGGCAGCAAATTCATCGCCTTTTTTTAGATTATCAACGATTCTTTTACTGCAAAACAATGCTGTTTGCTGTAACACAAATTCTACGCCGCTGCTATGTTTTATAGCAATCAGCATTCTTTCATTTCTAATATCATTTTTAGTAGTAGAACCAGAAAAATTTTTACCGGCGTCATAAAATATTTTACTAATAAGACCTTTAATCGGCATACGGTTGATGTTTACATCAAATTGGCTGATATACAGGCTTATTTTTGTATAGTTTTTACGGTCCAAACCCAAGGCAGCCGGACCTTTTTCACGATTTATAGCTACGACATAACCATCAGCCGGAGCAATTAGCGCACCGGACAAAACGGGCGTAACTCTGATTGGATCGCGAAAACTATAAAAACACCAGATTGTTACTAAAAATGAAAGACAACCGAGCGGAAACCAAATAATTGCTAAAATTACTGATAAAAACGCCAGAACACTGACAAATTTCCACCCGTCTTCATTTATATTTGGAAAAAAATAATGATGAAGAGATGTGTCGACAGATTTCATTTTTTTCTCCCCAAAGAATACCGAAACGCTGTTTCTGCTGTATTCTTAAGTTAAATTAGAGGAATGTATTTCCTCTTTCCGTTGTTTAATTAAGCATATTTTGCAAAAAAAGACAAGTTTTATGTTGCAAATGTCAAAAAATTTATGTATATAACAAAAGTGTGATGCGCTTGTGGCGGAATCGGTAGACGCTGCAGACTTAAAATCTGTTGGGATTTATCCCGTGCCAGTTCAAGTCTGGCCTAGCGCACCAATTAAAAAATGCTTTCCCTAGGGAGGGCTTTTTTTGTGAAAAAAAACAACAACTAATACATATGTCCGCTAACTAGGCGGATTTTTTTTATTTAAAAATTTTTAAGTGTTTAAAATATTGACAATGTTATATCATATTAGCAGTTGTTTTATTTTTATATATTTAATAATTATGATTGCTGTTACTTATGAATTTGCTTCAAACCGGCAAAAGTTCCGACTTTTATTTTTTCAATTTTTCCGCTGTCAAAGAGCTTTTTAGCCTTAATTTTACTTATTTTCTCTTCAGCTTTATT
>CAKQJE010000052.1 GCA_934247225.1 uncultured Clostridia bacterium
TCGCTGTCGATGGTTTCCACGAGGTTGCGCTGTTCGTCCTCCGACAGATACGAAAGTTCCACGGCAGGACGGAAAGCAATGCTTTCCCTATCAACCATTTCAAGTAGTTCGGGGACAAGCTCGTTAAGACGGATATATCTGCGGACTTGATCGGGGCTATCACCGGAATCCTCTGCAACAAGTTCCCTTGTTGTTTTCCCAAAACTCTGCGCCACTGGCACAGAGTTTTCAGATTTTTGCGGACGACCGTTTTTTCTTCGCATCGCTTCCATCTTCATTTTATATGCCGCCGCTTTTTCGCTCGGCAGGATATGCTCCCGTTGCAGATTCGCGTCCACCATAGCAATGATGGCTTCATCGCGGGAAAGGTCACGCACAATCGCCGGAATGAGCTTCAGTCCCAGCCTGCGGCAGGCATGAACCCGCCTGTGACCCGAAATAATCTCGTATCTCTGATCTTCCTTGATTCGCGCAACAATGGGCGATTGCACCCCGATCTCCTCGATGCTGTTCATCAGCTTCTGCATACTTTCATCATCCAACACCTTGAACGGATGCCCCGGAAACTCGTCAATGTATTCCAGAGGAATCACACGGACTTTTTCTTTCTTCGGCTCGTCCTTTGAGGGATTGGAGGAATAGTTCGGTTCATTCGCCATGCTTCCACCCGCCCTTTCTGCTCTTTCTGCGCTTATGTTTCCGGAATCGCTCAGACACACGGATGGCATCATAGCCGTAAACAGAGATGGCAATCGCGGAACACACCACACGGAATAGGTCGAAATCCACAACTTCATCGTTCGACAAATCCTCTATGTCCGTATGCGAGGTTCCGTTTCCGAGGTCATAAGCAATGCAGTAGAAAAGATAATCGTTCTCCGAAAATGCGCGAAAGTCAATGTCAAGATAGGAGATACTGCTCTTTCCTACGGCATCGTCCGATGCGTTCCAAAGACTTTCGGTTGCGGTAAGGACAAAAAGCTGCGCAATGAGCGATTTATCGTTCCCGCGTACTCTGTGCAGTGCTTTCAGAAATCTTGCCCGGTGCTCCCTGTCAAGAAAACAGGTTTTCGTCATGGCTGCGCGTTCCGCAGCGAGGCGAAGTCGATAATGGAACACATTGTCCTTTACATTGGCAAAGCAGGTGTTCAGAATCTCGGTAAAGGTACAGCTGTGCGCTTTTACTCGTTCAGCCATACAGCAGCACTCTTTCAGAGAGCACTTGCCCTCGCCGACATAACGGCAGTTAGAGCATCGGCAGGACTGTACGGCATACGGAAAGCCGGTGTCCTCGCTTCGTTTTCGGTGGGCAACGCAGATCAGGTCTGTCAGCGTCAGCCCGGTTGGATTCATTTGAATGTACATTCGGTTCCTCCTTGAATTTTCTTTTGGCAATAAAAAAAGCCGCCTTCATTGACCGCGAAATTGCGGTATAAAGATGGCTTGATTTCGGATATTCAGTTGTGTCAGGCGGGAAGCAGATCAAGAAAACGGCTGAGCAGGTTAAATACGCCCACATATTCCTCGCTGTTCTCAAGGGTGCATCCCTGTGACTTCAATGCAAGACGGCGTTCATTCAGAATCCCGATGGCGGTTCTGACCTGATAGCCGGTAAGTTTCATGCGGTAAACGGATTCATAATTCTTTTTCATGTGTGTCCCCTGCCTTTCTTCACCTATATTATATAGGAAAGCAAGGGGATTTGCAAAGGTATGATGTCATTGTGCGGCTATGCGGACAAAGCGCACCCATTTTTCTTTGAGCGAAATTTTCTCGACACGGTATCCATATTGTTCAGCTTCCTGTTTGTAATTCAGGAAAGAATGATCCAATGAAAAACCAAGAATCTCTTCTATCCGTTCAAAGGAAAATTGAATACATCCACTTCCGTCACCGGAAAGGAATCTCCAAAGCGGCTCATATTTGCTCAAAGAAATCACCTCCGAATCAAAGAAATTCGCCATTGCAGGCGGATGACTGTAAACAGGTAGTGGTCAGTGCCAAATGGTCTTTTCGGCGGTATTTCGCCTGATTAACAGTCATTCGGGTGTAATGAATGTGATTAACAGTTATTTGCCCGTACTTTCGGCTTAAAAGTCGCAGGTTCGAGTCTCTGATGTCGGTATTTTACAGCCGTAAAAATGAAAGATATTTTTTGCCCCTAAAATACGAAAAAGCCCTTGAAGATCAAGGGCTTTTAGGTAGATAGCCATTTCGTCTATCATATATGGCTCCCCTTGTAAGACTCGAACTTACGACACCG
>CAKQJE010000053.1 GCA_934247225.1 uncultured Clostridia bacterium
TGGCTCTGGCTCTGGCGATGGCCTTGGCGATGGCTATGGCGATGGCTATGGCGATGGCTCTGGCGATGGCTCTGGCATTAAAGTGTTCAATGGTGATAAGGTATATCTTGTAGATAATATACAGACTATCTTTATATCTATTCGTGGAAACGTAGCAAAAGGCTATATCCTGCAATCAGACTTGCAATTAAAGCCTTGTTTCATCGTCAAGGAGAACAACAAGTTTGCCCACGGTGATACTCTTCGAGACGCTTTTACTTCCCTTCAGGAGAAACTATACGATGATAGTACAGAAGAAGAGAGAATAGAGGCATTTAAGAAGAAGTTCCCTGAGTATGATGTTAAGTATGACAACGGAGACTTGTTCACTTATCATCACGTTCTGACTGGTTCTTGTCGAATGGGCAGAGAATCCTTCGTGTCAGATAGAGGATTGTCTCTTGGTGGAAAAACTTCTGTTCGTGAGTTTGTAGAATTAACCCAGAATGCCTATGGTGGCGATATTATCAAGAAGCTGCCAGGGGCGTATGGTATTGAGTAATTAACCACCCTCTCCTTGGCAACAGGGAGAGGGTAAAAAGAAGAGAATATGGACTTAGTAATTACAATATTAGGTTGGATTGCATTAGGCGTTATATCTGCTTATCTGTTATCGATAGTAGGTAAAATAATCTTTGATGCTGCAACCGCTGATTATAAGTTATACAAGCATGTAAGATTGTGTCGCAAGAGATTGCTAAGACAGCGATATGAAGATTATGCTTGGCTATTACTCCAGTTAGAGAAAGATACGGAAGTTTTCAATCTTTCTCATAACACAAGAGATTGGACTTTTGAAGATTGGAGAGAATTTTATCTTAAAAAGGCAAAGGAGGATAAGCAATAAGCAAAGAAAAAGCTATCGAGAAAATCCATAAAAGTATTGACATACTTAAATGGTATCGTGTGTCAAAGAATGAGAAGAATAAAGCTATTTGTTTTTTGCGTGGAGCACTTAAAGAATTGGAGGAAGAATAATGAGTAAGGAAAAAGCTATATTTTTTGAGAAGCAAGCAAACAAGAATATGGATAAGCACTATCAGATAGATACAGAACTAAAAGACAAGCTAGTTAAGTACTTCGCTTCCATTGAGGAAATGGCGGATGAGTTGACTACTGGTAATGTGGCTCACAAGAAAGCAGCCATCAAGGGGTTTGCTGGAAGGGCAAAAGAGTTTTTAATTAAACATACGTGATTATGATTAAATTAATTTTAGCAGATAGATACAAAGGTTCAGGTCATATACTTCTGAATCCACAAAACATTGCATCTATAGAAGAAAATCCAAATAACACTTCTAGAATAAAGATGGATGATGGAGAAACTTTTGATGTATATAATTCTATCAAAACAATAGAAAAACTTCTTGAAGAAGATAACAATAAGTAACTATGGATAAGAAGAAAGTTGAACTTAAAGAAGAATAGATATGAAAAAGTATGAATATGAGTATATGGTAACTTCTATAGTTATCAAGAAAGCTGACGAGATAGCTCAGGTTTTATCTAATAGATTCAACCAAGAAGGCTATGAAGGTTGGGAGTTAGTGCAATGGAACATCATGCCACCTGCTGCACTTTTAACGGCTTCTACGACACCTTGTTGTGGTTCAATATATATTCTTGCAACATTTAAGAAGAAGTTGCGTATATAATGAAGACAAATGATATTGAACTAAGAATGGTAGCTGCACGGATAACTATGAATGCTTTCGTTGGAGTAGAAGACTTGTGCAGCCGTTATAGTAGTGTATCACGTATGTTAGGTAATATGTTTAATGATGTGTATTACATTCTTCAAGATGTAAGATACAGATATAAATACAAGTAGCGTATGAGCAAGGAAACATTTGACTTCTCGGAGGCTCTGAGAAGAATGAAGGAAGGGAAGAAAGTGAGACGCAGTGAGTGGGACAAAGGTTTGTATATCTACTTTGTTGCGAAGAAATCACTTTTGTATTTAATTGATGAAAGCGAGAAACAAAAAATCTGGTATAACACTTTTGAGGAATTTTTCTCAACGGAAGACGTTTTCGCAACAGATTGGGAGGAGGTGATACAATGAAGTACAGTTTTATCAACGCCAAGCCTGTTCCTTTCGGAAAGATAGACTATTGGTTTCGTGTTAATCAGTGTGGATGCCATAAGACGGACTACAAGCC
>CAKQJE010000054.1 GCA_934247225.1 uncultured Clostridia bacterium
CTTTTTGTGCTTGTGTACCACTTTGTACACGTCGCAAAAAAGTTAATGCGTATTAGCCTCATTATCCGAGTTTCTGCTAGTTAGGTGTTATTTGCGCTCGTGTGCTATTATGTACACTGCGAAAAAATCTTACTTCGCATTAAGCGCATTATCCGAGTTTCTGCAAGCTTGTGCCGGTTGCCTTAAAGCAGCCGGTTTTTCTTATGTACTAGTTTGTACACGTCGCTTAAAAATTCCATCGCATCTACGCACGCTATCCGAGTTTCTGCAAGCTTGTGCCGGTTGCAGCAATAAGCAGCCGGTTTTCTTATGTACCACTTTGTACATAGCGATACCAATACTGGTTGCAACAAAAAAACAGCCCTTAATTAAAAGGACTGTTTTTTTGTTAGATTACGCTGGTGCTTCTGCCGGATTTTTTTCTTCGGCTTTACGCTCGGAAGAATAAATTCCATAGTCGCGCGCTCCGCTGACAGTCAATAGTATGCTTAGAGCAGACAAAAGTCCCTCCCATTCTACTGGTCGGACTTCAAAGTATGGAGATACAATAAAATTATTGCTATACCCCAGAACCAAAATCCAGCCAATAGCAGGAATCCAGAACTTGTTACTCAACTCACGACCACCAGCAGTCACATCAATCGCTTTTTGTAAAGGACCTAAATAGCGGAATTTTTGCAACACTACGTCACGTGCGCCACCAAGTCCTATCACAATACTAAACGTCAAAATCAACTGAGACCAGTCAATAATGCGGCAATTAAAATAAGGGGCTATCGCGCAGTTATGAAAGAATCCATAAGCAATCACAACCCCCAAAGCTGGAATCCACATACGGGATTTCTTGACCTTAATCTTAATCATACCTAAAAAATATAAAGATTAATAATTTTTTTCCTAAGATTTAAAATACGCTTTATGACTTATTTTGTCAAGAGGTTATTATCAATTTGTCTATATTTTTTGGCGTTTTCGGTTCTAAAATGCCCAAACCGCAATGGCGCAAGTGTTGTTTGCACCGCAGCTGCAAGCGTTGGCTATAGTTGATAAAGGCATATCCTGGTTATAGCAGATGGCATAATCATTGCTTGGAGTTTCGCATTTTGCGGCTGAAGAATATTGTGTATAGCCGGAGATTTTAGAAGAACTGTTCGGACTATTTGAACCAGAGGCGACTAAAATAGTTTTTGGACCACCCAAACCTTTGCTCAAAATTTGAATGCACGCGTTGCGGGACAAAGATTTTAATTCAACTACAACACCCTTATCTGTTGGGGTTGAACCATAAAGTTCTTTTGCCGAACCAACTCTAACTTCACCGCCGTAAACGTGAGTAACTTTGCCGCTGGAGTCAATCATTTCATCGGGAATAATTTTCATTTTTTTTGCGGCGTTGGTATCTAAACCGGTGTACTTACCGCCTTGACGCAACCCGATGCTTTTGGCGTTGGCAATGATAGTGCCGATTTGTTCAACAATGGTGTTAATTTTGTGAGCATCCATAGCTTTACTGAAGCCGTTGATACCACCCACGCTCAGCACGCCGATAATTGCCAGCACACCCAGCATTTCTATCATAGAACGACCTTGTTCCAATTTTTTGATATTCATCATTTTCATAATTCCTTATTAGTTAAATTTTAAAGCAACAATACAAGTGTTAGAAGAGGAACAGCTGCAGCCTTTTGCCGCGTCAACAGGCGACATCGGAGTTTTCTCTGCCGGTAATATGGCATAAGCATTAGCTCTAACATCTCCTTGTTCATTTTCTTTATTAGCATGCATAGCATGAAGCAATATTTGCTGAAAACCAGCTATATTTGTTACACCTATCTTAACAAAAGTAGAACTTTTGGTTCCCCAATCTTGAGTGGCTAAATAAATACAAGCATCCCGTGGTAAACCTCTATAAAATATTATATAAGACATATTACTAGACATAATGATTATATCTCCGTGGAATAGATTTGTTAAAGTTCCATTGCTAGCATTGGCAATCGCTTCTTTAGGAATAGCGCCAAATTTGATGGCAGCTAGGTTGTTTAATCCGTCATAAGAAGCGGCTTCGGAGCCGACAGCAGAAAGTTTTGCGGCAATAGCGTTGATTTGTTCATAAGTCTGAGTGATTTTATAACGTTCAAGCATTTGCGAAAAGGCGGCGATGCCCCCCACGCTTAAAACGCCGATAATCGCTAAAAC
>CAKQJE010000055.1 GCA_934247225.1 uncultured Clostridia bacterium
GATCCCTGCCCGATATAATGCGCGATCACAACATTGGAGCCCAGCGATACTCCCAAAAATAAATTGATCATTAAAGAGATCAGGGAGCTGTTGCTGCCAACTGCCGCAAGTGCCTGACTGCTGGCAAACCGTCCGACCACCGCCGTATCTACGGAATTAAACAACTGCTGCAAAATACTGCTTGCTGCCAGCGGCAGTGCAAATAATAATATTTTATTCCAAAGACTTCCGTGGATCATATCCATAGAACTGGCTTTTTTCTCTTTTTGCATGAGATATTCTGTCCTTCCTCTTTTGTATATCGGCATATCAGAAATTTCTTAATTTTACTTTCGGTACTGTAACATATTGCAAAAATTTCTGCATGATATTATCCATGACATATATTCGCTTATCCAATAATTCCGCACAAAATATTCTAGCACAGGAAAGAGAGTGGTACAAGAACGGACGTTGTTCTACCGTCTCGTTTGTTACAACCCATGCAACAGACTGCTACTTTTCTGATACACTTACCAGTTCGTCGATCAGCGTGATCGCTTCCCGGATCATACCGTCGCAGTGCTCCTTTTTATTGCCGCCCCGCTCTGCATTTGCCTTTAAAAGCAGCTTACAGTCTGTCATACCGTCATGATTTTCTGCAATCCGTCTACGGAATTCCCCGATCTTCGCAGGGGATTCGATTCCTTTGCCTCCAAGCACCAAAAGTCCGCTTGTGATCACGCCGCATGTTCCGCCGCATTTCATACCGCCGCCAAAGTTGCTGCCCAGCTTTTCTGCCTGCTCCGGTGAAAGCCCCAGTTCCTTTGCATACACCCGCAGGATCGTCTGGGCGCAGTTACATACCATCGGCTGTTCATTTCTGATCTCCATCGCGTCTTCTATATGTTTGTTCATCCTTCATTTCTCCTTTGTATACCATTTTACGCCGTTTTCGTTCACGGACACATACTTCTGTGCCCTGTACATACTGTCATTATACCCGATTTCCTGTATTCTTTCCATTGCTTTAAAAATTTGTTGAATACCGTCGAAAAATAGCCTATTATAATAGGTAGAAATTCTATGCTCAACAACATATAGAACGAGGTTTTTGAAACATGAGTCAATTTATGAAACAGGCTTTTTATAAACAACGGGAGGATTTCCAGAAATCTCTTCCGGCGCGTGATAAAAAATATACACTTTGCAGCGGTGTTACCGAGCTAAAGGACATTCCTTATGCAGAGGACGGGCTGCCTGCCCACAGGCTGGATCTGTACCAGCCGGAAAATGCAGCAGATCAGAAACTCCCCGTGATCTTGAACGTGCACGGTGGTGGACTGTTACTTGGCTGCAAAGAATTTAACCGTTACTTCTGTGCCAAGCTCAGCAAACTCGGCTATCTGGTTTACAGCATTGAGTACAGACTCGTTCCCGACTGTCTGTTTTTTGATCAGTGCAGCGATGTTTTTCTTGCCATGGAATATATCAAAAAAGATCTTGCCAAAAGAGGGCTTGCGCAGCAGATCTATGCGGTCGGTGACAGTGGCGGTGCCTGCCTGCTGACCTATTGCACTGCAATGCAGAACAACAAAAAGGTAGCTGCTGCTGCACATATAACACCATCTGCACTTCCCATACAGGCACTCGGGCTGATCAGTGGTATGTTTTATACCAATAAACGGGACAAGATAGGACTTTTCCTGCCTTCCTATTTATACGGAAAAGGCTATAAAAAAGGAGCCTTTGCTCCCTATGTCAATCCGGAGCATCCGGATATCCTGAAAGCACTTCCGCCCTGCTTTCTTGTTACAAGTCAAAATGACCATCTGCAGCATTATACCCTGCAGTATGAAAAGGCACTGACCCATCAGGGTG
>CAKQJE010000056.1 GCA_934247225.1 uncultured Clostridia bacterium
ACCCGCAGCAATCCGCTGGGTACTGCTGAAGAGCAGGCGAAATTCAATGAAAATGATGAGATTAGCGTCCAGGCTGATGGCCAGGATGCCGTAACTTATAAGTATGACGGCAAGGAATGGCAGCCACAGGGCAACAAGTTCCTGAAATGGGAAAAGGAGACGATGAATTTCACCGCCTACTACCCTTCTTCGTTCAATGGTACCATCACCCAGCCTACGGAATACAACAGCGTAGAATCGCTTGCTGCCGCCGACTTCATGTCGTTTAGAGGTGAGCAAAGCAATACCGACAAGAGTAATCAACTTACTCTCGTCATGAATCGCATGATGGCGAGAGTGGTTGTAGAGATTGCTGGCTTCAACGACCAGTATACGAAGAATGCTACAGTCAACAGCCTCAGCATCCGTGGTGTGAAAGCGTTTAAGCACAGCGACGGCAAGTTCTATGCCCTTATCGATCCAAATTATAACCCAAGCACCGCCCCCTTCCTCTCTCTTGAAGTAGCAGATGGAGAAAGCAAAACAACAGAAAAGTACACCACCACCCCTACTGCTTTCGTAGCCGGCAAGAGCTATACCTATCAGCTCAAAGTGGGTAAGAACAAGATATCTGTTTCTGGTATTAGCGTGGCAGATTGGGATAATACGGGGATAATTACTGAAGGTAGTAAAGCAGAACAAATCATCCCATACATCACCTTTACTGCAAATGGGGAGCAAAAGTTTAAGATGACAACCTCAGGAAATTACACCATTTCAGGACTTGAGTATTCTGTGAATAATGGCAAATGGGAAAATGTTGAGAAAGACATTCCAGTTACCTTCGGTGGACCAAATGGCACCCTTCGTTTACGTGGCACAAACATTAATGGAACTGCGTCTGCATGGTATGTATTTTCAAACATCACATTTACTAAGAATGTGAATGTAGCTTGCACAGGCGACATCCGCACGCTGCTGGACTGGAGAAACTATAGTACGGTAAATACCCAAAAAGCCAGATTCTGTTATTTGTTCAGTGATTGCACTGTATTGACCTCTGCCCCAGAATTGCCTGCTAAAGAATTAGTTGATAACTGCTATTTAGGTATGTTCTATCGTTGTACAAGTCTCACGTCTGCCCCAAAATTAAAGGCCACAGTGTTAAAAAGAAGCTGCTATGAAAGAATGTTCTTTGGTTGTACAAGTCTAACGTCTGCCCTAGAATTGCCTGCTACAAAATTAGCTTGGAAATGCTATAATGGTATGTTCGAAAGTTGTACAAGTCTCGAGTCTGCCCCTGAATTAAAGGCTACAACGTTAGCAGACGAATGCTATGAAAGAATGTTCAATGGTTGTACAAAATTGTCAACCGTCACTATGTTGGCACCAGGCGACAAAATTTCGGAAGCAACTTATTACTGCTATGATTGGTTGAATAATGCCGGAACCGACGAAACCGTAAAATCCCGCACACTCAAAGTACAAGATGCGGCAGCATATACTGCGTTGGAAAGCTGTCTTCCTGCCATCTGGAAGAAAAACGCTGCAGGTACTACCGTGCTATATGAAAATAACAGCAAATAGAATAGAAGCCATTATAGATAATGTATAATTTATAAATAAAGAATAAAGATGAAAACAAAATATTACATTTTTGCTCTCGCAGCAATGACAATGACTCTGGGCAGCTGCTCAGACAGTGAGAATACAACAGGCACCGAGGCGCCTAAGTCAATCACCGTTTCTACAAGCATCGGAAAGATGACACGTATCACTACGGACGCCAAGGGAACACAGACTTTCTCTGAAGGAGATGAAATCAGCGTGTATGCCTGGACAGGAAG
>CAKQJE010000057.1 GCA_934247225.1 uncultured Clostridia bacterium
AGACGAGGCTCACCGTTTTCGTAATGAATATACTCAGGATTATGCCCTATTACACAATCTTTGTTTGGGGAATAAGGTCTTGTTACTTACGGCTACTCCATTCAACAATCAGCCGGCAGACATTTACGCATTGATAAAACTATTCCAAATACCTTCCCGTTCCACACTTAAAACCGTTGAGAATTTGGGAGCTTCATTCAAAGACTTGATTGATAAATATAGAGTTCTGCGTGAAGAGCAACGAAAGGGAGAAGCGACTGACGAAGAAATAAAGCAGGAAGTCAATGACATAGCCAAGAAAATCCGCTCCATCATAAGCCCATTAGTGGTACGCCGTTCACGCTTGGATTTACAGGACATCCCTGAATATGCAGAAGACTTGAAGCAACAAAACATTCAGTTGGTATTGCCCAATGACCCGGGAGAGCTGGAATATGATTTGAGTGAACTGAAGGATTTGTATCTAACGACATTGGACAGAATCAGTAAATCTGAGGGCAGCAGCAATGATGTTTACCGTTTCAAGGCTGCACGTTATTCTCCGGCTTTATATATACGTGAGGAATTGAAAGAGAATTTAGCTCAAGAGCTTGAAGATAAAACCGGTGTAAAATTCAATCTATTGATTGGGCGACAGGCTAACATTTCAAGTTTTATGCGCCACTTATTGGTAGCCCGTTTCGAAAGTTCGGTCGCTGCTTTTCAGTCTTCTTTGGGATATATGATACAGTCATCCGAGCATATGCTCAGATGGATTGAAAAACGAAATAAGATACCTGTATTCAAAAAGGGAAACTTGCCGGATGTGGAAGCATTCTATGATTCCAGTGATGACAATATGGACGAAATCGAGGAACTCTTTGAAAAATATGAAGCCAAGGGATTCTTCGAGATAGACATGAAATATGTAAAAGATGATTTCGTATCGGATGTACAAGCGGATATTCAATTGCTGAAAAACCTGCGTGAGCAATGGTTCGGTAAGGAAAACACCATAAAAAGTGACCCGAAACTGGATTCATTTATACAGATTATCCAAAAACAAATGGAAAATGAACCGAACAGAAAGCTGATTGTGTTTTCAGAATTTGCCGATACTGTGAATTACTTGGGCGAAGCTCTTGTCAAAGCTGGACTGCCTGTCATGAAATATACCTCGGCAGATGCTACTCCGGTAAATAAAGACCGCATACGAGCAAACTTTGATGCAGGTTTAAAGCTGTCGATGCAACAGAATGACTTTCATATTCTGATAGCAACCGATGCCATATCTGAAGGATACAACCTGCATCGTGCCGGTGCAATTTTCAATTACGACATTCCCTATAATCCGACTCGTGTCATCCAACGCATCGGCCGAATCAACCGTATCAACAAAAAGGTATTTGACGAATTGTACATTTACAACTATTTTCCTACGGATGTGGGCGAGGCTGAAACCCGGACAAAGGAAATCTCCACAATTAAAATGGCCATGATTCATGCCATTATGGGAGAAGATACCAAAGCACTTACTAAAGAAGAAGAGATCAAGGCTTTCTTCAAAGAACGTTACCGCAAAGAAATCGCGCACAACGAGGAGGCTTCATGGGACACTCCTTACCGCAAATTATTAAACAGTTTGAAAGGCACAGATATATACGACAAAGCCATTGAACTGCCACACCGGGCAAGAACCGCCCGCAAAGTTGAGAAACCTAAAAAAGGTGTGTTGATGTTCGGGCGGAAAGGCGATGATTTTGTATTCAAGATTGGTGATACGACAAATACTCCCGTAATGATTCCTGCCGAAGAAGCCATTGCCCTT
>CAKQJE010000058.1 GCA_934247225.1 uncultured Clostridia bacterium
TTTTTCAGTTAATATTTGAAGTTGCAAATATAAGCAATCATGATGTTTTTTGCTTAATTATTAAAACCCTTTCAAAAACTCCTCCGGTTCTAAAGTAACGCAGTCACCATAAACCAAATGTGCCAGCTTCTGCACCGACCATACACAATTCTGATGACCGATAAAAATGTATTTTTCATCAAGCAGAGCTACATTACCGTTTTTTACTGCCCGCAAATTTTCTAAACTCTTATCAGCTAAAAACTCACCCAGCAATTTCTCATCCTTGGCCTTATTATCCTTCCATGGCTTTGCAAGAAAGAAAAAATCCGGATTTATTTCTATCATGACCTCTTTATTGACTGTCTGTCCGGTATTCATTCCCAAATCCGCAATACCGTTTCTTATCTTGGCATGCTTGCAGATATCATCATACATGCAACCCTTGCCTCCATAGGACGCGTAATTGGCTGATACAAGAACAGTACTTTTACTGTAATGAAGCTCTTGTGGTATATTGCGTTCGATCCTCGTCAGCTTATCGTTCATTTTTTGGACTAAAATCTTACCACGCTGCTCTTCACCTACTAGCCGGGAAAGCTTGATAATTTCATTTTTGACTTCTTCTATATTTGTAGACAACCTTACAACATAAACAGGTATACCCATATCACGATAAGACTGAATTTTATCTGCACCAATTACCTCATTAACAATGAATATATCCGGCTTTAAAGCCAAAACTGCTTCCAATCCCGGATTTGTAATCTTATTTTCGACCAATGAACTTACCATATTGCCAAACGATTTTGCCGAGTTATCCATATTTTTAGATACAGACAGCATTTTTTCAGGCTCCACTAATCCCAAAAGGATGTTATCAAGATAAATATTGTTGGTCATAATTTTTTCCGGCTTCTTCTTTAGTTTTACCTGATAACCGGTATCGTCCGTTACAACGATTGCGTTATCTTTGCCTGCAAACTTCGCAGATTGGCCAAAGTTTTCTGTTGCGCATCCGGAAAGAATACAGGCTATAACAAGCATAAGGATTAAGCGATACATGGTTTCCCTTTCAAATTTAAATAAATATTACTTTACCGGCAAATATTGCCGGTGTTTTTAAATAAAGCTATTTTTAAAAAGGTGACGCATTTAAGCGCCACCTTTTTCATTAACTTTAGAATGTATGGTTGTAAGTAACAGTCCAGTTATATGGTAAATCCCAATATTCAAAACTACCATTTGTTATTACATTATGGCGATCAAGGATATTGTTCATATTAAGAGTGAAATAATTATTCTCATCCATATTGTAATTTACTACTGCATTTAAATTAATTAAATCAGGATTGGTGCCACCATCACGGTTTTTCAATCTCTTAGTAAGCCAATTTAATGCCAAGCTAGAATCCCACTTACCAACAGTATAATTAATACCTGTATTAAACTGAATCTTAGGATAGGTTTGCTCCCATTGAGAGCTGCTTGTTGCTTGATTTTTAGGATTAGACCAGCTAAAACCTACATTTGCTTTGAATTTATCGCTTAAAACGGAAGTGTAGTCAGCTTCAAAGCCAACATTTTTAAACTTACCTTTATTTACTCTAATATCTTGACCATTTTCTTTTTCCCAGCCAAACATATTCTTGAAATCCATATAATACAAAGAGAATTTCCAAGAATTGTTATCGTTGATGATTTTATAACCGGTCTCATAGTTCCAACCATCTTGCGGTTTTAAATTCTTACCGCTAACCTGCTGATACATACCGCCACTCTTCTTAAAAGTATCAGATAATGCAGGCA
>CAKQJE010000059.1 GCA_934247225.1 uncultured Clostridia bacterium
GATTAAGACTGTTGGGCTTGATAAAGTAAAACAGCAAACGATAGCAAATCCGAAGCATCTGCAGAATTATTTGAATGCAATATGCGAACCGGCGGAGAAACAGGCGACTGATAATATATATAGATGTTATTATTGGTTGGCATACGCTGGAATGGATGAGGAGGACATCTTAAATGTAAAATGCTCAGATGTTGATTTTAAAACTCTCACGGTAAAATATGATAAGAAATATACGGTTGTTCCTATCTATCCAGAAGGATTGGAGGCTTTTCATAATTGTGTTGAATTAGACAGCTTTGCATTCCTACATCCAAATTATTCACATGAGATACGAAAGGAAAGAGCAGCCGGTGATACATTGATTCGAGGAATAAGATCCGCCTTAACAATAAAGGCATTGAGAGTTGAGCTATCGAGAAGATCGAAGAATAAAAGCGACAACACTCCGCTGAAATTGAGTTACTTTAGAGTCTGGATTTCTGGAGTTTTCTACAGAATGTACGAGCAAGAAACCATTGGAGTACCGCCAGATTTTAATGCAATCGTATCTCAGCAGATGGAGGGGAAGGCATACAAGCTGGATAGCGGAAGAAACACAATAGAAGCGAAACATAGACAGCTTGTAAGAGATTATGAAGAAGACTATGAAAGATGGAAACTTGCATGGTTTTTATAAGTTCATATTAGGCTAATAGCCATATTGATCGCCTGCTACAGAGTGGGCTTTCAATTACATATATCATGCTAATAAAATAATTTACAGTATGGGGGTATCGCCAAGTGGTAAGGCATAGCACTTTGACTGCTAAATTCGTTGGTTCAAATCCAACTACCCCTGCTAGGGTGTAACAACCCACAATAAAACTGAAAGGAGATAACAAATGATTACAGAAGCAAAGAGAATTGCAAACCATGACAGAGTAGTGGAACTTCTCAATTCGGTAAGCAGAGATGGTATTGATGAATTGCTGAAGTGGCTTGAAGAATCTGATTTTTTCAATGCTCCAGCATCACATGCGTACCACGGTTCATACATCGGAGGTTTATGTGAGCATTCGTTGAATGTTTACGATGAAGCTCAGAGACTTTTGAAGGCTTATCCGGAAGTAAGTGTGCCAGAGGAATCTGTGATTATTGCAGCACTGCTTCATGATTTATGCAAAGTAAATTTTTATGCTACTGAAAAGCGAAATCGAAAGAATAGCGAAACAAATCAGTGGGAAAGCTACGATGCATTTACAATCAAAGAAAAATTCTGCTATGGCGGTCACGGAAGTAAATCAGTGTTCCTCGCTCAGAACTTCATTAAGCTGACACCG
Organism: uncultured Clostridia bacterium; assembly: GCA_934247225.1. Classification (GTDB taxonomy): domain Bacteria; phylum Bacillota; class Clostridia; order Christensenellales; family Borkfalkiaceae; genus UBA10281. Next base: position 1,320 of record CAKQJE010000059.1, read on the forward strand.
ACAGAGGCAGTGGCTATTAACTGCCATATGAGCGTATGGGACGGCAATAAAGATGTTGGACGAGCATATGAAAAATGCTGGTTTGCATGGCTTTTACATGTTGCAGACGAAAGTGCTACATATATCAGAGAAGGAGAATAGGGATGCGAAGACGCAATGTTGAAAAGGAGACAGTAGAGATCGATGTACTCCAGAAAAAGAATGAGGAACTCAAACAGTTTGTTGAAAGATACGATAGTGCTGTAGCAGTTGTGACAGGCACGATCAATAATCTCAAGGAAATCAATGAGAATATCGGAGAGAAAATCAAGGAAATTGAAGAGTATCAGACAGAGCTGGCAAGAACC
>CAKQJE010000060.1 GCA_934247225.1 uncultured Clostridia bacterium
TCAATTGGAAAAATATTTTATTTGTTGTCGGTATAATTGCTTTAACTGTTATCGTTATGATGATTGTTATGCCTAAAACAAATAAAGAAGCTAATTTTAAACAAGCGTTTACTACTAACTTAAATATTATGAAAGAGGCTGCTAAAAGTTATTATACTTCTGGTGGCAATATGCCTGAAAATATTGGGGAGTCATCTACTATTAATTTAGAAAGTATGATTAGTAAAAAGTTAGTTTCTGATTTTGTAGATAAGAATAATAAATCTTGTAATAAAACTAATTCTTATGCTCAAATTACTAAAACTGGTACAAGCGAATATGTTTTAAAAACTCAACTTGCTTGTGATACTTCAAGTGATTATGTTTTAGAAACTATTACTACTAGTAATACTACTAATAATAACGTAGCATCTGATACTGGCAAAGATTCTAGTACAACTGATAAATCAGATGATGATAAACAAAATGATGGTGTTAATAACAATGAAGATGATGATGAAGATAAATTAAAAGATGGTGAAACAGTTGATAAAGACGGTAACGTTATTAAGACTGTTAAAGAATATGAATTTAAGAAACCTATTTATAATACAAAGAATACTTATCGTTGTGAAGATGGTTATAAATTAGATTCTAATACCAATAAATGTTATAAAGAAAGTACTGGAGAAACAATTCCAGCCACACCAATTTATTTTGAAGATAGTACAACTGTAACTGAAGCTAAGAAAAATACTACTGGTGGTTATGATGAAACTGCTACTCCAAATAAAGAAGTAGATAAGACTGAAACTAAATGTCCTGATGGATATACAGAAGTAAATAATACGTGTGTTAAATATGTAGAAGCAACTGTAACTCCTGGTACAACAACTTATACTTGTGATACTGCTAATGGTTATAATTATAATGAAAAAACTAAGAAATGTGAAAAAGTTATTACTGTTGCAGCTAGAAGACAAGAAACATCTAGTACATCTGTAAGTTGTAAATATACTGAAGATAAGTTAAACGGTACTACATGTTCTTATAAACCAACAACTAATGAAGTTTGTTCATGTCCAAGCGGTACTACAGAAGGTTGGTTTGGTGTTTGTGTAAGAACAACAACTTCTGAGTCTTGTAGTTGTCCAAGTGGTACAACAGAAACTGATAATGGATTATGTACGAGAGAAAACAATAATCAAACTTGTTCATGTCCAAGCGGTACTACAGAGACTGCTAATGGTATGTGTAGAAGTGAAGGAAGCAAGACTCCTGCTCAATGGGATAATGGTAAAGATGCTGGTAAATCAGATTATGATAGAAGTGGTTATACAAGTACTGGTAAAATCTCATGTACTAGAACAACAATCGGTGGTAAATCTGTATACTCATGTATAAGCACTGATGCTCGTTGTAGTGTTGGAACTTATGATGGTAATGGTTATTGTACAACTGGTAGTAGTTCTGTAACTAATAAAGTATGTAGTGGTCAAAATACTGTATCTTTTGAAAATAAATCTTGTTCTTCTAATGAAGATAAGACTTATGAAGCTAAGGTATGTAGTAGTACATCTCCA
>CAKQJE010000061.1 GCA_934247225.1 uncultured Clostridia bacterium
CTAGGTTCAATCAAAATTGCTCTCGCAATCGCAATCCGCTGTCTCTCTCCACCGGATAAACTGTGTCCTTTTTCTCCCACATATGTATTATATCCATCCGGCGTCTGTGATATAAATTCATGCGCATTTGCCGTTTTTGCCGCCATTATGACCTGCTCGGGGGTGGCGGCGGGGCAGGAGAATTTTATGTTTTCGTAGATTGTGCCCGAGAAAAGGAAGTTTTCCTGAAGCACCACGCCCATGGCATCGTGAAGGGTTTTTGGATCGTATTCCTTAATGTTAACACCGTCGATGAGGATTGCTCCCTCGTCGGCGTCATACAGCCGCATAAGCAGGTTAATAACGGTGGATTTGCCCGCTCCCGATTCTCCCACAAGGCCTATCATTTCGCCCTTTTCGGCCTTAAAGGAAATGTCGTTTAAAATAGGCTCGTAATTTTTATATCCGAAGGTGACGTTTTTAAATTCCACACGTCCCTCAATCTCGGATTTAACGGGGCTTTCGGAAATTTTAATGTCGGAGGTTTTGGACATAACGTCGTCGATACGGCTCATACTGACCTGCAGCCTCATAAGCCTTCTGGGAAGCCAGGTAAACCAGCCGAGAGGGCCGAAAAGCATATTTGAATATCCCACAAACTGCACCATTTCGCCCACCGAAAAGCCTGTTCCGTTTAAGGACTCTATTCCGCCGAAGTACAGCACGGCCAGCGTTCCGAAGTTGAGCACGAATCCGAGGAAGGGCTGAAACTTTGCCCAAAAGACCTCGTTTTTCTCCTGTATTTCGGCGTTTTCTCCGGCCACCCGGTTAAAGCTTTCGGCCTCGTACTTTTCCTTTCCGAAGCATTTAACTATCTTCATTCCCTGAATAACGTCCTGGAGGCGGGAATTGAAATTATCCTCCCGCCTGCGCTGACTTGAAAAGATACGGCGTATCTTGTTCCAGAAAAGGCGGTGGAGCACCCACATAAGCGGCACAAAGACCATAGAGATCAGCGTCAACCGCACATTCATTATCAGCATTATCACAAGGGCGCCCAGAAAGGTTATTATATAGGTGAACATCCCGGTAAAGGTGTTTTCCATAAAGTCGCGGATCTCTCTCGTGTCTCCGGTGACGCGGTTCATAAGGTCGCCGGGCTTGCGGCTGTCCTGGAAAGATAAGGACAGCTCCTCGATTTTATTGAAAAGGCGGCGGCGGAGATCCATACTCATTTTCGAGCCGAGCAGCACACCTAAATATTTTTTATAGATATTGATTATAAGTGTGGCGGCCACGATACCCGCAAGCACGATAAAAAAGGTTATGACCTGCCCCTTTGTTCCGCTTGCAGGCACAAGTACATTGTCGATAAACAGACGCTGCCACTGCTGCTGGTAAAGGGTCAGCCCCGAGGTGACAAGCATCAGGAACCAGATGAAAAAGAGACGGGGAGCATAGGGCTTGCACAAACGGAAAAACCTCTTTACGCTTTGGGATTTGCCGTCGCAATGGGGGCAGCTGCCGGTATCGGGTGTGGTGCGGCCGCATTTTTCACATATG
>CAKQJE010000062.1 GCA_934247225.1 uncultured Clostridia bacterium
TATGCACGCATTTAATCAAATCATGAAAGGCGTTAGCGCCGAAAACAAAGCCGATGCCATGGCCGCTATGGTTGACAGGCACATGGCTGCTCGCGGCCAAAATCTGGACAACAGATTTAAAAACCGTAAGGTTGAAATGGATAAAGACGGTGGCATAACCATTACACAAACCAACCGCGACGGCAGTGTTCAGATTGTCAGCGCCCAAATGGTCGGCGAACAGATGATTATCCGTAACCAAATAACCGACACCAAAGGCAATGTGACAATCCAAAAGACTAACGGCCTACAAAACAAAACCACTTCATTCAGCAAACAAAAAGACGGGACCTATAAAAAATCAGTCAAATACAGCTTTACCGATGAAGTGCACGGCCGCAGCCGCCTGTCTGCCCCGCTGGATAAAGAAGGCGTTTGGGGATACGGTATGGATCCATACAAAGCGATGGCCGGCTTTAATGCTAATGATTTCCAAGAACATCTGAATCAGTTGGCTAACGGCAAAATCAAAGACACCTTGCTGACCGAAGTCCAGATGCTGATGGAAACAAACAACAAGCAGCTGTCAAAACTTGCCGACTCTCAACGCGGGGCAACTATTTTACATGGCTTAGTATCGGCACAGTCTCAAAATCCTGATACTCAGCAGAAAAATATTGACGCAAACACCTATTTGCAACAATTTAATATGAGTACTCCGTCAAACTATAATGCCCGCGGCCACAGCCTACCGAAGAGCAGATTTGATAAAAAAGGCGTAAAACACATCGTTAAATATGCTCAAAACGGCGATTACAGCGACACCTTTAAGCAAAAAGACGGCAGTCTTCAAACGCTTATCTATGGCAAAGATAACAAAGTTAAGGCTAAAATTGTTATTGATAAAAACAACAATGAAACCCGCATTATGTATAAAAATGACGGAATTGACGTTTTCAAAAACAACAGCAGCGGTGGCATAACACGCCAAAGCTTTGATAAGGATAAAAACCTTTTATTTGAAGTAGTGCAGGACAAAGATGGGCATTCGCCACTTGATAATGTATCCGAGGCATCCTCGCCGACCAGAGCTGAACTGCTTGATGTAAGTGCCGCCCTACAAGAGAATATTGTCAATGGTATTGTCGATTCTCAGGAGCAGATGATGGCGCAAGAACTGATTAAACAAGAATTGCAAAGCATTATTGACGACCCGACGCAACTGTTGCAGATGAAAGATAATGATTTAAAAGAAACCGTTATGTTGGCCGATGCCGCTGTCAAAGACGCCGACGGCAGACGCGATGCAGACCTCGACAAGCTGTTGAATGACGCTATGGCCGTTATGACACCGCAGCAAAAGGCAGAGCTGATGCTGACGGCAAATCTTTCTAAAGAACTTGCAGCTCAGCTGGTTTCATAAATCCCGACAGAATAGTTTCGGCTAATACAGCTAAAAAAATTTACAAAATTTTAGACTAACTATTTTAGACTTTCATATTGATTTTGCGCCATTTTAAAGTTGTGTACAGCATTTTTTTTCCAAAACCATGC
>CAKQJE010000063.1 GCA_934247225.1 uncultured Clostridia bacterium
ATTATTACCTAAATTGACTGTTTATGAAAATGTAGCATTTCCTTTAGAAACTCAAGGTTTTAAAGCAAGTGAAATCAAACCTAAAGTTATGATGGCTTTAGAATTAGTTGGCTTAAAAGAAAAAGTAAAAAGTATGCCCAAAGAGTTATCTGGCGGGGAAATGCAACGAGTTTGTATTGCCAGGGCTATCGTAAATGAACCCAAGGTTTTAATTTGCGATGAGCCAACAGGTAATTTAGACCCAGAGACATCCAAGGAAATAATGCGAACTATATATAAAATTAATAAAGAATTAGGAACAACGGTAGTAATGGCAACTCATGATAAGGATATTGTTGATAGAATGAAAAAGAGAGTTGTTACTATTGAAGACGGTGTTAAGGTTAGTGACGTCGAGAAAGGAGAGTACAGCGTATGAGGTATTTAAGAATTTTAGGCAGAAACTTCCGCGATGGAATAAGAAGTGTTTTTCGAAATTTTAGTCTTTCAATCGCCTCTGTTACTTGTATAACTATAACTCTTATTTTGGTGGCGATTGCCATAGTGATAAGCGCTAATGTTGACCATTTTACAAAAAGGTTAGAAGAAACTTTGACGATAGTTGTTTATTTAAAAGAAGATGTTACGGAAGAACAGACTAAAACAATCGAAGAAGAAATAAAAAAATTAAAAAATTACGAATCGCTCATTTATAAATCTAAAGACGATTGGAAACAAGAGATGATTGATTCTAGTGAAGAGTTAGGAACGACTTTGAGCTATTTAGATACGAACCCTTTGTTAGATTCTATTACCGTTAAGGTAACTGATATAAAAAGTTTGTCTTATGTAGCCAGTGCTATTAGAGCTATGGACGGTGTAAAATCAGCTAAATATGGTGAAGAGAGTGTTGATAAGTTAGTTTTTATATTTGATGTAGTTGAAAAAGCCATGATTATTATTGTGTGTGCCTTAATATTAGTTACAGCCTTCTTAATAAGCAACACTATTAAATTAACTATATTTTCGCGAAGAAGTGAAATTGAAATTAAAAGATTGGTTGGTACTAGTAACTTTGCAATTAGACAACCATTTATAATTGAAGGTTTAATTTTAGGCATTATTGGTTCTATTATTCCAATTATTATTACGGTTTATGGCTACATTTTACTTTATGATCATTTTGACGGCTATTTATTTTCACATATTGTTGAGTTAATAAAACCGATGAATATAATTTGGTTTGTTTCAATTATCTTAGTAGTTATAGGTGGTTTAGTAGGTATGTTTGGTAGTAGTAGAGCGGTTAGAAAGTATTTGAAAATATAATGAAAAAATTTGTAAATTATACGATAAGAATTCTTTTAAGCTTTTTAATGCTTATCCCATATTTTGTTGAGCCTTTCAGTGTTATGGCCGCTACTAACAATAGTAAGGCAACAACTATTGCAGGGTTAAGAAAAGAGTTAGAGGCTTTAAAACAACAAAAAGCTGATAAACAAAGTGAAAAGAAACAAGCTCAAAATCAAATAAATCAAAATAAACAAGC